>JBBSEX010000001.1:0-589023 GCA_038239345.1 Bryobacterales bacterium
AACGCAAGCGCAAGTGGAAGACGATTTCTTCAAGCACGCCCGGCCATCGTCCATCTTGCAGCGTTTTCTTGAGCCCGCGGAAATTGCCTCGGTTGTGGCCTTCGTCTGTAGTCCCCTGGCGGCGTCCATGAATGGCTCGGCGATTCGCGCTGAAGGCGGCGTCTTGCGATCGATCGCCTAAGATGTGAGTGGGCGTTACATCAAACCGGACGCTGGTTGTTGCTGTGTCATGCAATGGAGAGTGCCCAGGCCCAGCACCAAATCTACGCAACTGATTCCCGTCACTTCGCGATCCGGGAACAATTCGCCAAGGATATGCAACGCCACCCGATCGTTGGGATCGTTGAAGGTTGGCACCAACACCAATTGATTCGCAATATAAAAATTGGCGTAACTCGCCGGCAATAGCTGACCTGCGAAGAACACCGGTTCGGGCATTGGCAGCGTTACGATTCGCAAGTCCGGCCGCGCTCGCAATAGCGCTAGATTTTCTTGCAGTGGCTCATAGTTTACCCTCGATTTATCGTCTTCACAGGCGATCACCACGGTGGATGGATTGACGAAGCGAGCCAGATCGTCAACGTGCCCATGCGTGTCGTCGCCGGCGATTCCGTTCTTCAGCCAAATCACTTCGGTCGCGCCTAAGTAATCGGCCAGGGCCTGCTCAATTTGTATCCGTGACCATTCCGGATTGCGGGCCTGCACACTCGATAGCAAGCACTCTTCGGTGGTTAGTAGCTTGCCCTGGCCATTCCCGTCGATGCTTCCGCCTTCGAGCACAAGCCCCGGTTCCCATTGCTGCAACTCGTAGCGCTCGGCTACCGCTGCCGGAATACGATCGTCCTCTTGCCAATTGTCGTATTTCGCCCAGCCATTGAATTTCCAGTTCGTAATGGCGATGCTGCCGCCAGGGTCCTTGACGAAAATCGGACAATAGTCCCGAGTCCAACTGCGATTTGTCGGCAGTTCCAGGAAATCCACGGCGTGCAAATTCACGCCGCATTTTCGTAATACGCGCTTTGCCTTTTGCGCCGCGGCGGCATCTTCCACCAGAATTCGGACTCGCTCCACACGCGCCAGGCGGCGCACGATCTCGCCATACACCCACTGCACCGAAGCGAACTTACCCGGCCAATCGGTCTTCTCGTGGGGCCAGGCGATCCAAGTGGCCTCATGCGGCTCCCACTCCGCCGGCATCCGATACCCGAGTTCTCGCGGAGTCACCTAGCTATTCCAGCGGTTCAAAATCGGACCGTAGGCATCGATTCGCCGATCCCGCAAAAAGGGCCAGTTCCGCCGGACCTCTTCGGCTCGCTGGGGGTCGCATTCCACTACTAGAATCTCCTCGTCCGCGGTCGAGGCCTGGGCGATCACCTGACCGAACGGGTCGGAAACAAAAGAAGATCCCCAGAATTCCAAGCCGTGATCCGGCGGACCCTCGAATCCCACGCGATTGACCGCAGCCACATAGATTCCATTGGCAATCGAATGGGATCGTTGAATGGTTTTCCAGGCGTCGAGTTGGGCGGCGCCGTACTCGGCCTTTTCGCTGGGATGCCAGCCGATCGCTGTCGGATAAAACAGAATATTGGCGCCAGACAGCGAGGAGAGCCGGGCACCCTCGGGATACCATTGATCCCAGCAGACCAGCACCCCGATGCGCCCGAATGCCGTGTCGAAATTCAAAAATCCCAGATCGCCGGGCGTGAAATAGAACTTTTCGTAATACAGCGGATCGTCGGGGATGTGCATTTTCCTGTAGATCCCCTGCAGTTCGCCATCGGTACCGATGATCGCCGCCGTGTTGTGATACAGCCCCGCCGCCCGGCGTTCAAAGAGGGAAGCGATCACCGCCACGCCCGCCTCTTTCGCCACCTTCCCCAGACGCTCGGTCGAAGGACCGGGAATTGCCTCGGCGAGGCCAAATAACTCGGCGTTCTCCTCGCGGCAAAAGTATTGAGAACGAAAGAGTTCCTGCAGGCAGATGATCTGTGCGCCTTGTTTAGCGGCCTCGCGGATTTTGAGCTCGGCCTTTTCGAGATTTTCCGCGGAGTCCTTTGAGCAGCTCATCTGAACTAGCCCCACCCGAAAGCGCGTTTGGTTGGCAGGAGATATGCGATTCACCCCTTTATGTTGACACAAGGGCGTTGCACTTCCGTGTCAAAACAACACATGAGACATTCGTGGCCAAACATCCGCTGCCACTCACCCCGCGTCACAGCCATACAGCGATGAAAATGGACGCTTTAATACTTTCGCATGGTGAGTGATATGATGAGCGCCTATACTTAGCCATCAGAAGTAGAGATCCAATCTTATAGAGTGGAGATGCTTCGCCAGCCTATCGCCTATGCACAAACCGATTAAACACGTTGAAAAAGTGGTAACCCTCGCTGCCTCGGCAGCTTGGACGGTGTTCGACAAGCTCAACCAGATTAAGCAGAACCCTTCCTTCACCCCCAGGTGGTCGGAAAAGCCGCTGCTGAAGTCGTATGAGAAAGAGAAGCCGCCACTCGGTTGGCCGCGCGAAACCGATTCCCTGTGTCCGAAGTGTGTGCCTGAGATCCGCCAGCAGATTGTCGATGGCAAGCTACCCCATGAAATTCTAATCAATGAGAAGATTGGCGAAATCAAAGCCAACATCATTGAGCGCGACGGCCAGATCCTGATGGTGAAGGATTGCCCGAAGCACGGCCATTTTGAAGATGTAATGGCGATCGATACGGCTTTTTTCAAGCATTTGGAAGACGTTTTCCCGGGCCGCGATATTCGCGCGCATGCCGACGAAAAGCTTCATAATCACGGAACCAGCACTGTCAAGCACGGGCGCGGTTCGGTGCTTACGGTCGATTTAACCAATCGTTGCAATATGATGTGCGATCCGTGCTTCATGGACGCGAACCAGGTTGGCTTCGTTCATGAACTCACCTGGGAAGACATCAAAACGCTGCTTGATAATGCGATTTCCATTAAACCGCGCCGCCAGATGTCGGTGCAGTTCTCCGGTGGCGAGCCGACGCTGTCTCCCTACTTCCTGGATGCCGTGCGTTATTGTCGAAAAATCGGCTACAACAGCGTGCAAGCGGCCACCAACGGGATTGAGTTCGCCAAGAGCCCGGAATTTTGTAAGCAAGCCGCTGAAGCCGGTCTTCGTTACGCCTATCTCCAGTTCGATGGAATCGGGAACGAAGCCAATTCCCATCGTGCCGTCGGAAACCTGTTCGACGTCAAGCTGCGGGCTATTGAGAACCTCTGGACCAACGGCGTCGACATCGTTCCGGTGATCACGATCATCAATGGAATCAACAATGAGCAAGTTGGTGCGGTGGTTCGTTTCGCCCTCGACAATCCCAAGAAAATTCCGTTTTTGTCGTTCCAGCCGGTGTCGTTTACAGGCCGCGATGAGGCCGTCACCGATGAACGCCGCAAGGCCCAGCGCTACACGCTTTCCCATTTAGCGCATGACGTCAAGAATCAGGTTGGGTTGGGTGAGCCGGTTCGCGACTGGTTCCCGATCTCGTTCATGAGCACTTTTTCCGACTTCGCCGATCTGGTCCACGGGCCGGATGCCGATTGGGGTCAGTTAAGCTGCGGCTGCCATCCGAATTGCGGTATTGGCATGGCCGTAATGTGCGATAAGGAAACCAAGGAAGCCGTTCCGGTTACCGCGTTCCTGAAAGCCGACCAGTTGGCCAAAGACGTCGCGCGCATTAACGATGCGGCTCGCGGTAGGAAATTGTCGGTCTTCGGAGTCTCGCTCGCGCTGCTCCGTAACTACAACCCCTACACGGCTCCGACCCACTTCAAGTTAAGCGATCTGGTTGCCAAATTCGATAAGTGCTTCGGCATGACGGGCAAGAGCTACGGCAAAGTTACGGCTGACCGGACCCGCCAGGATATCGACCTGCGCAGGCAGGATCGTTGGAACTTCCTGTTTGTAGCCGGGATGTGGTTCCAGGATCTGTTCAATTACGATTTCCGCCGGACCGAACAGTGCATCATCCCTTATGCCACGCAGGAAGGCGAAATCTCCTTCTGCGCCTACAACACCGGCGTCGGCTGGCGCAACATCATCGAAAAAATGCACATGACCGCCACGCTTACAAAATGGTATGAAGAGCATGGACGGCATGAGATCGTCGCCGGCGGCAAAAAGGTCAGCCTCACGAACTCCGATCACTCCTTGATCCTTCGCGCCGAGGATGTCAATCACGCCAAGCAAACCGACCTCGACAAGGTCGGCGTTGCTAAAACAGCTCGCGAAGAGAAGACCCGGGCTCGCGATGAAAAGCTGAAGCAGTCCGCGGAGAACGCCCGCATGGCCGCTCTCTATCGCCAACATGTACTGAAGGAAGCTCCCAAGGCCGACTTGGTCCAGTTAGGTGGAATCGCACCAGCCCCGGCGCCTGTGGCGAAGGAATCGCAGGAAGAAGTCGGCTCTTTCGGCGATTAGACAATTCGTCCGCAAAGTTGCACTTGAACAGCCCGCCGCTAGCTTTCCGCTACCGGGGGGTTGTTGTTTTTAACGCCGTTAATTCCCGGTATCTTCGGAAATCGGCAGCTGACCCAGCTTTATCACCAGTATAATAGCGGCAAAATCCACGATAATACACATTAATTGGATCGCTTTCCAATTCTTCCGTGCTTACCTTGGCGAAGAACGATGCCGCCGCCCGGTAATCCGCCGTTTTATAGAGCGACAGCGCCGTCGCGAGCCGCGTGCCAGAGGGTACCTTCACGCCGGTCTTCTCTATGCGCGTAAGCGTATCGGCCAGGTTGCGCATATATAAGGATGGGTCGGTTCCGCTGGGCGCCGGTTGCTGCAAGGCCTCGTGAATCGCCGGTAACGAAGCCACTCCGGCGCTGATCAGCGAACTTTGCGCCGCCAACTGCCGCTTGGGGTCGGGACTGCCCAGACTCGCCACGGCTTCCTTCGCCGGAACCTTTTTCCAAACGCTATACTCCGCCGCCGCAAACACCGTCGTTACGAACCAACTTAGCTGAATGGGTGGATGAACGGCGCTGCTTTGCGCGTCGACAGCTTCCATCGCGATCAGGCTGGTACCCGTCCGACTGCGCAATTCAAGCGTACCGGTCTTGCGCACGGGATCGGCTGGATCGGGATGGTAATAGAGTTCCACGGCCGACTGCGCGTCCAAGCCCCGCAGATTGAGATTGAAGCGCTTCTTGGTGCCACCGGTTTCGAGAAAAGGCGTTCCCGCAAGCTGATCCGGCTCGGGCGAAGGCCCCCCGGGGTTAATCGTTTTCACCGCAAAGCTATGGCTGAGAACGAAAGGGATGGCGTCCGTTCCGCTATCCGTGCGTAAGGCCCAGCTGAGCGTGTAGTGCCGCGGATCGTCCTTGATCAGCTCACGATTCACGTAAAAGCGCGCTTCCGGAGACAACGGCGTCAGCTCCTCGCGGACCTGCGGGTCGGTCGATTCAAGCTTTGCTTCCGTGCTCATCAGCGGCGTTACGAATCCCCAGAGCGCAGTTTCCACGCGATGGAAAGTAGCCCACCACCAGATGGGAATTGCAATGGCGATCAGGGCATAACTGGCGATAACGCTCCAGCGGTATATGCGCGACAAGTCGTCGTGGTTTTCCTTTGTCGATTTCTGAAGATCGTCCAGATTCCGGCGTTGCTGCACAAAGAGAAAGATGACTACCAGCGCGTAGATCAGATGTGAGGCCAGTAGTTTTGTAAGAGATTCGAGTGGGTTTACGTCGGGCATGTTCTCCTCCTGACATCCGTTCAGTGCCGGAACTTCGCCGAACGTATCACTAAGCTGCGCCATTCACTCCCTGGCCCTCTCCGGCTTGTCTGGAGTGGCGAAACCCGGATGAACCCCTTTGAGCAATCCCTGTTCGTCGCCGACGCGCTGCAAGAGGCCTGCGAGTTGCCGCTGTTCTTCTTCCGAGAGGGAGGCCAGCAGCGATTGCTGGTGTTCACGCGCAATGCGGCCGATGGCCTGCAGCATCGCCGTACCGTTTTCCGTCAGTCGCAGCGCATAACGGCGGCGGTCGGTCTCGTCGGATTGCCGCTCGACCAGACTTTTGGATTCAAGCTCATCCACCATCGCGACCAATCGGCTCGGAAGGGTTCCCAAGGCCATCGCTAGAGCCTGCTGGGTAATCGCTGGCGTCGCCGCCAGAATGCGCAGAATGCCGGCATGGGCCGGAACCAGCTCCAAGGCACGGAGACGCTCGGCGAATTTCGCTGCGGCATGAGCTCCGACCTGCGCCAGAAGAAAGGCAGGCGCCGACCGTCCGCTGTCAGGCTGTGAGCAATCTGCCTCGGATCCGGGCGGTACCTTCATCGAAATATTGTTGCATACCATAATCGTTTAACATTAAAATGATTGCAATACGAAACGAATCTGGAGCCAACAACCTGTGCTTTCGCAAAATCATCCTTCTTCCCTACGCCATGCCGGACCGCCCCTCGGTTTCGTCGCCATCGCCTTCGTGGCACTGTTTATCGGGGGGCTGATCCCAGTCACCGCCTTTGGCGGAATGCCCTTCTTTCCCGGACCTTGGGAGTCGCGGGAAACCATCGCTACCTTCTTCAAAGCGCGGCCCGACGCGGTCCTGCTGTGCGCGTTCTTCCAATTCGGCGCCGCCATTCCGTTAGCGATTTTCACGGCATCCGTCGTCAGCCAGCTCCGCTTTCTCGGCGTGCGAGCCGCAGGCCCGAACATCGCCTTGTTCGGAGGGTTTGCGACCTCGATCAATATGATGGCATCTTCGTCAGTCCTCTGGACGATGACCTATCCCGGCATTGCACAGGACAACCCGCTGATACAGGCGCTGTACCGCTTCTCCTTTGCCCTCGGCGGCCCCGGCTTTTCCGTGCCGCTAGGCTTACTCCTTGCGGGCATCTCGGTGACGGCGGGCTTCGGAAAGCTATTGCCGAAATGGCTGGTGGTGATGGGCCTCGTCATCGGCGTGATTGGCGAGATCAGCTGGCTTGAAATTGTATTCCCGAAGCTGCTTCCGCTCATCCCCCTCACGCGATTCCCAGGGTTCATCTGGCTTATCGCCGCCGGCTTCGCGCTGCCGAGCACGCTTGACCGGGAGAAGGCGGCGTAGCTGTTACGGGGATTGTGCAAAGCCCGCTTATTGGGGCTGCCGTCGGCACAGTCGGGGGCCGCCGCGCCGAAGTTCTTCTGTCGCCCGGCCGCCCTTGACTCCGGGTTCTTCAAGCATAGTTTCCGTAGTTTCGCTGGAAACTACTGTCCGGATTTAGGCATGCGGCGTACAATTGGGCGGTCAGGCAATCCGCTTATGCCGCTTTCCACCAACTCCAGTCTTTTAAAGGCCGCCGGAGTTGCTATTCTGTTTGCGATTACCGGGGCCGGTTCCAACTTCATCGGTGGCGGTGAGACCTTTCGCTCCTATCTGATCGGGATTCCATTCGCTCTTGTCGCGGCGCTCCTGCTGCCTTACACGCCGCGGCACAAAGCAGTGATGGGGGTCTCGGTGAGCCTGGTTTGGATTGTGGCCTTCTACACAGCCCTGGAGATGGACCCGCTGCATCGTCCCTACCTCCAGATGTCCTGCGCCGGCTTCGTTGGTGGAGCGGGTGTGACACTGGCGGCGCAAGTTGGACGATGGATGCACATCGGTTGGCGGACGGTTCTGATCGGAGCGCTTGCCGGTTCTTTGGCAGCCCTGCCGTTTTGCTGGAATTTCTCGGCGACGGACAATCTGGTGGTGCAGTTCGCAATCTGGCAGGCCGTAGTAGGTACGTTCCTCTATCTTGTGGCGAACAAGGAGTTATCCGCCTCTCGAATATAGGGGTGTCGTAGCCCTGGCATACCGCTCTCACGGTCCGCCCTATTACTCTCTAGGGCCATAGAAGTGCTCTCTCGGGTACATTCCCTAACTGTACTAGACCACTAGTTTCGGTACTATCGGTCTTGATGAACCTAGCCTTCCTTCGTCTCATCGCCAGTGCCTCCATGTTATGTAGTTTTCTGGCGCTCTCCGCGATTCCGGGCCGTGCCCAACAGATGACGCCAGCCGCCGCCGCGCGTTTTCTGGAACAGGCATCATGGGGTCCTACTATTTCAACCGTCACGGATCTGCAAGCATCCGGAATCACGAAATACGTCAATGCCCAATTTAAGGTGGCTGGCAGTCCGATCAACGACATCGATCCATTGTTGGAAGATGGCGGCAACGGTTTTATCTCCAATCAGGTTTACCAGAATGCGGCCATCGGATCCGATCAGATGCGTCAGCGAGTGGCCTTTGCGCTGAGCCAGATTTGGGTTGTGTCCAGCAACAAGATTCAGAATGAGCAGGGGATGACGACTTATTATCGGACGCTCAGTAATGATGCGTTTGGAAATTACCTCACCATCATGAAGGACATGACGCTCAATCCGGCGATGGGTCATTACCTCGACATGGTGAATAACGATAAGGCCAATCCCGTGAAGGGCACCGAGCCAAACGAGAACTACGCTCGCGAGATTTTGCAACTGTTCACGGTGGGCCTGAGCAAGCTGAACCGCGATGGGACGCTGCAGTTAAGTGGCGGCAACCCGATCGATTCGTATTCGCAGGATAATGTCAGCCAATTGGCGCGAGTCATGACCGGCTGGACGTACGCCCCGGCACCGGGCGGCACTACTCGCGGTCACAATAATACCCGCTACACCGATCCGATGGTGGCCTATGCCCCTAATCACGACATTGGCGCGAAGACGCTGCTCGACGGAGGCTTCATCGGACCTGGTGGCACCGCCGAACAGGATCTGGATGCGGCTTTAGGGCTGATCTTTAACAATCCTAATTTGCCGCCCTTTGTCTGCAAGCAGATGATTCAGCACCTTACAACCAGCAACCCGAGCACGGGCTATGTACTGCGGGTGGTGAGCGTGTTTGAAGCGAATGCCGCGGGCGTGCGGGGCGACATGAAATCCGTCGTGAAAGCGATTTTGCTCGATCCCGAGGCCCGCGCCGCCGATACTAGCGCCCCGGCGAAAGACTTCGGACATCTGAAAGAGCCGACACTCTTTATCAGCGGCCTGTTGCGGGCCCTCAACGCTACCGTTCCGGCGGTGAATAACCTGCGCGGGTTCGGATCCAGCATCGGGCAGGATGTACTGAATGCCCCCAGTGTCTTCAATTACTATTCCCCCGATTATCATGTCTCCGATACTCTTCTGGGACCGGAATTTCAGCTCCATTCCGGTACGACGGCGATCGGGCGGACCAGTATCGTCAACACGGCGATCTACGGCAATCTGGGCAACGGCGTCACGATCGATCTGTCGCCCTGGAGCGCGCTGGCGGCGAACGCGAACAACCTGGTCGACGCCGTGAACAGCACGTTCTTACACGGGGCGATGTCGGCCACGATGCGGTCGAACATTTTAACGGCAATAGCCGCGAAAACCACCGCGTTGGATAAAGCCAAGGCAGCTCTTTATATCGCCGCCAGTTCCGAAGAATATTCGGTTAGTAATTAAAAACAGGGAAAAAGGATTCAATATTATGGCATCCAGAAGACAATTCATGCAGGTAACGTGCCGTACCCTGGCGGCACTTGGCGCCGGGTCTCGATTCGGCCGATTCGGTTTGATGAACGCGATGTCGCAGAACGTCGCGGATTATAAGGCGCTGGTATGTATCGCCCTCTACGGTGGCAATGACGCCAATAACCTGATCGTGCCGATCAGCACGGCGAACTACGCGAAATATACGAAGAACCGGGGCAATCTAGCCTTGGGCGGGGGCAGTTTGCTTCCTATCCCGGCAACGCAGGATTCCTTCGCCGTCCATAGCAAGTTAGCCGGTCTGCAGGGTTTATACACGGGTGGAAAAGCGGCGATTCTGGCGAACGTCGGGCCGCTGGTTACCAAAACCAGCCGCGTGCAGTATCAGCAGCGTCAGGTGGCATTGCCATTCGACTTGTATTCGCACTCTTCGCAATCGGGGCAGTGGCTAACCGATATCACTAACGGATCGGCCGATACTGGATGGGCGGGCCGAACCGCCGATTTGATGCACACCCAAAATGCATCGACGTTTCCCCTGGTTACGTCAGTGAGCGGCAACAATCCGTTTGGTCTTGGCAAGCAGACGCGCCCGGCGATCGTGAATCTGAACGGCACGCTCGGGTTGCAGGGGTTTGGCAATAACAGCGGCGAAGTGGCCCGCCTGGGTGCGGTCCAGAACGTTCTGAAGTTCGACACCGGTCTCTCGCTGGTGCAATCCGCCAAGTCCCGGCTAAGCCAGGGAATCAACGATTCCACTACGCTTTCCTTGGCCGTGAAAGGCGCGACGCCACTGACCACCAAGTTTCCCGCTACGGGATTGGGCAATCAACTCTCGCAGATCGCCCGGATCATTCAGGTCCGCGCGGAATTGGGTATGAGCCGCCAGATTTTTATCGCGGGCATCGGCGGGTTCGATACGCACTCCGCCCAGTTGCCTCAGCAGGACGCCTTGTTCACGCAGATCAACGATGCGGTGTTGGCTTTCTACAACGCAACGCTGGAGATGACGGTAGATCAGCAGGTAACGGCGTTTACGGTCTCGGATTTTTCGCGTACGCTGCAAGCGAATAGTAACGACGGCACCGATCACGCCTGGGGAAGCCATCAGATGATCGTCGGTGGCGCGGTGAAGGGTAAAGAAGTCTACGGAACCTTCCCGACACTTGATTTGAACGGGCCAGACGATTCGTCGGGTCAGGGGCGCTGGATCCCTACTACCTCGCTCGATCAATATGGCGCGACCTTGGCCGAGTGGTTTGGTGTGAATACCGTGGATTTACCCACTGTTTTCCCCAATCTTAATAATTTCGCGACCAAAAAACTGGGATTCCTTTAGACTGAATTAGGCAACTACTGATGAATTTAAAAACATTCTTGCTCGCTACGCTGATTCCGTGCACGATGGCGGCCACTACTTTGGCGCCTATTGACTCGACCAGCCGGGGTTGGCTCTCCGACAATTCGGGGAACACGATTACGCCCGGTCTATCGGCGAATTTCCTGGCCGGCGCGCTGGATGGTGACGGTTATCGCGATTTCTTTCGGTTCACTTTGCCGACCTTCACCGGGAGCGTGACTGCGGCCGACTTGCAGTTGGATGAGCCCGCGAACGGTTCGCTGTTTCCCACGGGCGTGAGCACCTTCACCTTTAATATTTACAAACTGGCGGCGTTGTTCGCCTATGACGATATTGGGGCGAATACTCTATTCGGAACCGTCACCTTGAGCGCCAGCGATGATGGAACAACCGTCCATGTCGCGTTGAATTCCGATGCCTTGATCGCATTGACTTCCGGTGCAACCGTTACCTTCGGCGGCGTGCTGGCTCTCCCAAACAACGACGATGACGCTCAGTTCTTCGCCCATTCCGGGGCGGGAGAAAGCTCCATCCTGCAGCTGACCACAGGCGATATCGTAGTCGGCGCCCCGGCACCGGAACCGGCGAGTGCGCTGTTTATCGCAGCAGGCCTGGTTGGAATGGGTTGGATTCTCCGCAAGCGTAAAATGGCTTAAGCGTATTTTGATACACATTTTCGGTATACATCCCCCGGGTGCGTCGAACCCGGGGGCCCTGTAAGTTCGTTCACTTTCCTGCTAGCATGACTGCAATGAAGCTCTTCCTCGTAGCTGCCGTTCTTGGATTCATTCCATCCGCTTCCGCCGCGCCAGACGCCAAATCGGCTGAGATCGAAAAAGCCATGACCGCAGCCATGGGTGGCCAGGCTTCCTGGAACTCCGCTCATTACGTGCGCTACGATTTTGTGGTCAACGCCGGCGGTAAAGTTGTAGCTGACCGATCGCATCTGTGGGACAAACAGACCGGCCGCTATCGCTTGGATTCGAAGACGAAAGACGGCAAGTCGGCGATCGTGTATTCAACACTGCCAACCAACAGGGTGAAGCCTACATGGATGGTAAAAAGCTTTCCGGTGATGAGGCCGCCAAGGCTCTCAAAGACGCCTACGGAACTTACATCAACGATATGTACTGGCTATCCATGCCGTGGAAATGGACCGACAGCGGCGTTCATCTGAACTATATGGGCGATGCCAAGCGCGGCGACGACACGGTGGATATTGTGCAACTGACGTTTGATCATGTCGGCTTAACCCCAGGCGATATGTATAAGGCTTTCGTCTCCCGCAAGTCGCACCTGATGACCCATTGGGAATACAAGCTCCAGGGCGGCACGTCGGGAGCGTGGGATTGGGAATACGCTGAGACGCACGGCATGAAATTAGCCCGCAACCATACGAATGAAAAGGGCATGTCGATCAATATGGGCAAGGTTCAAATTCTGGATACAGTGGACCCGTCCCTCTTCAGTGACGTGAAGAAGCAACTGCCGTAGTTACGCCACGCATTGCGTAGCAGTCTGAAACGGGATAAAATCGTAATTCGCCCTCCGAAGTCTAAGCGGTTTCCAAGCAGGATAAGGTTAGTTCTCTTTTAACAATTCATATGCAGAAGCAGGGGAAGAAGAAAGTCCTCGCGGTCGTGGACGATCTGTTTTTTATTGTCAAGATCAGCGATGCGGCCAAGCGCGCGGGTCTGGATGTCGAGTATGTCAAATCCGATGAGGATGTGCTGGCCAAAGCCAAGGAAAATCCAGCGCTGATTATCTTCGATCTGAATTTCAATGGGATCGACCCGCTGAAGTTGATTACGGCGTTGAAGGCCGGCGAAGAATCCAAGCCCATCAGCCTGATCGCCTATCTGTCCCACGTGCAAGGCGAACTGAAGCAGAAGGCTCATGAGGCGGGTTGCGATATGGTGCTGGCACGTTCGGCGTTCTCGCAAAATCTGGTTCAAATTCTGAAGCGTCACGCGACCACACTCTAAGCGCTGATCGGGCTATCCTGATCCCATGAGGCCGATTCTCTTCTTCATCGCCGCGCTGTCCGCGGAGGCAGCCGTGGCACCCCGTTACTCACTGGAAAATTTAGTCGACAAGTCGGAGCAGATCGTTCACGGCCGTGTCGCAAATTCGCATGTCGCCTGGGACGCGAAGCACCGGTATCTCTGGACCCACTATGAAGTCGCTGTTATCGAGACCCTGAAAGGCGAGCGGCGGCAGTCGTTGGTTGTTAGCGAACCCGGCGGCAGTCTCGACGGCGTCCATCAGCAAATCAGCGGTGCGTTAGGGTACGGCGCGGGCGAGGAGGTGTATCTGTTCCTCTACACAACACCGATCGGGTACATGCGAACCGCAGGTGGTGGCCAAGGCAAGTTCACGATTGGCGCCGACCAAAGAGTTCATGCCATCGTGCAAGGTCTGGAGTTCGTCCCCGGCACTTCCGGCGGAACGCCTCTAACACTGCTGGATAATTCTTCGCCCGCGCAAGTCTCCAGCTCGTTGCGAAACATGGTGCGGGCACGGAGTGCGAAATGAGGAGAGACATCGTTCGGGTGTTGGTGGTTCCGATCCTGGTGTCGGTTTCGGCGTTCGCTTATGTGCGCGTAACTAGCAACAAGGGAATTCCGCTGTTTCGCAGAGACGTCACAAACATTCAGTTTTATCTCAATCCCACCGTCAAGGCAGGGGCGGTAAACTCCGCTGGTGGTGTCATCATTTCTCCATCCAGCGATCCGGCCGCGGCCATCACGGCGGCAACGAACGCCTGGAGCAGCATCTCCGGGACTACCATCCATTTCGCCCCGCTGCAGAGCACGACGCTGCATAATAATCCCAGCGACGGAAAGTCCGTCATCACGGCCGAGGATACCGCTGAGACTCGTAGCATCGTGGGTTCTTATCTGGCCATTACGCTATGGCGCTATGACGATAACGGCGCATTGACCGACACCGATATTCTGATTAACCCGAACGTCGATTTTCAAGGCTTCCAGGCGCCGCTTTCCACCGATCATGCGCTGGATAGCTTCGACCTGCAGTCCCTTCTGACGCATGAATTAGGGCATGCCCTGGGCGCTAATCACAGCGGGCTGGTGTCGGCGACGATGTATCAGACGACGTTTGTTTTCTCGCAATTCAGCACAGTGGCGGAATCGACTATGCAATCGAATTTGTCGCCAGATGACATCGCCTTTGCAAGAGCGGTATATCCCGCGCCAAGCTTCGCCGCGCAGAATGGCTCAATCAGCGGCAAGGCTGCCTATACCGATGGGTCCCCTATATTCGCCGGGTCGGTGGTGGCCGTGGATACCGCAACGGGCTTGGCGATTGGAGGAGTTACTAGCACCACCGATGGCAGTTACTCGATAGACAGCGTGCCCCCGGGAACGTATACCGTTTATATTGAGCCGCTGGATGGACCTGTTTTTCCAGCCAATCTCTATTTCAGTGCCGGGACTTCCCTGACGACTTCCTTTCGAACGACCGTTGCCGCCCAACCTGCTGTGGTAACCGCCGGCGGCAATACGGCCGTCGATTTCAGTGTCGACACCGCGGCTTCTGGGATGGACATCCCTTATCTCGGCACGGGCCCGGCCGGTGGCACCGCTTATTCATTCGCAGCAAGTGCTAAGACGGCGCGCGCCGGATCCGCGATTGACGTGCTGGTGTGGGGGAAAGGGATCGATGCCAGTAACCAGGTGACGTTGCTCGGACCGGGCATTAGCGTTCGGCCCGGAACGCTGCATATACAGCCTGGCGCCGCCTCCGGTGGTCTGATTCCCATCCGTTTCACGGTGGATGTGGCGGCCCGTTCCACTCGAGCTTTTTGCAGTGTCCTGTTGCGCAGGGCTGGCGATGCAGCCGCATACTCCGGTGGATTCGTCATCGTGCCAGTGCCGTCGTTTCCAGCCAATGGCATTGTCAACGCGGCGAATTATACGGGCGGTTTCGTTTCGCCGGGCGAGATCGTATCGGTGTTCGGGCAGCAGTTCGGGCCAGTGAGCTTGGTGGGTTTGCAATTGGGTTCGGCGGGGAATGTGCTGACGCAGCTTGCTGAGACACGTATCCTATTCGACGGCATACCGGCGCCCCTGATTTATTCGGCGGCGGGAGTTCTCAGCGCCATCGTGCCTTATGAGGTGGCCGGACAAACCAGCACGAATGTGCGAGTGGAATATCAGGGCACGGTATCGGCCACGGTAACGGTACCTGTTTCTCCAGCCGCTCCCGCCATCTTCACGTCCAATGCAAGCGGTATGGGGCAAGGGGCGATTCTGAACCAGGATCAAACGATAAACGACGCATCGAATGCCGCCGCCGCGGGGTCTGTGATCGTGTTCTATGCAACCGGCGAAGGGCAGACGAACCCCGGGGGCGTGACCGGTTCGGTGACGAATAACGGAACTACAAAACCGGTGCTTCCTGTTTCGGTAACAATCGGAGGAATCACCGCGGAGATCTTATACGCCGGCGAAGCCCCGGGTCTGGTAGCAGGCGTGCTGCAGGTAAACGCCCGCATCCCGGCGAATGTAGCGAAGGGAAATTCGGTTCCGGTATCGATTGCAGTGGGTACGGCGGTGGGCGGTGCAGGGGTTACCGTGGCGGTGCGCTGAGCTTTCCTTGTTCCCTTACTAACTGCCGCAACCACTTACTAACTCGACGGCGAAGAGGGTATCCGCCGTAATTCAGATTGTCTCCCCGTGCCTTCCGGACCCTTTCGTGAATCGTTCCGCGCCCGATACGGTCTCGCCCGAGGCGATGACTTCGGTGCCTCTCTCCAATTCATTGCGCTCCGCTTCGTCCCACGATAACGACCATTGCTCGTAGACCGACATCCGGTCGGATCGCATGCAGGTTTGGGGAAATCGACATAACGAGGCGGCTAATTCGAGTGCCGCTTCTAGAGCCTGGCCCGGTTCGACGATTCGATTCGCCAAGCCCATGCGAAGCGCCTCTTCGCCCGATACGCCGCGTCCCGTTAGGATCAGATCGAGGGCGTGGCTTTGACCGATCAGGCGCGGTAAACGGACGGTCCCCAGGTCTACCAACGGGACCCCGAAGCGGCGACAATATACGCCGAAGATGGCATCGCGGGCGGCGACGCGGAGATCGCACCAAAGGGCCAATTCCAGGCCCCCGGCGACAGCATGCCCTTCCACGGCGGCAATCACCGGCTTTGACAACAGCATGCGGGAAGGACCCATGGGGCCATCGCCTTCGGCTTGCAATTGCGGCCTCGATCCGGCCAGGGCTTTGAGATCCGCCCCGGCGCAAAACGTTCCTCCGGCACCGGTAAAGACGGCCACTTTGAGAGACGCGTCGGCATCGAAGCGGCGGAACGCTTCCGCAAGCCCGGTGGCGGTGGGAGGGTCCACGGCATTGCGGACTGCAGGCCGATTGATGGTTACTATCGCAATTGCGCCGCGAACTTCCAACAAGACGGATGACATCTATTCCACGATCGCAATCGCTTCAATTTCCACCCGGACATCGCGCGGTAAGCGGGCCGCCTCCACTGTAGCGCGTGCCGGTGGATGCTCGGTGAAGTAACGCCCATAAACTTCGTTCATTTTCGCGAACTCCCCCATATCCTTCAAAAACACGGTCGTCTTCACGACGCCCGATAAAGAAGATCCACACGCTTCCAGCAGGCCCTTAATATTTTCCAGCACACGCTCAGTTTGCGCGGCGATGTCGCCATCCACCACCTGATTGGTGAGCGGATCAAATGGGATCTGTCCGCTTAAAAAAGCGAAGCCGTTATGAACCACCGCTTGCGAATAAGGGCCGATCGCCTGCGGGGCTTTATCGGTGGCGATAATCTTTTTCAATTCGATTCTCCTGATTTATGGGAAGCGCACGCCGCCAACCAGTTCGCCGACGTGCGTTATCTTTTCCCGCTCTAAAAACTCGTCCAATTCTCTCGCAATGCGGACGACCGCGGTGGGATCCCAGAAGCTGGCAGTGCCGACTTCGACCGCCGTGGCCCCGGCCAGCAGGAACTCCGCCGCGTCCACTCCGGAGGCGATTCCACCCAATCCGATTACCGGAATTTTTACAGCTTGCGCCGCTTCGTACACCATGCGGAGGGCGATGGGCTTGATGGCAGGTCCGGAGAGTCCACCGAACCCGGCGCCAATTCGCGGCTGGCGTGTCCGGGCGTCAATTGCCAGTCCGACAAATGTGTTGACCAGCGAGACAGCATCGGCTCCGGCATCTTCGGCGGCGTGCGCCAGCGGTTCGATCTTCGCGACGTTGGGCGAGAGCTTGACGATGATCGGCCGCTTGGCGATTTTACGGATTTGGGAGGTCAGATCGCCCAATAATTGGGGATCGCTGGAGAAAAATATACCGCCATGTTTCGTGTTCGGGCAGGAGACATTCAATTCATAGCCGGCCAAGCCTTCGGCGTCTTCCAGAACGCGGATCACCTCGCAATAGTCGGCTGGCTGGTAACCAAATATGTTGGCGAAAACCGCGGCGCGAAGCCCACGTAAAGCGGGTAATTTGTCTTTAACAAAAGCTCGCACGCCGATGTTCTGGAGCCCGATTGAATTCATCATTCCAGCTTCGGTTTCCCACAGTCGGGGCGGGGGATTACCGTTCATCGGCTCGCGCGATAGGCCTTTCACAATGAAGCCGCCAAGATCGTTCAGGTTCAGCAGCGTGGAAAACTCAACTCCATAGGCGAATGTCCCGGAAGCGGCGATTATGGGGTTCCGCAGTTGGATGCCGCACAGCGTGGTGCCGAGGCGTCCTGACATGGCATTCAGGATAGCAGTTGTTATCACCGTACTCAGAGTGTTACCTTACAGGGGTAATAACAAAAGTACTAAGCAATATACCTTATAGTCTGTGGCCGCGAGAAAGATAAAGATTGGTTGTGCAGTCCAAGTCCGGGGTTGGACAGAATCGAAAGCGACCCACTAGCGTTCGATCCTTAGCATCGAAATTTTCCGTGTTCACGGCCATCCTTGTTTTTTGGGTGGTTGCGACCATCCTGGGCTACGATCTGCGCCAGGACTCCTTCGACATCGGCAAAGGTCTTGTGCTGTGTGTCGTTGTGCTGCTGGTTGCGGGCGCGATTTCACGATTCACGATTCGCCTCCTCGTTCGGCCGCTAAACATGTTGCAAGCGGGTATCACCTCCGTCCGCGAAGGACGTTTGGAGACAATCCAGGTAAGCCCCACTGGCGACGAAATCGAGTATCTAGGCGAGAGCTTCAACAAGATGATCCTCGAACTGGCGAAGTCGAAGGAAGAAGTTCGCCTGCATCAGGAACAACTTGAGGATCGCATCCGGGCGCGCACGGAAGAAGTGGAATTGGCGATGAACCGGGCATTGGCCGCAAGTCAGGCCAAGAGCGAATTCCTGGCGAATATTTCGCATGAATTGCGAACTCCGATGAATGGCGTACTGGGCATGATCGATGTTGTGCTCGACAGCCGCCTGGAGCATGAACAGCGCGAACATGTGGAAGCCGCCCAGCAATGCGCCTATTCGCTGCTGGTGATGTTGAACGACCTGCTGGATTTGTCGAAGATCGAAGCGGGCAAGATGGTGTTGGATAAAGTGGCGTTCGATTTGCGCCGCCTGCTGGACGATGCGATCAAGATCTACGTCGCCGGGGCGCAAGCGAAAGGGATTTCTCTTATCGCGGAAGTTTCACCGGAAATTCCCGAACAGATTGTGGGCGATCCGCTGCGGATTCGTCAGATCCTTGGCAATTTGCTGGCGAATGCGGTGAAATTCACGCATCACGGGTCCATTCGATTGCGAGTCCATGCGGCCCCGGGCGACCGCGATGAGTTCGAAGTGATGCTGACTGTGAGCGACACCGGCATCGGTATTCCCGCAGAAAAGTTGTCCGACGTTTTCGAGAAGTTCACCCAAGCCGACGGCACTATCGGACGTCAGTATGGCGGCACGGGCCTGGGCCTGGCGATTGCACGTCAATTGGCGCGAATGCACGGCGGCGACGTGACGGTCCGCAGCGAACCGGGCCGGGGAAGCACTTTCGAAGTGACCGTTCTGTGCGAACTGCCGACCATCGACATGCTGCCTTTGGACGATGCGTCGCTACTGGCGCGATCGCCACGCATCCTGGTTGTGGAAGATAATCTGGTTAACCAAAAAATAGTGAAGGCGATCCTCGCCAAGCGGGGCTTGGAAGTGGTCATCGCGAATGAGGGCGGGGAAGCCTTGGAAGCGCTGGAGCGTAGCCGTCAGGAACAACGCTTTGGTCTGATCCTGATGGATCTGCAGATGCCGGGCATAGATGGGCTGGAGGCGACACGCAGAATTCGCCGCGACGCTCTGTGGGTGAATCTTCCAATCGTGGCGATGACGGCGCATTCGATGAACGGCGATCGCGAACGCTGCCTGCAGGCGGGCATGAACGGTTATATTTCCAAGCCGATTAACTCGGCTCATCTGCTGGCGACAGTGGAACGTTTTCTGGTGACGGCACCGGCGCGTTTTGAACGCGCAGCGGCAATCGGGGGCCCGATGCGCGAGGCGCTTACCGATCGTCTTGTCGCGGAAGACGCGGATCTTGCGCAAAGCATGCGGGACTTGCTCCTGGAATTGACTCCGGAACGCTTGGAGAGATTGCGCCTTGCTTGCGACCGGAGCGATGTTGACTCGATTCTTCTGGAAGGCCGCAGGATTGAGCAATCGGCGTCGCTGATCGGGCTGATCAACGTCAGTGACCGCGCCAGGCATATTGAAGAAGCCGGCATGCGGCGCGATTTCGGCGAAGTGCGAACAGCGATTGAGTCGCTTGCCGAAGAGATCGCCGAGCTGCAGCGCGTTACGAAATAACAACACCCGCCAGCCGTTCCCGCGGCTCCACAATCTGCCTCCGGCGCTGCTCGCGTTCAATCCGCACCAGGATCACGCGGAGGATCGCAATCACCGGCACGGAAAAGAACATCCCGGGAACTCCGGCGATTTGTTCACCGGCCAGAACACCGAACAGAACCAGCAAAGGTGGCACTTCCACTCCCGAACTCATCAGGTAGGGCGACAGAACATAATCCTGGAAGAGGCGGTAAGCGGCGCAGAAGAACACGATCCAGAGCAGATGCGGGAAGCCTGTAAATCCGGCGACCAGCAGCACGATCGCCGCGGCCAATAGCGGGCCCACGACCGGAATGAATTCCAGAATCGCGGCGATCACGCTGAGCAAGATTGCATACGGAACGCCCAGTATCGACAGAAAAATCGTGTAACTGAGAAACGTCGCCGAGGAGAGCAGGAATAAGGCGCGGATATATTTCGCCAGCAATTCATGAACGTCGTTCAGGATGTCTTCCAGCATCTTGCGATTATTTTCATTCGTGAAGGAATCAAGCATGTGCTGCCGTAACACCGGGCCATCTTTCAGGAAAAAGAAGCTGAGAATCGGCACCAGGATGATGGTAAGGACGTTGCCCAACCCCAGCAGTATCCGTTCACCGGCCGACTGCAGCATGGGTAGCACTTCCTGATCCAGATTCTGCATCTGCCCGCGCAGCGAATTCAGGATTTTATCGTGATAAGGCGCCAGCCACGAAGGCATCATGTTGTCGATGATGTCGGTGCGTTGGAGCATTTGCGGAAGTTTTGTCGCCAAGCCGGTGGCTTCCTCGCCGATCTTTGTGCCGAGAAGGACCGCGCCGGTAATCAAGAGCGCCATCATGGCTATGTAAACCAGAAGCAGTGTTGTCGTGCGCGAAACTTTTTGCGGAACGAACCGTGCGACGAAATCCACAAGCGGAGTAAGCATGTAGGCGAAGAACAGGGCGATGACGAAAATCATCAAAGTCTTGCGCATGGCATATACCGCGCCGATCATAAGACTGACGAGAAATACCGTCCAGGCTATCCGTGCCGCGCGCCGGTCGAGTCCAAGCATCCATTAAGGATACTCGCGTTTGCCTGCGTTTGTGACCGGGCGACTCTCTCTCCCTATAATTGTGAAGTGAATCTTAGCGACTCTGGTCTTCTTGAGCACATAACAAAATTGCCTCATGCCGGCGCGAGCTACAGGCAACTGGTGCGCGAGATGGGGGCGAAAGGCGAAGAGCGAGCTTTACTTGAGGCCGCGCTCGAGCGTCTTGCCGGGCGGGGCGATCTGATTGAAACAAAGCCAGGACAATATGTTGTAACGCGTTTCAGTAAGACGTTCGCCACCGGGCGTTTAAACGTGCATCGCGATGGCTATGGATTCCTGATTTCCGATCGCCCGTTAGAATCGATCCGCGGCGACGTCTATATTCCGCGCGACTCAGCCGAAGAAGCCATGCACGGCGATCGCGTGCTGGTCCGTATCGGGCGCATCGAATCGGATGGACGGGCCGACGGCCACATCGTGAAGATTTTACGGCGAGCGCATCCCACGGTTGTCGGCGAATTTCGCGTCGGAGGCCACGGCAATTACGTCGTGCCGCATGACGATCGTATCCGCCAACGGATCCAGATCGTGGAAGGCATGGAGATTCCCAAGCGGCGCGTGAGCACGGATCGCGTGGGTGTGAAGGAACACATGGTGCGCACGACGGCCGACCTGGACGGCATGATCGTGAACGCCGAAATTATCGATCATGCCGAAGATGGCGACGACGCGATCGGCCGAGTGATTGAGATCCTGGGGCATCCCGACGATTTTGGCATCGACGTCGAAATCATGATTCGCAAGCATCATATCCCGCACGAATTTCCTCCCAATGTCTTGGAGCAGGCAAAGACGTTCGGGTCGGCTGTGGCGGAGGAAGCGCTTGCCGGACGGCAGGACTTTCGCTCGCTGGACATTGTCACCATCGACGGCGAAACTGCCCGGGACTTCGACGATGCCGTGTGGGTGGAACGGCTGGATAACGGGAATTACTCTTTACAGGTGCACATCGCCGATGTCAGCCATTATGTACAGCCGGGTTCGCCGATAGACCAGGAAGCGGTGCTGCGCGGGACCAGCGTCTATTTCCCCGATCGAGCGGTGCCGATGCTTCCGATGGAACTTTCCACGGAGCTGTGTTCACTGAAGCCCGGGGTGGATCGTCTGGTGTTGTCGGCGTTGCTTGAGATCGACAAGCGCGGCGATATCGTGAACCAGGAATTTACCCGCGGCGTAATTCGCAGCGTTGAGCGTATGACGTATACGAACGTCCATCTGCTTCTGGAAGGCGACCCCGCGCAGCGTGAGCGCTATGCCCGGCTGATCCCGCGCTTTGAACTGATGCAGGAATTGGCGCTGGTGCTGAACCGCAAACGGATTCGCCGCGGGTCGATCGACTTCGATCTACCTGAGCCCCTGATCGAATTCGGCGAGTTCGGCGAAATGACGGGTGTGACGCGAAGCCCGCGCAATTTCGCCCATCGGCTGATTGAAGAGTTTATGTTGTCGGCCAATGAAGCCGTGGCATCGCACCTGGAAACCGCGGAAATTCCCTCACTCTATCGCATCCATGAGCAGCCTGAAGGCAAGCGGGTAATGGAGTTTGAAGAGATTGCCGCGCATTTCGGTTACTCGCTGGGAGTGGGCGCGATTCCGGTGAAGCGCTTTCCGGTTGTGGAGCGCGGGCGCGATGGACGGAAGGTTCGGAAGGATGTCGTGATGGCCGCCGGTACGGTGCTGGTGACATCGCGGCAGTATCAAAAACTGGTGGCGAAGATCGAAGGCAAACCCGAAGAGCGCATTCTCAGTTACCTGATGCTGCGGTCTTTAAAGCAGGCCCGGTATAGCGAGCAGAACAAGGGTCACTTCGCGCTGGCGGCCCCCAGTTATACCCATTTCACTTCGCCAATCCGGCGGTACCCGGATCTGGTGGTTCATCGGATTTTGGCGGCGTATCTGGATGGGCGGAAGGACTCGATTTCCACTGGTGAACTGCACGCCATCGGCGAAGATTGTTCTCTGTTCGAGCGCCGCGCGGCGGAAGCGGAACGAGAATTGGTGGAATGGAAGAAAGCCAAATTCATGGAGGATCGCGTTGGCGAAGAGTTTTCCGGTTTGATTATCAGCACCACGAAATTCGGCTTCTTCGTGGAACTGGATCAGCTCTTCGTGGAGGGCTTGGTGCCCATTGATACCTTACCGGGCGAGCGGTTTTTGTACAACGAAAATACGCGCAAGATAATCGGGGAGCGAACCAGGCGTCAATTTTCGATTGGGGATCGGATCCAGGTAACTCTGGACCGGGTGGATGCGGTGGAGAAGAAGTTACAATTTTCGGTGATTGAGCCAAAGCGGCCGGGGAAGAAAAAGAAATTCAGGTAAGGGGTTTGGAGCGCCAGGCTGTCCCGAGGACGGCGGGATCGGCGGGTTCAAAGGATCGCTTCGCTTTCTTCAATGCAGCGGCTTCCTTCTCGGCGACTTTGCCCCGGACGTGGGTCATCATATCGGCTTCGCTGAGGGTCCAGGCATCCAGGGCGGGGTCGGCTTCGGCGCAAGTTTCCAGAAGGCGGAGACACATTGTCGGCGCTTCCTGAATCTGAATGCGGTGTTTGGTGAGAAGCGAAACATCAGCGGTAACGGAAAGCCGTTTGCGGGCGTTTTCGGGTCCGATACTTTCGAAGCCGTAGCGTCGCATACTGGTTGCCTGCGTAAAGCCCATGTACAGAAACTTCATGAAGACTCCCTTAAGAGCGCGTGGTAGCTTTTGGGTTACCCTGATCAACTAAGCCACGAAGGCGGCCGAGGATAGCTTTGCCGAGACTCATTCCGGCGGGATCGGGGCGATGGCCGGGCATTTTGGGATCGATAAATTCCCGGCGAAACATTTGATCGGAGGCCAGAGCAAGCAACAATTTCAACTCTTCCGGAGTGAGGTCGAGAGTGAGACGCTTGGTTTGGGTAGAAGTAGAATTCGCCATGTTAGGATTGCACCTTGGCCGCTGGTACTGGGATTTCGAAGGAGCGTCGAAGCTCCCGGCTGCGCGTCCGCTTGGCTATCTTACGCTTGCGTTCGCGGTGAAATCTGGACTTATCGCCCGTTCTTGCCGACATGGATGCTCCTCAGTCCGGTGAGTTTTCGAAGGCTACTTTTCAAATCGGCTGGAGTATACTCTCGCCGCTTGCATGGGATTATTGGACTGTTTATCCCTGTAAGTCATTGTAGGTGAATCACCTTATAATGTCAACCGGCGAGTGAGGGGGGGAGTGGGTCAGGCTGAATGAGAAGGTACCACGCCCAGCCGCTTCGGCAATTCGCTTTTACAGGAAGCGAATCGAACTGCTCCAGTGGCTGGGTTTAGAACTGGATAAACGTAACTACCTTTAGCTGCGAGTGGCGATTACTTCCAGGTATTCGGCGTCGATCTTGGTGCTATCGGCGGCTCCCTTATTATGACCGGACCATACTTCTACCAATTCACTTCGCAATTGCTCCTGCCCGGTCGCATCTAGGGAAGCGAAGGCGCGGGCCGTCGGGCCGTAGTTCGCCCGGAAGAACTCTACTACCGCGGCGGGTGCAAACGGGTAGTCGAAATGATAGATGCGCGGGGTCAACTTGAGTGCGGCGAGCCCGTTCCGGAAGCGCTCGCGAACAGTTGCTTCCTCGCCCCAGAGTACCGGAGAGGGCATTCCGGAGGGAGCGATATGCTTTCCGATTGTCTTGAACATTTTCCCGATGAACCCACTTGGAGTCCAATTCGCCATGGCGATCATTCCACCCGGCCGGCAGACGCGCGTCAGTTCCGCCGCTACTAGTTCCGGACGAGGGGCGAACATCGCGCCGAATATGCTAGTGACGACTTCAAACGACCCATCCTGATAGGGGAGCGATTCGGCATCTCCTTCTTCAAAAGTGACCGTGAGCCCTTCAGCCGCCGCGCGAGTCCGGGCTTTCTCCAGCCAGTTGGTGGCGATGTCGCAACCGGTGACATGTGCTCCCGCCCGCGCGGCGATTAGCGCGAGTTGTCCCGCGCCGCAGCCGACGTCCAACAAACCGACTCCTGGCGCGGTTCCCAGTTGGAGAAAAAACTGCTCCGCGTCCTTCTCCATATAGCGGGAGAAAAGGTCGTAATCCCCGGTCATCCATGTCGCCTTCAGGCGGCCCTTCAGATCGTCAAACTCTTTGCTTGTTTGTGTTGCTGTCCCAGTGGGATTCATAACCAATATGTCCTCGATGCTTCTTAATATCTGCTAGTACCAGATCTATTGTGCACCATTGGGGATGCCATTAGCCCGGCAACAAGGTCACCGGTATGTACGTCGCGGAGTCATCTATTATTCATTTGACAATACTTGGCTGCAACGAATAATCGTGTTGATTAAGCGCTGATGATTTATCGGACCGCATGGGGAAGACTTATAAACTTCCGTAAATTTACTTTGCTTTACTAGGCCTATTCGTGCAGACTGTTTAGCCAGGTTTCAGGGGTTCCAACACAGACCTTGGACCTCAACTTTGGGCCAGCAAGTGAGCCATGCGATTGACGATGGCGACCTGACCGTCGCCTGGAAACATGCGTTGGACCTGGTAAACGCGATCAGCACGGAAGTGCGCAAACGATGTCACTGCGAGTGATATCCATGTGCAGTGAGTCTAACATTCTAAGTCACTGGCGCTAGACTGGAACCCAAAACCGAAGTTGGCCGTATACTTGCCCTTTGTGCAACGAATTGGAAACCGGACGCCGGTTGGCTGCCATTGAATTTAAGGAACGATCAGCGGTTCGTCCGAAATGTCGATGCGCTTCACCTCAAAGCACGTCGGCAGGAGATCGAATGGCATTTGCACGGCTGAAAACACGTTCTCGAACAACGTCACGGTTATCGGTCCTCCCCGGTCGCACATTCGGCCCACGGCGCTGAAAGATGTGTTCTTGTTGTTTTGAAGTAACTGATTTTTGCCGTTGAACATCTCCGATGCCGCTCTGGCCCTTTTGTTGAGAAGCACGGTCAGTTCCCCGTACATTGCCGTAGTGAAATCCAGATCTTCGGTGCCGAACATCTGAGAAACCGGTTCAAGGTTGTTGTAGATCAGCAGCGCGGAAGGAATTCCCTGTTTAGCTCCATACTGAATTTGCTTTTTTGAACCTTCAATCCTGCGCCGAATGTGGTCGCCTACAGTGCGGGAATCGCTCTTGTTATGCGGTTGGGCCAGGTCTGCGACCACGCCAAAATTCTCATCCTCCGCTAGTTCCTTTAGCTCGAACACTAGTTTCAGGTCGCCGATAGAAACCAAATAGTCTGGCCGAGGCGTGGTGTCTTCTTTGATCTTCTCGAACTGCACATTGTTGGCTTGAAGGAAGCGTTCAAAAAGGTCTTCGGATTTGGTTTTCATACGCTCTCGCTGAGTTAAGCTATACCGTTTGGCAGAATCCGGCATGGGCGGGGGAAGTCACGTAAGGCGTTTACTCCGCCGCTTGTAGAAACATCTCGGTCTGATTGCGGGGGCGCGTGTTCTGCGGAAGCAATTCTGCTATCTCGGGCACCGGCACGTTAGCCAATTACCTTCGGCTCTAGTTTGTGCAGCCCGCCACCATAAACGCGCCCTTCCGAGAATCGCCCGGCGCGTCGGATCGGCTAAGGCGACTAAGGTGAGGCTGAGAAAATATTGCGAGGCGTGGCTGACATTGTGAGGCGGTTTCACGACCCCTTTCGCTGTATGGGTAAAATGCGCACCGCTTTCTTATCGCTCCTCCTCTGCTCCGCTTTCGTGCAGGCCCAGACTCCAGTGATTTCTCCGGACGGGATCACCAACTCGGCCACCTATTTAGGGTCGGGCTATCCGGCCTCGGGTATTGCTGCGGGTTCAATTTTCCTCGTCTTCGGAAGCTTTCTAGGGCCGGCGAAGTTAGCGCAGGCGGCCAGTTTCCCATTGCCGACGCAGCTTTCCGGCACGTCGATTCAGATTTCGGTAGGGTCCACTGCCGCGAAGGCGATCGTGCTTTATACCTCCGCTACGCAGGTTGCGGCGATCCTTCCCTCGACAGTCCCGCCGGGCGATGGAACCTTCACTTTGTCTTATCAAGGCGCCACCAGCGCGCCGGCTCCGATACACGTGGTGAAAAATAACTTTGGCGCATACACGCTTGGGCAAAGTGGATTCGGGCCAGGCGTGATGACGAATGCCAGCTATTCCGTTTCCACGCTTGGCACGCCGTTAAAGCCGAGCGATGCGGTAATTCTGTGGGGCACAGGCTTGGGCGCGGTGGCTGGCGACGAAGCGGGCGGACCCCTTCCGGGCGATCTTGGCGTGAATGCCCAAGTTTATGTCGGCGGACAGGTTGCGCCCGTGCTCTACGCGGGCCGTTCGGGTTGCTGCTCAGGGCTAGATCAGATTGTGTTTACCATTCCCGCCGGCGTGCAGGGGTGCTATGTTCCGGTAGCCGTGCGAGTGGGCGGAGTAACCAGCAACTTTACGACGTTGTCCGTCGCGCCGCAAGGTGTGAATTGCCAGGATCCTTATTCGTTGCCGAGCGCCGTAATTGCCAAGGCCGCCGGCGGTAGCACGGTGAATCTGGGTGTCATTGAGTTGTTGCGGTTGGCCTTCACAATCAGCAATGGGAACGGAACAATCAACGCCAATAGCGACACCGCGGAAGCGTTTTTCGGCGCTTATAGCGGGAATGCGCTTTTTTCGAGTCTGGGCGTGCCGAATATATCTCCCTCCGGATCCTGTACCGTCATCACCTGCAAGGGTCTGATTTGCGATCCGTACGCTAAGCAATTGGGAACGGCCACCGTTCTGGACGCCGGGACGAAGCTAAACATCACCGGACCGGTTGGACCGCGCTCGATTACAAAGCCAGCGGGCGGGATTCCAACCGAATACTACGGTGTGATTGGTGGCTATAACATTAACGATCCGAGTCTCGCTCCGCTGGCCGATTATCTGGAAACGGGGAGTTATACGGTTACTGGCGGCGGATCGAATGTGGGCTCATTCAGCGCCGCTACGACGGCCCCGCAGACTCTCACCTGGACCAACATGTCCGACATCGGGCGCAGCTCGCAGCGAGGGGTGGGCATTACTGTAACTTGGGCCAACGCGAAAACCGAGTATGTTGTCATTCTAGGTACATCGGCGACGGCTGACGGGAAGTCGGCGGCGATCTTTTCCTGTCTGGAAAAGGCCAGCGCCGGTAAGTTTACCGTTCCTGGTTGGGTTACGTCGGTGCTTCCTCAAAGCGGACCCATCTCTTATAGCGGCCAGTTCATTCAGGCGGGGTTTTTGCTATTGGGCAACTATAATCCACCAGCGCAATTTGCGGCTCCGGGACTGGATCTCGGCTATCTCCAGGAATTGACGCTGAGCGGCAAGAATGTGGCTTGGCAATAAGCTACTCAGGGGCCTCGGCCCGGCGGTAGGCTTCATCCAGAATCTCAATGACATGGGCCACCTGTTGCCCGTTGCCATGCAGAGCGCAACCGGCGCGCAGTTGCAGCAAGCAACCGGGATTGGCGCTGGCGACGATCTCCGCCCCGGTCGCGTTCACGGCACGCATTTTCTTTTCGAGCAGCGACATCGACAGATCGGTGTGGAGCACGTTGTAAATGCCGGCGCTTCCACAGCAGATGTCGGAGAGGGCCATCTCGGTCAGAACTAGACCGGGAACCCTCTGCAGCAACTGGCGCGGTGCATGGCGAATTTTCTGGCCGTGCACCAGGTGACAGGAATCCTGATATGTAACCGTGGCGGGCATCTGGGCCATGTTTGGATTCAAATCATGAGCGGCCAGGAACTCGATCGCGTCTCGCATTAGGGCTGAGAATTGTCCGGCCCGCGCGGCATAAGCCGGGTCGTCATCCAGCAGTTCGCGATATTCCTTGAGTGTCGAACCGCAGCCGGCCGCGTTAGTAAGAATGGCGTCGAAGTTGCCGTCCAGTAGGGCGTCTATGTTCTGGCGCGCCAGTTTCCGGGCGCTCTTTTTCAGGCCGGCATGCACGTGCAGCGCTCCGCAACATGTTTGACCGGCGGGAACGTGTACTTCGCAGCCGTTCTTTTGCAGCACCCGCACGGTGGCTTCGTTCAAGCGGGCGAAACATACGTTGGCGATGCAGCCCGCCAGAAAGGCCACGCGGAATTTCGTCTCGCCTTCGGCTGGGAAGACCTTGCCGATATTGGCGAAATAAAAGGGCGTCTCGACAGCTGGCGCCAGGGCTTCGGCTTGGCCTAGGCTACCCATCAACTTTAAGAGCCCCGAGGCGCGGAGCAGGCGTTGCAATCCCGATTCCTGATACAGAAATAAAAGGCTGGCCGCCAATCGAATATTGAACCGGCTGGGAAGCAGACGATGAAAGACGATGTCGCGCAGCAGCCGTGTAGGCCAGGGCCTGATTGTTCGATTCTCAATGTCGGCGCGCGCGGCTTCCACCAGACGGCCATAGGGAACTCCCGATGGGCAGGCCGTTTCACAGCCCCGGCAGGCAAGGCAAAGATCGATGTGCTCGCGATACGAATCGGTGATGGGCGTGCCGTTGGCTACTTGCACCATCTGGTAAATGCGGCCGCGCGGGGAATCCATTTCGACGCCCAATTCGCGATAGGTGGGGCAGGCATTCAGGCACAGTCCGCAGTGAACACACTTGTCCAAATCCACCTGACGCGGTGCGTCGGCGCTGGGCGCTTCAAATGCGGCCATAGAGCCGTCCTTTATTTAGCAGGCCGTGAGGATCGAACATCTCTTTGATTTTTACCATCATGGCGAAGTCGCTGGAGGGTTTGGGCCAGCGCAGCGCGGGGTCGGGAATCGAATCCGCTGCCGCTTCCACTACCACTCGCCAGTTGCGGGAAGCAGTGGAAGTTATCCAAGCCGCCGCCGTTTCCCAATCGGAAAAATAGGCGTAACAGACTCCGTTGGCGGCGCGCGCCAGCGCCGGGACGTTCAGCGATTGGAGGACAGTGCCGAGTTCCGCCATGGGCAGAGAGATGCGAATTACAATGGCTTTCCGATTGGCTGAGAGAAAACCTGGCGTAAATTCGCGGATGCTCCGCCACATCGTGTCGGCGTGCGCGGAGTCCAGAGAGGAGGCGTGGGCAAACTCCCGGGAATATCGCTCCAGCAGCGCTTCACTACCGCCCACTTGCGCCAGCAGCGTGTATCCTTCCTGTCCCGCAAGCGCCGCCGCCCGGGGATTCAGCAGATCCAGCGCCGCCGGATGCAACAGGCCTTTCAGAATACGATCGCGTTCGGCAATCGCTTCTTCCAGGGAAGGGAAGTGCATCACGAAGGTACGCTCCGCTTTGGGCATCGGCGCAACTTTGAAATTGATGATCGCCAGCGCCGCCAATGTCCCGAAAGAGCCGATCAGGAGCTTGCCCATATCCAGGCCGGCGACGTTCTTCACCACCATGCCGCCGCTCTGCACCAGCTTGCCTTCGAGAGTAGCGAACTGCATCCCGATCACGACGTCGCGCGCGGTTCCATAGAGCCTGCGCCGAGGACCGCTGCTGTTAGCGGCGACGACACCACCGACGGTAGAGCGGTCGGCAAACGGCGGATCAAGGGGGATCATCTGGGACTGCGCGGCCAGCGTGCGCTGCAAGTCGGCGTAAGGCAATCCGGCTTCGACGCTGATGGTCAAATCATTCGGTTCATACTGCAGAATGCGATTTAGATTAGCGGTTGAGATAATAACATCCGCCGCTCTGATGGGGCCGCCGAATCGGTCCTTCGTGAAAGCTCCACCAAGTTGAATGGATTTGCGTTCCGCCGAAGCTTTGGCGAGAGCGTTAGCCAGTTCAGCGGGTGTCCGCGGACTGAGCGGGGGCATTAGGTACCTCAGCATATCAGCAGGCAATCAGCACCGGACGCGGCGTGGGCTGCCTGCCGCTGTACAATTTGATAGAAGATAGCGCATCGCGCTGGCCGGCGTGAAAGGGACAGACTAATGAACAGTGGTGGACGCGACGTATACATTGTGGAAGCCGTGCGCACCCCGATTGGCCGGGGTAAGGACGATGGCGCTTTACACGGCATCCATCCGGTGGACCTGCTGGCGACGGCTCTCAGCGCGGTTGTGGATCGCATCGGCGTGGACAGAAAGCATGTGGAAGATATCGTAGCCGGCTGCGTAACGGCCACCGGCGAGCAAGGAACCAACATTGGGCGTCTGGCTGGGCTGAAGGCCGGCTTTCCGATTGAGGTCCCCGGATTGCAGTTGAATCGATTCTGCGGGTCGGGCCAACAGGCGATCCATTTTGCGGCGCAGGCGATTGCGGCGGGCGATATGGAAATGGCCATCGGGTGTGGCGTCGAATCGATGAGCCGGGTGAAGATGGGCGCCGACGCCGCTCTGACGCCGGAGTTCCGCGACGACTTTCCTTATCCTCTATTGCACCAAGGCGTGTCGGCTGAGATGATCGCCGAAAAATGGGGAATTGATCGCGCATCGGTGGATGAGTTTTCCGCGCGGAGCCATTGCCTGGCGGCGGCTGCGGCGCGCAATGGCTGGACGCAGCGGGAAATCGTTTCCATGGCGCTGGGTGCAAATGGCGACTCGCGGCGAATGGACTTCGACGAGGGCGTGCGTCCGAATATCGATTTGGCAAAGATGGGTTCGCTGAAAACGGTGTTCAAGGAAAACGGTGTCGTGACGGCGGGCAATTCCAGCCAGATCTCCGATGGCGCGGCGGCCGTTCTGCTGGCCAGTGGCGAAAAGGCCGAGGAACTCGGTTTGCGAAAGCGCGCTCGAATTGTATCCAGGGTGGCTGTGGGAAGCGATCCGGAGTTGATGCTCACCGGTCCTATTCCCGCCACGCAACTGGCATTGAAGAAGGCTGGACTCGCAATCGGCGATATCGATATCTTTGAGATCAACGAAGCATTCGCTACAGTGGTTCTAACCTGGGGGCGCGAACTGCGGGCTTCCATGGACCGCGTGAATACGCAAGGCGGGGCCATCGCCCACGGCCATCCGCTAGGAGCTACCGGCGCGGTTCTGATGACAAAGATGCTGCACATTCTGGAACGCACGGGTGGACGTTACGGCTTGCAGGCGATGTGTATCGGCTTCGGGATGGGGACGGGGACCATCATCGAACGATTGGATTAAATTATGTTTGTTGACGCTTATAGAACAGAGTTACAGAAGACAATTGAACTGATCGACTCGGCGAAGGTGGAAACCGCGATCGAGTGGTTCCGTGAGGCGCGGGAGAAGAACAACACCATCTTCACGGCAGGCAATGGAGGAAGCGCGTCGACGGCTTCACACTTCGCATGCGACATCGTGAAGGGCGCCAGTTATCAGCGCGATTCCCGATTCCGCATCATGGCCTTGACGGATTCGCTGGCGACGCTAACCGCGTATTCCAACGACGTCTCCTACGACGCGGTGTTCGAACAGCAGCTTCGCAATTTTGCCCGCCCGGGCGATATTTTCATGGCGATCAGTGGATCGGGTAACTCCCCCAACGTGCTTCGCGCAATGGAATATGCAAACGAAGCCGGATGTAAGACGTTGGCTCTTACGGGCCGCGACGGTGGCAAATTGGGAAAACTGGCGCAGTTAAATATCCAGGTCCCGGTGCAGCATATGGGACGGATTGAAGATGCGCACCTGATCATCTGCCACATGATCGGCTATTCCTTGATGGAAGCGTAATTGAAACGCCGCGTAATGTTTCGACAGTAGACAGGGCGGGGCCGATTGGGGATCGATGACCTGATTCGCCCGCCGATTGCGCTAGAACATTCAGGATGGCAAGTGGGGACGAGACAAATCGTAAAAGCTGGCGGCTAGGTGAATACCTGATTGTCCGCAAGGCCGATCTACGCCCCAGCGATCAACAACTGGATCGTCTGCCTAATACCCAAGGCACCATCGCCCAGTGGATGAAGAGCCAGGTGCAGCGTCCCATTGCCACGGAGATGTTGGAAGCCGTGGTGGGGCGGGTGAGTGTTACTTCCTTCGGGGCGAATCCGGCGAACATTACGAGCTATGTCGAATCGAAACTGCTGTGGTGTTTCGATCGCAAAATCCTGGTTGCCTTGCGGCGTGCTCCAGGAGGATCCGGTGCCGATGCCGCCGACGGAACTTCAGCCGCGCCACCACCCCCGCCGCCCAAAAAAAACGCGCCACCCCCGCCTCCGCCTGCCCCGGCGCAGGAAAAGACATGGTTTCGCTGCCAATTGCTGGACGAGGACGGCGAAGTGATGGCGAACGAGCCTTTCATTCTCGACGACAGCAATGGCGTTCATCGCGAAGGCAAGCTGGACGCCCAGGGGATGATTTACATACCGCCCTCGCTGGTTCCCGGCAATTGCAAAATCAGCTTCCCGAAGATCAACCTGAATCCTTTAAAGAAGAAATAGCCGATGGCCGACGATTCGATCACACGGCGGGACAAAAATAAAACCCTTCTACGCCTCACCACGGTTAGCCACGTTGTTCATCTGAAGCCGTTTCAAGGCTTCGTGCTAGAGGTGGACGACGAGCATTTCCATCTGGACAGCGCGGTGATGCTGCCCAATTACAGTGCCACGGCGGCCGAAGACCAAGCTTCCGGTCCGAGTCTGGGTCTGGCGGTGCTGTCGGCATGTTTGCTGCACGCCCGCGATAACCCCAGCCAAGCTGTTTTGCTTGCCGGACACGCCGATACCAGCGGGCAGGACGCTTATAATCTGACGCTATCGAAAAAGCGGGCGAATTCGGTATTTCACGCACTGATGGGCAATCGGGCGGAGTGGGTAGCCATCGCTAAAGACAAGCACAAGACGGAAGACTATCAGCTGATTTTCAAATGGGTGGCGTCGGTCTACGGCTGGGATTGCGATCCTGGCGCGGTTACTAATGTTCAGAACTCCGCCACCACGACGGCTACCCGCAATTTTCAGGATCGGTATAACACGGAGTTCGAGGCCAGCATCGGCGTGGACGGATCGGTTGGCGACCAAACCTGGGGCGCGATTTTCGACGTCTACATGGACATGGTGACGAACCTCTGCGAGACCGACGACGGCGGTCTGGCGACTCTGCGTTCCGGTATCTCTGCGAAGTTTCTAGGTCCGAAGGTGGTCGGGTGCGGTGAAAATTTCCCGATTGAGGAGCCGCGGAAGAACAACTATCGAAGCCGGGTGAATCGCCGCGTGGAGATTCTGTTCTTCGATCCCGGCCAGGAGCCGCTGCTCGATTGCCACCCCGGCGGCGAAGCCTGCAACGCGCTGATCTGCGAAACGTACAACCCGAAGATGTACAAGTTCACGCATCTTCCGGTGACGCCATCCACGCCGAAGCCGAACCGTGTATTTCTGAAATTGATTTATCTCGATCCGGAAAAGAATGAGAAGGTTTTTCCGCCAGATTTTCCGGTGACGATCGAGTATCCCGACGGAACCACGCAAGTAGAGAAAGTAATCGCCGACGGAAAGTTATTTTTCGGAGCGCAGCGTAAGGATACATTTTTGATTCGGTTTGAAGCCGCGGCCGCGGAGTACATCGCTACGGCGCCTGCCGGATCAGCCGATCCGAAGCCCGACCGCTTGGCCGCCGATGCGGATTTGAAAGCACTGCATACGGCGAACTTCCGCTTCTTTAGCGTGCCGCTGCGCTGGACGATGAAAGAATCGGATTGGGCGGTTGCCGACGCCCCGCAATACGACACGGCGAACTTCAACTTTCGGATTCCCGGGCGGTTTGGGCGAACCATCGCCAATTCAGTGATACCTGGAAAGATGACGCTCGATCCGCACTGGCACTTCCTGCGCTTCGAATTTTTTGATCGATTTTTCGGGCATAGCGATCACAGCCACAAGCGGATCAATATACCGGCGACCCTCATCGACGGCTTCCGAACGGCTCCGCCAGCCGCGACGCCAGACATTCGCAGTCATTGGACTATTCAGGATGACGACGTCACGAAATCCGTTCATGCCGTGCCGTGGATCGTGCAGTTCAAACCGGACCGCACGGCGGAGGAGAAGCCCGACAAAGACATCAGTCTGGGGATGCAGACCGATGCCGGAACATTCGTGATTTCGGACACGGCGGCGGCTCGCAAAATCGATGTGGTGACCGATGCCGCGAAGTTGGCCCCAAGTGCCGACCGGTTGAAGCTCTACGACCTGCCGTTACATTGGAGTTCGGCAAATTATTTCACTCGATTCCCCGATGGCACGGGCGAGTTCTTCGACAAGGCAAGCACGTTTGAAGACAAGATCAAGGCCAGCAAGGATGCCGCCGCGCCGCTTGCTTTCTCACTCGACGATATCGTTCTGACCGATGCAAGCGATGCGCCGATCGCGATAGCCGCTACAGATCGCGTGGCGGTGTTCTTCCACAAATTCATTCAAGACGCCAGCGCCGGCAAGACATCCGCGTCGGGGCTCTACAAATTCGACGATGGCAACAAGATGTCGTATTACAGCGAGATGGATTTGAAGGCGAAGAACTACATCAACGACTATCCGAACTGGACGCGCCTGGTGGTGGCACAGGAAAACATGTTCGACGCATTCGACCATCGGACGCCCGCCGGGACACCAGTTATTGGGGCGAGGGCGGCCGTGCGCTGGGTGGATTCTCCGGCAAGCGGTCCACCGGCGGCGGTGCCGGGGGCGGCCAACCCTCCGCAAAACATGGCCTTGGGCGCGCGTACCGACAAACCATTTTTCTCGATCCAGCCATTCTTCGAAGAACGTTGGAATCAAACCAACCAGAAGTTCACGGGTCCGGGGAGTTTCCTGCAGGGTTTTGGGCGCTACGACATGGTCTTATTGCGCTGCTGCGATCATCTGGCCGATGTGGAGCAGTTCACAAACCTGCATTATTTCCGCTTCGTGTTCAGATTCAATCCGGCGTTGCCGCCCCCACCTCCGCCGCCGCCCCCACCTCCGCCGCCGGCCCCTCCTGTTGTAATCGTCAATTCGATTTACCATCCGCCCACCGCCGCGCCCGCGATCGCTACAAATCGAGCGGCCTATAGCGAGGGAATGACGATCAACGTCGCCAATCGCTGGAATGGGAACGACGTGCAGAATTCCACGCGGGTGGAGATAGTTCCGAAGAATGCCGTCGACAAATTGACGGGCCAGGTTTTATATTTCCTGCAGCCAACGTCCATCAACACCAGGGCGCATTACACGCTGGATATTGTCAGGCCCGGAGCGGGCAAACTCGGCGGCCGGGACTGGATGTTTGCCAACGATGGTAGCGGCGAGTTGGGCGAAACCAGTTTGCAGATGGAGCAAGAGCATTCCATCAATTCCTACACCGCCGCCCACGAGACCGGCCATGGCGATTCCTACCCCGACGAATATAATGAGCGCTGGAACGCATTCTCAAATACCGAGTTGAGCATGCAGTGCAACACTCCGGGCGATCCTTTTGAACTGGACGATCGAACCATCACGCCGGGCGCCAACGCCCTCACCACCCTGAAGGACAACGGGATGATGATCGGAAACGTGAATGTCCGGAACCGTTATTTCTGGCACGCCGCCGAGTTCTGCCGGGTGATCACGAATCTTCCGTTTAAGGTGAAATACGGCGCTTTTGACGATTATGAGCTGCCGCCCTTTCCGTCCACTACCGCGCCCGGTCCACCCAACCGCTCGTATGTATGGTGGCCGATGAATCAATCCATTGACACCACGGCTGGGCCTCATGGCAAGTACGATGCGCTTCTGTATGGTTTCGGGAAGGATCAGTATTCGCAGAATATGCTCGCCGGCGGCCCGTTCGACGGCATGCTGGTGGTGATGGTGAAGATCGAGTACACGCTTTATACGAGTAATGTTCCATCCATCGGTTTGATTGTCTCGAAAATTTCCGGGGCAATTCGGGCGAAATTAAACAATAAGTTTTTCGCTACCGGAACGGTGAATGCGGGAACTCCGCAGGCCTGGACATTTCAGAAATGTCTGATTCTGTTCTCGCCGCGGTTTATGATTACGAACAACAATAGTACCGATCCGGCGTACGCGGGCAAGCGCGCGGCGTTGGGCCCGCACTTCACTTGTCAACTGAATAATCCCGATCCAATTCCGATTAATACGCGCTGGACCGCGGCGCAAGCACTGACCCTGGAATTCTCAACGGCCGCGGGACCGATCCCGTGGGATGTTTCGCTCCAAGACCAATTTGCCGACCGGTTTTGCGGGATGATCGGACTCGCCGAAAGTGCCGCCGGGGTAACGGCAAACTCTCTGTTGCCCATTGTGCAAACCGTAATTACGACGAGCCCGAATGTACAAACGATCTAATAAGGTGCTGTGGGGTACTGGCGCGGCGCTCTTGTTGGCTGTGTTCGCCGGTTACTATCCGGCAGCGGGGCAGCAGGGGCCAACCGGATCGTTGCCCGGCCCTCCGGTGCAACGTCCGTATCCAACCCCAGGTCCGGTGAAATCGACGCCAGGTGGCAAAGTCCCGGCAGGAGCCAATCGCATGACGGAAATCTTTTTTGAAATGCCGCTGAAGTCCTCTCAGAAAATTGAAGCGCCGGCAATACCCCTGCAGACTAGCGGACTGGTAGCGACGCCGCCCAAGGCCGTGGCTCAATCCGATGCCGCCATTCCGCGCACGTTTTGTGATGACGAGTGGAACTCGCGCTTGAACCGCGGCGTTTCCGCAGTCCGCTGGCCAGCGAAGTGGGAGACTCCGTTGAACGGAACATATCCACCATCGAGTGTGTCTCGCTCGGCCGATCGTATTTTGCTCGAAGGCGGTGGACAGTGGCAGCTGTTTGACCGCGGCGGCAAATTTCTGGCGGCACAGCCCATCAAGCATGGAATGGCCCTGATGGATTCCGCCCACTCCGTTTTCTATGCGGTAGACCAGGCGGGCGCTGTCACGGCTTACAACCTGAGCGATGGAAAAAAAGCGTGGTCGACGAGTTTAGCGTACGGCGAAGTCTTCGCGCTGCGCTATCTGGCGCGAGTGGGTAACCGGCTGATCATGGTCAGCGTGGAACAGGAGGCTTTCCCTCATCGGAAGACTCCTCCGAATCGCTCCGTGATCCAAACGAAAGAACTTTCAGAGCCCCTGCGAGTGAGTCCCGGCGGAGATCTGCTTTCCGTTCGCGACGCGGGAAGCCTGCGCGCCGAAACCGCCAAAGTGGCGCTGGCGATGCACGGATCCACGATCGCCTTTGCCGTTACCGATCGCCTGTACTTTCTGGATCTCAATCTAAAAGTGCTGGCGGCCATGGAGACAGGCATTGAGCCCGTGATGCTGAGCCTGGACGAGACCGGACGGGCTTACCTTATCGGTAAAAACGCCGCGCAATATGCGCTTTGGTCGATCACGCCCCAGGGGCAACGAGCGTTCGCCTACGATATTCCGGCGGAATTCGGGATGCCGCTTATGCCGCCGATCGTGGGCTACGATCATCGGGTCTACTTGAGTCTTCCGGGCCGGATCGTGGCGCTAAGTCCCGACGGCAAAGTGGCCTGGGAGCAAGGCGTGAGCGGTCCGGCGACGATTAGCGCGGACGATCAGTTATTGGTTTCCTCGGGTTCGCTGCTGCTGGCTTTCGATCAAAAGGGCAACCGCCGAGTGATCCGCGATTTCGAAGGGGATGTGCTTAAAACAGCGGCTATCACAACGGGCGAAGGCGACATCCTGGTGGCATCGGCTACAAAGCTGTATCGTTTGACGCCGCTTCCGCGTTAACGCCCGGAGCTTGGGGTTTGCCGCCCCTTTCATTTACGCGACGAAACGGCCACTTCGCGCTAAAATAATGGTGAGACTCCTATGATCGACGCGGCTTTAGCCAAAATTTTCGGCACTAGAAACGAGCGTGAAGTGAAGGCTTTGCGGCCTCTCGTCGCGGCCATCAACGAACTTGAACCGCAACTGCAGCAACTTTCCGACGCGGATTTAGTGCACAAGACCATCGAGTTCAAAGAGAAACTGGCGCAGGGTTCTACTCTCGACGACATTCTGGTGGAAGCGTTCGCCGTGTGTCGCGAAGCTGGCCGGCGTGTCCTGAACATGCGGCATTTCGACGTTCAATTAATTGGCGGCATCGTTCTCCATCGGGGCAAGATCGCTGAAATGAAGACGGGAGAAGGCAAGACGCTGGTGGCCACGCTCCCGGTTTACTTAAACGCGCTAGCCGGCAAAGGTGTTCACGTCGTCACGGTTAACGATTATCTGGCTCGGCGCGATTCCGACTGGATGGGCCGCCTGTATAAGTTTCTGGGGCTGACGGTGGGCGTGATCGTGCACGATCTGGACGACCGGGAACGCTACGAAGCCTATCATTCCGACATTACCTACGGAACCAACAACGAGTTTGGCTTCGATTATTTGCGCGACAACATGAAGTTCCGCATCGAGCATTGCTCGCAACGGGAACATCACTTCGCCATCGTCGATGAAGTGGATTCCATCCTGATCGACGAAGCCCGTACGCCGCTGATCATATCCGGGCCGAGCGAAGAATCCACCGATAAATATTACAAGATCAATCGAATTATTCCGAAGCTGGTGCGCGGCGAAGTGATCGATGGCAAGGAGCCGGGAGAAAAGTACACCACTGGCGATTACACTGTCGATGAGCGTCACCGCAGCGTCGCCATGACCGAAGAAGGGGTTCTTAAGGTTGAAAAACTACTCGACCTGAATAATCTCTACGAAGCCGCCAACATCGAAACCAACCATCACGTACAGCAGGCGCTGAAGGCTTACGTAATGTTTCAGCGCGACAAGGATTATGTCGTCAAGGATGACGAAGTGATCATCGTCGACGAATTCACTGGCCGCCTGATGCCCGGACGGCGCTGGAGCGACGGCTTACATCAAGCCGTGGAAGCCAAGGAAGGCGTAAAGATCCAGCGCGAGAATCAGACGCTGGCCACCATCACCTTTCAGAATTATTTCCGGATGTACAAGAAGCTGGCCGGGATGACTGGGACCGCCGAAACCGAAGCCGCCGAGTTCGGCAAGATTTATAAGCTGGACGTGATTTCGATCCCCACGAACCGCACTCTGCTGCGGAAAGAATTCCCCGATGTGGTCTATCGCACCGAAGACGAGAAATTCCGTAACGCCGCCAAGGAAATCAAGACGCTGAACGAGAGTGGCCAGCCGGTTCTGGTTGGTACCGTATCGGTGGAAAAGTCCGAACGGCTGTCGGGCATTCTGAAGAAGATGGGCGTGCCGCACGAGGTTCTGAACGCTAAAAATCACGAGCGTGAAGCTTCGATCGTCGCCCAGGCCGGACGAAAAGGCGCGGTCACCGTATCGACCAACATGGCCGGACGCGGTACGGATATTTTGCTCGGCGGTAATGCCGAATTCCTGGCCAGAGAACGCATGCGCAAGGAAAGTAAGGATCCCGAGACCATGCCCAAGGAAGAGTGGGAGGCGGTGATCGAGGAGGCCCGGCGCAAGACGCTGCGGGAACACGACGACGTGGTCGCCCTGGGTGGGCTGCATATTCTGGGTACGGAACGGCACGAATCGCGGCGCATCGATAATCAGTTACGGGGCCGCGCGGGACGCCAGGGCGATCCCGGTAGCGCCCGATTTTATCTCTCGCTGCAAGACGATCTGATGCGTATCTTCGGTGGGGAGCGGATGCAGAATCTAATGCTTCGCCTGGGCATGGAAGAAGATGTGCCGATCGAATCGAAGATGATTTCCAGCCGGATCCAGAAGGCCCAGGAAGCCGTCGAGGCGCAGAACTTTGCCGCTCGCAAACATATTCTGGAATACGACGACGTCATGAACAAGCAGCGTCAGGCTGTCTATGGCATGCGGCGGACTTTGATTGAAGGGCAGGATCAGAAGGAACGGATTATCGAAATCATCCAGGGCATTATCGGGTCGTTCCTGGAAGTTCGCGCGCCGGAGAAAGAGCATCCCGAGAAATTCGATCTTTCTGGATTGCAGAGCGATATACTCACCCAGTTCGGCGTCAAAATCGACATCCCCCCGCTTTCGTCCATGAACCGCCGGGAGATGGAAGTGGCAATCGAAGAGCAGGTAACGAAGCGCTACGAAGAGAAAGAATCGATGGTTGGCGCCGACCTGATGCGCGAGACCGAGCGCATGCTGATGCTGAACGTCATCGACAATCAGTGGAAAGACCACCTGCTGTCGATGGACCACCTCAAAGAGGGGATCGGACTTCGCGGCTACGGTCAGAAGGATCCGCTCGTCGAATATAAGAAGGAGTCCTTCACTCTCTTCCAGGACATGATGGATCGGATTGAGGATGAAACCATCCGCTACTTGTTCTTTTTGCAGCGGGACGATGGCAATAGCGGCGCGCCAGTGATGCCCTACCCCGACGATAGCGATGAGGATGAGGAGGACGAGGAAGAGGGCCAAGAACTCGTGCCCGCCATCGTGTCCGATGAGCAACGCATCGCGGCCCAGAATTCACTTCAAGATTTCACTCGTAACATACACCGTAAGAAGGAGAAAGAGCTTGAGGCGCTGCAATTTGTCGGAGGTAGCGTAGCGAGTGCTCCGCAAGAGCCCGTGCTGAAGGGTAAAACGGCTGGCCGTAATGACCCCTGCCCCTGCGGAAGCGGCAAAAAGTATAAGAAGTGCCACGGACAGTAGTGCTGAAAACTCACTTCAAACTGCGTCTCGCGCTGTGCTACCTGCCGTTTGTCATGGCGGCCTCGGCGGCAGGTCCGATCTGGCCCGACCAATTCGGGGCATACACTAGAACTGCCGTTACGGTAGCGCCCACTAGCGATCAGCCGCTCTATGAGGAGTACGGCCTTCAGGCTTCGGAAAAAGCCGAATACCAAGCCGGGAAGAAGCATTTCACAGCAACTGCGTGGCGCATGAAGGATTCGACGGATGCCCTGGGTGTTTTTCAGGCGTTGCGGCCTCCAAAATCGACGCCTTCTCAATTAGACAAGTTGGCAGTTTCCATTCCAGATGGCGGGACTCTGCTGGCGCATGGCAACTACGTATTGCAATTCGCCGGTTATGTACCTAAAAAGGAAGAACTTGCACCCTTGATCAACGGCTTGGCGCGATTGGAGCAGTCGTCCTTGCCGGCGCTGGTGGGTTACCTGCCGAAAACCGGTTTAGTGGCGAATTCTGAACGATACATCGTCGGGCCCGTCTCGCTGGAGAAGTTTTTGCCGGGTATTTCACCCTCCGTGGTCGCTTTCCATCTGGGTGCCGAGGGGCAACTGGGTAGTTACCACAGCAAGGATGGTGAGACTACTCTGGCGGTGTTTAACTACCCAACTCCCCAGATTGCCCGCGATCGCGCCCCCGAGTTCAGTAAGCTGGCCGGCGTAGTAGTGAAACGATCGGGTCCTTTAGTGGCCCTGGTTGTGGCTCCGGCCACTGCCGATGCCGCCGAAAGGCTCCTGGCTAAGGTTAACTTCGATCCGTCGATCACCTGGAACGAGAAGGTCCCTGAGAACGTTGTGAAGAGCGCGGCAAACATGATGATGGGTATTTTTGGACTGGCTGGGATTCTGCTAGTTTTTTGCCTGGTGGCGGGCGTTTCATATGGTGGAATTCGGGTTTTGCGAAGGAAGTTTGGCAATCTAGATGCTGATGAGCGGTTGGTAGTTCTGGATCTCCGGGACAAATAAATCTCCAGTTTTCTCCGTGTTAGAACCAAAACAAGGTTCTGAAAGTGCCCCTCAAGACCTTCCTGCGCAGATTCAAGGAAAAAACAGATTCCTTTTAACTTGTTCTGAAGAAATGGCTTGCATGCCGTTTGAACAACGTCGGATTTTTTCTTGACAACCCTTCCCCAACGCCCTAATATTCAAATCACATACAGGTTTTGACGGGGTTGCGATTCCGTCGAATCTGATTCTCCCAATAACATCGCCCTCGTGATACAGGGTTGTGGCGAATGCCCACTTTGCGGTGGGCATTTTCGTTTTAGGGCTCAATACTTCAAGTAAGACTTGAAGTATTACTGTATAAGCGATCTGTCACATTTCTTTCGCTCCCTAGCCGCGCCATGGCTCATCTAGTCGTGTAAGTGCCTATGCAACCTGCCGAACTTTCGCTCCTGCTGCTCCCGCTACGCCCTACCGACCATATCCACGGCGCCGAAGATGCCGTTCATACCCTAGTCGAATATGGGGATTATGAGTGCCCCGGATGCGGCAAGCTATACGCCGTTCTGCGTGATCTGCAAGCGGAAGCAGACCGGCGGTTGCGCGTCGTGTTTCGGCACTATCCGTATTCGGGCGTTCATCGGCATGCGCAGCAAGCAGCGGAGGCGGCGGAAGCGGCCGGCGCGCAGAACAAATTTTGGGAGATGCATACTTTGCTGTTTGAGCGCCAGGATAAGCTGGAGACGAAAGACCTCATAGGCTATGCCGGGGAACTGTCACTCGATGTCGAGCGCTTCCGGCGCGAACTCAAAGCAGGGACTTTCAATGAGCGCGTCAGGGAAGATTTTCGCGCCGGTGTACAGAACGGTGTATATGGCACGCCTGGCTTATTCCTAAACGGCGTCCGGCACAGTGGGGATTGGGACAAGGACACCCTGACCGGCCTTCTGATGACGGAGCCGTCGAACTAACCCAAGCGGGTTCCAGGGGGCGCCGGCGTCAAAACCCAAGAGTGCTCAGCTCCGGGTGATCGTCGGGCCGGCGGCCAAGTTGCCAATGGAATTTGCGATCCGCCTCCTTGATGGGCGCATCGTTGATGCAAGCGAAGCGGCGGCGCATCAGACCGCCCTCGTCGAACTCCCAATTTTCATTGCCGTAGCATCGGAACCAGTTGCCCGAATCGTCGCGGCATTCATAGGCAAAGCGTACGGCGATCCGATTTTCACCAAATGCCCAGAGCTCTTTGATCAGCCGGTAGTCCAGTTCCCGTGTCCATTTGCGGGTCAGAAAAGCGACGATGTTTTCGCGTCCAACGACGAACTCAGAGCGGTTGCGCCAATGGGAATCGACGGTATAAGCCAGGGATACTTTCGCTGGGTCGCGAGAATTCCAACCATCCTCGGCAAGGCGAACTTTTTGAATAGCGCTTTCTTTCGTGAATGGCGGTTGTGGCAATTTTTGCGACATGGCATTTCCTTCCTATTTTGACGATACGCTGCATCCGGCCCGCGCGCGATACCGCGAGGAGCGAAATTCCCCTTGCATTTTTCCACAGGCACAACCTATCCCAATCACGATTTCGCCGTGCCGGACTTACGGCCAAGCAGCCGCCGAATTCGCGCCGAGAAAGGAATGCCTGTATCGCGGAAAGCGACACCGCCGGGAACGACGAGTTCAATCTCGGTTCCGGAATTCGCCGAGCTGAAGAGGTGAAGCCTTCCTCCCACACGGGTTGCCCGCTCCTGCATTCCTTGTAGACCGTAATGCCCGGGTTTTCCTTTGGCCGCGATCGCCGGCTCGATCCCTCTTCCGTTGTCGCGCACGCGCAGCGTCAAGTCGCTCGCATAGCTCAAATCCACTTCCAAGCGGCTGCCCATTGAATGCGCGGACGCATTGCGGATTGCCTCAAATCCGATGCGCTGAACTTCGTCGCGGACGATCGGATGCAGGTCCCTGGGGCTGCCCTCCACCGCGAGGATAAACTCCATCGAGCCCTTTGCGAGGCACTCTTCACCGGCGCGCTGCAACGCTTCCACAAGATCATTCCCCTCCTGGTTTGAGTTGCGCAGAGCATGCAGCGCGGCGCGGCCTTCCTGGGTCGCCTGGGCTAGCCAGGTGGAAAGACGCTCCATGGATCGGCGCATGCGGGCGGGATCGTCATGATCATCCAGCGCATCGTCCGCCACCAGTTTGCTTCCTTGAATGGTCTGCAACAAAGTGTCGTGAAGCTCCCGCGCCAAGCGAGTTCGCTCAGCCATGCGCTCATCGAAGCGAGAGTTTAATTGGCGGGTAAGTTGAAAGACACGGAGGCGATAAAATCCGGCGATTGCCAGCGCACCGAAGGCCAAGCAGGATAAGCGAAACCACCAGGTTTGCCAGTAAGCCGGCTCGATCTGAAATTCGGCTGCGTCTTCGATGCCATTCCAGAGACCGTCGGCGTTGCTGGCCATTACGCGAAAGCGGTATGAGGCCGGCCCAAGATTCGTGTAAATTGCTTCCCGCGCCGCCACCGGCTCGCTCCAATTCTGATCGAAGCCGTCTAGCTTATAGCGAAATCGAACGCGCTCGGGCACCGATAGGCTTAGTCCGGCATAGCTGAAGGTGAGCCTTTGGCGACCCGCGGGAACGCGAATTCCGCGGCCCATGGGGACTGCCTTGCCATCGGCGGAAATTCCCTGGATATGCACGATTGCCGGCGCCGGGTCTCTGGTTAAGCGCGTGGGATCTACAACTGAGAGCCCGCGATTCATCGACAGCCAGATGCGGCCCAGTGGATCGGCTACTACCGTCCGGTGCCGCTTCACTCCTTCTATCCCGCGGAGTCCGTCAGCCAACCCGTACTCCCGTACAGTCGATTCCCCGGCATCGCCCCGGCGCGCTTTGTCGACTTGCATCCGTAATACATGACTCGACGTCGTAATCCAAATCGCGCCATTGCCGTCTTCGGCAAGCCCCAGGATTTGTTCGTGCAGTGACGCCGGGTCGGCCGCAACGGCGTGAATCCGTCCGTTCTGCAAGGAAGCGAGACCCCGCGCGGTGCCGATCCACAGCGTCCCGGCCGAGTCCTGCAGAAGGCTGTCGATATCATCCGAGGGCAATCCGTCGTCGATGGTGTAGTTGCGCCACTTGCCGTTCGACAACGAGGCAAGGCCTCCTGGCGTGGCAAACCACATGGTTCCGTCGCGGTCTTCGAGGATAGCTGTAATCGTATTCGACGGCAAACCGTTGGCGGTCGTGTAAGTAGTGAACTTGCCGTTTTGCAAATGGCTGACGCCGCCGCTTAGCGTTCCAGCCCAAATGGAACCGTCACGGTTTTGATAGACCGCGTACACGCTATTTTGGGCCAGTCCATCGGCTTGCGTGTAAGTCCGAGCGGCGAAGAATTCACCACTGGCCGACAAGTGAGTTAAGCCGCCGCGCTGACGCCCGATCCACAGATCGCCTTCATGTCCGGCGATAGAATATACGACGTCCTTGTCCAGCCCGGCTTGCGCCACGTGCCCTACACGCCCGTCGTTAAGCCAGTACAAGCCGCCATCGATCGGCGCGAACCACGTGCGTCCCGCGGTTTCGGCGAAGATGGGCCCATTGCTTTGCGAGGGCATCCCTTCGGCCAAGGAGTAGGTCACAAACACACTGTCGCGCAGGCGTTCGATGCCGCTGGTTCCCCCTGTCCATAGATTGCCTTCACGGTCTTCGAACACGGCCGTCACGGTTTCATCTAATCGACGGTCCTTGTTCGATGACGCGTGACTGCTGGGATTCTCGAATGAGGCGACGCCGTGCGTATTGATGCGCAGAAGCCCGCGTGAGCCGGTGCCGATCCAGAGATTCGAATCGCGGTCGGCCGCCATGGTGAGAGCCTGAACGTGATCCAGGCCCGGCGGCACTCCCGAGCGCGTCAGTTCCGTGCCGTCCCAGCGGACGATCCCGTCGTCCGTTCCAACCCAGACTTCCTTCTGTTTGCCGGGCAGAAGGCAATTGATTTTCGGATCGGGAAGACCCTTCATGATTTGCGTCGATTGACCGTCCCTGACCCTGAACAGGCCCGTTTCTCGCGTGCCCAGCCAGATGTCGCCATCCGGACTCTGCGCCAGGGAAATCACTGGCGAGCGAGTTGCTCCAGGAACCACGACGGTATCCAGCTTTCCGTGGCGATACAACATCGTGCCCCGGCCCAGCAGCGCAACCAGGAAACCTCCGTCCTTAGCGCCGAACATGGCGGTTGTAAAAGACGACGGGAAACCAAGATCGGCCAGAACGTTTTTGAACTGCCCGTCGCGATAGCGCAGGAGCGTGGGGAAGCGCAAGCGCACCCAAAGATTACCTTCGTCGTCCTGCGTTAGACCGAAGACGGGATGAGTGGATATCGGTTCCGGGCTCGAGTCCTGAATCAAACGGAACGAAGATCCGTCATAGCGAATTAAGCCCGATTCGGTGCCGAACCATAAATAGCCATCTGCCGTTTGGGTGATCGCGTACACGGGCCCGCTGGGAAAGCCCTGTTCCACGCCCCAACGATCGCGGAGGTATTGCGACATCGCGCGATGTGGATCGGTGGCGTGGGCCAGCGCAACGAAATACATGGCGCAGAGCGTCCAGCGCAACACATCACGTGGTTCACGGGAGGTATTCGAACTTCTCAAATACCACCTCGGCCCCATGTTGGAAGGGGCTCTTGGCATAGTCGAAGGAATAAAGATTGATGCGCGTCGATTCGCCCCCGGCAGAGGGAACTCCGGATGTGAACAAATGCTCGGCGACAATTTGCGATGCCCCCCGCATCGTGCGGAAGAACACTTTGCCGGGTTCCCAGCGGAACGAATACGTAAGGGCGCCGGAGGGCGCAGAGAAGCGGGCTACATTCGCTGGAACGTAATACGGCTGCACCACATATTGGGCGTTTTTGCTGGCTAAATCTCCCCAACGGCTGATTTCTATATCCACTTCCCGATGGTTTTGGTCCGCCGCGAGATCGTCCCAGGTAAGCATGCTCAAGACAGCCGCCGGTTCCAGGTTAGAGACGTCGTGAACAACGAATGAGTAGGAGCCATATCCCAGGCTGCGAGTCAATGCCACTTCCGCGCATTTCCAATCGCCGGATATCTTGGCGATTCGCAAGTGCAGCCAGCCTTTTTCGTCAGTCCATACATTATTGGCATCGAAAAGCTTCATGGTGCCGCCACGATCGCTTGGGTTCTGACGGATCTCCCATTCATAACCACTGAAGCGCACAGTTTTGGGGGCAGTTTCGCGCGGTGGCGCGGTTCCCGGAGCGCTAATCACCGCTATGACATTTCCACCTTTTTTCGGTAGCGCCGCAAGCAGCTGTGGCGGCCGATAATCGGGATTAACCAACAGCGCTGCGTATTCAGTTCCTAGATGGGTGGAATTGGTCCATCGTGAATCCGGGCCGATGTTCGTGAAAGGAGCCTGTGTCAATGGCTGAACCCACCACACGCGGCTCTTCGCAAACAACACGATCTTCTGGCCGGAGCGCCCGCCCGTGACGCGTCCCTCAATCCGCTCAACTCGCGCGGGACCTCCTTCCACTGCTTGCGGAAGCTTGGTGAATTCGATGGATGGTTCAACCGGACGCTGGAATGAACGGCAGCCGGACAGCAGCACGCATAGGACGCAAAGGGTCCTACGGCTACCAGCGGCGTAGCCCGCAAATCCTGGAGTATGCGCTGCTTGTTTCAAGCGGTAGATCAATCATAACCCGGTTGAAACTTAACTCTGAGAGTGTCCGATGGCGAGCCGCCGGCGTCCGAAAAGTAAGCCGTCGATGGAGTACGCGCCCGGCCCGAGGGCAGCCAGCGCGATAAGAATACTGAGCGCCATGATGTGTGCGGGCCAATCTCCGGTGCGCGCTAAAAACAGAAGAAGAATTTGAGCGATCGCGATAACGATGCAAATAACCGGGGTCAAAAATCCCGCAGCCATGCACAATGCGCCGGCCCCCAAAAATAGGCACATCGCCAATGGATCGCGGGAAGCGCAGACGACAACATCTTGCACCAGTAATCCAGCCACGGCAGCGCGCAGCAAAAATAGGGCGGCTCCGCGTATCCCATAGGGGAAGCCTGAAAATAGCCTTTGCAGTATGGCGACCTCTACTTAAAATATAAAGTTGAAATCGCTTTACCGAAACCCTTCTAACTACTGTTTGAAGGCTGTAGTTCTCTGTAGGTGCGGAGAGTTCTAAATCTGGAGTAGGCCACGGCGAACGGCGATGGTAACGGCGTGGGTCCGGTCATTGGCTTGCAACTTGTCCACCAGGTTCTTAATGTGAAAGTTCACCGTGGTCTCGGAGATGGACAGGTTGGCGGCGATCTGTTTATCGCGATGTCCGTCTCGAATCAACTTCAGCACTTCCAACTCTCGCGGAGTAAGCCCGTCGTCGCCCATGTGCTCGGCAAGGCGGGCGGCTACCTCTGCAGGCACGTGCCGCTGTCCCGAGTGGACCGTGCGAATCACCGAGACCAATTCCTTCTTCGGAGTATTTTTCAGCAGATACGCCAGTGCTCCAGCTCGGAGCGCGCGGTGGATTTCACCGTCTCCATCGGAGGTGGTCAGCATGATAATCCGCGCTCGCGGAAATTCTCCCCGAATGGCAATCAGCGCATCGGTGCCGTTCACACCTGGCAACTGTAAATCCATCAGCGTGATGTCTGGAAGATGCGCCCGATACTCCGTCATCGCTTCCTCAGCCGTTGCGGCTTGGGCCACTAATAGCATGTCGGGCTGAGACGCGATGATTGTGGCGAGCCCCTCGCGGAACACCGGATGATCTTCCACGCTAAGGATGCGAATTGTTTTTTCCCGATCCATCGAGCCGCCCCTCAGCCACTATAGCCGATGCACCGGCGTGCGATAAAGTAGCAAATTTTATTGGTTATTTTCGTCCATCTCAGAAACGCGGCGCGCGAATCTTCTTGAGTTTTCCAAACATCAAAAATTTTAGTTGTGACACGGCACTGTGATCGCACAAGGAGATGGATGTGAAGAGAACACCGATGTTATCGCTCGGCCGGTTAGTATGTTTGGGTGCGGTGCTGATGGCGGTTTCCAGATTGGCCGGCGCGGCGGAATTAAAGCCTGAGACCACCAGGGCTTGGGACGAATACTTGCGAACCGCCAACTCCGCGGTGCGGGAGCGCTCACAGCCTAATCATCATTTTTTATGGATCGATGAAGTGGACGATCGCCGGCAGCGGGTGCGATCCGGCGAGATCCTTGTGGCTCCAGTGGGCGAGCATGTTCCGATGCGGGTGGCCTCGGGCTTGGTTCACCATTGGATCGGCGCGACTTTTATTCCCGGTGCCACGGTCGATGCAGTGATTTCGGTTGTTCGCCATTATGAGCGCTACCCGGACTATTACAAGCCTTATGTGGCCGGAGCAAAGCCTCTAAGTCAGGACGTCTCAAGCGCAAAATTTTCGATGGTCTTGCTGAACAAGGCTCTGGTCTCGAAGTTTGCGCTGGATAGCGAATACGAGACCACTTACGTGCAACTCGACCAGAAGAGATGGTACAGCTCCACCTATACGACGAGCGTCCGGGAGATCCGCAATTATGGACAATCCAATGAGCGGGCACTTGAGCCCGGGCAGGGCAGCGGCTACATCTGGCGCCTTTATAGCGCCGCCCGATTCCACGAAGCCGACGGTGGTGTCTACGTCGAAGTGGAGGCGATTGCCCTCAGCCGCGACATACCAGCGGCACTCCACATGTTTGTGGATCCGATAGTCCGCCGTACATCGCGCAACTCACTGATCACTTCACTGGAGCAAACGCACGCCGCTGTGCAATCGAATACTGAAGTTGCGAAACAACCGCTATCCAGCCCATCGAGCAAGCCAGTAGGTCTAGCTTTTCGGTAGCGCGAACGCAACGTAAGCGCCGCGAATCTTTTGTTGCGTCGCTGGCGTAATACCGGTCTGGGCCGACGCGCAAAAAACGATGAATTGTCGTCCGTCGAATTCATACACTGCGGGCATGCCTTCCAGCGCGGCGTCCAATTCGTGCTCCCAGAGGATCTTCCCGTTGGTGGAATCCAGTGCGCGCACTTTTCGATCCCGGGTGCCCGTAAAGATCAATCCGCCCGCGGTCACCACCGGGCCAACCTTCGGAAAGTGCGACCCGGTATTCTTGATGCCTTTCGAAGCAAGTTCTGGAACATCGCCCAGCGGTATTTTCCAGCGAATGGTTCCTTCGTTCAGATCGTAGGCTGTCAAGGATGTCCACGGCGGCGCTATCGGAGAAAGGCCGTCGCTGGCAAGCATGAACCCGAAGCCACTGTAGAAGTGTTCGCCTGCCGACGCGGCCAATGCTTTATCCGCTTCCGCGTCTTTCCCCAGCTTGAGCATCGCCGGCAAGTCTTTCGAGACCACAAAGAGCGATCCACTCGCCGGATCCACTGCCGCGCCGCCCCAGTTTGCTCCGCCGTTGTTTCCTGGCATTTGAATCGTTCCGCGGCGTCCAGGCGGTGTGAATAATCCTTCGTTGCGAGCGCTTTGGATCGCATCGCGAAACTTGGCGCGCTCTTCCGCCGACAGACGCGGATCAAGATCGTCCACGTTGAATGTCTGCCGCGCAAACGGAGGAGGCTTAAGCGGGAATGGCTGCGTAGGCGAGGTCTCTTCGCCGGGCATATCCGATTTCGGTACAGCGCGTTCCTCCACCGGCCACAGAGGCTGGCCCGTAACACGGTTGAAGACCCAAACGAATCCCTGCTTTGTCACTTGCGCAACGATGTCCACCTGCTTCCCGTCGTGTTTTACGGTTAGCAGCTTCGGAGCTGTCGCGCCGTCGTAATCCCAGATATCGTGATGGATCATCTGAAAATGCCACAGTCGTTTTCCGGTACGGGCATCCAGGGCAAGCAGGCAATCGGCAAATAGATTCGCTCCGTTTCTATCGGCGCCATAGAAGTTATATTTAGCGCTCGCAGTTGGTGCGTACACGATGCCGCGCTTCTGATCGATAGAAAGTTCGCTCCAGACATTCGCGCCACCCACCTGCTTCCAGGCATCCTTGGGCCACGTGTCGTAGCCGAATTCACCGGGGCGCGGCAGAGTGTGAAATGTCCAGACAATCCTGCCACTGCGCACATCGAAGGCGCGAAGATCGCCCGGCGCGGAACCATAGCCTTGATTGGTGGCCGATCCTAGAATTAGCAGGTCTTCAAAAACTCGCCCTGGCGTCGTTGATTGGACCAGGCGGAGGATGCCCGGATCGCGATCCAGCCCTTCCTTCAAATTAACTTGGCCGTCGTTGCCAAAGGTCGTGATACGCTTACCCGTCCGGGCATCGATGGCGCGGAGGAAATGATTACTGGAGTACAGCAGCCGCCTGTCGGACCGGTCTTTGCTCTCCCAGTAATTGATTCCGCGATTTGTAATGATTGTGGTCCCGGGCTCGGCGGCTTGGCTCCAAATTTCCTTTCCCGTTGCCGCATCCAGCGCGACAAGCGAGTTGTTCCTGGCCAGGACATACATCTTGCCATCGACAATTAGCGGATTAAAAACGTACTTGTTCTCGTCGCCCGTTGGATAGGTCCAGGCTACTTCGAGCTTGCCCACGTTGGTCCGATTGATTTGCGCCAGTGCGGAGTATTGGGCGGAATCGGATGACCCGCCATAGTCGTTCCATGTAGTGTAATCCTGCGCCCCGAGCGATGTGACAGCGATCACGCAGGCCAGGAAGCGAAGGCCCAGGCAGTTCATTCTTTCCGTCATGCCAGCAGCCTCAGTCAACCTTTTCCATCGCCGGCAGCGCCGCGGCCGCAATCTGAGCGATATCCAGCAGCCTTGGTGGATTGGGTGAAATGTTTGCCAGAGCATCGCGAAACATCGTATTGCAGAACGGGCACGCGGCGGCAACGGTGGTGGCTCCTGTCTCCGCCAGTTGCTTGGCTCGAGTAACGCTAACCCGCTCGCCGTGTTCTTCACCAAGGAAAGCGAGGCCTCCACCAGCGCCGCAGCAGAAGGATCGTTCTCGTGAGCGTTCCGCTTCCACCAAGGTACCGGCGAGTGCCGCGATCTCACGCGGTTCATCATACACACCGCGATAACGACCGAGATAACAGGGATCATGGAAGACAACTTTTTCGTCCGAGCTGGCGGCGGCGGGCAGCTTATCCTTGTGCCGGGCCATGAATTCGCTGTGATGTTCGATCGGAGGCGCTTGGCCATACTCCGCCCAATCTGTGGAAATTGTGCGCACGCAATGCGGACAGATGGAAACGATCTTGTTCACTTTCTCTTTCTCTAATGTCTGCAAATTTGTTTCGGCCAATTGACTGAAGACCAGATCGTTGCCCAGGCGCCGCGCCGGGTCGCCAGTGCAGCGTTCTTTTTTCAACACGCCGAATGTCGTACCGGTATGAGCCATTACTTTCGCGAAAGCAGCGACGATGTCGCGACCCTGCGGATCGTAGGCGCCCATGCAACCCAGCCACAAGCAATATTCCTGCGTTCCGTCGTAAATAGGGTATTGCTGTTTCTGAATATATTTGTCGCGCTCACTAGCTGAGAAGCCCAGAGCGTTTCCATTACGCTCCAGGTTGAGGAACAGTTTGGTGCCGTAATCGTCTTCCCACTTGCCGGTATTCACCGCGCCGCGCCGCAGTCCGATAATCATCGGCAGATGCTCAACACCTACCGGGCATTGATATTCACAGGCGCCGCAAGTGGTGCATTGGAATGCCGCCTCTTGGGAAATAAATTCCCCCAGAAGCGGTTGTTCGCTCATTGCCCCGTTCTGATTCAGATAGCTGCGGAAGCCCAGCGCGATCTCTTTCGGATTTAGAATTTTCCCCGTATTGTTTGCCGGGCAGTGTTCCGTGCAGCGTCCGCATTCCACGCAGGAGTAAGCCTGCAGGCTGAGCAGTTGGCTGATATCCTTGCCGGTATCGAGTCCGAAATCTTCATCGCCGACCAGCGGCGGAATCTGGCTGAATGATCCGCGCGAAAGAAAAACAGTAATCGGGCTTAGGACCAGGTGGAGATGTTTTGTGTGGGGAATCAGCGGAAGGAAGATGAGCAAGCACAACGTATGCGTCCACCAGATCGCCTTCCCTTCCAGGCCGTCTTCCCAGCGAAACGCCGCCAGATAGGTCGCCATCAGCATGAAGATCAGGAAGGCGATAAAGCCCGACTCATAGGAGATTTTCGCGCCCAGCGTCTTTGGCCGGATAACGAAGCGGCGGAACGCGAGTCCGGCGATAGAGATTGCCACGGCTACCGCGAACAACGCCGCGAGAAAGAAATAAAACCGGCCAAAGATGCCGTCGCGGGAGATAAACGGTACGTGCAGCGCCATGGCGAAATGGTTTAGGGTGACTAGCGAGAACGCGCAAAACCCCCAGAATACAAAGGCATGCGCGATGCCCGGCAGGGGACGTTCCTTGATTACTTTGGCCTGCAGCATCACCTCCCATACAAAATCCCAAACCCGCTTGCCCACCGGCTGAATCGTGAAGTCGGGATCTTTTTTGGAGTGGATGATCCGCGTCCAGACCTTGCCGAAGCGCATCCAGAACAAGTATCCGGATGTGGCGGTCAACACAAGAAAAAGTATGATTTCAGGAAGCGTAAAGGTGAGCATAGAAGCAGATTCCTTCTGACTGTAACAAATATGCAGGGTTGCCTGGCCTGCCGATGTCCACCTAAGATAGATGATTGACAGGAGCGATAAATTGCGTTTTTTGATCTCCGGCGCGGCCGGTTTTATAGGGTCGCACTTTTGTGACTATCTGCTCGATCGAGGCCATAGTGTCGTAGGGCTCGACAATCTGATTACCGGCTCAATGCGGAATCTGGCGCATCTGGAAGGGCAGCGGAACTTCGAGTTTATCGAATGCGACGTGACAAAGGAGATCGCCGTCTCCGGATCATTCGACGGAGTCCTGCATCTGGCCTCGTTGGCGAGTCCCAAGGACTACCTCGAGCATCCTATTGAGACGCTGGAATCCGGTTCGACGGGAACCCAAAAAATGCTCGACGTGGCCCGCCGGGAAGGTGCGCGCTTTCTTTTGACGTCGACGTCGGAGTGCTACGGCGATCCGCTGGAGCATCCGCAGAAAGAGTCCTACTGGGGCAACGTGAATCCCGTGGGCATGCGCTCCTGCTACGACGAAAGTAAGCGCTATGCTGAGGCTTTGACCATGGCCTATCACCGGACTTATGGAGTGCAAACCACCATCGCCCGAATCTTCAATACTTATGGTCCGCGCATGGCACTGCACGATGGACGCGTCGTGCCGGCGTTTCTCGATCAGGCTTTGCGTGGCGAGGCGTTGACGATTTTTGGAGACGGATCGCAAACGCGAAGCTTCTGTTATGTTAGCGACCTGGTGGAGGGACTATATCGTTTATGGGCGTCTGATGAGCGCTACCCGGTCAACCTCGGCAATCCAGTTGAGCTCACGATTTTGCAATTCGCCGAAACCACCCAGCGCCTGATGGGATCCAAATCTCTATTGCGATTTTGCCCGCTCCCGGAAGATGACCCGAAGCGGCGAAAGCCGGATATTACGAAGGCCCGCGAGCTTCTGGGTTGGGAGCCGGCAGTCCAGTTGAATGAGGGTTTGCGGGAAACCATCGCCTATTTCCAAAATCTGGTACAGGTAACGATTTAGCGGGAATGCCCGCCGATTCCAATCAACTTGAGATTGCTCGCGCGCTGGAGATTTTAAGCCAGATCGATCGCTCGTCTGCTTTTTTTGCGAACACCGCCCAGTTGCTCGATTCTCAACTCGTGGTGAACGCCCCTCCGATTCTTGAAGCCACGCCGCCCGGTCCACCCAAGAAGTTGACCATCGGAATGGCGACCTACGACGATTATGACGGGGTCTATTTTTCCGTTCAAGCGATCCGGCTTTATCATCCAGAGATAACGGATTCTACCGACATTCTGGTTCTCGATAATCATCCTGAAGGTCCTTGCGCGCCGGCGTTAAAGAAGCTGGAGAAGTCAGTGAAAGGGTATCGCTACATCCCGGCCGACGACGTTCACGGTACGGCGGTCCGCGATAGAATTTTTCGCGAGGCGAATTCTGAATTTGTGCTCTGCATGGATTCTCATGTCCTCTTCGCTCCGGGCGCGCTGCAAGCGTTACTCAACTATTTTTCCACGCATCCGGGCACGCGAGACCTCTTGCAAGGGCCGCTGATGGCAGACAATCTGGGAACGGCAGCTACTCATTTCGACCCGCTTTGGTCGGCGGGTATGTGGGGAAAATGGACTCTGGATTCCCGGGGGCTAGACCCAACAGCCGATGCCTTCGAGATCCCTATGCAAGGGCTTGGCGTGTTTGCCTGCAGGCGCGATTGCTGGCCCGGATTCAATCCCCGGCTGCGTGGTTTCGGAGGGGAGGAAGGGTATATCCACGAGAAGTTTCGCCAAGCAAGCGCGACTACGTTGTGTCTGCCCTTCTTGCGCTGGATGCATCGCTTTGAACGCCCGTACGGGGCTCGCTACGCGCCCACATGGGAGGACCGTATCCGCAATTATTGGCTGATCTTCGACGAACTGGGTTGGGATCCCGCGCCGCTACGGAAACACTTCGAAGAATTCACAGGGGAAGAAACTACCCGGAAATTGGTTGCCTCCGCTGAGCGCGAACTCGCCAGCCCATTTCATTTCTTCGAAGCCATCTACTGTATTAATCTCGATCGCCAAGTGGATCGCTGGACTGAAGTAATGCGTCAGTTTCAGAAAGTAGGAATCGCCGATCGGGTGGGGCGCTTTTTCGCCGTCGAGACGCCATCCAATCATCACATCGGCTGCGCACTGTCCCATCGAAGGATCATCGAACGCGCGCGTAAGCAAGGTTTGCGCACGGTTCTGATCTTCGAAGACGATGTCATGTTTTCGGCCGATGCCGTGGAAGTGCTGGGGCGGAATCTGCGGGAATTGGAAGGCCGTTCGTGGTCCACTTTATACTTTGGCGGCCATGCCTGGGGCCGGCAATTCGAAAAGGCGGCGGGATGCCAGCATCTGGAAGTGCCCCACGGCATGACATGCAATCATGCCATCGGTTATCACTATTCCATTTACGATCGAATCCTGTCCGATATACCGGCCGGCGCGGCCGAGGTAGCGCTATGGTTGAAGACCCACGCTGGAATCGATCAGTACTATGCGAGCGACCTTGATGGATTTCATCTGGTGACGAGTCCAGTGATTGCGACGCAGCGCAGCATCCTGGACTCCGAGACGCGCGAATTTGGCTGAAACATTTACTACCCTCTTTGTTGTGGTACCATTTGAAACTCACACGCAAAAATCAACCTGCCCGCTTCCGGCATGGAAACGCGTCTGAAGGAGAGCACAACATGGATTCACACGAGATTTACACGCAAACCGGATTCGGGTGCCTGGATATCGAGAAGCTGGCAGACGGGTCTACCGCAATCTTTGACCAACGATCGAAGAGTGTTCACTCTTTGAACGCCAGCGCGGCCGCTGTCTGGGAAGCTTGCGCGAAAGGCGCAACCATGTCGCAGTTGCTTGCCGCGTTGACCGCCCATTATGGTTCGCCCGTTAGCACGGAAACGGCACTGCATGCTCTTGCCCAATTGGAAGCGGCGAGTCTGATCGAGTCCGATGCGCGCACTGCGGCTCCTGTCTCTGGATTAGACCGGCGCTCAATATTGAAGAGCATCGGAACCGCCGGAGCCGTGGCGATTCCTGTTGTGCTTACGCTGACCGGCGCTGAACAGCGAGCCTATGCCCAAGCCGCCGGTTCTGGCGTCACGACGACGCCTGCTCCCACTACCACCCCCATCAGCGATTAGCCGAGCGTTCCCCCGCGCCACCGGTCAACATGATTCACACGCAGTTCTCTGTGAATGTCGCTGGCTGGACGATCCACGTCTCGGGGGACTGCGCGGATACGGTCGCCCAGATCAATCGTTATCTTCTCCCTTGGCTGCCGCGTTCCCAAGCAGCCCGGGGAGACTTAGAATTCGTCCTCAGCCGAACTTCCTCCTCTGGTTTTAAACTTCAGCTGAATGATGCGGTCGTCGCCGAAAACGAGTCCATGCCATATCTGTTCACGCTCCTCCAGCGCTCAGTGGACGATGCTCTGGTTGCGTCCATGGCCGATCGGGCCGCCATCCATGCAAGTGTTGCCGTATATCAAGAGAAAGCGATTCTCATGCCTGGGATAAGCGGTTCTGGCAAAACTACTCTAGTGCGGGAGCTTATGCGGCGTGGCGCGGAATATGCGTCGGATGAGTTCGCTATCTTGGACGCCAGTGGCGATGTTCATCCCTACCCCCGCGCGCTGATGGTTCGAGATAATCACGCGCGACAGCATCCAGTGCTTGCCAGTACGCTGGGGCCAGTTAGGAAAACGCCCGCGCCCGTCACTCTGATTTTATTCCTTCGCTATGAGCCCGGCGGTATTTTTCAGGTTGAGCCCGTAAGCGCTAGCGAGTCATTGCTGCGAATGCTTCAGAACACGCCCCAGGTTTTGTCCGAACGTCCCGGAATCGTATCATGCTTAAAGGCAGCCTTGACTGGAGCAAATTCATTAGCGGGGGTTCGCGGCGATGCTACTGAGGCAGCCGCCCAGGTGCTACGGATGGCCGCCACATTGTGAGACCCGCGGGATGCTGGCCCACCGCGTCTCAAGAACAATTACTCCGCGCCTGTTTCATGCCCGAGCCCCGATCCGCATTCGATAGTTGGCGGGCGCTGGTAGGCTCCGCCACGCTAGACGGGGCGTCTCTACGATTACTACCCCTTCTTTACGTCCGCTTTCGCGATGATCCACCGGAACCCGTTTTGCACGAACTTGCCACCCACGTTTATCTGGCGAATTGGAACCAGAACAAGAGCAGATACGCCCTGACCGCCGAAATCGTCGCCAGCCTCGGCAAACAGGGGATCGATTGCCTTCTGTTAAAAGGGATGGCGATCACATCGCGTTATTATCGCGACAGTGGATTGCGCGCCATGGGTGATGTCGATTTTCTGGTCCATCAGGCCGACGTGGAACCAGCCATGATCACGCTGCGATCTTCCGGCTGGATTGCCGAAGATGGTCTGGACATTGCCGGACTCACCCGCCGCAATCGCGTTCGACACGCCTGTCAGTTCACGCGCGGAGAAGACGAAAGTTGCGATCTGCATTGGAATCCTGTCGTACGTTGTTTCTCCCCCGTAGTTCGCGATCTTTTTTGGCGCGACGCGGAAGCCATTGATCTCGCCGGCCGGCCAGCCCTGATACCCTGCGCCACGGATCAACTATTTCACGCTTGCGCCCACGGGCTGCAGTGGAGTTGGGAACCGCAGATTCGTTGGATTGCCGATGCGCTCACAATCCTGCAATCAAAAATTGAAATCGATTGGGATCGATTGCGCTGGCTGGCAAGGTCGGCCAACATGAACGTTCGGATTGAGCAGGCGCTTGAATATCTGCGCCGCGTGTTTGACGCTCCCGTTCCCGCCGCTGTAATTGCATCATATGTTCAGCAGCATGTTCCCGCATGGGAAGAGCAGGAGTATGAGGTGCTGCAGAAGGTCTGCCCGCTAGGGCCTTTGGATAGCGCGCGATGGCACGCCGCCCTTTTTTGGCGCATCCGCCGCCATGACCCCCAATGGTCAAAACAGAATCTGCTGAGCGGATTTCTAGATTATCTCGCCGTCTTTCTGAACCTGAAGAATCGCCGCGAACTATCGCATGAGTTGTGGAAACAGTGGCGGGCGCGTTGACTAGTGGGCGCTGATTGGCATCGCCCGCCCGACGCAGCGCCGGATGTTGATCGGCAGATCGTAAACGCTAAACTCATCGAGACGGCACCAAAGCACTTGGCGCGATTCGGCGGAACATTGTAACTTCTCTGAGGCGGCATGCAACGTCCAGATCAAATCGTGGTGCAGGTGATACGGCTCGCGCTTGCTGGGCGGAATGCCGTGAACGTCAACACCGATAAGGGTGCGGTCGGAGGCGCGCAGCTCCACTCCGGTCTCTTCCACTACTTCGCGCGCGGCAGTATCCCAGATCTCTCTATCGGCGAGTTCAACATGTCCACCGGGCAGCAGCCAGCGATTGAGACGCCGATGATGAACCAGCAGGATTTTGGATTCGCTGGGATGTAACACCAAACCGGTACAGGTAATGTGACCGGGCGCATATTGAATGCGCGAGAAAGGCGTCGGCGAGTAAGTCAACAAACCGAGAATCAGCGTCCGGCTTTTCTGAGCTGCTTCGTCGCTGGGGTCGTGAAACGTTTCCACTAGACGGGCCACCGCGGGTGCATCCATAAGTTCGATGGTATCTTGATTCCGTGGCGTTTGATCTTCATCCAATCGAGGTTCGCGTGCTCGGCGCACTGCTGGAGAAAGATATTACAACTCCCGAGTATTATCCGATGACGGTGAATGCTCTGGTTAACGCCTGCAACCAAAAAACGAATCGCGATCCCGTCGTGAATTACGATGACGAGACCATTGAGCGGGCGCTGGAATCGCTGCGAGACAAACACCTATCGACGCGTATCAGTGGAGCCGGCCATCGCGTGGAAAAATTTGGCCATCGTATTTCGGACACGTTAAACCTGGGACGCCGCGAATTGGCTGTTATGTGCGTGCTGATGCTGCGCGGTCCGCAGACCCCGGGCGAGTTGCGCGGAAGAACAGAGCGAATGCATAACTTCGTCGACCCGGAAGAGGTCGAATCGGTGCTGCAGAATTTAATGGAATTAGCACCCGATCCATTAGTGATGCGGATGCCGCGCCAGGCTGGGACGAAGGAGGCGCGATATGCTCACCTGTTGTCGGGCGAAGTCTCGACGGCCGATGAACCGGCCCCCGCGCCAAGGGCCGAGCGCACAAGCGGACTGGATGCCGAGGTATCGTCGCTACGAGCGGAAATACAAGACCTACGCGAGCAATTCGCGCAATTCCGCAAACAATTCGAGTAGCTGAATCGCGTATGAGTCTTCGCGAAGACCGTCTTATCGAACCGTGGATGCGCGGCCCCATCCCGGGTGTGAGTCCGCTGCTCTCCGGCGTCTTATATTCGTTCCAGCAAACGCTTGAGGATCTGGAGAAGTTCACCGCTCATCTGACGGACCGGCAAATCTGGGATCGACCCCACGGCCTTGCATCCCTCGGATTTCAGATGCGGCACATCACTGGCAGCGTGGACCGCCTATCGACATACCTTATGGAACAGTCGCTCACTGAGGCGCAGTTTCTGGAATTGCGGAGCGAGGCGCGACCTGGCCCGGGCCGCGAGGAGCTGATGGCGCGGATGCGAGAAACCTTCAGCCGCGCCGGGGAACTGATCGGCTCTCTTGATGTGGCAACGCTCAGCGATGCCCGGACAATCGGGCGCAAGCGCTTACCGGCGACGGTTGCGGGCCTGCTAGTTCACATCGCCGAGCACACCCAGCGTCATCTGGGCCAAGCCATTATCACCGCAAAATTGCTAGCGCCTTAAGGGGTCAACCGCCACGGCGAAACGCTGGACCACGTACGTAATTGCTCATTCGCCCAAGCCGTGGTTCGATCTTTGTGACAACTGGTACAAGGATTGGGGATTTTATATGCATCGGTCATGGCGGGCGTGATGAAGCGGAAGGTGTGGCTGCGCACTTTGATGTCGGCGATGGTCTGCGCGATCTTGGGCATGTGACAATCCACGCATTCACTGCCCGCGCTGCCGGGTCGATGATGAGTATGTCGTTCGACGGTTGCCGCGTGCGGACCGTTAGGCGATCCCGCCGCGTGACACTCCAAACACATCGTGCTTGCAGGCTTCCGCAGATCGGCACTGTTAGCTGTGCCGTGCGGATCATGACAGCTGAAGCACGTCACGCCGTGTTTATACATCTCGCTGTTGACGAAATCATTACCTTGCATGCGATTTTTATGGGCTGTGCCATCGGCGAAATGCGTAAACGTCGTCTCCCCCAATTTGTGTTCTTCCAGTTTCCAGAAATCGCTCAAATTCAGTCCCGCGTGAAATCCGGCGGGCCAATCGAAGTAGCGGCCTTCAATGGGATTTGCCAGCGGTTGGCCTTGTGAATGGCACTGGATGCAAACGTCGTTGGCATGAACGAAATCCAGTCGCGCGGGATTCGCGATATTCGTGCGAGCCGGATGCGCGACGTGATCGCTCCCAGGCCCATGGCACTTTTCGCAGCCGACGTTCCACTCCACTACGGTTTTTGTTTTCACGTCATAATTTACCGAGTGACATCCGTCGCACAGCGGGCCGGTGGGACGCTTGCGATTCTCGGCGGGATAAAACTTCGTCCACCAGTCGGTTCCATCCTTGACGAAGTAGGGCCGCCAAATTCGATGAGCCACGTCCCACTGCGCGGGCAGGGGGAAGTAGTCGTCGCCATCCTTGGCGAAATAGCGCTGCTTCCACTTGCTGCCGTAGACGAATGCGATGTCTTCGAGCTTAAACGTCAACAGCGGGTCGGGCTTGGAAAGATCGGGTAAGATCGCGCCGGGATGTTCCTTCGGATCGCGAATCACGTTTGCCATCCGCGTCTGCCGCCATCGGGCGAATAGCTTCGGATGACAAGATTGGCAAGCCTGCGAGCCCGTGTATTGGGGCGCCGCGTTCATCAGAAGGGCATCCAACAAGGCCGCCAGTAGAAGGAGTGAACGCATCCGTGTTGCAAGTTTAACCGCTGGCAATGACGAATGCAGGCTCGCCGAAGCTTGGTAAAATATGATTTGGCGATCCAAGCGAGTTCCGCCCGGTTATTTGTCGACGCCCTCTATGGGCAAATGTTAGAGAGCGGGATCAAATATTTTTGGCCCGCCAGCCGCCTTTCCGCAACCGGGCCTGCTAGTTCGCTTAATCCCGATCTGGTCTCAACGCCCACAGCCTCGGGCCAACTGGAGTTGGAATGGCTCGGCATACAATACGTTGTTTCGAAGCCCGATGGTCCGTTCACCATCGATCAAAGGCGATTGGTTCGCAAGATCGGCGAGATGCTGACCTTTCGCTATCGACTACTGGCGCAGGCCGATCTTGCGCTGCGCGGCTTGCACTTATTTCGCGGAGTGCCGGAAGACCGCTATGTTTCGGCCTTTCTGGATTCGAAGCCGTACGCGAGCATCGAAGCGCTTACTGAAACGCCGGACCGGGTTGCGGAAGCAATCGAGGTTCTCCGCGTCAGTTCGTTGTCGACCTATGAGAACCGGCGAATCGCTACCGGTGTTCTGCTATTTGGCAATCTTCCAGACGATTGTCACGCCCTGCCGGACACGCCCGTAAGCGCCGTCCCTTATTCCTCCGCCCTTACGGCAATCCGAAGTTTTCACCGGCTTTGCGACGGGCTCCAAACAGTTGCTCTGGTGGATCGGGCGGGATTGCTGTCGGCGCTCGTGGAAGTACAGGAGTGGGCCAGGCCGTACGCTGATTTCGAATTGACTGTACCCACGGCGACGCAGTATAAAGCCCACGCCCGTTCCACTCTGTGCGGCGGCCACATCTGCCTGATCCTCACCCCCAATGGTGAGATCAAAATTTTCTCCAATGGCATGCAGGTATTTAACTTCCTGGATGGGCGATGGCGCTTGACAGACGCCATGGACAAGTACCTGACGTGGGTGGAACACGTTGGTGAGCCGCGCTTGGCCGAGCGTCTGTTCGCCGTGGCTTTGGATTTGGCGGAAGATAGACGCGGCGCTTTAATCGTCGTGCTGGACGAACCGGAAAGCGCGTCCCGGTTGGTGGCGGCTCAGGATTTAATTTCCGCTGAACCCAGGCCTGGTGATGGCTTGCAAGCTGCGCAAAAGCACGAGTTGCATTATCTGTTGCGCAATAAGAGATTGCTGGATCTTGCTCCGCCGATTTTGGAGAGTGTGGCTCGAATCGACGGCGCTATTGTGCTCGATCGGAGTTCTAATCTACTGGCGTTTGGGGCCATCTTGCGATCACATACCGATGGTCCGGGAAATCGCGCCATGGAAGGGGGCCGGACCACGGCTGCCATGCTTGCATCGAAACTCGGCAAGGTTTTAAAGGTTAGCGAAGATGGGCTGGTCTCGTTTTATGAAGGCGGGCGCTGCGTCTGGGAGATGTAGAATCCCCGTTTACATTAAATGCGGAAGCGGCAGCGTGACGCTAAATCGGGTACAACCGGGTTCCGATTGCACTTGAATCGCCGCGTTGTGGACTTGGACTATGCGGCGCACCGTATCGAGACCCAATCCGGTACCTTGACCTACCGGTTTGGTGGTAAAGAACGGCTCGAAGATGCGCGATTGAATCGCCGCCGGGATGCCGAACCCCGAATCTTGAATGTCCACCACGACGAAATTTTCCGTTTGCCGTGTACGCACCAGAAGACGCCCGCCCTGGGGCATCGCATCCGCGGCGTTGTCGATGAGATTCGTCCAAACCTGATTTAGTTCGCTTCCTCGCGCCACGATTTTTGGGAGAGAGCGGTCAAACTCCAGCACGATCGCGATCCCGTTCCGGCGCAGTTTGTAGCCGAGCATTGTCAGCGTGCTTTCCAGCCCATCGTGAATATCGATTTCCTGCTCGGGGGCCTGATCCATGTAGCTGTAATTCTTCACCGAAGAAACCAGGTCTGAGATCCGCGTGGTACTGTGTTCCACTTCGGCTACCAGTTTCTTTGAAAGGACATAGCAGGAAAGACGAATTAAAACGTCGGCTAGCGCTTCCTCTCCGATCGCGGCGGCGATTTCATCCAGACAACCGGGGTCGACACAGGATTCCGCGAGCGAGGGCGCAATGGTCCAATACGATTCGATGTTATGAGCCTGCAGCCAGGTTGTCAGGCGCTCTTCGCGATCGCTTAAGGCCAGGGCGTCCAGCGGTTCCGCTGTGCTGCGAAACTCAGCGGCGGCCTCACCCAACTCGCACTCAAACCGCGAAATGCATTTGCGTTGCGTCTGCGTCAGTTCGTGGTGATCCAGGCGGGCGTTAGCCTTACGCATATTTTCCAGCGTCTCGCGCAGGGTGCCGGCCGCTCGTTTGGCGGCGGCCGCCGGATTATTCAGTTCGTGAGCCAACCCCGCGGACAGCTTGCCCAAAGAAACTAAATTGTCATGTTGCTGCTCAATCCGCGTGATCTCGCGAATGCGGTCCGCCATCAAGCCCACAAGCCGCTGGTTCAGTTCCGGAATCTGGCGCAGCATTTCCGGAAACAGATCTTTGTGAATCATCAGAGCGCGGGTTGGCTCCATCGCCCGTACCGTTCCCGTGTAATGTGTCAGGCGGGAATAGGGAAGTAGTCCCCCGATCTGCCCTGCCTGCGCGGTGAACGTGGCGCTTGCCGCCCCCGCCCCTTCACGCTGGAATCTTACTTTGCCCTGCAGAATAATGTTCATGTATTCAGCGGGGTCGCCTTCACGAATGATTACAGTGCCCACGTCGCTCCGGCGGTCCTCGGAATGCTCAGCAAGCCACAATAAGGATACGTCGGGCAGGTCGGCCAGCACGGGCACACCACGCAGAGCTGCAACAAGCGAGATTTCAGCGGGAACGACAGCGGTTTCCGGCATATATTCTATTAACTCACATCTCCGGCTAATGTCGGCTTGGTCATAATCTTACTGAATAGACGCACCGCACGCGGGAAAGGTTCGCTAACCATAGGCGTGGGAGTTCAGATTGCGCCAGCCTGCCTGGAGCCATGATAATTTACGGAAAGCGCTGCCGATATTCCGAACTCGCCAAAATCCGCTCAATCGGATCCGCCGCAAAATCATCCACCCACAGCCGCGGATCGCGTTGCAACAAACAAAAGTGCGTCACCAGCACTTCGAAACGATCCTTCCATTTTCGCATCTCTTGGCCTTCGATCCTCTTCTCCACATCGCCGGCCTCGCCGCTGCGTCCGCTGGGAGCCAGCCAGCTTTCGATCAATGTTCGTTGGGTTGCTTGCCCGGACGCCAAGTCTTCTACAGCGGCCGACCATGTCGCATAATCCACATCCTTCCCCAGCGCCGCTCGATACCCGGCGACGACGAACCATTCCCTTCGCTGAAACTCGCCAGTCTCCATCAGCGACCGGACAACTTCAGCCGGATTCGCCGCAATCGGCGCCTGTGTCAACGGACGGCCCGTCATCTCGATCTCGATTCGTAATACAGGCCAAGGCGTGTCGTCGGGAATCAGCGCGGCTTTTTGGGCATCCAGATTAATCCAACAAACGTGGTCTACGGGAGCGTTCTCGCTCGCCATCCACTTGCGAAGTTCGTAGATTAATCGCACGCGCTCGCCCCGATTCGCCGCCGATGGATTAGAAAACGGCCAGCGCGGGGGAATGCCGCCACTATACCCATTGAGGCTCGGCCGACCGGAGACAAGCTCAGTCCACATCCCGATGGTTTGCGTGTGGGCCGCCGGTGCCGCCGCCTCCAGTCTGCCGCCACTATACAAAAACGACTTGCATTCTGGACCCAGCTTCGCGCTGTTTCGCATCGCCGCTTCCAGACCGATGCTCTTCGGCGACATCGTTACGCTAACCGCCTGTTCCATCAAGACGCAGAAGATAGCCGCGATCGCCAGCGCCGGATAACGGGATTTGCCGAGCCAATCCACCGCCATGGAGAGAGCGACCGCTTCGGGAAGGAGCAGGAAAATGCCCACTCGCCCTACCGCGCGGATTGCGCTGGCGCCGGGAATTACGCGGAACACAATCTGCCATAGTGAAAAGCCGCCGGGCCAGGCTAGACTTAGCACCACGATCGCCGCCGACACGGCCCCCAACAACGCGATAGCGGACATTTTTCGAAAGCGGAGAAATCCCCACAGCACCAATGCCGTGGTGAGCAGTCCGATTCCGTCGCGCTTCGATTCCGCGCCGAGGTGCCCCTCAATACCAGTTACTTGACTCATCCATCCGTATATCCAACTACCGCCGCCCTCATAGAGCCACGCCTGTAAATTAGGAAGGAACGCCGAGACGTACCCATAGTCGCGCGCGCCAAGATCTCTCAGCGACATCGAGTAACCGTACACCAGCGGAGTCAACAACAGCACTCCTCCAATTCCGTAACCTGCGATGGGGATCCACCACCGGCTAGTAACATCGATCAGGGCTTTACGCGGACGGGTGTGAAGCATCGCGTAGATGGCCGCGATCGCCAGGGAAAATGCCAGAAACCATCCAAAATAGAAAGCCCCGTAGAGTTGGCCCAGCGTACCTCCGGTAAACAGGAACAGTGCGATGTTCACCCGCTTCGCCGAAAGCGAAATCGCTGGTTTGTTGAACAACAGAAACAAGCCCGCAAGGCAAGCGACAATATAGAACGCCGGGATTAGTTGCGGATTAGCGTTCATCACCATCCGCGGCGCTCCGATCGCAAATAGAATGGAACCCGCGATGCTGGCCGGTACGCTACGTGCCGTGAGGACGCGCAGAAACAAGTAGCACGACAGATAGTTCAGCGCCGTAACGGTCAGCACCCACAATTGAAACGCCGTTTGCGAGCCAATCCCCAGAAAACGCCAGATCGCGTAAGGTGGCAGGAATCCCACTAACAAATCTGTATAGCCGGCGACATGCGGATGCGGATAGAAAATGGGTGGACTCCACAAGCTTCCGTGCAGCGGTTGGAACGTCATCCAGCGAAAGCCGTGTTCCAGGAGATACACGTTCAGCAACGAATCGCCCACATCCACGGTGGTCTCGCGAAAGAAGGACAGAAAGAAGGCGTGGTAGGGAATCAGGAGGCAGAGGATCAGGAAAAAGAGCAGGCCTTCGATCTCTCCTGGACGCGGACGTCCGAAGTCTTCAGCCATCTCAAATGTTGGCTGAGGTGGGCGCTGTTTTGGCTTTGGCACTAACTTTTTAGAGTACCAGCCGAAGCGGTCCTAATCCTCGCGAATCGCGATTGCCGGATCCAGTGCGACAGCGCGTCTGGTAGGCGCCCAGGCAGCGATTAGCGCCACTGCCATCACGGTGATCAGGCCAATGCAATACGTCATCGTGTCGGTTGTACCGATCTGGAAAAGCTGGCTCCGTAGAAAACGCGTGGCTACCACGGCGCCGGCCAATCCAAGAACCAATCCGGCGCCGGTGTAGCGCAGAGTCTGGCCAAGAATTAGAATGCGGATCTGTGACGGAACTGCTCCCAGCGCCATCCTAACCCCTATCTCGCGGACGCGCTGAGTCACCGTATAAGACAACACTCCATAAATCCCAACGGCGCCCAACAGTAATGCCAAACCCGCTAGAGCAGTAAGCAGCCACATCAGGGAACGGGGCTCGGCGATGGAGTTGCTCACCACTTCGTCCAACGATTGAATGTGGCTGACTGGCACATCGACGCTGACTCCGGCAACCGTCTTGCGCAGCGTAGCCGCCATCGCCAGAGGATCACCGGGAGTTTTCACAACCAGCGTCATGATGCTAGCGGTGTTGCCGTCCAACCCGTTCTGATGAGGGAAATAGACCGCGCCCTGGAGCCATTCCGGGTCAGCGCCGAGTTCGAATGTCTTGACGTCGCCTACTACGCCGATCACTCGCCGCCATTTTGTCTGCCAAACTCCTCGAAGATGTTTTCCGATCGGACTCTGGCCCGGCCAATAACGTTTGGCGGTTGTGGCGCTAACCAATACGACCGGTTGGCCAGCGGTGGCAGCCGAAAATCGCTCCCCGGCAAGAAGGGGAATCGTCATGGTCTGGAGATACTCCGTCGTAATTTCGCCGAACCATAACATCGGGGCAGGCCCGCCTGGATCGTTGGGATGACCCTCAAGTTCCGCGGCGAAATTGTGAAAGTCCTGCGTAAGCGCCAAGGAACTGACGGCTGCCGCATTGCTTACGCCGGGCAACACCTTCACACGCTCCGTCAGATTGCGATAGTAGGCAATGCAATGCGCCTGATCACCGCACAGAGACTCGTTGGGAGTGATTTGCATGGAAAGTACGTGGCTCGCCTCGAAGCCCGGGTTGATGTTAGAAAGCAGCCACAAACTCTTCACCATCAGTCCTGCGCCCACCACAATCACCGATACGGCGATTTCGATCACTACAAACGTTCCCAGAATACTTCGTTGGCCTCCAGCCAGTGATCTCGCCCCTTCGCGTAGCGCTGGCTGTGCATCTTGCCGTGAAGCCCGTAGGGCCGGTATCAATCCAAATCCAATTCCCGTCAGAATAGACAGCGCGGCTGTGAATTCCAACACACGCAAATCAATTCCTATTTCGGCTAGCCGCGGCGTGTCAGCCGGAAAGCCAGCGGCCAGCAGAGTTGTGCCAGCCCACGCCGATGCAAGGCCTAGAATTCCACCGGCCATCGCCAGCAGCAAGCTTTCCATCAATACCTGTTGCAAGAGCCGGAAGCGGCTGGCTCCCAGGGCGGCGCGTACAGCCAACTCTTTCCTTCGAACGATGGTGCGTACAACCAGGAGGTTGGCGAAGTTCGCGCAGGCGATCAACAACACCAGCCCCACCGCTCCCAAAAGCAGGAACAGCCGTTTCCGTACGTCTTTCACCATCGTGTCCCGCAGGGATCCGAGCGTTGCGTCATTTCCCCACAGTCCCCATGACCGGCGGTAAAACCTCTCCTTTAAGCGTCCGGTAATCAATCCGAACTCAGCGCGAGCGGAAGCCGGTTCCGCCCCCGGCCGAAGCCGTCCAAAAATAGGAAGATTGTCCATCCAGTAATAAATGGCCGCGGCGCCAGGATTGATCGTGATAGGTACCCAGAGTTGCGTTTTAGGCGATGGCAAGCGGAATTCGGGGGGCATCACGGCGACGACTTCCCGGGGCTCCTCATCAATCAGTAGGATCTTACCAATCACGTTCGGATCGCCTCCAAAACGCGTTTGCCAAAAGCTGTGGCTCAGAGCGATCACTTTCGGCGCCCCCGAACGATCTTCGCCATCGCGAAACGTGCGGCCCAACCGGGGCTTCACGCCGAGTACCGCAAAGAGATTCGCCGAGACGGAACTGGATACCACTCGCGCGGGCTCGCCGTCGCCGGTCAGGTTTACTTCGGAACTTTGCGTGTAGGCCGCATAATCCACCAGCTTGCTTTCGTTCCGCAGCGCATCGAGCGCAGCCTGCGAGCGCACAGTGAATCCAGTCACGGCTACCAGACGGTCTGGATCGGCAAAAGGGAGCGGTCGCAAAAGGATGGCATTGACGACACTGAAGATCGCGGTATTGGCCCCGATACCCAACGAAAGTATCAGGATCGCCAGGATCGTGAAGCTGGGCGTTTTCATCAACGACCGGGAAGCATAGCGCGCATCGAGAAAAAGATTTTCCAGGAACGCTACCCGCTGCACATCGCGGCATTCCTCCTTGATCTGTTCGGTTCCCCCAAACTCGATGGCGACTTCGCGATGAGCCGCCTGAGGCGTTATACCAGCGCTTATTTTCCGGTCGAAGGCTTCTTCCTTGTGAAAGCGCAACTCCCGGTCCAAGTCGTGTTCCTGAGAATCCCGCGTGAAAAAAGATCGCAGCCAGTTCATAAGTACTCCCTACTTCGCGGTTTGCAGAATTAGACCCACGGCTTCCGAAAGGCGCTTCCAGTGCGACTCCTCAATCTGGAGTTGCTTCCGTCCCCTCGCCGACAGCTTATAAAACTTCGCTTCCCGTCCGTTGTCCGATTCACCCCACGTCGCCTCCAGCCAGCCTCGCTTCTCCAATCGATGGAGCGCCGGATACAGGGAACCTTGTTGCACCTGCAGCACCTCCTTGGAAATTTGCTGGATACGTAGCGAAATGCCGTAACCATGGACCGGCCCGAGCGCGACAATTTTTAGCACTAACAGGTCCAACGTTCCCTGCAGAAGATCTGCTTTATCGTTCGCCATCGCTGCTTTCTCCTAGTTAATCTACATATACGACGGCGATATGTAGACTGTCAAGGAGAGAAGAGCGTCGCCTAACCGCCGGCAGCTTGGCCGTACACTGGTATAAAACATATATGGGGACCAATGCGAGCGGGATAACCAGTCTATCGGAATCGCCCGTTAAGGCCAGCGGGAAGGTAGCCATCAGGATCCTCGCGTCGATCAGCTTTTGCCACCTGCTGAACGATATGGTGCAGTCCCTAATACCGGCCATCTACCCGATTCTCAAGGCGTCCTTCCGCCTCGATTTCGGCCAAATCGGGCTCATCACCCTCACCTATCAATTGACGGCGTCGCTCCTCCAACCACTCATCGGCTTGTACACGGACAAGCGGCCACAACCCTACTCCTTGCCGGCGGGGATGGGATTTACCTTCATCGGCATGCTTGCCATGTCCATCGCTCCGAACTTCGGCACAATTCTTCTGGCCGCGGCTCTGGTTGGAATCGGCTCGGCCGTCTTTCATCCGGAATCGTCGCGAGTCGCTCGATTATCCTCGGGTGGACAGCACGGCTTGGCGCAATCGATTTTTCAGGTAGGCGGCAACGCCGGTTCCTCGCTTGGTCCACTACTGGCGGCGTTCATCGTGCTGCCCCGTGGACAATCGAGCATCGCCTGGTTCTCTCTTGCGGCCTTATTGGCGATGGCTCTTCTGACGAACGTCGGAATCTGGTACAAGCATCACATCGCCGTCAAAGCGAAGACGGCATCCATTCCCATCCAAACGTTATCCACGAGGAAGATCGCCATCGCGATTTCCATTCTTATCGCGCTGATCTTTTCTAAATATTTCTACCTCGCAAGCTTGACCAGTTACTACACTTTTTACCTGATCGGAAAGTTTCACGTCACGGTGCAGAGCGCCCAGTTGCACCTCTTCGTGTTTCTTGGGGCCGTGGCCGCGGGCACTATCATCGGCGGCCCAATCGGTGATCGTATCGGCCGCAAATATGTCATCTGGTGCTCCATCCTCGGCGTTCTGCCTTTCACGCTGCTGCTGCCCTACGCGAATCTGTTTTGGACGGGAGTACTCAGCGTCATCATCGGTTTGATTCTGGCGTCGGCCTTTTCGGCGATTCTGGTTTACGCCCAGGAGCTTGTTCCTGGCCGGGTAGGCATGATCTCCGGCCTGTTTTTTGGCTTCGCGTTCGGAATGGGTGGCGTCGGCGCGGCACTGCTCGGCGAACTTGCGGATCACACCAGCGTGGAATTCGTGTACAAGGTTTGCGCCTTTCTGCCGCTGATTGGCCTGTTAACCGGACTCCTGCCCAATCTCGACAAGAAAGAACGGGCTAGCGCTTAACCGGCTGTTTGCGCTGGACCGCGATTTCCCGCAGTTGCAGTTCAAGGGTCTGCACTTGCCGCGTTCGCGCCCCGCCCACTGTCTTCCGCGCTTCCACCAGCAGTGTCTGAATCACTCGCTCGGCGCCATCCAGTTGGTGATTGGCCATCAGCGCCATTCCGTACACTTCCAGAATCAATGGATTATCGGGGCTTAAGGCGATTGCCTGTTTCATCAAGCTAAGCGCCTCTCGCGGATCGCGAAGTTGCTGGTCGTGGGCCATCAGCAGGAAGCCGGCGGTTTCGCGAAGATGAACCGCCGCCGGATGTTGCACTACGCACAGCGCGCGCAGGCGGTCGATTGCATCTTTCCCGGACGCCTTGGCTTGTTCCCGATCGCCCAGGTCGTACAGCAGATCGCTAATCCGCCGCGCAAGATCGGCACGCAGGAAAGCGACGTTCGGATTCGGCCCACTTTTTAGGATGATGTCATGCAGTGCCGCCGCTTTCCGGAACTGCTCCACCGCTTCCCGGTTGCGCTTCGCATAGCCATAAACAATTCCTTTGCCGCGATAACAAGCCGTCAGATCGTACAGCGCGCGCCGGTCTTCGGGGTCGGCGTCGGCGAAACGTTGTTGAATCGCCAAGCCACGATCCATCGCCTTCTGGGCATCGTCGAAACGATCCAGTTGACCATACGCCCAGCCAATATTTTGATAAATGTTCGACAGTGCCTTTTGAACCAGCGCGTTGTTCCGTTCGTTTGCCGGAAGCGAATCGAGCGCTGTAATCGCTTGCTCCTCCAGCTTTACAGCTTGCGCGGGATTGGTCGATGTGAAACTCAGCGCCCGGCGGTCATACATCTGGGCGATAGCGCGGTGGATCAGAAGATTGTTCGGATCACGGCGGCGGGCCTCCTCGTAAGCATCCGTGGCTTGCCGGTAATAACCGCTGCTTCGGTCTAAGCCTCCCACCACACCGCCTTCCTGCTGGGCCTGCTGGCCTTCTGCCGCCAGCGCGTTTCCCAGATGAAAATAAGAAAGTGCTTCCCCGGGATCGCGTCGAATTACCTCTCGAATCGCGGCGATTCCCGCTTCGATGCGCTGCGTCGATTCCGCCGTCTTGCCACGAAAACCCTCAAGCAATCCTAAATTTAATTGCAGTAGGGCGTAGGTTTTCCGCCCCTCGTTTCCACGTGAATCGGCCGCTAGCGCAAGACCCTTCTCATACGCTGTCTTCGCATCCTCCGTCAGCCCCAGGTTCGATACGAAGGGATTGCCCGATACATCGCCGAGCCGCAAATAACCCTCGGCAAGTTCCTCGCGCAAGGTGGCATCCCGCTCGGATTCGTGAGCCAACGAATCCAGATAAGTAGTCGTTCTCTTCACCAGCTCCTGGCGTATTTTCGTCGTGCCGGCGATCGCGCTTAGCTGATCATGAAGATCGAACAACTGATACCGGGCCACTTCCCGTACTTGCTGAAATCGACGTTCGGCGGTGCGCTTTTGCCAATACGTACTCACCGTACCCACGGCCACGGCCAACAGCAGAGCGGTTGCCGCCGCCACTCCCCAGCGGTTCCGTCCGATGAACTTCTTCGCCCAATACCCGAGACTTGCGGGACGCGCCTGAATCGGATTGTTGCTGAGGTAAGCCTGAATATCTTCGGAGAAGGCGTCCACACTGGCGTAACGGTCTGGTGGGTCGTCGCGCAGAGACTTAGCAGCTATCAACCGCAGGTCGCCGCTGAGTAGGCGCTTTAATTCGGCTTCCGCCATGCTTCGCGCGGCGCTCGCGCCCGGAGCCAAGGTCTGCCCCAAAGGTTCCGCTGGGGTGTTCCCGGTGACGCGATTGAAGTCCGCCATTCCGGTGTCGCGGCTACCGAAAGGCCAAGCGCCCGTCAGCAGTTCATGTAACACGATGCCCAGCGAATAGACGTCGCTGAGCGTTGTTACCGGAAGTGTACGAAGTTGTTCTGGACTCGCGTAGCGCGGCGTAAGCAGCGCCGTTCCGGGCAACGTGAACGATTCCGGATTGCTCAATAACCTCGCCGTGCCAAAATCCAGCAGTTTCACTTGGCCGTACCGATCCACCAATATATTGGACGGCTTCAAATCTCGATGGACGATCAGGTTGCGGTGTGCGTAGGAGACCGCCAAACACACCTGGCGGAACAACAGGAGACGATCGCGCACACCTAGATTTCGGCGATCGCAGTGCAAGTCCAGGGGCAGCCCATCGACATATTCCATCACCAGATAGGCCTCGCCGTCAGCTGTCACTCCACCATCCAGGAGCCGCGTTATGTTTGGGTGGTTTAGCTGCGCCAGTAGCTGACGCTCGGCCCGAAATCGCGCTTGAAAGTCGGCATCGGCGAATTGGGGAAGCAGGACCTTAATCGCGACTATTTGCTCAAACTGTCCATCCGACCGCTGCGCGCGATACACGGCGCCATTGCCTCCGCGTCCCAGCAGGCCGTCTGTCTGGTAGGGTCCGAACTGGCGGGTAGCTTTCGACTGCGTCTCTTCGTACGCGTCGCATTCATCGACGGCGGCGAGCATCAATCGTAGTTCGCGCGACGTTTCTTCGTCGGACCCTTGATCTTCTAAAAACTGCTCGCGTCTCTGGGAGTCCAGGCCCGCAGCCTGGTCGAATAGCACTTGTAGCCGTCGGAACTGTTCGGGAGTCATCCTTGCTTCGCGGATACCGTCACGCCATTATCGATGCCCAACCGCTGACAGTCAAATTGCTTCTTGAAGATGCTGAGGCAATAGCCCGGCCGATTCCGCTGTACAGGCTGTATGCGCTTGACACTTCTTAGCTTGGTTTTGATATCCATGGCGCCGGGCTCCTCTAACCAATGGCAGCAGCATCGCGATCCCGCGGGATTTGACGTCGAGCTGCCATCCGGATGGAAGGTGGAGACGGCGGCAAAAGGCTTCGTCGTGATCTCCAGTTCCAACGGCCGATCATTTGCCCAGGTGATTCCATTGCTGAATCGCCAGCAGGCTTGCGCCGATGTCATCGAGGCTTCGTTTCGCGTTTCTTCAAAGCGCTTTCCCGACGCTAAGATCGTCGCCATTCGCCCAACTGGCAATGGGCATTCCGCCATCGGCGAAATTACGTTTGAAGGAGGATCTTCCAAGGCTGCGATCCTATGCTCGGAGACAGGGCCGCGATCCGGCATGATTTTCACCACCGCCGCCCCCGTACAAACGTACGCGTCGGAAAAAACCAGGCTGATTCGCATTTTGGCTTCGTTCCGTTATAGCGGTGGCCAAGCGCAGTCAAATGCCACCTCCGCTGATTCCAATGTCCGCTTCGTCCGCTGGTCAGACCCGCGTGAGAATGCGTTCTCCGCCCAAATTCCCGAAGGCTGGCGCGCCACCGGCGGCACGATGCGATATACAAATCTGGAAATCGGTTCGGGGTTTCGGGTCACGTCGCCTGACCAGCAAATGATCGTGATCTTGAACGATCCTCGGCTGCGCACAGGGATGACGCCCTTTCCCGGCGCACGAGTTGGTTCCCCCGCCTACGGTGGAGGACTCTTTCTGCCTTACATGACGGGGTTGGCCTTTGCCGACGCCTACCTGCGCCAGTATGTTTTGCCGGAGGCGGGTCTCCAATTAAGCCAGGTGGTGCAACGCCGGGAGCGGCCCGACCTTTCCGCCACGATGGACCAGGAGAGCGCCCGCTACAACGCCAATCCGGCCGGGCCGCCGCGCAACAAGCATGGAGAAATCGTGTTCACGGCTACCCGTGGAGGCCAAAACTTTTCCGGTTATTTGCTTTGCTCCACCGTCTTCAACCCCTCACCAGTGGGCATGGGAGCAGCTGGCGGAGCTATCTGGAAAGCTTCCGTTCTAGGCTATATCGCACCGGAAACGAAGATAAACTCTGCCATGAAAATAGTCGCTCATATCATCGCCTCCCAGGAAGTGAACATGCAATGGGTGCAGAGTACCCAGCAAGCGGGGATGGACACCCAACGAATCGCCCACGATGCCGCCGTGAAAGCGGGCGAGACCATCACCTCCAGCTATTGGGCTCGGCAGGCTTCGCAAGATCGTGTTTCCGATTCTCGCTCCGATGCCATGCGCGGGCAGGTCCGCTTGAACGACGGGCAGGGAAGCCAGTACACCGCCCCCAGTGGGAAAAACTATTATTATCTCGACGAACAAAATGGCCGCGTGATCGGTACCGACTCCGCTGCGCAGCCATCGATTAATGTCAGGCAGTTGGAAGTTGTACAGTAGTTCGCGGCCTACTCCATCAGCGCCAGCGCTCTAAAAATTTCCCACTTGGCGAGAGTTTTACAATCGCTAAACCGTCGGGAGAGTATATGTTTCTGCGTTGGTCGATAGCCACCCCTCCAGGGCCTTCGGTAAATAGAGCGCTGCCACCGAACATAACGAGCAACCGTCCGGACGAGTCGAATTTTTGTATCCTGTGAAGTTTATCGTCGGCGACATTCAAGATTCGAAAGCGAGTCTTGTGATCGGTGTCGGTGATATACGCGTTGCCCGCGGCATCGAACACGATGTTGTCAGGACCGTAGAAACAGAGCTCACAGGGGGAATTCCCGGCGGATCGATCCTGCGCCATCGATTGGTGTCCGGCGAAAAAGATCGATAAAGCAACCAGACTGTTCAGAGCTAAAAACCAATGCGAATTCATAAATAAAATTTCTTAAATCACACAGCTGGGATTGGCATTGCCGGTCCACCACGCAAACGATGCAGTAACCACGAACGGACAAACTTCATTTCCCGATCGACGGTCGCCTTCGATGAATCCAACAGCTCCGCAGCCTCTTCCGCCGTACATCCCAGGAAGTAGCGCATCTCCACTAGACGTGCCTTTTGCGCGTCGAGTTGTTCCAATTCCTGCAGCGCGAGTTCCAGATCCATCAGACGATCGTCAGTCTCGATAAACCACGGCAGGTCCGGCGTCAGCATCAGGCGTACAGTATTTCCGCCGCGCTTCTGCGCTCGATTGGCTCTTGAGTAATCGATCAAAATCATCCGCATCAGCTTAGCCGCAAACGCGAAGAAATGCGCCCGATCGTTCAAATCCGGTCTCTTTTGATGGATCAGGCGAAGATATAACTCGTTCACTAACGCGGTCGCTTCCAGCGTGTGGCCAGGCCGGTCCTGGCGCAGATAGGAGACCGCAATATTGTGCAGCGTCCTATGGACAATGGGAATAAGACGCTCCAATGCATCCTGGTTTCCGCTCTTCCATTGCTCCAGAAGAACGGTGACATCCCCGATAGGGTCCGCTTCCGCCACTGGAAATTAGGGTAGCACTGGAATCCATTCGCGTCCGGCGACGGATCGTTCGGCGGCATCGATAACACGCTGCACCTCAACTGCGTCCGTGAAATTCGGGTGATGGGGCTGGCCTTTGTCCAACGAATCCAGAAAGTCTCCCAACGTGGCGATGAACGTGTGTTCATAGCCGATGATGTGGCCCGGCTTCCAGAAGTTCGTCGAGTACGGCTGGTCGGGCCCGGTGACCAGAAGACTGCGTATGCCTTGCAAGTTCGGCGCTTCGGTGGCGTCGAAGAATTCCAGCCGGTTGAGGTCCTCCAGATTGAAGCCGGCCATCCCCTTGGCGCCGTGAATCTGGAACGCATTATAATTTCGCCGGCCAACTGCGTAGCGCGTCGCTTCAAACGATCCGACGCTGCCATTCAAAAACTTCGCCAGCACAAACGTCGCGTCGTCCACTGTACGTCCCGGCACGAACGTGTGGCTCATGGCGCATAGTTCGCGAATCGGCCCATTCAAATACATCGCAGTATCCAGGGAGTGCGACATCAAGTCCCCTAAAACGCCCGACCCGGCGGCAGCTTTATCCAGCTTCCAACCGGGAGGCCGCGTGGGATCATTGCCCCACTCCTGCAGGTACGTCGCCCGATAATGGAACACCTGTCCGATGCGTCCTTCTTCTACCAATCGATGGGCGAACGCGATAGCGGGCACTCGCCGATAATTAAACCAAACCAGGGTCGGCACGTTCTTCGCGGCTTCCGCCATCTGCTCCGCTTCCACCAGCGAGGTGGCCAGCGGTTTCTCGCAAAGGACCATCTTTCCCGCCTTCGCGGCGGCGATCGCGATTGGTGCGTGCAATACATTCGGCACACAAATATCCACCGCGTCGATATCGGGGCGCTCCACTACGGCCCTCCAGTCGTCGGCGATTTCTTCCCAGCCCCAGCGCGCGGCCATCGTTTCCAGACTCTTCCGATTGCGTCCGCAAATTACCTTTAAACGCGGCTTCGTCTTCACATCGAAGAAGTGATTCACCTGGCAATAGGCGTTGGAATGTGCCTTGCCCATGAATCCCTGGCCGATCAGCGCGATGTTCAGTGATTTCATTTGTCCTTCCAGAATAGTTCGGCATCGGAGCGGCGCACATAGTTCGCGTCAATCAATGCTGGATCCTGCGCCAATCCGTGCTGCCAGCGATTCCATGCAATTCTTCCGATTGCCGTCGCCAGTGTGCGCGGGACTTCGGTAGTAAAGTGTGCCGCTGTTAGATCCGTGCGAAACGGCGCAAAATCGAATGCCAGAATTTCTACATCGCCTGCCGGTAATTCATGCAAATACGTCCCGAATTTCACCACGCGCTCAGGCATTACAATTTGCAGCGCTGCGTCGTAGACAGCCGCGTAAACATCTCCCCGCCGGGCGTCCAAAATCGCAGCGCGCAACGGGCGGCTTCCCAAACTTGCCAGCGCTTCCAGATTCGACACCGCGATCAAGGGACGTCCTAGAGTCTCGGCCAGACCCTTCGCCGCCGCTAATGCTACCCGTACTCCGGTGAAGGATCCGGGTCCTGCGCACGTGGCAAAACAATCGATTTGGGAAACTAGAACTCCGCTGCCCGAAAGCATTTCCCCGATTCGGTCAAACAAAATTTCGCCGATCCCCTGCACGGCCTGGAGAGGCATCTCAGCGAGTGTCGTATCGCCGTCCAGCAACGCAATGCTTCCCGATTCCCCCGCGGTATCGATCGCCAAAATCTTCCCGGCCATTACGGGATGGCCTTGTAAACCCGGTCAACCTCGTATAATTTTCCGTTCGCGTTTAGCACCCACAAACGCAGACTCAGAACGCCAGGGAAGTTCTGTACGATCTCCGGCGGCACACGGAACATCCCACTCGCGCCCGTAGCTAAAATCCGAAAACCTTGTCCGTCGGGAACCACTTCTCCGGTCCACAGATAGAGCACGGAGCGCGTGGCTCGGGTGGATTTCTTAACTTTGATCGCGAACGGATATTGCATCCGCAACGATAACTCCGTCCCGCCAGGCGCTGTGATGTCAAACGGCGTTTTCTCCGAAGTCTGTTCCACTTCCTGCATCAGAATTGGCCGCGACTCGAACTTATACGAATGCAGCCCTCCTTCCCGCAACAGCGACAGCACCCAATCGTGCGACTTGTCCGGAGGCTCGCCCGTGAAGTGCTCGCCTTTGTATTTCTTCTTATCCTCGATTTGCTCGCCCGTCAGCGGATTCAGCCAGCGCACTTCATATCCATGCTTTTCCACTTCCACTTCAATCGGCCCGGCCTGGGCGATATAGACGATATACTCGGCACCCTCCAGATTCACCGCTCGCCCGCCGTCGGCGCCATAGAACGGCTCGAGTTCCCAATGCCGGGTCTCGGCGAAAAACGTGAACCAGGTTTGGCGTTCCTTCGCTGTCACCGCCGGTCCATCCAGCCCTCCCGGGTACTGCCCGTTCATCGTCGCGTTCCACAAACCTTTGCGAGCCGAGTCGGCATCGGTTGCCGGAATGCCTTCATTCACGAAGGGGACCGGATACGTCTGGTGTTCGACTTCCCCCAATGCCGTGTCAGTCGACCCATACACTATGTAATTCATCCAGCCATCGGGATACAGCGGAGCCGATGTCATGTTGGCATGCGTCGAGCGCGGATGATCGTATGGATCCAATTGCTTGATCAAACCGCCTAGTTCCTTCAACAAGGCTCGGCCATCCTTGTATTCTTCGAAAGATTGCAGCACTTGCCAGGTAACGTTGCGCGATGCAAAGTGTCCGATGACAAATCGCACATATCGCTGCCGAAGCGCGCGATCGGGCATGGCGTCGGCCAGCATATTCTTCCCGCCCGCCAGCCGGACATCGAGAATGATCCCCTTGCGATTGGCATAGTCAAATCGCGCATCCAGTTCATCGAAATACGCCGGATTCGGTTGTCCGGAAGGGAATGCTTTTTTGAAATCCTTCACCAGGACCACGGCCATGTGGTTATATTTCGCCGCCGCTCTTTGATTGATGGCCTCTTCATAGGCAGCATGCTCCATCGTGGCAAAGCCGTCCATCGCCGCGCCCATCCATAGATGCGGTTTCTTGTCGTCCGTTGCCCAGTGATGGACGTTAGCCGGATGTACAAATCCCGGAGACTCCGATCCAGCGGCCGTGAAGTGGCCTTCATTCCCATTCCAACGAGCGATATTTCCACTCAGTTTATATTCCCAATCACCCGGTTCCGTGGGCGCAAAGCGGATCACAAGCTTGCTGCCGCCATCCCAAAAGGCCGGAATTGAAAACGTCTTATGTCGTGGCGAGCGAAACTCCGCCAGCAAATCCACCGTCATGTACGGATTGGGATGCAGCTTCGCCTCGGCATCGTTCAAATCGAAAATTAGATCGATGGTGGAGAAGGCCGGCGTATTGTTTGTGGATTGTGCCCAGCTGAACAAGGCGAAGAATCCTAGGGCGATCGCCACACGCGGAATCATCATGTTTAGTAAACTGGCTAATCCAAGTTTATATTATGAATCGACTGTTTCTCCCGCTGCTGTTCGTGTCTCTATCCTCGGCCGCTCCGGCGCCGCCGACCTTCGCCGAGAAGATCGCCGGCTTGCAACAGATGCCCGGCTACTTCCCGCTTTACTGGGATGAGAAGTCAGGCAAGTTGTGGCTCGAAGTCGACCGGACGTCAACGGAATTTCTCTATGTGAACTCCTTGCCCGCGGGACTTGGATCAAACGACATTGGGCTCGATCGTGGCCAGATCGGTGGATCGCGCATCGTCAAGTTTGAACGCTCTGGCAACAAGCTGCTGCTGATAGAACCGAACTTCGGCTTCCGCGCGATAAGCCGCAGCGCCGATGAGCGCCGGGCCGTTGAGGAGGCCTTCGCGCAGTCGGCACTGTGGGGCTTCACGATAGAGGCCGAAGACGGACCGCGCCTGCTGGTGGATGCGACCAACTTCTATTTACGGGACGCCCACCACATCACGAGCGCGTTGGAGCGAGCGCAACAGGGCACCTTCCGCATCGATCCCAGCCGCAGTGCATTCTATCTTCCGCGCACGAAAAACTTTCCTAAAAACACGGAAGTCGAGACCACCCTCACCTTTAGCGGCGACAAGCCAGGCCGCTTCGTCAGTGAGGTAACGCCCAGCCCCGATTCTGTTACCGTGCGTCAGCATCACTCCTTTGTCGAACTGCCGGACAACGAATTTCAACCCCGGAGATTCGATCCACGTGCCGGTTATTTCGCCCAGGTAAGCTACCTGGATTACGCGACGCCAATCAGCGAACCGATCAAAAAGCGGTTCATCAGCCGCCATCGCCTGCGGAAGAAGAATCCCGAAGCCGCGCTGAGCGAACCCGTGCAACCGATTGTTTACTACCTGGATCGCGGTGCGCCGGAGCCTATCCGTTCGGCCCTGCTTGACGGCGCTCGCTGGTGGAATCAGGCGTTCGAAGCCGCCGGATATAAAGATGCTTTTCGGGTTGAGCTGCTGCCTGAAGACGCTGACCCGATGGACGTCCGTTACAACCTGATTCAGTGGGTGCATCGTTCCACCCGCGGTTGGTCCTATGGGTCGTCGATCACGGATCCGCGCACGGGCGAGATTATCAAGGGTCAAGTGACGCTCGGCTCGCTCCGTGTTCGCCAGGATTTCATGATCGCCGAAGGTCTGCTGGCGCCTTACGAAACAGGAAAGCCCGCGCCGCCTGAGATGGAACGAATGGCGATCGCGCGACTTCGCCAGTTGGCGGCCCACGAGGTGGGACACACCTTGGGACTGGCTCATAACTTCGCCGCCAGCGCACACAATCGCGCATCGGTGATGGACTATCCACCGCCCACCATCAATCTATCCGGCGACGGCGCACCCGATCTTTCCGACGCCTACGCCGTGGGCATCGGGGAATGGGACAAGGTCGCCGTCGCATACGGCTATCAGGACTTTCCTTTGGGAACTGACGAAGGCAGCAATCTTGGCGCGATGCTGCGTAAGGCGACGGAATCGGGGCTTATTTTCATATCAGACGACGACGCCAGGCCTGAAGGCGGCGCGCATCCTTTGGCGCATTTGTGGGATAGCGGCGCCAACGCTGTCGATGAGCTGGATCGCATTCTGAAAGTTCGCGATCGGGCGTTGTCGCGCTTCGGTGAACGAAATATTCGCCAGGGCGCGCCAATGGCCACCATCGAAGATGTGCTGGTGCCCATTTACCTGTTGCATCGCTATCAGGTGGAAGCTGCGTCGAAAGTGCTTGGTGGAACCTATTACACATATGCCTTGCGCGGTGACGGACAGAAAGTACTGGAGACCGTTTCAGGCATAGAGCAACGCCGCGCGCTGGAGATTTTGCTGAAGACAATTTCTCCGCAAACACTGACGTTATCGCCGCAACTACTGGCGCTGATGCCGCCTCGTCCCGAAGGCTACCCACGCACCCGGGAAGATTTCCACAATCGCACGGGGCTGACGTTTGATCCACTGGGCGCCGCGGAATCGGCTGCAAATCTCACCATCGGAATGATTCTGAATTCGCAACGGGCCGCACGCTTGGTGCAATTTCACGCGCAGGACAATCGAATCGACGGTCTGCGGGAAGTGATCACGCGCTTACTCGCGGCGACGTGGTTGCGTGCACCATCGGCCGATCTCGCCGGCGAAGTCCAACGCACGGTGGATTCCGTGGCTCTTTATCATCTAATGGCGCTGGCGCACGATGGAAGCGCGCCGGCGCAGGTTCGGGCGATTGCCTACGATGAACTCGACGGCTTGGCGAAGGCTCTCGCCGGCAAGATGGAAGGCGGAACGGATCAGAGCATGCACTTCAAATTCGCCGTCGCCCAGATCCGCCGGTTTCAGACTGAGCCGAAGGACATTCCGCTAACGAAGCCGATTGACCCGCCGCCAGGCCAACCTATCGGCTGCGACTGGGAAAATTAAGACCGCGACATGCCGGTACGCATCGCACTTTTTGGTGGTACCTTCGATCCAATTCACAACGCTCATATAGCGGTTGCCCGTAAAGCCGCCGACGACCTAGCACTCGATCAAATTCTGTTTATTCCGGCTTCTCATCCGCCCCATAAAACCGGCGCGACCGCCAGCTACGAAGATCGTTACCGGATGGTGGAACTTGCCTGCGATGCCGACCGGCGATTCATTCCGTCACGATTGGAAGAAGGAGAGGCGAAAAGTTATTCCATTTTCACGGTCGAAAGAGTTCGTAGTGTTCTTGCGCCAGGCGACGAGCTGTTCTTTCTGATCGGTGCCGATGCTTTTGCGGAAGTAGAATCCTGGCTTCGATGGCGGGATGTCGCGCGCCAGGTCGTCTTTATCGTCGTCACCCGCCCTGGACATCGATATTTGATTCCAGCCAATGCGCGGGTTGAACAATTGGAGATCGCTGGACTCCCCGTTTCTTCATCGGAGATTCGGAGGACACTCGCGACCGGCGAGGCCATAGAAGTACTGTCACCAGAGGTCGCCAACTATATCCGCGAGCGCGGGCTGTACAGATGAAAAAGTCTTTCTTCGTTTATCTGCTGGCCTTCTTCATCACCTGGACCGGCTGGGTATATTTCGTCTATCCAGCGATGACCAACCTTGGCGAGGCGACGCTCGTCTATGCACTGGCGAATGTTGGACTGCGGCTCTTAATCTGGGTGCTTCCCGTTTTCCTATACCTTCACTACATCGACCGCGTCGATACCATTGAGTATTTAAAATTAACCAGCAGCTGGAAGCGGGGAGTGCTGATCGGCTTGCTGCTGGGCGCCTTGAACTTTGCGGGAACCGTGGCGCGATTCGGTTGGCCGCATCCCGCTTGGAATCACGTTAGCTGGAATAGTATTCTGAGCACTTCCATCTTCATTGGCTTCGTGGAAGAAATTCCGTTCAGGGGGTTCATCCTACAAAAATTTCAAGAGCAATATAACTTTTGGACCGCCAACGTGATTTCGTCCTTGTTGTTTCTCGGCATCCATCTGCCGGGCTGGATATTGCTCCACATGCTGAATGCTTCGGCGGCGATTTCCATATTTATCCTGGCGTTTGTGTTCGCCATTCTATTCCACTATTCCCGATCGCTGTGGAGCGGCATCTTCGCCCATGACCTAAACGATTTTGTCTCAGCTGTTCTTTTTCATCGCTGATGCTGGAGCCGTCAACGTGTAATCGTTCAACGATGCATGCCGCGTACGGCGGATATAACTGATCACCGATCCCGGCCACAACACCGGATTCTCGCCCGTTGCCTGATCCTGATACCAGCTCCGGCATCCGCCGGTTTGCCACACGGTCCCCTTCAATCGCTGGCGCAGTTGCTCCAGAAAGCGCTTCTGGACATCGGGCTTCACTTCCAGCGTCACCAGATTCCGGCGCTTCATCAAGCGCAGGCAGTTCATGATGTACCTGGTTCCCGCTTCGATCATTAAGACAACGGAGTTGTGTCCTAACCCGGTATTCGGGCCCAGCAGCATGTAGAAATTCGGGAATCCGCTAACGGTGATTCCCAGATACGTTCCCACTTCCTTCCGCCACGCCTCATGAATTTCCAGGCCATCGCGACCGACGATCCGCAGTCCCCTGAAAAAGTCGGTCACCCGAAATCCCGTTCCATAAATGATCACGTCAACAGGACGTTCTATTCCCTCGGCATCGATGATGCTGTGCTCCTTCACTTCTTGAATCGCGTTGGTCACCAACTCGACATTGGGCCGCATCATCGCGGGGTAGAAGTCGCTGGAGCCCAGCACCCGCTTGCAGCCAAAGGCGTACTTCGGCGTCAACTTCGCCCGCAGCGTTTCATTCGAAACCTGAGCCGACAGATGTTCGCGGGCCATTTGTTCACCTGCCGTTTGCAATTTCTTGTTCCCTAGAAACCCCAGCACGCGAATCTCATGCTGAATGAAGAGGAATGTGCGAAAGAGCCGCATCGCCCCAGGGATTTGGCGGAAACGATTCTGCCAACTATCGGCGATCAAGGGGTCGGGCTTCGGAACGATCCAAGCCGGCGTCCGTTGAAAGACGTACAACTTTTTGGCCAAGGTGGCAATGCGCGGAACAAACTGAATCGCACTCGCCCCGGTGCCGATCACGGCGATGGTCTTGCCCTCAAGATCGATGTCCTCATTCCACTCCGCCGAATGAAACGCCGTCCCGGCAAATTGATCCGCGCCACTAAGCTCAGGGTAGGCGGGCACGTGAAGAGCCCCCACACCAGACACAAGAACGCGAGCGTCCACCGTACCGCCGTCGCTCAACGTCACCTGCCAGCGGCCCGTCGCCTGATTCCACACAGCCTCACGCAGAGCGGTATTCAGGCGAATGTTCGGCGAGAGCTGAAATCGCTCGACGCAACTTTTGAGGTAGGCCTTGATTTCCTTCTGTCCGGCATACATCCGGCTCCACTGCGAGTTCTTATCGAATGAGAAGCAGTAAAGATGCGAGGGAATATCGCAGGCACAACCGGGGTAACGGTTCTCATGCCACGTGCCGCCGATATCGGTTCCCTTTTCCACTATCAGGAACGAATCCATTTTGTCGCGGCGCAGATGAATCGCCATGCAGAGACCAGAAAAGCCCGCGCCCACTATCAGCGTATCCACTTGCATTACCGGACTCCCATCAGCGTCCGGAGGAACAGCGCGCTCTCCCGGATCGATGCTTTCGCCTCGGGAAGCGCCGGGACGATTTGCCAGACATGCGGCACAACCGGCCAGATCTTGATCTCGGTGCGAACGCCTGCGGCCGTGGCGCGCTCCATCAAGCGCACGGAATCATCCAGCAATACTTCGTTCTTGCCAACGTGAATCAACATGGGGGGAAGGCTGCTCAGGTCGGCATAAAGCGGCGAAGCGTACGGTGTCTTTACGTCGCCGTTCGGCACGTAATGCCGGGCGGCTAGGACAATATCGGCGCCAAAGAACATCGCACAATTGCGATCGTTACTTTGAATCGAAGGTCCGGTTCCAGCCAAGTCGGTCCACGGCGAAAACAGCACGGCGCCCGCCGGGAGGGGAAGTCCCGCATCGCGCGCCGCCAGCAACAACGCCAATGCCAGACCGCCGCCCGCCGAATCGCCCGACACCGCAAGATTCTCCGGCTTGATTCCGCTGTCGAGCAGCGCCCGATATACGGCCAGAGCATCGTCTACAGCCGCTGGATAAGGATTCTCGGGCGCCAATCGATAGTCCGGTGCAAACACCGCCAGTCCATGTGCCGCGAAGGCCGCGGTGATTGGCCGGTGTGTCTCCGCCGAGCACGCCACATAAGCCCCGCCGTGCAGATAGAGTAGCGTTCCGGAAGTGGGCCCAGCCGGCCGAAGCCACTCACCCTGGACATTGCCAATAGTCGCCGATTGCACCGTCACACTACCAGGAAGCGCCGACGGCCGCGGAGTCATCAGTACCCGAATGCGGCTGACATCCGCCCCATGTAGCCGGGGCTTCAGGCGATGCTTGACGATCCATGATGTCAGATGAGCCTGCAGACTTGGCATGCCGTATTATCGTCCTTTACGACGAAGATGCCACCGCTACAACCGGCTCGGGGTCGCTTACCAGAAGCGGCAACGTCACAATGAACCGCGTTCCCTTGCCCACGTTGCTATCCACTTCGATCGTTCCGTGATGGGCCTTCACGATCCAAGCCACGAAGCTCAGACCCAGCCCTAATCCTTGCTTTGTGTTAGTCTCGCGACTCCGCACCCGGTAGAATCGATCGAAGATGTGGGGCAGCTGATCGGCGGGGATTCCCAGCCCGTTATCTTCCACGATCAGCGCCGCCCGGTTTTCCGAAGCCTCGACAAGCACGCGCACCTGCCCGCCTTCCGGCGTGTATTTCAGGGCATTCGAAACCAGATTCGCCAGCAGCCGTTCGATCTGCACCCGGTCTGCGCGAATCATGCATTCCCCGCTAATCTTCGCCGATAGCGCGATGCGCACCTCTTCTGCCGGAATCTGAAATTGATCCACGATATCTTCCACCGATGCCGCTAAATCCAGGGGTTGCGTTTGCAAAGCCAGTTGTCCGGATTCGGCCTGTGAGAGAAGTAGCAGGGCCCGCACGATGCTCGATAGCCGCTCAACATCCTGCATCGCGTTTACCGTGGCGTTACGAAAATCCTCGGCCGACACGGCGGTGAACAGCGCCACTTCCAGTTGGCCGCGAATCGCGGTGATAGGCGTACGCAGCTCATGCGACACATCCGTCGAAAACTGCCGGATCTGCTCAAACGATAAGTTCAACCGTTCAATCATACGATTGAACGTTTCAATCAGATTGTCGAGTTCATCGCCGGCGTTACGCAGCGGAATCTGGGTGTGCAAGTTTGAACTCGTAATCCGCTGCGCCGATCGCGCCACCGAATTCACCGGTTCAATCGCTCGTCCAGCCAGGAACCAGCCGAACAGGCTGCTACCCAGAATTACGAAGGGTAACACCGTGAAGTAATTCCAGGTGAACCGTAGCACCGTGCTGCGGGTATCTATCAACGATCGCCCGATTGAAAGATAATATTTCCGGTTATGATCGTCGGTTGTATAGCCCGACCGAATCAAATAGGCGCCGCCTTGCGGTGTAGTTTTGACGCGAACGATTTGATCCTTCGCCGCCAGCCCTTGCGCGATTTCTTCTTTGGAATCGATTCCTAGCGTCTGATATGTCTCTGAAGCCGCCAGTACGTTGCGGGCGCTATCGGTTAATAGATATACGTGTTGCAGGCGCGCGACGATGAAGGCTTCTTCCGGATCCGCCGGATCGGCGAAGAAGAACGGGCGCTGGTTTTCAAAGCGCAGGTATCCCTTGATGGCGCCCCAATCTTCCCGTAGCACTTCTTCCACCCGATCATTGAGAATCGTCACCAGGATTTGCCGGAACAGCAATCCCAAGCCGATCAGCAGAAAGGTGAAGAAGACGGTGTAGCTCAATGCAAGTCGAAATCGTAGGCCGCGCCAGAATCGTGATTCCAGCGGACTTCTAGCAATGGCCTGGGTGAACCTAGCCAAGCCTCACCGTCAGACTTCCTGGTCCACGGGTCTCTCGGCCACTTTTTCCGGAAGATCCAGCATGTATCCGATACCCCGCACAGTGTGGATCATCTTCAGCGGCCACTTGTCGTCGATTTTGCTCCGCAAGTGCCGGATATATACGTCCACGATGTTCGTCAGCCCGTCGTAATCCATATCCCACACGTGTTCCACGATCATCGTGCGGCTTAGTGGACGGCCCCGGTTACGCATCATATATTCCAAGATGCTGAATTCTTTCGGAGCCAGCTCAATCGGCTCGGCGTCGCGCGTGACTCGGCGGCGAATGCAATCGAGCGATAGCTCGCCCACTTGCAATTTTTCAGGAGTCGGCTGACCTCGGCGCAGCAGGACGCGCACTCGCGCCAGCAGTTCGACGAAGGCAAATGGCTTCACCAGATAATCGTCGGCGCCGTGCTCCAAACCCTTTACACGGTCATCCACTGCATCGCGTGCGCTGAGAATCAAAACCGGCGGGCTGACCTTCCGGTTGCGGACTTTCTGCAGCAGCGTGAGCCCATCCATATCCGGCAGGCCTAGATCCAGGATCAGCAAGTCGTACTCGGTGGTATGCACCAGTTCTAGCGCATTGGCGCCATTATTGGCGACGTCCACTGCATAACCGCCGCTCTCAAGACCACGCGACAGGAAATCGGCGATTCGCTTTTCATCTTCAATTACCAAAACTCGCATAGAGAAGAGAGTAGCTTAAACGAGACTAGTCTTGGTAATGGAACGTGCCGACGAACGAACTGCGTTGGCCAGGATAATTCCAAGTTGTACCAAGCCCGGCGCCGTGATAGCCATTGGCCAGCGTGTAAGCGGGCATGGCGTGATCGGTTTCGGTTAGCGGTTTGTACCACACCTGTTCGTTATGGCAGATCTGATCGCCGCCCTCCAGTGGACGGGTTTCGATTTTCGCCAGGTCTCCCGCGGTCAGGCTAGCCGTGGTGCTGTGTCCATTCGCCTTGTCGGCCACGGTCAGATTGATTGCCCGATACTCCAGCCGTACGACGTCGGCAAACAATGGACCACCCATCTTTTCCGCGAATCCACGGAGAGCCATGCGTTGCTCGACGTTTGCTTTCTCGTCCACGATCAACACCGAATGCGATCCTTCGGTAGAGCTGAAAGCATCCCCCAGCGTGTCCTTCGATCGAACCACGCCGACGACGGAAAGGCCGTCGAGTTTCACGCCCTGCCAGGATCCGCTTTCGATCTTCCAGCCGAGTACCGCCAGGTTTCCGGTGAGTCCCACTTCGGAATTGGCAAAGCATGGCCCGGTGTAAACATCCGCCGTTCGGGCTTCCATATACTGTCCGCGGAGTTCCGTAAGGCGGAGGCTTGCCGCCGCTGCCGCAAAGACGCCCAAGGAGAAAAGAATGAGGGGTATACCGATTGCCTTCATACTCTAAACTTACCACCGTCCAGCCGCTAACGGTAGTTTTACCGGGGGACAATCGGTTGAATTCATTGAACCGGAGTGCCTCCATTTTGCGTCTAGAGAGGAGAGAACATTCATGAGCACCAGCAAAGTGAGACCGATTGAACTTGAGCCTGCGCAAATCGGAAACTATAAAGTATTCCATCGCGTGCTCGATTGGATCACCAACGATCGCACGGAGTTGTTGAACATCACCGATCGTATCAACGAAGTGGTTCGCAAAAGCGGAATCAAGGACGGTATCGTGCACCTGCAATCGCTGCACACTACTACCGGAGTGTTCTTAAACGAATGGCAGGACGCGCTGGTTCACGATGTGCGGGTCTTCTTTGAGCAGGTTGTCGATCGTGATGTGTATTACCGCCATAACGATCCCGCCCATTCCGATTGCGAACGGCGCAACGCCGATTCCCACATGCGGGGCATGATCATGGGTCAGTCGCTTAGTTTACAGGTCCGCAATGCGGCGGTGCTTTTGGGTACCTGGCAAAACATCGTTCTGGCTGAATTCGACGGGCCGCGGAGCCGTTCTTTATCGATTCAGGTCTCCGGGGTATAGGCCCTGAACATTGACACTCCTCCGGCTAAGCCGCTAAACTAGCCGCAAAGGATGCTGCTTGCAAGGGAATTCATTAGTTACCTCTCTCGTCAACTTGTTACGAGACTGAGCCCGCAAATTCTGGAAGTTACAGATCCCAATTCCGCCGCTGAACTCATTACAGAGACGATAGAAGAAGAACTCATGATTGAGGATCGACTCAATGATGAGGTTCGCGAACTTCTTAGTCAATATAGCGACTACATGCGACAGGAAGGTGTCAGCTACCAGGAGATGTTCCGGCGCATCAAGAACACGCTGATCTCGCAACGTAAGGTCGTCCGCACCTCTGGCCGCGATTCACATGACAACATGAAATTGTCGCGCGACAAGATCAATGAGATTTCTCACAAATTGATCACCGCGATGCGCAAGTCGCGGGCATTTCGAATCAAGCGCGATCCGAACGATGTGCGCCTTCAGGTGGTCAAGAACATTACCGAAATCCTGATGATTGAGGATAAGGTTGACCACGCCGCTCGCACCAAAATCCGAACCCAAAAGCGCGAAATTGGCGAAGGTACCGAAGAATGGGACCTGCTCCATAAGCGCTATTACGCCGAAGAATTGAAGAAGCTCGGTATCGATCTGGAGAGATAAGTTTGGGGATCGTCGTGATCGGGAGTCTAAATATGGACTTCGTAGTTCGCGTCGAGCATCTTCCCCTACTCGGCCAGACTGTCCTTGGCCGAGACTTCGTCACCACGCCCGGCGGCAAGGGCGCGAACCAGGCGTATGCGGCAGGCAAGCTCGGCGGCATCGTGCGCATGGTCGGCTGTGTCGGAGACGATGTCTTTGGCCAACAACTGAAGACTAGCCTCGTTGCCGCCGGTGTCGATGTTTCCAATGTGCGATCGGCTGCGGGCCGATCCACCGGCGTTGCGTTCATCTGCGTCGATCAAGCCGGCCAGAATTCCATCGTAGTCGCGCCCGGAGCGAATGCAGCCCTTTTACCGCCCGATGCCGAAGCATTCCGCGGCTGCGGCGTTGTACTCTGCCAACTGGAATCGCCGCTTACCACCGTAGAAGCGGCGTTGCGAATGGCCCGCAAGGAAGGCGCGCAAACGATCCTCGATCCGGCGCCCGCCCAATCGATCTCATTCCAGGCTGTCGACTTCTTAACGCCCAATGAAAGCGAAGCTGCCACCCTGCTAGGGCACGCGTCGTCTGAAGTTTCTCTGAACGACGCACCTGCGGTCGCCGCAGCCCTTCGAGCGCAAGGCGCCAAATCCGTGATCCTCAAATTGGGCGATCGAGGCTGCTTCTACGCCGACGGCACGCAACAAATTCACGTCCCTGCGTTTTCAGTGAATGTTGTAGATAGTACGGCCGCCGGCGATACCTTCAACGGAGCCCTGGCCGTAGCGCTTTCGGAATCGCAACCAATCAAGCAGGCACTCCGCTTTGCCAACGCCGCGGCCGCACTCTCTGTATCCCGATCCGGCGCCCAATCCTCGGTTCCGACTCGGACCGAAGTCGAGCAACTACTGCGACAAAATCTCGCATGAACAAGGGTGGGCTATTAACCCTCCGAGCATCTCGTTGCGTTCCGGGCGCGCTACCTGGCGGTCAAAACCAGAAACGAACCGTTCTCATAAACCCGTCGCGGAAGCGGCACAGGACCGGTCTTGCGGATCACTACATAATCGACGCCAAGCTGGCGCCAGCGCTCCAAAGTTGGCGGATGTCCGTTGTCAGCCAGCACGCTCCAGCGGCGTTTCCATTCCTCGGCCACCCGCGGAAAATAGTTCACCTGACCACCGCCCTTCCAATCTGCCCATAGCGCTCTTTGCGCCCGCGTCTTGAAGATACCGGGTTGCAGGCTTCGGCCGATTTCGGGAAACACGAACACCGAATCTTCCGCGGTGTTTGCTTTGGCCCACGCCGCCAAGTCATCGACATCTTGCGTTTCCAGCCGCTGATAATTGTGAACCAATCCAAAAACAGGGATGGCGAAATAGGGAATAACCATGGCGCATACGGCTGCGACGCCCGCCCAGCGACTGCCTGTGGCCTCCGCCGACATCATCGCCATGGCTAAAAGCGCCAAGCTCAAAACCAGCCACATATGAGCGCCAATGTCGGTTAGAAGAATACAAGTGGGAAGCGTGAACACTAACGCAAACCAGGCAACGGCCTCGATTCGCCGGCCGCGCTCAGCAGCCTTGATTCCCGCGACGGCCGCCAGAATACAGCTTAGCGCCGTCACGAAAAGCAAGGCCCGCGCGGGTTGAAACTGCGCCATAACCGCGAAGCGTTCCACGTCCAGTAGCAGATAGGAAAGCGGCATACTCAGCAGACCGATCAGCGGCAGCCCGGCAAGTAGGGGCCACGCCGCCGGGGGCACATCGCGACGGATACGCCACAGCGCGCCCATGCCCGCCATCCATAGCAAGCCATATTGCGCCCGCTGCTGCCACGTCCATAGAGAGATCCAATTGTAAGCCGCGCGAAAACGTTGCAGTTCCGCAATCCCCGGATCCAATCGTGAGAGAAACGATTGCCGATCCACGACTCCCGGCTGTAGATTCGCGAACAGGATCAGGATGGCGATGGCGGCTAGCGGCGCGATGAGCGCGTCCCATCGCCGTTTGAATATCGCGATGCCGCAAAGGACAATCAACACCGGAATCGCCGCCGGTGGATGATACAAGAAGGCGACAGAGGCCGCCACACCGGCAACATTCAATCGGCCCAGGGCGCCCCAACCAACTGCCAGCAGCAAAAGCCCCGCGGCAAACCCTCTCGGCACCGGTTCATACTCGACGGTCAAAATTGCCGGGCCCGAAACCAATGTTCCAAGCGAAAAAAATGCCGCGACAACCAGCGAAGCCCGCGGCGTTAAGCGCAAGGCCAATGCCAGCAGATAAACTCCGTAAACGCCCAGCGCGCGGAACAGCAACTGCTGCATCACCAGCGCCGTTTGAAACTCCAGGCCGAGCCGGCGCAATACTACGGCGGCCTCATCGTACAGCGTATATTGCAAGTGCGGATCGCGCGTTACGAAATCGTTCGCGTACAATGCGGGATTTAGCAATCGCTCCAGCATGGGCACATAAATTTGCGTATCGGAGTGTAGATAGGTGTGGCCGGGGAATTGAAAGAAGCCGAGAAGGGTCAGTCCAACGATGGCAGCGAAAATCGCCGCCCGGTGGACGGTTCCCGTCTGCAACATTACTGAGCCGGCGTCTTATCTAATTGCTGTTTCGCCCAGAGGCGATTGGGGTTCAATTCCAAAGCTTGTTGAAATTCTTTACGCGCATCGGCATTGTGATGGGCCTTACGCAGGGCGACTCCAAGCCACAAATGGGCGTCGGTCGATTTCGGGTTCAACTCAATCGCCTTTTGAAAGTCTTTGATCGCCAGTTCGATCCCACCACCGAAAGCAGGTGGCAGATAATAGTTGCCGACCCCATGGCTCACGTAATTATCGGAGGATTTCGGATCCATCTCAATCGCCTTATTGACGCTCTCCAGGGCACACTTTCCATACCGTAATCCAGCAATCACATTCGCCGGAATCACCTGGCCACACAAGGTACCCAGCATCCGGTGATATTCGGCCTTGTCGGGCTTTAAAGAGACGGCTCTTTCGGCGGCCTTCATGCCGTTCTCAGCCGCGGTCTTCGATTGATTCTTGTCGTTCAATTCAATCAGCACTTCCGCCAGATACGATTGAGCGCGGGCCAACTGATACTGCGCCGCCGCATCGTTTGGCTGTTTTTGCGCCTGCGCCGACGCTTCACTGATCAGGCGCTCCAACGTAACTCGATCCTGTTGATCGCGGGCCTTATCCAGGTCCAGCGCTCCAGCCGAGGAAGAGCTCAGAAGCAACAACGTGACGACAAGTGTACTGGTCATACCAAGGGTTAGATGCACCGGTCCATGACGGGTTGCAACAGAGAAGCCGTAATTTGATTCTACAGTGCCGCTATCCGGCGGTGGCTAAACAAAAAGTAGCAGCCCAGCAAGACCAACATCAGGCCGTTGCAGGCGATCACGATTGGCGCGGAGAAAATGGGAATCAAGCTTCCGGCCACCAGACTTCCAATGGGCATGCCGCCGCGGAATGCCATGTTGTAGACACTCATCACGCGCCCACGCATCCCGTCCGGCGTGATCGCCTGGACCAGCGATGTAATCATCGCGAAGACTCCAATCAGAGCTCCACCGGAAAGAAAGATGAGTGCGGTACTCAACACAACAACCTTTGAAAGGGAAAATCCGGCGATCAGGATTCCTAGCACGATCAGCAATATCAGCGCGGTCTTACCCTGCTTGCTGCGTTTGGCGATACTGGCGACAATCAACGCTCCTACCACTGAGCCCGCGCCTGAAAAGCAAAGCAGCACAGTATAGAGACTTGAGTCGCCTTTGAAAACTTCTTTGGCAAACACCGGCAGAAATACAATCAGGGGGAATCCAAAAATCGTCATGCAAAGTGCGAGCGCGATTAGAGGTTCCATCCCCTCCTGCCGGCGGATAAAGCTAATCCCCTGCTTCATGCTTGCCACCACGGATTCGCTGGTTTTCACCGGCTTAAACTTTGGCCGGATCATCAACAAAGAAATGATCACCGCGATATACGACACGCCGTTTAGCCCAAAACACCACGTGGCCCCCAACGTTCGTAGGGCAATGCCGCCCAACATAGGGCCGATCACCCGGGCCAAATTGAACTGGATCGAATTCAGCGCAATGGCATTCGATAATTCCTCGGCGCCTACCAGAGTTGGGATCAGGGCCGAATAGGCTGGCCCTCCAAACGCCTGCGCCATGCCCACCATGAATGATAAGCAGAGGATGTGCCAGACCTTCACGACCTTGAAGAAAAACAGCGCCGCCAATAGAAATGCGCACGACAATTGCACCAATTGCGACACGATGAGGAGCGTGCGGCGATTGGCCCGGTCGGCGAACACACCACCTAACAGGGAAAATAAAATGATGGGGACTTGTCCAAGAAAAGCGTCCAAGCCTAAATAAAACGGCGATCCGGAAAGACTATACACCAACCAGCTCTGCGCCAGTTGTTGCATCCAGGTGCCGATGCTCGAAAGGCAAGCACCGATCCACATGATGCGAAAGTCGCGATACTGGAAAGCTTTGAAGGTTTGGGAGAACAAAAAGATTTCCGGTTTAAGGTAGCGGCTTTTCCCGTTGGATCAAATGAACGGCGTTGCCATCCAGGTCGGCGAAGAAGACCAGACGGTTTCCAGAATTCACGTAGGGCTCATTCAAAAACGTGACCTTTTGCGCTTTCAACTTTTCATAAGCGGCATCGAAATCGTCAACGGCGATCGCCAAATGGCGGATGCCGGGGGTCTTCAACGTCTGTGCGCCACGCTCGCCCTCGGAGTCGATAATTTCCAGCATCGTGCCGTTGGGCGCCTTCACGAAGTAGTTACCGGCATAGTCGTAATTGATGCGGAAGCCAAGGTGATCGACGTACCATTGCGCGAGCTTTACAGGTGCCGGCGACGCGATGGCCGTGTGTTCCAATCCAACAAACATATAGGAAATTGTATCAGCTACTAATACACCTCAAAGCAGAAGACGCGATTGGAATCGTTTGGTGAGAGGGAATATTCGCCATTCTCGAGGGTCTGGTTCGCCTCAAGACGAAACAGATGATCGCCCAACGGTTTTACCGTCATCGGCAGCGGTGTCGCCGGCGCTCTTTTCTTGCCGCGGATCACAACTTCCCTCCGTCCATCTTTCACTTCCATCTTGTACAGCTCGATGCGCTGCGGATCCAGCTTGTCGGCCAAGATCAGAAAGATCGGTTCGGCCAGAGGCGTTTTAGCCGTAGAACTCACGCCAGCAACCACGAAAATGCTTTCTTCGTCCTTCTTTGATTTGGACGTTTCTTCTTTCGCCTCGCCGGCCTCCGTTGGAATCAGTTTGTCGGCGTGCAACAGATAGATCACGTCGGGTGCCGGCGGCTTCGGCCCATTATATTTCTGAGCCATCGCGCAGCAGCAAAGAGCAAGCGTAAGCAGGATCGTGCGCATGGCTTATTTCCTGGGTACCGAAACCGTGATGTTGCGGTACATCATGCCACCGGTGTGGTCGCCTTGAAAATAAAATGGGCCGGGCTCGCCTTCCTTGCTGTCCAACGCTCCGCCGGTAATTCCAGGAATCTCCTGATTGTCGATTGTCGTTTTACCATTTCGCGCGACCGAGACATGGCGGCCCACTAGCATAATATCGAAGGTCTCCCACGTCCCCGGCCTTCGTGGCAGCATCAGTGAAGGTGCCACCATGCCATAAATCGAGCCGATCGAATGGAATTTGTCATTGGCATCCACAGCTTCATACTCCACCTGCACTTCATAACGCCCGCGCAGATAAATTCCGCTGTTGCCATCATTCGGACAGTTGAATTCGATATGCAGTTTCAAATCGTCGAATTTTCGCGAACTACGCAGATTCGCCCCATGAGCCTCATTCAAGAGCACACCATCCTTGGCGATCCAGTTATTCTTTGCCGTAGTGCTGGTCGGCTCCCAACCGCTTAGATCCTTGCCATTGAACAACGCCTCGGGAGTCGTCCAATTCCTGGGCATCTTGCGCTTCAATTCCGGCGCCCTGACGCCGGCAATTGGCCACGATTCTTCTGTGCCTCGCTTTTGCACCCCGCTCAGTTTGTCACCCGCTACGGACAATTCCCACGTGGTCGCCGGGGAATCTCCATGAGCCGGATTCATCGTCAGCGTCAACTTCGATCCGTCAACCTTTACGTCGGCCGCGGGATGCACGCTGCCGCCACGAGGCTGAACTCGCACCTCCGTCTTACCGTCTTTCTCAACCAGTTCCATCCAATCCGGGTACACGCCTCTTGGCGATGTAATATCGATGTCCCAACGGCCGGCGAATGGGTTCGTTTTCGCGAAGGCGGGAACAAGCAAAGAAGCGCTCAAGAGCAATACGGGGTGAATTCGATTCATGTGAGCATAGTGTATCCCAAACGTATCAGTGGCACATCGCAGGCGATATGATGCATGGAGACTATGCATTCACTGATCCGTTCTCTCATCGTCGTTTGCGCGATTCCTTTCGCTTCGCTCGCCCAGACGCCGTTGCGCCTGGCGATCGCCGGGTTGGTCCACGGGCATGTGGACGGATTTCTGCGAGCCGTGAAAGCACGTGGCGACGTGCAGATCGTCGGCGTCTATGAGCCTGATAAGGCATTGCAGAAGAAGTACGGCATGAAGTACGCGCTCCCGGACTCGGTCTTCTTTACCGATCTGGACAAGATGCTGGACGCGACGCACCCCGAGGCCGTCTCGGCCTTTACAAATACCTTCGACCACCTGACAGTAGTGCAAGCCGCTGCGAAACGTAACGTTCCCGTAATGATGGAGAAACCACTGGCTGTTAGCGTGGAGCATGCCCATGCGATTCAAGCGGCCGCTCAAAAAGCCGGCATCCCGGTGATCGTAAATTACGAGACAACCTGGTATCGCAGCCATGGGGCGATGTGGAATTTAATCAAGTCCGAGCATGCGGCCGGGGATATTCGCAAGATGGTGGCGATGGATGGACATCAAGGGCCAAAAGAGATCGGTACCGGGCCTGAGTTCTTTACCTGGCTGACTGACCCGGCGAAGAACGGCGCCGGCGCCCTCTATGATTTTGGATGCTACGGCGCGAACCTGATGACATGGATGATGGACAACCAAAAGCCCACCGCGGTCACCGCCCTTACCGGGCAATTCAAGCCGTCTATCTATCCCAATGTCGACGATGAGGCCACCATACTGATCTCTTATCCGCGGGCCCAGGGAATCATCCAGGGATCGTGGAATTGGCCTTTCAGCCGTAAGGATTTCGAGGTCTATGGCGCGACGGGCTATGCGATCGCAACCGGCGGAAATTCCCTTCGCGTGCGCCTTGCGGGAGCGAAGCAGGAAGAAGCGCGAACCCCGGCGGCGCTCGATCCGGAAGAGCAGGACTCGCTATCCTACCTGACTGCCGTAGTGCGTGGAAAGCGCAAGCCCACTGGACTTTCGTCACTGGAAAACAACGTGATTGTCAGCGAAATTCTTTCGGCCGCGCGGGAATCGGCGAAGACCGGGAAGACCATCAAGCTGCAATGATCATCCATAGGAGAAGCCGGTGCACTTAAGTCGTCTAGCGATAGGTCTATTACTGTGGTCGGCGATATTGCTGCCCGCGCAGACTCATAAAACGGAAAATGTCATCTTCGTGATGAGCGATGGTTTGCGGACCCAGGAAATTTTCGGCGGCCTGGATGACGGCCTGCTTCCCAGCGACGAAAAGATAGCCGACCGCATGAAGAAAAACTACTGGCGCGATTCTCCAGCCGGACGTCGAGCGGCGCTGATGCCGTTTCTCTGGGGAGAGATCGCAACCCATGGCCAGATTTACGGGAACCGCGAACTCGGGTCTGAGGCCCGCGTCACTAACACTATGTTCTTTTCCTATCCCGGATACAGCGAAATATTTTGCGGGTTCGCCGACCCTGGCATCGACAGCAACGATAAGAAGCTGAACCCGAACATTACAGTCTTTGAGTGGCTGAATAACAAGCCGGCATTTCACGGCAAAGTGGCGATCTTCGGAGCGTGGGACACATTTCGCTACATCGTCAACGCGGAGCGATCGGGAATTCCGGTGAACGACGGTTGGTCGCCGTTGACTACCATTCCCACCACGCCCGAGCTTGCGCTTCTGAATCGGTTGAAGGCCGATGGTCCACGAGTTTGGGACGATGAGCCTTTCGATTTTCTGCCTTATTACACCGCCATCGAATACATCAAAGCGAAGAAGCCCCGCGTTCTCTACTTATCACTCGGCGAGACGGATGATTGGGCCCATGCCGGGAACTATTCGCAGTATGTCGAAGCGGCGCATCGCGTCGACGCATACTTGAAAGGATTGTGGGAAACAGTGCAGTCGATGCCGCAATATCGAGGCAAGACTACCTTGATATTTTCACCGGATCATGGGCGCGGGGATGGCCCGGTGGCTTGGAAAAGTCATGGAAAGAAGATCCCCGATTCGAAGTATATCTGGATGGCGTTTCTGGGTCCGGATACACCGCCGCTAGGGGAGCGGTCAAAAATTGAAGCCGTGACGCAGAGCCAAATCGCCGCGACCTTGGCGGCGCTGTTAGGGGAGGATTATGCCGGCGCTGTACCGAACGCGGGCAAGGTGATTCCCGCTGTCGTTGGTCATTAACGTTTGCGCAGCAATTCTGTAACGGCATCGGCAATCAGCCTGGCCGCTTCCGGACCCACGGAATTCACTTCCCCATACCAGCGCTTCGGAGCATCCTTCAACCACGGCGCCTTATCGTCCCACTCGGCCTTCGGAATGATGTAGCCTATTTCATCGTCGGCAAGGCCGAACAGCATTCGATACGGCGCTTGCATCATTTTCTTGATCGGCATTTCTTCCGCCGCTTCCGGATAATCGGCGCCCGAATAGCGCTCGATACCGCCGATGCTCAGCTCCGGATATAGCTCACCAGGTATTAGAGCGATCTCTAACTTCGCATCGTGGTGCTGCAATAGCCGGATCACCCCCACCGGGACCACAGTCATTCCATCGTCGCCAATGGGCTTGCGACCCTTGTAGAGATTGGCCTTCGCAGCCATGCGAAATCCTTCGTTCGCCGTCGGAATGTGAACTATTTTCTCGCGGAACTCGTAGGCCGACATCTTGATTGGCTTCGCCCCCCGCAAGGCATCCGCCGCCGCCGTCGCCACTGCGGTTCCCACCAGCTCCGCTTTGCGAAACGAATTGTCGGGGGATACTTGCTTGGTCTCGGGATCCATCAGCTTCGCCCCTAATGACGACTGCATCCCGCCCACTGCGCCATTGATGAACACCGCCATCCCGCCAACTCGCTTCTCAAATTCCTGTCGCAAATAGCCCGAGTAATCCGACGTGATCTCCTTGTTCTTCGAGCCCAGCGTCTCAGGATGGTTGGCCCAGTTGATCAGCGCTCCGATGGCTTTTCCGCGATGCGTCTTTGCCGATAGCACGATCACTTCGGCATCGTGAACTTCCGGCGGGCGGTTATCGGCGATCAGCGTATCGAGCACGGCGGGATGCGCCTTCGCCACAGTCAGTGTCGCCGGCTGTAAGGAATGAATGGCATCCAGGGCAGCCTCCGTGACACGCTGCACCAGGAAAGTATTGTACTCTTCGTTGATTCCGCTAACGCCTTGTTTTGCGCCCCATAAACCCATTGTGTCCGGGCCTTCATGATCGTGCAGTGCGGCGATTACGACATTTGCCGGCCTTCCCAATTGAGAATCGACGGCTTTCCGGATGCGAACCGTATCTTCCCAAAAAATCCCAATGACATCGACACCGCACATCACGATCGGCTTGGTTTCGTGAACTGGTTCCAGTGCAAAACATCGCGCGTACAGCTCATCATGAACGGACGCCGCCACTCGATTGCTCCCGAATCCGGCCATGTACACGGGAGCGTGTTTTACCAGATCGGGAGTCACCGTGCGCGAACCAACGCCGGCGCGCATCTGGGCAAACAGCGGAGAGAAAGCGGATACCACAGCGAAGAGGAGACGAAGCATAGGAGGATATGAGTCTACCGCAACCCACGTGGAACCGGCCCACCCCACCTACTCCCCGAACAAAGTTCCCCGGCCAAGTAGCCACTGCGGATCGAAGCGCCTCTTTACTGCTTTCATCCATTCAATTTGTTCGGGATTATATTGCAGTTGCAAAAGTGCGGCCTTACGTTTACCCAACCCATGTTCCGCCGCGACCACACCGCCAAGTTCCACCGCATGCTTCGCCATGGTGGCGATCGTGGCCTTCGCCAACTCAGCTTCGGCCGGAGTCTTCGGCAGAATATTGACGTGCACGTGGGCGTCCCCGATATGCCCGAAGACAACATATTGGCCGGGAAATATTGGATCGAGAGTCTGGCGATAATACGCCATCATTTCGCGGCTGCGATTCACTGGGACCGCGAAATCGGTGCCCGCTTTCTGCAATCCGTTTCGCCGAACCGTGTCGTTTACCTTCTCCGGAACGGAATGGCGAAAGACCCGAAAGCGTTCCCGGTCGCGATCGGAAGCGGCGAACCAGGAAGCGTCGGTCAGCGCGCCCGCGGTCTCCAGACGATCGACCCAGCGCTCTTCTTCCTGATCGTTCGAAAGTTCCTGTTCAATCAGCAAAGCGGCATCCGATTTCGTTCCGATGATCTGCAGTGATCCGCGATCGAAAAATTCAATCATGCGGATGCCTTCTATGTCGCGCCAGTCGTCCACGGCGTTTAGGGCTTTCTCTTCCGAATCGAAAAAGATCACGCCGGCAAATAATTCTTTGGGCAATGGAAGCAGCCGCACTTCCGCTTCGACGATGACGCCCAGCGTCCCTTCAGATCCGCAGAATAGATCGACGTAATCCATTTGAGGATGCAGCGGGAAACCCGTTGAGTTTTTGGTTGTCGCCGGTACGGGTAGGCGCGGAGCAGGGAAGTCGATCGGATCGCCCCGCCGCAGTGACAGCACTTGGCCGTCCATCAGGACCACGCGCAATCCGAGCACATGTTGCCGAACCGCGCCGTATCGAAAGCTCCGCGAGCCACTGGCGTTGGTCGCGATGGCGCCGCCAAGCGATGCTGTATTTTCGGTTGGATCGGGCGCGAAGAATTGTCCGCTGGGTCGCGCGGCTATCTGCAAGTCGCGCAGAAGCACTGCGGGTCCGGCAATCGCCCGTCCTGTGCTCACATCGATGCGATTTAATTTTTCAAGCGATAGCGCCCAGCCGGCGATTGGAATGCCGCCACCGGCAAGTCCTGTCCGCGCGCCGGTGATGGTAACCGGGATACCATCACGCGAAGCATCGCGCAAAATCTCGACGATTTCGGCTACAGTCGCTGGAACAAGAATGCGTTCGGCTTCCCCGCGATAACCCGATGCATCTTCCAACAGCAAGAGGTCAGATCTCCAGAATTACCGGCATGATCAGCGGACGCCGCGAGGTCTGTTTGCTGAGGAAGCGCTTTAGATCGGCCCGCACCTTCTCCTGCATCACGCCCCAATCGGATCGTTCTTCGGCACTGGATTGCTCCAAAGTTTTCGCCACCGTGAGCCGCGCTTCCTGTAACAACTCAGAATGCTCATCGAACGAAGCGAAGCCCCGGCTGACAATCTCTGGAAGATTTTGCTGCGCCTTGCCGGTCACCTTATTGATGGCGATGATCGGGATCACGAAGCCATCCTCGGAAAGATGACGCCGGTCGCGAATAATGATGTCTTCCACCACTTCATCCAGCGTCCCGGAATCGATGCAAACCCTGCCCACAGCGATCTTCGGCCCTTTGCGCGCGCCTTTTTTGTCGATCTCCAACGTGTCGCCCGTCTCCATAATGAAGGATTGCTCCAGGCCCTTGTTATGCAGATGCTGGGCCAGCGAAGCATGCTTGGCCATCTGCCGGTATTCGCCGTGGATGGGCACAAAATATTTCGGACGAACCAGGTTCAGGATCAGCTTCAGTTCTTCCGCGCTGGCATGGCCGGAGACGTGCACCGGCGGATTCATCGTGCCATAAACCACCTCGGCCCCGCGCCGGGCAACGTGATTCATCATCCGGTAGATCGCTTTCTCATTGCCCGGAATGATGCGCGAACTTAGGACCAGGAGGTCGCCGCGCTGAATCGAGAGACTCTTGTGATTATCGACGGCGACACGCGATAGCGCCGACATCGGCTCACCTTGCGTTCCCGACACCACTACGACCACCTTGTCCGGCTGCATCTGCATGATGTCCTGCGGCCGCAGAAGAATGGAATCGGGAACCGTTAACAAGCCCAGATCGTGGGCGATCTCGGTGACGTTCAACATGCTGCGTCCCAGGAACGCGACCTTACGCCCGGCTTCGCCCGCCAGATCGAGAATCTGTTGCAGGCGGTGAATCGAGGAACTGAAACACGAAATGATCACCCGCCGATCGGCTCGGGCAAACAGCTCTTCCAGACGCGGGCGGACTGCGCGTTCGCTCTCGGTATAACCCGGCCGGTCGACGTTGGTTGAATCCGATAGAAGCAGCAATACGCCGCGCTTGCCGTATTCGGCGAAGGTATGCAGATCGAAAAGTTCGTTGTCGGTGGGAGTCGGATCCACCTTGAAATCGCCCGTGTGGATCACCACCCCAAGCGGCGTCGTAATCGCTAGGGCGAGTGAGCTGACAATCGAGTGCGTCACGTTGATGAACTCGATCACGAATGGTCCGAGCGTAATTTTCTGGCCCGGCTTGACGCGATTCAGCTTCACCTTGCCAAGCATTTCGTGCTCTTCCAGGCGGCGTTCCACCAGGGCCAGCGTGAACGGCGTACCGTACACCGGCATATCGATCATGCTCAGAAGGAAGGGAACCGCCCCGATGTGATCTTCATGGCCGTGGGTAAGTATCAGCCCCCGGACGTGCTGGGCGTTTTGCTCCAGATAGGCGAAATCGGGAGTAACGATATCCACGCCAAGCAGTTCCGCATCAGGGAACATCATGCCTGCGTCGATGACAATTATGTCATCCCCATAACGTAATGCCATCGAGTTCATCCCGAACTCACCAAGGCCGCCGAGCGGGAGAAGTTGTAGTTTAGCGTCGGACATGTATGAAATTACAGAGTAACAGCTTAAGGGAAGCTCGTATTATTCCGAGCCTCCCGTGTTGTGATTCTTCGATCGGGGACGAGCTTAAATCTTTGGAACGGGGGTTAGTTCGCGGGTGCTGATAATGCGATCGATCATGCCATAAGCCAGCGCCTGCTCGGGTTCCATAATGTAATCGCGATCCACATCGCGGGCGACCTTATCCACTGGCTGATTCGTCGCCGTAGCCAGAATATCGTTCAAAATCTCCCGCATGCGGAGGATTTCCTTGGCATAAATATCGATATCGGCGGCCTGTCCAGCCAGACCGCTCATGGAAGGCTGGTGGATCAGAATTCGCGAATGGGGCAAACTGTAGCGTTTGCCTTTCGTGCCACAGGCAAGCAACACCGCGGCCATCGACGCCGCCTGGCCGACGCAAGTGGTCACGATATCCGGTTCCACCAGACGCATTGTGTCGAGAATAGCGAGCCCGGCCGTAATCGATCCGCCAGGGGAATTAATGTAAAGCGAGATATCCTTCTCAGGATCTTCCGCCGCCAGAAACAACATTTGGGCGATAACTAAATTCGCGACATTGTCGTCGATCGGCGTCCCCAGGAAAATAATATTTTCCTTGAGAAGACGGGAGTAAATGTCGTAAGCTCGTTCGCCGCGGGAGGTCTGTTCAACCACCATGGGAACCAGAACGGAATTATTCATGGAACACGATTCTCCTAACTCTTCTTCGAAGCGGCCACCGGCTCGATGAGACTGCGAACGGGACGTTGTTTCTCGAGCAATCGGCCTTTCTGCTCGAGCGCCCGCGCCAGGTCAGCGACGGAAGTGCCCTCCAAATAACCTATGATACGCGAGCGCAGCGCTTTCCAGCTATCGTGCATCCCGCAACGTGCTTCATCGGTGCATTCGCTCAGGCCTCCAATGCAACGCCGGTAATCCTCCAGACCATCGATCGCCGATACGATTTGCAACAACGAAATCTCGCTCGCCGGCTTGCGCAGGCAGAAGCCCCCGGTGGGCCCCTTACTTGATCGCAGCAGACCTTGCCGTACCAACTGCTGAAGAATCTTGGCCAGGAAATGCGCAGGAATCTCACAGCGCCCGGCGATCTGTTTGACCATTCCGTATTTACCGGCCGGCACATCCGCCAGATAAACGAAAGCCCGAATTGCATACTCCGCGGAACGCGAATAAATCATAGAAATAAACGGCGCCGTTTTACACCCATGCGTCAGCCGTATTTCGGCAAGCCGATATAAACGTTATAAAATCCATAAACGGCCGCCAGCACGCAAACCACCGCAATGGCCTGCCATACGTATTCCGCAGCCACCCGCCCAATCCGCGGCGTGCCCGAAATGTAAGCCAGAACGAAACCACCCGCCAACCCACCCAAGTGCGCGCCATTATCGATGTGTAAGCCGGGCAGAAATCCCAGAACCAGCCCATAAATCATCCACCGCACGTAGAATTGGCGAATGGCCGCGCCTTGCGGCGTCTTACTGCGCATACCCAGCGCGATCATCGCCCCGATCAGCCCAAAGATTCCCGCCGAGGAACCGATAGAAAGCGCGGGCGTCCAGAACATACTCGCGATGTACCCGGTCATGGTTGAGATGATGTAAATCGATAGAAGGCGCGCCGTCCCGTAGTTCTCCTCCACCTCAGCGCCCAAATCGAATAGAGCCCAGGAGTTCATCAGGATGTGCAATATGCCGCCGTGCAGGAACCCTGCCGTAATCAGCCGCCACCACTCGCCGCGCGCAATAAACGGAACCCATTTCCCTCCGAATGCCACCAGCGTTTGCCCATCGATGCTGAACAAATCCTTGTTGCCCGCCTGCATGCTATATAGCGTCGTCGCCACATAGAGACCGAAGTTGATCATCAGGATCACCATCGTTGTGAAGCGCGCTTGCGGGATCAGGCCGCCCAGGATCGGCGATGGCGATCTGACATCGATTGCCCGCGGTCCAACCTTCGTCTGACAGTACGGACACACCTTGTCGTCCGTAGTAATAAACGCCCGGCAATGCGGGCACATCCGTCTGTTATCCACTATCGGTTATTGTAGCCAGTAGCCGTGCTGACCTATCATTTATCGCCTGAAAAGTATCGGGCGGCAATCGAGTACCGCCATACACTCGCCGCGCTGCACTTCGCCGGTGCCGTATTCGAGTTCGCTTTGCTTGCCGCTCTCCTCTATTTCCATGTCGGCCCGTATCTCCGAAACTTCGCGGAAAAGGTCTCGTCGCACCGGTGGAGGCAGGCCCTCGTCTTCGTCCCTACGCTGCTTCTGATCGTGCGTGTCGCTGAGCTGCCCTTGTCCCTCTATCGCCACCGTTTGTCAGTCAAGGTTGGGATCTCCATCCAGCCCTGGCTATCTTGGCTTGGTGATTGGAGCACCGGCCTCGCCATCGAAATCGTCGTCGCCACGCTGGCGCTTTGGGGCCTGTTCGCGCTCGTTCGCCGATCCCCGCAACACTGGTGGGCATGGGCATCGCTCGCCGCCATTCCTCTCGCAATAGGCGCGGTTTATCTCGCCCCCATCGTCATTGACCCGCTCTTCAACCACTTCCAGCCGCTCCGTGAATCCATGGTTGCGCCCATCCAGGAAGTCGCCCGCACCGCGGGCCTCGAAATTCCCGCCAGCAGGATGTATGAGATGAAGGCCGGCGAAAAGCTTACGGCCGTCAATGCCTACCTCACTGGATTCGGCCCCTCGCAGCGCATCGTCATCTGGGACACCACCATCAAGGCCCTGACAATTCCCCAGATTCAAAGCGTTTTCGCCCATGAAGCAGGGCATTATCGCCTGCAACATATTCCCATCGGCCTTGCCATCGGAGTTGTCGTCACCACGCTAATTTTCTTCGTTCTCGATCGCGTTCTGCGGCCCTTCCTCACCCGCTTTGGCGGGCGCCTTGATATCCGTGGCTTGGCTGACTGGGCCGTTCTTCCCGCCGCCATGCTGCTGCTTGGTTTACTCGGGTTCTTCACCGAACCGGCTATGAATGGCTTCGTTTTGCACCAGGAAAAGCAGGCCGATCTTTTCGAACTGCACACCATGCGCCATCTGCGTCCCGATGCCGGCCGGATTTCGGCCGAAGTCGACCAGATTATGGGCGAGATCGATCTCGACGATCCTGAGCCATCGCCTTTCGTGAAGTTCTGGCTGTACGATCATCCGTGGGTGGGCGATCGCATGCAGTTCGCGCAAGAGGCTTGGCGCTGGGATAAGCCCTGAGCCACATGCGATACAATCTTCACTTCGGATGTTGAAAACGGAAGACCAGTACCGCCAGGAAATCGTGGAAGTCGCGCGGCTCATCTACCAGAGGGAATGGGTGGCCGCCAACGACGGCAATCTGTCGATTCGCCTCGACGAAAACACGCTCCTTTGTACGCCAACGAACGTCAGTAAAGGGCTGGTCAAAGCCGAAGATCTGATCCTCTGCGACATGCAAGGCAAGCGCATCTGTGGTGAACGGAATTGCACTTCGGAGATCGCAATGCATTTGACGATCTACGCGCTGCGGCCCGATGTGAACGCCGTCGTTCACGCTCATCCGCCGGTGGCAACGGGATTTGCCAGTGCTGGGCGGGCGTTGAATCTCGCGCTTTTGCCTGAGGTGGTAATCGGGCTGGGCAGCGTTCCACTGTGCGCCTATGGTCTTCCTGGTACGCCGGCGTTGACAGCCGGAATGCTGGAATACATCCCCAAGTACGATGCGCTGTTGATGGCCAACCATGGATCGGTGGCCTATGGCGCGGATCTGTATGCGGCCTTCTTCAAGATGGAAACCGTGGAACATTTCGCGCGAATTACGCTAGTGGCCGAACTCGCCGGTGGCGCGAAACCCCTGCCGCGAGTGGAAGTGGCGAAGCTGTTTGATTCCAGGGCGCGGTATGGAGTGAAGTCAGGCGCGCCGCCACAGCCTGGTAATCCCCTGACGGCCGAGGACATGAAGCGCGAGGAACGTTTCGAATTCACTCGCGATGAACTGCTGTCGCTGCTGGAAGAAACGTTGCGCGCGCGCTCCGTTCGATAGATCTTACCGGACGATCGCGATGGCTTCACCCAATTGCAACGCATCGCCCGGCTTCGCCTGATCGGTCTTCACATAAGCCAGCGCGACCGTCTTTCCAATACGCGGCGAATATGCCGCCGACGTGATCTCGGCCGCATCTTTACCGTCGAAAGAAAGTTTGGTTGCCGGCGCCGGTGCGTCGTTCGTATCGATTTCCAGATGCTTCAGCATCCGGTGAATCTGCGCCCGCGAACGAACCCGTTCCACTATTTCCTGACCAAGATAACAGCCCTTGCTGAAGTTAACGGCCTGCAACTGGCCCGTCTCCTGCACCAGATAGCGCTCCGTGATGTCCTCGCCGTAGCGCGCCTTGGCATGCTCGATTCGCACCACGCGAAACGCCTCGGCATCGCCGGCAACCACGCCCGCCGCTTCCAGTTGCGCGATTAACGCCGCCTTCTCGGCCAGTGGCGCGATGATGAAGAAACCAGTCGAGCCCGTTACGTTTAGCCGCCCGACAATACGTGTTCCCCAATCCAGGTGAGCGTAATCGGCTATGGGAACCGGCACTCCGAAGCTTTCCAAAATCTCCGCCGCGCGCGATCCTTCCACCGCGATGGCAGCCGTCCCGTCGGTGATATCTTCCAGCGTCACATCATCGGCAATGATGAATTTGTCTAGATGCTGTTGCAGCTTATTTCGAGTCTCGGCTTCAGTATCGAGCAATAGGTAATCGGGAAAGCAGAGGATATTCGCGTCCCCTAAAATCCGCCCGACGGCGTTCAGAAAAAACGTGTAGCAGCCGCTGCCAGGCGTCAATTGCTGAATATGGTTCGTCGTCATCGCGTGCAACAAACGCGCGCGATCTTCGCCTGTCACCTTCACCCTGCCGCGGATCGATACGTCTAGCCAGGCAGCGCCATCCGTGAATGCTTCGTAACCTTTCATCGTCTTAAACCACGGGCGGATGCAGCGTAATCCAACGAAGCCATGCCGAGATCAGCAACACCAGCGATCCGCTAACAATGATGCCCGTCATACGCCGCGTGCTCTTCGATTCCGATCCCGGCCTGGTCAACAAATAGGCCACGGCCCAAATATGCAGCACAAGCAAAACTTTGATCCCAAACCACATGTGATAGCCCTTGGGAAACGTACCCTTGGTGAGGAAATTATAAAAACCCGACACCAGGCTTACCGCGATGCAGAAATACACCACCGGGCGAAAACTTACCGCCAGCGCCGTGCGCTCCGTCCAGGCATAAAAGATCCCGCCTAGCAGCACTACGGCCGATGCGACGTGCATCCAACGCATCAAAACGCCAAGTATCGCAGTTACGGTTGGATCCATGTCTCTACTATACAATCAGGGTTGATGATTCACGAGATTTTGCCGGTCGGCGTGCTGCAGTGTAACTGCTCCATCTTTGGCGACGAACAGACCAAGGAAGCCCTGGTAATCGACCCCGGCGATAACATCGCGGACATTCTCACCATCCTTGCAAAGCACTCGCTCAGAGTTAAAGCGATCATCATCACGCACGCCCACATCGATCACATCGGCGGCGCCGCGAAGCTGAAATCCGTCACTGGCGCGCCCGTCTATATGAATGAAAACGACCAGCCGCTGTACGATCGTCTCGATGTGCAAGCCGCTTGGCTCGGCATGCCCGCGCCCGATACGACGGAGATCGATCAACCAGCGCGCGACGGCGATACCGTGAGAGTTGGCGGTACCGATTTCCACGTCCTGCATACGCCAGGACACACCCAGGGCAGCATCTCATTATGGATTCCACAGGAGAACAAGCTGGTTGCCGGCGACACGCTTTTCCGCGATAGCATTGGGCGCACCGATTTACCGGGCGGCGACGGAAAGCAAATCCTTGTGTCGATTCATGACAAGCTGATGCCGCTGCCCGACGACGCCGTGGTGATTGCCGGTCACGGCCCTTCCACCACCATCGGCCGCGAGAAAGCCCGCAATCCTTTTCTGCGCCATTAAATCGTTCGCTTGCGTTTCAATTCTTCCATCACGGTGGCCACAAGTTCCTTCGCATCGACGATGCACTTCGAAATAATCTGAATGTCCATCGCCGGCTTGCCTGCCTGCCGTGCGCTTTGGCAATAGACGCCGTGCTGCCCTACTAGAACCAGCGCGTCGGTCAACAAGTCTAGCGTTACCGCCAACCGGCCCCGTTCGAAACCCATCATAAATTCGTGCCGTTCCATTTCATCCAGACGTTCTTTATCCAGGGGCATGCATCCATTATTCTAAATAGTAGATGCACATTCCTAAGTGGCCGCAAGCCGGTGAACGTGAACTGCAACTGCTCCGCGAAGTTCTCGATAGCGGGCAATGGGGCGGGTTCAACGATAACGTCGCTCAGTTCGAATCGAGCTTTGCCCGCTATCAGAATTGCCGCTACGGCATCGGCGCATGCAACGGAACCATCTCGCTGGAACTCCTGCTGGCTGTCGCTGGTATCGGACCTGGCGATGAAGTAATCGTCCCCGCCATCTCGTTCGTCTCCACCGCTACCGCCGTTTCCCGCGTTGGCGCCATCCCGGTCTTCGTCGACATTGAACCTTTCAGTTTCAACATGGACCCCGATCGCGTCGCAGCCGCAATCACCCCAAAGACCCGAGCCATCATGGCCGTCCACTTCGGCGGACCGCTGGCCAACATGGATCGGCTTAGCGAAATCGCCCGCAATCATCGCATCGTTTTATTGGAGGATGCCGCCCACGCCCAAGGCTCGGAATGGAACGGCCAGCGCGCGGGAAGCTTTGGACTCGCCGCGTCCTTCAGTTTCCAAAACGGCAAGGTGCTGACATCCGGTGAAGGTGGCATCGTCACCACCAATGACGACGATCTCGCCGTGAAGCTGAGCGCTTTCGCCAACCAGGGCCGCCAGATTGGCGCGAGCTTCTTTCATCACTTTACGCTCGGCAGCAATCTTCGGCTCACTGCCTTACAGGCCGCCGTACTCACCGCGCAATTTGAACGGCTCGACGCGCAAATCATGCACCGCCAGCAGAGTGACGCGCTACTTCGCGAACTGCTGGCCGATGTCGATGGGCTCACGTTGCAGCATGTCCCCGCGCAAGTGAACCGGCACAGTTGCTATCTGTTTCTTGGACGGATCGACTCCGGCACCTTTGGCAAGACTCGCAATGAATTCCATCGGGCGCTGACCGCCGCCGGAATACCCTGCACGGCGTTTTATCCCCACACGCTACAGAACAATCCGCTCTACCAACAAGGCGGCTGCCGCATCGAACCCTGCCCCAATGCCGAAGCCTGCATCGAGGATGCCTTCTGGCTTCCCCACCGCGTGCTGCTCTCCGACGAAGCCACCATCCGCGAGATCGCCGCAATCATCGCCGGCCTGCCAGCCACGTCAATGCCGGAAGTGGCGCACGCCGGTGAACACCATCGCTAGGCCAAGCCGGTTCGCCGCCGCGATTACTTCCTCATCCCGTACCGATCCGCCGGGTTGAATCGCCGCCGTGATCCCGTGCTTTGCCGCTTCTTCCAATCCGTCGGCGAATGGGAAGAATGCGTCCGACGCCAATACCGTTCCCTCCAATGGAAGCACGGCCTTCATTGCGCCCACCTTCACCGAATCCACGCGGCTCATCTGCCCCGCGCCCACCGATACCGATTGTCCCGCGCGGGCATACACGATCGCGTTCGACTTCACGTGCTTACAAACCTTCCATCCGAACTCGAGGGCGATCCATTCCTCTTCCGTCGGCGCGCGTTCCGTCACCACCCTTCGCTCGCCGCGGCTCAGGTCTGGCGCGTCCGCTGTCTGAGCCAGATAACCGCCGCTAATGGATTTCACCACCAGCTCGTTCGCCGTCACCGCTGCTACGCGCAACAATCGCAAATTCTTCTTCGCCTTTAGAATTGTCAGTGCGTCGTCTGCATAATCCGGTGCCGCTATCGCCTCAGTAAACGTCTTCGACGCTTCCGCCGCCGTCGCCGCATCCACAGTTCGATTAAAAGCGAGCACGCCCCCGAATGCCGACACAGGATCTGCCTCGAATGCCCGTCGATAAGCCTCTTCGAGTTTGGGCGATTCGGCGCACCCACAAGGATTCGTATGCTTGATAATCGCCGCCGCCGGCCCCTGAAATTCCTGGAGAAGCTGCCAGGCGGCATCCAGATCAACCAGATTATTGTAGGAGAGCTCCTTCCCGTGGAGTTGTTCGGCCGACGCGATACCGCCCTGGTGGCGGGAATAGAGCGCCGCCGCCTGATGCGGATTCTCGCCGTAGCGCAAATCGATCGATCGCTCAGCCCTGATATCCAGAACTGGGGGCAGGGCCCCAACCGGTTGATCCACCAAGTCTCCCGTAATGCGCGCCAGACGACCGTCGATCGCTCGATCGTAGGCAGCCGTGGTCGCAAACGCCTGCTGCGCCAGACGCCAATGCGTCGCCAGCGCCAGCTTACCGCCAGTCGCCCGCAGTTCAGCTAGCAATGCCGGATAGTCGCCCGTCGAAGTTACTACCGCGACATCCTGAAAATTCTTCGCCGCCGCGCGAATCATCGTAGGACCGCCAATGTCGATATTCTCGATTAATTCCGCCACCGTCGCCTGCGGATTCGCCGCAATCTTTTCGAACTGATAAAGATTCACCACCACCATGTCGATCGGCGGTATTTGATGCTCGGCTAACGCTTGCATGTGCTCGGCGTTACTTCGAATTGCCAGCACGCCGCCGGCGATGCGGGGATGAATCGTCTTCACCCGCCCATCCAACATTTCCGGAAAGCCCGTCACCTCAGCCACCTCGCGTAGCGGACTGATCCCGGCTTCCTTCAATGCCCGGAAAGTACCGCCGGTGGAGAGTATCTCAACGCCCAGTTCACGCAATCCCCGCGCAAATTCCACTACACCGGTTTTATCCGTCACGCTGATTAACGCCCGCTGAATTTTGGCCATGAACCTTCATTCTGGCATGAGCCTGGCACGTGGGCTGATAATGGAAACGTGCCCTATCAAGTAACGCTTATTCCCGGCGATGGAATTGGACCCGAAGTTGCCGACGCCACCGTCCGCGCCGTGAACGCCACCGGTGTGGCCATCGAATGGGATCGCGTGGAACTGAATACCACCTTGATTTTGGAACGCGGAATTGTGCTGCTGCCAGAGGTGCTGGAGTCGCTCAACCGCACCCGCGTTGGCCTGAAGGGTCCAGTCACAACTCCGATAGCCGGCGGGTTCACCAGCGTCAATGTCGCGCTCCGCAAGAAGCTCGACTTGTTCGCCAATGTTCGTCCCGTCCGTTCGCTTCCCGGCGTTCGCACCCGTTTTCAGGATGTGAAGATCGATATGGTGATCTTCCGCGAGAATACGGAAGACCTCTATTCCGGACTCGAGCACGAGATTGTCACCGATGTCGTCACCAGCCTGAAGGTGATCACTCGCACGGCCTCCATCCGCATCGCGAAATACGCTTTCGAATTCGCCCGTTCCGTGGGCCGAAAGAAAGTAGCGGCGATTCATAAAGCGAATATCATGAAGCTTGCTGATGGCTTATTTCTCCGCTGCTGCCGCGAAATTGCCGCTCAATATCCGGAAATAGAATATAAGGAATTGATCGTCGACAATGCCTCCATGCAACTGGTGATGCGCCCCGAGACTTTCGACATTTTGTTGCTGCCGAACTTGTATGGCGACATCGTTTCCGATCTTGCCGCGGGGTTGGTGGGCGGCTTGGGCATTGTGCCGGGCGCCAATATGGGCGAGACGCATGCGGTTTTTGAAGCCGTTCACGGTAGCGCGCCCGACATCGCCGGGAAGGGAATCGCGAACCCCACCGCGCTGATGCTCTCTTCGGCCTTAATGCTGATCCACCTTGGTGAACTCGCTGCCGCCGAGCGCTTACAAACGGCGATCGAAACTGTTTACGCTCACGGCAAGACTCTGACGCAAGATGTCGGCGGCAAAGCCACCACGGAGGAATTTACCGACGCCGTAATTCGCGCATTAGGCGTCGTGTAGCGCCCCCTAATGCGGAACGGAAAAGCGGAATGTCGATCCAACCCCGACTTCCGACTCTACCCAGATTCGTCCCCGATGATGCTCCACGATCCGTTTGCATATTGCTAACCCGATACCAGTTCCTGAGTATTCCCGGCCATGCAGCCGCGTGAACACGTCGAAGATCCGCCCCGCATCGTTGACGGAAAAGCCCAACCCGTTGTCACGAACGGAAAACTCCCACCCCGAATCGACCTGCTGCGCACTTACATGAATCCTCGGAGATTCCTCCGCCCGCCGGTACTTGATCGCATTGCCAATTAGATTCTGGAACACATGGATCAACTGCGAATTGTTAAAGCGAATAGCCGGAAGTTCGTCTCGCGTTACCCGCGCCCCGCTGTCGGCGATTACGCTCTGCAAGTTCCACAACGCCTCTTCCAGAGCGGACTTGGAGGCAATTTCCGGGGGTGTAGTGGCATCGGAACTGCCCACCTGCGAATAGGCCAGCAAGTCGCTGATCATGCCATTCATCCGCTTCACGCCTTCATTCACCAGCCCGAAGAATTCGTCGGCTTTTTCATCCAGTTGTCCCTTGTAGCGGGTAGCTATCAGGTCTGAGAAGCTTCCCACGGTGCGTAGCGGCTCACGCAAATCATGAGAGACAACATAGGCGAATCGTTCTAGGTCTTCGTTGGATCGTTTCAGCGCCTGCTCAGCATCGCGCCGCTGCGTGACATCCTCCACGGCCAACAGAATTGCCTGCGCCCCGCCCTCTTTGCGAATGATCCGGCATCCATTCAGGCACATGCTCTTCAGGCCCAAGCCGGGGAAAGTCTGCTCCACTTCCAGATCCACGAATTTCACGTTGTGCAGCAAAACTTCTTTCAAAGCATGGCGAAGCGGCGAAATATCCCACTGCGCGTGGCCCAGCTCATACAGCAAGCGGCCCTCGGTATTCTCGGGCGTAACCTGGAACGTTTCGTAAAATGCCGGATTCGCTCGCGCCACTCGTAGATCCCGCGTCAGCACCAGCAACGGCTCGCGAACCGTATTCACGATGGCCTCGGAGAATTCGTGAGCTTCATTCGCGGCCTGCAGATTCCGCTGGATTGAATCGATATCGACAAATGTCAGCACCGCGCCTTCAATCCGGTGCTCGCTGGTTCGATAAGGATGAATGGTCAGCAGCCACCATGCGCCATGACTATCCTGCACCTCTTGCACTTCCGTCGCCAGGCTATCGATCACTTTCCGCACCATGGATGCCAACTGAGGTACCGGTAGATGTTTTTGCACGTCGGCCAGCGAGCGCCCCACGTCGGCCGGCACCAGGCCTAGCCACTGTTCTGCTCGCGGCGTGAATCGCCGCAGACGAAGAACCCGGTCCACTACAAGAATTGGCAGATCGGCGGCACTTAACAAGTTAGTAAGATCGTTGGTCGACACATGCAATTCGTCGTTGCGGCTTTTCAGTTCCTCATTCACCGTGATCAATTCTTCATTCGTCGATTGCAGCTCTTCCTTTGCCGTTCCCAATTGCTCGTTCGTGCTCTGTAACTCTTCGTTCGCGCTGCCCACTTCTTCATTGGCCGCACGCAGTTCCTCCAAAGCGGTTTCATGATCTTCGGTTTCCGAGCGTAAATATTCCCGCGCCTCCGACAGTTCCCGTTCCAGCCTTTCGACGCGAGTCTGCCGATCTTCCTGAATCGGTTCCGGCGCAGGGGCATCGGGCGGTAATTCCCTTTGCGGCGTGGTGCGATCAAACATTACAAGGTAGTAATGTTCGTTGGGATTAGAGGCGCCAATGGGAACCACTTCAATCGTGATCTCCCGCGTTTCACCCCCATGGGTGACGCGCACTCCCTTCTCTTGCACCAAAGTATTTCGTTCGATCGCCGTCGCCACGGCCTTGCGCAAAATAGGCTGTATGCTTTCTCGAGCCATTCTAATCAAGTGATGGCTGGCCTCTCCCGCGGCCGCCTCCAGATAAAAGCCCGTGTGACCCCGAAACTGCAGGATCTGCATCCCCGCATCGATCACCACGCCATCCGGCGCATAGCGGTTCTGAATCGTACGATCAGCGCGCTTTTGTAATTCCAGACTGGTTAGCCGCCGTGTCGCCGAAGGACGGTCCGCCGGTTCCTGGCGTCGCCGCCTGTGGGGGAACAATTCGTTGCTGCGAACTGGCACGCCGCTGGGGGTATATATGTTGCTTCCCCCTTCCAGCGCCCGAAACAATCCGGAGGAGCCGTCCGTTGCTTCGGCGCTACCTAGAAACAAAATCCCATTGGCGTTCAGCGCATAGTGAAAAATAGAGAACACGGATTTTTGCAAAGCCTGTCCCAGGTAGATCAAGAGGTTCCGGCAGCTAATCAAATCCAGACGCGCGAACGGGGGATCGCGCGTTACATCCTGGGTGGCGAAGACGCAGGTATCGCGAATCGATTTATTAATCTGATAGCCGCCGTCCACTTTGTGAAAGAATTCCCGAAGACGCTCGGGCGAGATTTTAAGCGCTGAAATCTCGGGGTAAACGCCACTGCGCGCTCGCCGCAGAGCCACCTCACTGATGTCGGTGCCAAAGAACTGTACACTCACCTTGCGGCCTTGCTCCTCCAGAATTTCACGGAATGAGATTGCCAGCGAATACACTTCTTCGCCGGTCGCGCATCCCGGAACCCAAACGCGGAGAACACTATCTTCAGCGGTCTCGTTTACTAGCTTGGTCAAGTGCGTCCGCAAAGCCTCGAACGCCGCCGGATCTCGAAAAAACCCCGTGACGGAAATCAGAATATCCTGATACAGTTCCTGAATTTCTTTCGGTTCGCGCTGGAGTACAGCCAAGTAGGCGGCAATGGTTTCGCAACGGTGCACAATCATCCGCCGTCCGATTCGCCGCCGCACCGTGGTTTGCTTGTACAAAGAAAAATCGACGTTCGTGGTTCGCTCTAGTAGCTGAAAAACTCTGCTTAGATCGATTTGCCCTTCGGGCAGCACTTCCACCGATTCGGGTTCGTGCGTTCCCACAAGGAAACGATGCTGGCTAATCCGGTCGAGTTCCTTGGCGATCTCCGCAGGAGACAGTACAAAGTCCACGGCCCCGGTCTGCTGCGCGGTGCGCGGCATCCCGCCATATTGCGCCGACACGCCATCCTGCGTAAACGTGATCCCGCACAGCGCCTTGATCGCTCGAATACCTTCCGATCCGTCCGACGCGGTACCGGAAAGAATGACGCCGATCGCCAGCCGCCGTTGCTCATGCGCGAGTGAAGTCAGAAATAGATCCACCGGTAAAAATGGAGCGCGTCCGATTCGCGGAGCTAGACGAAGCGCGCCGCCGCTAATTGTCATTCCCTTATTCGGAGGGATAACGTAAACGTTGTTGGGCTCAAGCGACATACCGTCACGCGCCTCAACGACCGGCATCGTAGTCGTTTTGGATAACAGCGAGGTTAAGAGGCTGGGGTGAGCGGGGTCTAGATGTTGCACCAACACAAATGCCATGCCCGTCGTTGCGGGGAGGGCAGTCAGCAACTCGGTGTAGGCTTCTAATCCTCCAGCCGATGCGCCGATTCCAACAACCGGAAAGTCTACGCCCTTCGGTTGCCGGTCAACTTCTTCGGCCACGTCCGTATTGGGTGAAACCGCAACTTCACGGGGTTCGTCAGGGCCTTTATCACGCGAGGACGCTACCAACAACCCCTTATCAGGTTCCGCTGTATTAGACACTCTCGCCTCCAACTGTCGAGAAAAGAGGGGCGACTGTTCGATTAGGCTCTTTGGACGGCTTTCCTAGCATATCGCGAATTCAATTTATTTTCTTGCCGGCTTTGACCGGAATGAAAAAGATTTTGTTATTCTGCAATTTCGAGAAACTGATTTCTATTGCGCTGGAAATCGGGAATAATACGATGGGGTGACAATGCCGGCTCGCAACACAATCGGGATCTGCCTCCTCTTCATTCTTGTCTGCTCTTGCCGCACGCATAACCAGCCAGCAGTGAAAAGAGTGCCACCCACGCTGATCCTCTGGGCCTGGGATCGTGCCGAGGATCTGCGTTTTCTAAAGCCGGCAGAAGCCGAAGTTGCGGGTTTAATGGCCACAATACGGCTACAAGATAATGAAGCCTATACCTCGCGTCGCCGCTCCCGCTGTTTGTAGCGCCCGGCGTCACGCTCCGGGCAGTGGTCCGCATGGAGTCCGACGGTTCCAAGCTACCGCCGGTGGAACAAGTCGCCGAGCAAATTCGAAACATCGCCTCCGGCTTTAAAGCGTTACAGATCGACTTCGACGCTCGGCAGTCGCAACTGGAGTGGTATCAATCCTTGCTGCTCGATCTGGAAGGTAGTATCGAAGCGCGAAACCAGTTCAATCTACGAGCAATCGGTCGTGTGCCGGAGGATCTTTCCATCACGGCTTTGGCGTCATGGTGTGGCGCCCAGCCCTGGATCGCCCGCATCCGCCCTGGTCTGAAAGAAGTTGTGCCGATGCTCTTCCGCATGGGCCCGCAACGAGTCGCTCTCCTCAATCAATTAGCTCGTCAAAAGGAGTTTGCCGAGGATTGCCGTGGTAGTATCGGGACTTCCCTGGACGAGCCTTTGCCCTGGTACCCGGCCGCCACCCGAGTTTATATCTTCAACCCAAAGCGCTGGACCAAGGAAGCGTTTGACCAAGCATGCGCACGCTGGCGTTAATCTTCCTGTTTCTTGTTCACCTAACCGCCGGTATCCGCCACGACTTCGACAGACCGGTATTCGTATTTGCACATCATCCCGATTTGCCGATCTCCGAATACGCCACCGGACGGCTTGGTATTCCCGCTCCGGAGTACGCCCGCATCTATTTATATGCGGCGTATCGATATCTGCAAGACACGCCCTTCACACCGCGGGAACAAGCGGCTTATCTTCGAGTCTGGAAAATTCGCGGCCGTTTCGCCGCTCAAGAGGTTGACCAAACGGGTGCGATTGCCTGGTCAAGGATTCGCGCCACTATCCCCGGCTTTCCGTTACCGATCGAGCGCGCTGAATCGCGTCGCATCACCTTCGCCCGGGGTTTTCTTTCTGAAGACATTTGTGCGGATGACGCGTTCGCCAGCGCAAGGGAGACTCTGCGTGATCGAATTCGCCAATTCGGATTGCAGAGCAGTGCCGTGGCGTTTTGGATCAAGGGACAGGATCGCGTCTTGGCATCCTGTGACCCGGCAAATGTGAATTTGCCCGAGGCGGCTCCAGCGAATCTTCCGCCTCTGATAAAGGCCGACCGGGAATATCAGATCGCTGCTGCTCTGTTTTATCTGCAACGATTCGATGAAGCGCTCGAACGGCTACGTAGCATCGCCAAGGATGCCAATTCTCCCTGGAGAATTTGGGCGCCCTATCTGATTGGCCGAACGTTGCTCTGGCAGGCTCGCTTCACTCAGGAAGACAATGTATATTTTCAAAAGCTTGATCAGGCGGAGGCGCAGTTTCGCGCCGTACTTGCCGATCGCCGGCTCTCGCCGACACACGCTGGCGCCGATCGTTTGCTAGCCCGCTGTATGCTGATCACCCACCCCGCCTCTGGAATGGAAAAACTGGCATCGCGTCTGGTTAAACCGCAGTCTTTCTACACGCGGGAATCGGACCTGCTGATGTACTTGAACGCCGTTGATAGCTTTGACCATAACGAATACAACGGAAAGCACATCGACAAATCATCTTTGCCGCGGGACGACTTCTCACTCTGGTGGGAGACTTTACAGAGCAGTCAAGTACAGTCCTATACTCGAGCAGTGGAGCGCTGGCATCGAAGCCGATCGAAGGCATGGCTCTACTGTGCGATTGCAAAAGCCCGGGAGAACTCGCCCGAAGCCGATGCCCTGATCGAAGCGGCACTCAAGATTCAAATGGAGCAGCCCGGCGCTCCAGCCATGCGATATCACGCCGCACGCCTGCTCGCCTTGAAAGGGCGCTTTGCCGAAGCCCGCAGTGAAATCGATCTTGTACTGCAGGCATCGGAAACGCTGCCCTCGGCTCGCAATCAGACACTGAACTTGAAGATGCAGCTTGTTCCCAGTCTTGCGGAGATGCTCCGGCTCAGCCCGCGCAAAGTAATTCTGGCCTCCGCCGAAATGGATTCCGATGAATTTGAATCTCGCTCGAAAGATGCAAGCAATGGCGACCCCCGGGCCAAAGCCGCCGCGCGCTTAGCAAGTCTCGACCGTTTGGATGCGGTGGGCGCCCGTGCATTCAGTGAAAAGCTACCGCTGGATACGCTGCGCGGCGTTGCCCTAAATGCGCAATCGCTTCCTTCTTATCTACTCCTAGAACTGCGTTTGGTGGTCTGGACGCGGGCGATTTTGCTCGCCCGATTTGATGTCGCCAGGGAGTTTGCGCCGTTAATCGCAGCCGATCATCCGCAGGTTGCCGCCGACATGCAGAGCTTTCTCAAAGCTGCCGGCGGGCGCGCGGCGGAAATTGCGGCGGCGTATGTTTTACTCAAGCTCCCCGGGGCTCGCCCCTACCTAGCGGCGGGCTACGGCAGGCAAGCCCCCGCCAACCTGCCTGATGAATGGGGGCGCAACTGGTGGTATCGTTTTACGCCCAGCGATATGTACGGAATCGATTTGCCTTACATGTGGGAGTTCGATTCCTTCGGCCGTGATGCCGCCTCCCGCTTAGTCGTCTTGCCGCGCTTGGCTTTTGTCACGGATGTAGAGCGGCAACAATCCGCGCGCGAGTGGCAACATCTTGAAACCAGCGGAGAGCGCGGTCGCAATTGGATCGCGGTTCGAATCACGGAAGACGTGCGAGATCATCCCCAACGCCCCAACGGCGGTCAGATTTTATATAGCGTGATACGAGCCGCCTCTGTGAATCCTTGGTCGGTGCATCCAGAGGAAGATTATCCGCAGACTGGGCTTGTGGCCGCATATCGCTTGCTTTCCACTCGATACCCGGGCTCCATCTGGTACAGGAAGGTGAACGAGATGCAAGGTCTCTTCCTCAGCCAGGAAAAATAATGATACTAGCCCTGTTATCCTACGCCCATGCCTGATCTGGAACGTGCAATCGCCATCGCTACGCAAGCCCACGCCGGCCAAAAAGACAAAGCTGGCCAACCTTACATCTTGCATCCACTTCGCATGATGTTTCGCGTTGAAGGCGATTCGGCAAAGATGGCCGCCGTCCTTCATGATGTAGTGGAAGACACGGCAATCACGCTTGATGCGTTGCGCCTGGAACGGTTTTCCGCCGAAGTAATCGATGCGGTTGAGCTGCTCACCCGCCGGGAAAGCGACACCTACGAACAGTTCATTGAACGCGTCCTGCCCAATCCGATCGCCCGCGCCGTAAAGCTCGCCGATCTGGAGGACAATATGGACGTGCGCCGCATTGACGAGTTCACCGCCAAGGACGCAGCGCGGATGCAAAAATATCTGGCGGCGTGGAAGCGCATCAAGAGTAAAACTGCCTGATTCGGTCAGCTACTTCGGCGGCCTGGGCCTCTGTCATGTACGGCCACAGTGGCAGCGAGACAATCTCCCGGCAAGCCTTCTCCGCATGCGGCAGATCGCCTTTCCTGGCGCTTCCCTGAAACGATGGATGCAAATGTAGCGGCACAGGATAATGAATGCCCGTTCCAATTCCATGTCCCGCCAGAAATTTTCGCAAAGTGTCGCGCCGCGCAGCCCGGATGACATATAAATGATTTACGGAATTCGGCGTGCGGAGTACTGCTCGAATTCCCTGACAATCTCCCAGGGCTTGATCGTAGAATTGCGCGATTACCGAACGCCGCGTGTTCCAATCCGCCAGGTGCGGCAGGAACGACCGTAAGAAGCAGCACTGTATTTCATCCAGTCGCGAATTGATGCCCGGTATGTGGCTCACCTGATCGCCCCGGCGGCCGCCATCGCGCAACATCCGTAAGCGCTTGGCGACCGCCGAACTATCCGTCAGGATCGCGCCTCCATCGCCTAAACAACCCAGATTTTTCGTCGGATAAAAACTATACGCGACGTGCCGCGAGTAGCTCGTGAAAACCTTCTCGGCTTGTGCTCCATGTGCCTGGCAAGCGTCCTGCACCAGCACCTTACCCGCGGCCCGAGCCATCCCCGAGAACCGCCCGATATCGCAAGGTTGCCCATAGAGATGAACCGGAAGCAGCGCCGCCACTCGCTTGTTCATCCGGTTGCCTGCGTCGCCCGCGTCCATCTGCAGCGTATCCGGATTCACGTCGGCGAAGACCGGCGTACATCCCGCCGTCTGGATCGCGACGCCGGTGAATGGCGCAGTCAGCGCGGATGTCAACACCTGCCCCTGCACCGCGGCCTCACGCAGGCATAGCTCGATTGCCGCCGTGCCATTCGCAACACCGACCGCATGTTTCGCCCCGAGCGCTTCGGCGAACTCCCCTTCAAACGCCGCTAGTTCTTCGCCCAGAACAAAATGCGCGCGAGCGAAAAGTACATCTAATCGGGCCCGCCAATCGCTTTCCGTTGCAGCCATTGACGGCCGCAGATTCACCACGGGAATAGGCATGAGGTGACCGCGAGTTCTAGTTTCACCGCCGACAGAATCACCAGCCGCACATACAACCGCATCAATTGAATTAACGTTTTGAACAACGATCGCACCCGAAAAAATTGCGACTTGCCATGCAAGCGCGGGTAATGATGGACGCCCACTTCGACGACGCGGCAGCGGCTCATCTCCAGCTTGCGTACCAGTTCGACACAGATGGTGCCGCTTGTCGATGTCAGTTGGATATCTTCGAGTAGCGAACGGCGGATCAAGCGAAAATCGCAATCCACATCTCGTATCCGGATGCGGAACAGGAAACGGGCGAATGCATTATAGACATTGCCGATCCAGATCCGGTGCCACGGATCGTTGCGCTCCAGCTTGTATCCGTTCACAAGTCCGACGTCGGCGCTCGCGCAATCCAGCAACTTTGGAAGTTCGCCGACATCATACTGGCCGTCGCCATCGGTATAGAACACCAGATCCTTGGACGCCGCCGCGAATCCACTGCGCAGCGCGCCGCCGTATCCGCGGTTTTCCGCATGGGTCACGATGCGAAGATGGGGTGCATACTTCCTGGCCAGCGTGGCTAAAACCGCAGCGGTATTATCGAAGCTGCCGTCATTGACGACGACCACTTCGTAATCAGCCACTTGCTCCCGCAGAACCTTGAATGTAGTTGAAAGCAAGCCCGGCAACGAAGGCGCATCGTTGTAGGCGGGGAAGAAAACGCTCAAACTAAAATCCCGAATCAACAGGTCAAGTTACCACAGTAAGCGGGGCGTGCCAATAAAACAAAAGCGGCAGTCGCTACCAGACGCAGCCAGTAGCGATTGCCGCTCTTCCGTCACTCCAAAATTGTTCTTACTTACGCGCGCCGCGTCTTGGGCCTTTCAATCGCGATTGCCGTAACTTGTGCGATTTCCGTTTGGGCTTGGTGATAAGGAACGTGCCGCTGCCGATGTATTCGGCTTTGTATAATTTGTCGTCTGCCAAGTTGCTGTCTCCTGAAGAAAGTAAATCTCATTGTAGCGCAATCGATGGCCGTCTCCGGGTGTACAATAGGGTCGCGATGGCCCGAGGTTGGGAAAGTAAGGAAGTTGAGTCGCAGATCGAAGCCCGTGAGGCGGAGAAGGACCGCCAAAAACAGCCTATGCGAACTGCCGAACAGATGTCTCATGAGCGAAAGCGAGATGGATTGCTCCTCTCTCGTTCGCGCGTCCTGACTGATATTGCTAACTGCGAAAACGCATCGTATCGAACGCTGCTACAGCGATCGCTCAGTTTCCTCGATGAGCAGATCGCTCTGATACCACCAGAATAATCCGCTTTGCTATGCAGCAGGGATCGAGCTAGTTTCGGACCTGCTGTACCTTTGGGGTCGCCAAATATCCGGCGATTTGATCTTTTCCTACCGAGTTAACCACAATCTCATACGGTTGCCGGGCCTTAGAAACATAGAACTGAATGGGTTCGTTTACCGACCGGTCGCGTTTCTCTACCGTCTTATCGTCGGCCAGAACCTCAATCGTGTAACGGTTCTTCTTCGAATCCACCTTCTTAAGCAAAACTGAAATATCGCCAACCTTTTGCGGCGCTTTCGTTTTCAGAAGCTTGAAATCGTAGTAGTTGCGTTCGCCCAAGGCTCGCAGTGCCGTCAATTCCTTGCCATTGGTGGCGATCAACCCGCTTTGAACTCCCAAATCCCCGGTCGTCCGCTTCAAATCCGAAATCGTTTTTTCCAGCTCCGATTTCGTATTGGCGACGTCCGTTTTTACGGTCCCGACTTCCGTACTAACGCTGGCAATTTGAGTGTTCGCCTTGCTTGTGTCGTCCGCTACCTTGGAGATTTCCTGGTGCAGCGCGGCTTGTTGTTTCACTTGCTCGGCGGCCAGTTTCGCCGCTAGATCGTCGGCATGCTTCGATGCGTCCACGCGGGCTTGTCCAGCCGCGCTCGATACCAGACGCTGCGCCCGTTCCAGTTGATCCTTCAACGAATCTACTGTGCGCCGGTTGCTCTGCACGGAAACCGATGAAGTTTCCTTCATCTTCGAAATTTCAGCCGACAACGCGTCTCGGGTCTTACCTAATTCGGTATCGATCTGTTTCACCTGATAAAACAGGTAAATATTCGCCGCTAGTAAAGCTAACACAGCACCGAAAAGGATCGCGATCTTCATTCCGGAACCTCCGGATGAGGCGGGTACGTTGGGATTCAAGCTTCACTTCTCCTTATGCTGTAATGGTTTTCCACCACATACTCTATCATCTATAGAGTAAGATGTTGCTCTGTGTCATTCCGGTTTCCATCGTTTTATTGCCCTAAGATGTCCCCGCGAATCACCTAAGGCCCCGTTCCTAGCCCTCTGAAGCCGGAACTGGCCGAGGTGGACGAGCAAAATCGAGCAATTCCTGCTTTGGAATCCCTGGCTCAAAGCAGCGCCGGCACCGCGCTTCATACATTCCCGCGGCTCCCACCACTATCAGATCGTCCGATTCCACCAATCTTTGAGTATGTTTTGCCGGATTTCCACAGCGCATGCAAATCGCCAGCGTCTTCTCGATCGATTCTGCCAGGGTCAGCAATTCCGGCATCGGATGGAAGGGCCGGCCCATGAAATCGGTATCCAGCCCGGCGATGATTACCTGTTTTCCGCTGTCGGCGAGTTGTTGCGCGACATCGATCAGATCCTGCCCGAAGAAATTCGATTCGTCCACGCCCACTACCTGCGTCCGCCAATCGAGTTTCGCCAGAATCTCGGCCGCGCCATCGACCACCTCCGAGCGCATCCGGATTTCTCCATGCGAAACGATCTCATTGGGAGAATAGCGGGCATCCAACCGGGGCTTGAAAACCTGAACGCGTTTCCGGGCAATCATGGCCCGCCGCAAGCGCCGCATCAACTCTTCACTCTTGCCGGAAAACATCGGACCGCAAATGGCCTCGATCCAGCCTATATTGCCAGTAACAAAATCCATGAATCTGTTTTAGAGTGTATCAGCCAAACAGATCACCCTCGTCCGCGAAAGCGGTCGATTGCCCGCCGGTCTCGCTTCGAAGGTTTCGCTTCCGGCACCCCTCCAAAATCCCGCATCGCTTTTCGCTCATCGGCTAACTTCACCCGGAGTACCTGGCTAGCCTCCGTTTCGCGGTAGAGCGTCTGGGCCACGGGCGCCGGACCGCGCATCTCGCTCAGCCCAAGCACCTCCACTTGAAACTCTCCTCCATCGTTCTTCACCTGCAGCATGTCCCCCAGCTTGACCTCGCGCGCAGCCTTCGCCAATTGTCCGTTGGACTCGATTCTCCCCAGCTCACAGGCCTTCCCCGCCAAAGATCGGGTCTTGAAGAATCGGGCCGCCCATAGCCACTTGTCCATTCGCATAGAGATATTCCGCTACCATCTTAAAGTGCAAACCCACCACCTGGCTCAAATCAACATCGGGCGTCTGATCGCCCCTATCGACGACCCTCAAATCGCCGAATTTGTCGCGCAATTGGACTCAATCAATCAACTGGCCGAAGCAAGCCCCGGCTTCCTATGGCGCCTGAAATCCGATGAGGGTAACGCCACCGATATCCCATACAATGACGACCCGTTTGTGATTGTCAACATGTCCGTGTGGGAGTCTATCGAAGCACTGCAGAATTTCGCTTATCAATCCCGGCACGTGCACGTCCTGCGCGATCGTAAGAAGTGGTTTCAGAAAATGGACCTTGCCCACTATTGCCTCTGGTGGGTTCCCGCCGGCCATCGTCCCACTGTCGCCGAAGGCCGGGAAAGACTGGAAACCTATCAACGCCAGGGAGCCACCCCCGAAGCCTTCTGGTTCTCCGAGTGGTTCCCCGCGCCCTCCGCGGAAGCGGTGCCGGCCTAAGCTTCCCGCACGGGATCGGGCCAGCGTAAAAATGGAACGCCCGTCTATCGTAAGCCCTGCCTCGTGTGTCACAATGTGCGGAAGGCTTCAGAAGTCGCCTCAATCAAAGTCCCGGGGAGAAACTCGCATCGATGGCAAATCTCTTAGCGCGAAAGCCGCTCAGCGTATTGATGGAAGAGGCGAAGGAGACCGGCGAGCATAATTTAAAGCGCACGCTGGGAGTCTTCCAGTTAACCGCTTTGGGAGTTGGCGCGGTCATCGGCGCGGGCATCTTCGTGATGGCTGGGCTGGGCGCGCACTATGCCGGACCGGGCCTCATGCTGTCCTTCGTCCTGTCGGGATTAGGATGCGCCTTCGCCGGTCTTTGCTATGCCGAGTTCGCCGCGATGATCCCGCTCGCGGGTAGCGCTTACACCTATGCCTACGCCACGTTGGGCGAGATTTTTGCCTGGATCATCGGTTGGGATTTGACGCTCGAATACGCCATGGGCGCAAGCACCGTGTCTTCCGGATGGTCGAATCATTTCATCGAACTGCTAAACATATTCAATATAAAAATGCCGCTCTGGCTCGCCTACGATCATTGGACGGGGCTTCGTACGGCCGAGGCGATGGTGGCGCGGGAGATGGCCCAGGCCTCGGACTCCGCTCTCGTACCCGGTACGCAGGCCTTTCTCGAAAAGGTCTCCGCCATCGGCGCCGCCCATTCTCCTGAGCTGATGCAGCGGGCGCATGATCTGCTGGGCGCCCCGCAAATTTTTGGTGTCGAGATCGGCTTCAATCTTCCGGCGTTCTTAATCGCTCTTGTAATCACCGCGATTCTGGCAATCGGAATCAAGGAAAGCGCGCGCTTCAACGCCACCATCGTGGTCGTTAAAGTAGCGGTCGTGCTGTTCGTCATCGGATTAGGTATCACCTACATCAACACCGCCAATTGGGGAACTGACTGGCATACATTCGCCCCGTTCGGTATCTCCGGAATCGGCTCCGCGGCCGCCTATATATTCTTTGCCTATATTGGATTCGACGCCGTCTCCACCACTGCCCAGGAGGCTAAGAATCCGCAGCGCGATCTGCCCATCGGCATCATCGCTTCCCTGCTTATCTGTACCGTGCTCTATATCGCGGTGGCCGCCGTGCTTACCGGCATGGTGCCCTGGAACGACATTAATATCGAAGCCCCCGTGGCTCGCGCCTTCCTCGACCGTGGGCTTGTTGGACCCTCGCACATCATTACAGTGGGCGCATTGGCCGGGCTTACCAGCGTGATGCTGGTGATGCTTCTCGGTCAAACTCGCGTACTGTATTCCATGGCTAACGACGGCTTGTTGCCAAAGAAGGTCTTCGCCGAGATTCACCCCAAGTTCCGCACGCCCTGGAAGAATACGATCCTGGTCGGGATGCTCGCCGCCATAGTGGGCAGCGTCACGCCGATCGACGATATCGGCAAGATGGTGAATATCGGGACACTACTGGCGTTCGTCATCGTCTGCATCGCTATCATGATCCTGCGGCGTACCGACCCTGGCCAGCCGCGCCCGTTCCGAACGCCATGGGTACCGCTTGTTCCCATTCTCGGCGTTATTTTCAACGGCTACATGATGTATAAACTCGGCTGGGTGAATTGGGCCCGGCTGATCATCTGGCTCGCCATCGGATTGGTCGTGTACTTTGCCTATGGCAAGAATCACAGTAAGGTACAAGCGGCGCTGCGAGCGAAATCCTAGGATTAGTGAAAAGTCTAAGCGTTAGGCATTGGCCGCCAAGCGGGCAGGCTCTTCCAGCACGGCGGTGAAGTGAAATGCCGTGCCTTCGCCGGGGGTGCTTTCCAGCCAGATTTTCCCGCCCATTAATACCGTTAGCCGCTTGCAGATTGCCAGCCCCATGCCGTTCTCGCCGGGGCGCGGCGGATCAAAGATCGACTCTTGTTTATCCCGCGCGATTCCCGGGCCATGATCGGTAACTGAAATCGCCAGCGCCACCCGGTTACCCGCTTGCCGGCTTCCATCCACCTGGACCAGCACCGGCCCGCCACCTGAGAACTCGATCGCGTTCCGCACCAGATTTCGTAGAACCTGCCGCAGCCGATCTGGGTCGCCCAGCAGCCTGTCCGGTACAGCGCTCGCACACCGCGTGCTCAGTTCCACCCGCTTCATTTCGGCATCGCCCGCCAAACCGCGTATCACTTCCGCTACGGTGTCCCGAAGAGAAAACTCCACTCGTTCCAGTTCCAGCTTCCCGGCATCCATTTTCGAATAATCCAGAACGTTATTCAGCAGTGCCAGCAACGATCCAGTCGAGTCTTTCGTATCTTCCAGATCCTCCACCTGCGCCGGTGTCAGATTCTTCGTTAGCGCCGCTTGCATCTTCTCCAGGATCTCGCTCATCGGGTTCTGCAATTCGTGGCGGGAATTTGACAGAAATCGTGTCCGCCGGCGCTCGGAGTCTGCCGCCCGCCGCCGTTCTTCGCCCAGCAGGGAACGCTCCACCAGAAGCTCTCGCGAAACATCCTTGATCGCTTCTTCCATCTCGTTTCGCTCGCGTAAACTCTTACCGATCGTTCGCCGATATCCGTGGAACGTTAGCCAGCCGAGTCCCAACAAACAAGGCAGTAAAACCCATGGGCCTCTCCACCACGGACGCTCGATAGCCACTGGGAATCGCGCCACCTGATCGCTCCACACGCCTTGCGAATTTCGCGCAATCACTTCAAAGGTGTAGTTACCGGGCGAAAGATTGGAGTAGTGGGCTTCTGGCGCGCTACTTTCAATCCAGTGTGAATCCCAATGCAGCAGGCGGTACTGAAACAGGATTTCCGATTCCTTCACAAACGACAGCCCGGCGAAGGTCACCGCCAAACTCTTGTCGGCGTTATCCAGGCGCGATGACGTAATCACTACGGCCGGCGCCACCACCGCCGCCAGCGCATCGGAGGGATGAAAATGGGATGCTCCCCGGGTTGAGCCGATCCAAACGCTACCGTCACGATCTCCCCAAATCGCTCCCGTGCAGGAATCCCACACCAGCCCGTCAGCGCGGCTGTAATGCCGCCAGCGTTTATCTTCCAGCACGTCTATCCCGCGGTCCGTAGGCACCCATAGCCGCGCCCGGCCATCCAACACTAAACCCGTGACGCGATCCGATCGCAGCGCATTCTGACGGTTGAAGTGTTCGATATCCAAACGATTTTCGCGGGCATTCAAGCGCGATATCCCATTTCCTTCGCGATAGCCAATCCAGATATCGCCGCTCGATCCTTCGGCCACATAGCCTACCGCGTCTTGCCGTAAACCGTCCGCTTGCCCGTAGCGTTTCCACTGTCCACCATCAAAGCGCAGAAGGCCCCGGCTGCTTCCAATCCACACTGCCCCCTGCCGCGCCGACGTGCCTTGATAGAACGATTCTCCGGCCTGTGCGTCCGGCGTTTCCACGCGTTCGAATTCGCTGCTCGAATTTGCCGGACCTTGGGTGCGATAGATAGCGTGATCGGCCACCAGCCAAGCCCGGCCGGCACGATCGAAGAATAAATCGGCTATCCCGCCGCTAGTTCCCGGCCCCGAGAAGCTTACACGCCGGATCTTCCCGCTCTCCAGGATTTCCACCGTCCGCCGGTCCTCGATAATCCACAATCCACCACTAGGCGCGATCGCCAGCTGATCCACCGATTCGCCGGACAATCCCCTCACCTGTTTCCATGCTCCGCGCGTCCCGTCGCCTGAAAATTCGTAGAGTCCGTTCTCCGTACCGGCCCACAATGTCCCGCCATCCGGCCTTGCCATTGCCCGTACCGAATTCCCCGACAGCCCATCGCCCGAAGTCCAGTTGTCCCACTCGCCATACCCCATCCAACGGGCCAGACCCACTCCGTGCAAACCCAGCCACAGCGATCCCTCGCGATCCCGCAGCACCGCCGTGACGTTGTTCGATGGCAATCCATGCTCGGTTGTAAAGAGGTCCCAGCGATTCTCCCGATGCCGCGCCAAGCCGTGCGATGTGGGAAGCAGCAGCGCCCCGTCGCGATCGTGGAGCGCCGCCTGCATGCCGCCGCCCGCTTGCAATCCCGGCACTTCGGTTGCCACGAACTTGTCGTCTCCGGCATGCTTGCGCAACAAACGAGCCGCACTGCGCAACCAAAGATCGCCATCCTTGGTTTCCACGATCGATGTCCAAGGACCCGCTGGCACGGCGCTCATCGTCTCGGTCTTCAGTTGATCGTGAAGAATCCTGCACAGCCCCGCGCCGCAGCCAAACCACAACGTTCCTTCGCGATCCAGATGAACGCTAATAACCTCGCCCGCCGCCGCCGCTTGATAGTGAAACTTCTCGCCTTGCTCTGATGCATCGCCTAGCAGCAAGCCCCGGCCGGTGCCCACGTACAGGCGATTTTTAGCGCTCGAATCGATAGCGGCCGGCCCGTCGACGCTCGCCGCGACACCGGAGTTCGCGGCTTCGAAGCGGTCTCCCTTCTGGCTTGCAAGACCACCCGCGGTGCCTACCCACAGAGTCCCGTTTACAGTTTGATGAATCGCATTGACGCGCGGCGATGGCAGCCCGTCGGCCACTCCGTATGCCTGGAATCGCTGGCCATCATAACGAAAGAGTCCCTTCTCCGTTCCGATCCACAAATACCCGGTACGGTCTTGCAGTAGACAGCGAACATCCAGGTTCGACAAACCTTCATCGTCGCCATAAGTCTTGAAATTGTGATGCTGCCCCAGCACCAGGCAGGGAACAAGTGTAAGCAGAAGTAGCAACCGGTTCATCAAACGGTAACCAGTGGGAGAAAACGCCCGGAGGCCGGAACGGATCAATGTTGTTGATCGTCCACCAGGAGCAAATTCTGTAGAGAGAAAACGCGGTCTAAAGGAAGTAGTCTTTGGCCAGTTCCGGTCGCAGTTGCAGAGCTTCGCGCCAACAATCGGCGGCCCGGGTGGCTTCTCCCGCAGCGGCGAGAATCGTTCCCAAGTTGATCAGTGCCTCGGGGAATTCCGGTTTTCGAGCGATGGCCTTTTCGTAAAATACGGCGGCCTCTTCATTGTGTCCCGCGCGCTCCAGCAGCAGCGCGATGTTAAACGTTAGCTCGGGCGAAGGCCGGTCGATCCGGGAATAGCCGTCCACCGCCAGTTGCCAGTCCTCGTCTTCAATGGCCAGCGCCACCAATCCCTGCCATTCGTCGATGCGGGCAAAATGCGTCCGCGCCGAATCGCGGTAACCCAGCCGCCAATAAGCGATGCCGGCATTGAGCGAGGCCTCGCGCCAATCCGGACGCAACTCGCGGCATTGCTCAAAGGCTGAGATGCTGCCCACGAAATCGCCCTTATCCAGGCGGAGATAGCCCAGGCGGAACCAAGCCTCGGGACGCTCGGGAAAGGCGTCCAAAAGACGCGAATAAGTTTGCTCGGCTTCGTCCGTCTTGCCGCTTTCTTCCAGAATCACCCCGAAATTCCAGAGCGCCGTCTCCGAACCCGGGGCCACTTCCAGGGCCTTGGCGAATGCTTCGAAGGCGCGCTCGGCGTTGCCCAGTTGATGATAAATTTCCCCCAGCTTCAGATGTGGTTCCACCGCATCCAGGCGAATCTTGCTCGCCCGCCGGCAACATTCGGCCGCATCCTCTAGCAGACCCGCTTCCGCCCGTAAGTGGGCCAGATTCAACCAGGCCTCGAAGCTTTGCGGCGCCAAATGCACCAAGTCGTTCAGAAGTTTCGCCGCTTCCGCGGCATCCCCACGATCGAGCGCGCTCTGCGCAAGCCCTTCGAGCGCAGCCGCTTGCAACTCCGTGGAATGTTCGGCGACGGTAGCATCGCTGCCCGCGGCCTCGAGCGGTGCGGGAACGTCCAGCACTTGTTGAAAGGCCGTATCCGCCAATTCTCCGCGGCCCGCCAGGCGCAATGCCGCCGCCTTGCCTACCAGCGCGACGCTATCCTGCGGTTCCTGCCGCAAGACGCTATCGAAAGCAGCCAGAGCCTGCTCCGGTTTCTTCAAATGGAGAAGGCAAATACCCAATCCGATGCGCGCTTCATACCGCGCCGGATCGATCCGCAAACTCTCATTGCATTCCTTGGCCGCTTCTTCCCAACGCTCCAGCTTCTCCAGGCAGATGGCCAGATTCATCCGCGCCGCGCGATGTTCCGGATCGAAATAGAGAAAACGGCGCAACGTATCGGCTGCCACTTCATACTGTTGCGTTTCCACCTGCAATCGGGCCAGCGAAAGTAAACGGACCGCGGCTGCCGGTGGCGACGTCTTCGAGGCGGATGTCAGTTCGCCGGGCTTAGGCGTCATTATCCAGCCTTCCGTGAAAGTAGAATTTGCTTTGAATCAGCGCTATCTTGTGGTTCCAGCCAGAACTCCCGGGCCTGCTTGTTCGCTCTCATCGCCGGCTGGGGCAAGCGTACCGCCGAAGCGGGAAGCAGATCGGGATAAGCAACCGCGGCCATGCTCGATAGGGGAACGATAGCAATCGGAAAACGGCTTCTAGCGCGGCGCATTAGCTTGATGGCTCCCCGGCCGTCTCGATCAGGTGCAATCGATAGCGGCAAGGGAACTGCCTTTGACCCTTGCAGTGGCGCCGGTGCCACTGGCAACGCTTCCATCGATCGCGATCCCGCGCCCGGAATCCGGGAGAGCCGTAAGCCACTGGGAGCTGGCGATACTCCGCTGTCCCGCACCGCGTGCACTGCCTCCGCTATCCGGTATTCCGGACGCGATTGCAGCGCTACGGGGAACGCGGGTTGCAAGGGCGCGGGCGCCAAATCGGCTCCGCCCGGAAGTGCGTCTAGCACCAGCACCTTCGGGATGGCGCGAAATCCGGGAGCGGCGGTCTGGCGTAAGGCAACACTTGTTTTAGCTAGCTCCAAACGCCACGAAAACAAAGCGTCGATCCGCGCCATTCGCTTTACCGGCGGCGTAATCTGGGGGCTTTCGTTACACTCGAATTCGCCACAAACGCTGCGGTGTTTCACTCCATCGGGGAAGGGAATCACGATCTGCCCGAAGAATACCGGCGAAAGCGATCCCCGCTGGACGCTCGATGCCAGCCGCGGCGCAGCCGAAAGGATCCCTGCCAACTCCGTCCAGAGGTCGCCCAATCTGGCGCCCGCCATTCTTATCGTGCCCGTTCGCGACGGACTTGTCGTCTGATGTTTGGGCCACGTCGCGCGCCGCCAGCGAATCGGTAAACGCCCATAACCCCCACGCCTGGTGCGCGCTCCCGTCGAATTCGCCTCGAAGGTCGGTATCGGGACCGGGCCGGCTCGGGGTGGATCGGGCACCGCGATTTTCGGCGTCGCCACTGCCAGCGGAGCGGCTACGACCGGGGAAATTGCTTCCACCGCTTGCGCCTCATTTTTCTGTATCGGCGCTTGCGGCTCGTTATTTTCTACCGGCGCGAGCACCTCTTGCGAAACGGCTTCCATCGCAAATAGGAACTCCGGAACGGGCGGATTTAAATCGTCTTCCAGGTAATCGCTGGCCGTTTCCGGCTCCTCGACCACTGCGGGGATCATCGTTAGAGCGCAGGCCGGCAGCGCCGAATCCAGAGTGTCATGCAAGGGCTGAAACAGTGTCCCGCCTATAAAAGGCGTCCAACGATGCTGGAACCGCTTCCGCTTCATGTCCAGGAAATCGGGCAACGCCTGGCGGCGGTAGGTTCCCAGCGGTGGTTCAGTGATTATTGGACGCGGCGGGGGCGAAGTCTTTGGCGGCAGCGGCGAAGCCTTGGGCGGTGCGGGCGAAGCTTTTGGCGGTGCGGCCGATTTACCCTGCGCTACATTGGCTGGCGCTGGTTTGGGCGGTGCCGGTTTGGGAGGTGCTGGTTTCAGAGCGGGGATCGGGATCGACTTCGCCTTCTTCGCAGCCGGCATCGAGGCTGGCGCCACCGTTCGAACAACCGTGGAACTCCGCGCGGCTACCAGCCGCTCCACCGCCAGACGATCGCGTTGATCTACGTAGGCGCGCTCATGCGACTTGTTGCAAAACTTTTCCTGCTTGAGCTTTTGCAGGAGATTGAGCGCCTGTCCACAGTGAAGACAATTCATCCCGGCCCTGCAGCGCTTGGGAACACTGACCTTGAATGTAACACGCCTTCTACTACTTAGAGCCTGTGAATTGAAGGCCCTGATGGGGCCTCTCACCCCCCTCATATTGCTTACTTCTTCTAGGGGATCCGAGCTAAAGCGCGGTACCAGAAAGCGCCGATTCCAGTCCCACGCCTGAATCCTGCCGATCCTAGGCAGCATCTTTTTGACAGTTGTCGAAGTATCTAATTGATGACGGAATAAGAGAAGAAAAATGAGCAAACTCACAGGAAAAGTAGCAGTTGTCACAGGCGCATCCAAGGGGATCGGAGCCGCCATCGCTAAATCGCTCGCCGCCGCGGGCGCGTCCGTGATTGTAAATTACGCCTCCAGCAAGGCTGGCGCGGATTCCGTTGTTGCCGCAATCGCAGCAGCGGGTGGAAAGGCCGTGGCCGTCGCCGGCGACGTCTCCAAGATCGCTGAAGCGCAAGGCATTATCGACGCTGCCATTAAGACATACGGACGCCTCGACATCCTTGTAAACAATTCTGGGGTGTACGAATTTGGTGCAATCGAAGCCATCACGCCGGAGCAATTTCACAAGCTCTTCGATATCAATGTGCTGGGTCTTTTGCTCACCACGCAGGCCGCCGTGAAACACTTGGGCGAAGGCGCCAGTATCATCAACATCAGCTCCACCGCCAGCAGAATCACACCTCCCCAATCCGCCGTCTACAGCGCCACCAAAGGCGCGGTCGACGCCATAACGGGCGTACTCTCCAAGGAACTCGGAGCGAGGAAGATCCGCGTCAACTCCATTAATCCCGGCATGGTCGAAACCGAAGGAACGCACTCCGGCGGCTTCATCGGCTCCGATTTTGAGAAAGGCTTGATCACCCAAACACCTCTCGGCCGCATCGGCCAACCCGGTGACATCGCCTCGGTCGCCGTCTTTCTCGCCTCGGACGATTCCGCCTGGGTCACCGGCGAGCAGGTCCTGGTCAGCGGCGGCCTCCGCTAATTCCAACAGGCGGGGGTAAGAGGTAGGCGGTCAAGAAATTTCTCGAGGTACCTTGACAGCCTACCTACCTAGCGTGTCATACTAGACCAAAATGGCTGGCAAGAAGACCGATCTTATCCAAGGCACGCTGGATCTGCTGATACTCAAAACCATCGCCCAGGAGCCGATACACGGCTATGGAATCGCCCAACGAATACTTGTTACATCGAAAGAAATCCTGCAGGTACAGCAGGGATCTCTATACCCGGCGTTGCATCGCTTGCAGCGCAAGGGGCTCCTCCAATCGGAGTGGAAAGAGTCCGGCGCTGGACCCATGGCGAAATATTACGCTTTGACAGCGGCCGGGCGGAAGAGTTTGCAGGAAGAAAAAGAGCAGTGGCAGCGATATGCGGGCGCGATCGCGCTGGTGCTTGAGTCTTAGTTTTAGGAGGACCGAATGCGTTTCCCCTGGAATCGAATGGAGACCGACCTGAAGCAGGAGCTTGCCCATCACCTGCATGAGTTGCAAGCCGAGTATGTACGCCGCGGTCACTCGGCTGAAGAGGCGCTGTGGATGGCCAGGCGAGAGTTCGGCGGCAGTGAGCAAGTGAAGGAGCGGTGCCGGGATGAGCGGCGTTTCGCCTGGATGTCTGGCATCCGGCAAGACATAACTTTCGCCCTTCGACAGATGCGCCGTTCTCCGGGATTTGCCATCACCGCCGTCCTGACACTGGCCCTCGGCATCGCCGCGAATATCATCGTTTTCGGCGTCGTGCAAGCATTGTTTCTGCGGCCCCTGGATGTGCCTCAGCCGGAACAGGTGATGACGCTCGCCCACAGTGATCGGGCCTATCCAATTTTTTCGAATCCGGAAGTGCGCGATGTCCGGGACTCGAACACCGTTTTTTCTGCCGTCGCCGCCTGGGGCGTTTGGAATGTCGGTCTTGAGGCCGACGGCGCCACCCGCCCTGTCTGGGGATTCCCGGTGAGCGGGCAGTACTTTGAAGTTCTCTCCGTAAAGCCAATCCTCGGGCGGCTTCTGCAGCGTGCCGATGACAGCCACGCCGGAGCATCGGATGCCGTGGTGCTTTCCTCGCCAGGCTGGAAGAGTTATTTTGGTTCGGATCCCAACATCGTCGGGAAAACGATCCGTATTAACAAGCATCCGTACGCCATCGTCGGCGTCACTCCCGCAGGCTTTTACGGGACCGAAAAGTTTCTGCAGCCCGCCTTTTTCATTCCAATGTCGAATGCCGCATTGCTGGGCGAGGGCAATCTTGAGTCGCGTCGCGAACCGAATTCCTGGGCGGTCGTCCGCATCAAGAACGGCGTCACCATGCCGCAAGTGCAAACGGAATTGAACACGATCGCTTCCGGCCTTGCCCACCGCTATCCGAAAGAAGAAGAAAAGCTGACCCTCACGCTAACCCGTCCCGGTCTGATGGGAGATTTCATGGGCAAGCCGGCGCGAGCTTTTCTTGCGGGCGTGATGGGGTTGGCCGGTATCGTGCTGCTCGCCGCTTGCGCGAATCTTGGCGGTCTGTTCGCTGCCCGTACAGCGGACCGTACCCGTGAAATCGCCATCCGCATGGCCATCGGGTCAAGCCGCTGGCGTATTCTTCGCCAGATCCTGGTCGAGGCCTTGATCATTTCCATTCTCGGCGGTGCCTTCGCTTGCGGCTTAGCTTGGTTCGCCCTCACTGGACTCGCCAGTTGGCATCCACCCACCGAATACCCCATGGCACTCTTTGTCGGGCCGCAGCCATCGTTGCTCCTGGCGGCGTTGCTTACCTCGGTGCTTGCCGGGCTTGTGTTCGGCGTGATGCCTTTGCGTCAAATCTTTAGAACCGATCCCAACGACGCGATCAAGAGTAGTGGAAATTAATCCTTCGCGGGCAGGCGCTGGGCACTGCGCGATGTCCTGTTGGCCGCTCAAATCGCCCTCTGCTGCGTTACCGTAACGGCCGCGATCGTCTCGCTGCGTGGCCTCACCAAAGAAATGACGATGGATCTCGGTTTCAATCCGAAGCATGCCGTAGTTACGAAATTCGAGTTGAGTCAGGCCGGTTATTCCGCCGTCGCCGCGGATCAGTTCCAGCGTCAGCTTCTGGAAAGAGTTTCGCAGCTCCCGGGAGTGGTAGCGGCGGCCTACGCGCACACCACCCCCCTCAACCAGGACACGTCCGATTCTGCGGTCTACTCGCAACAAACTACCGATTTCCTGCCCTCGAGCAAAGCGTTTAGCGCGTACGACTATTACGTGTCGCCGGGATATTTCAACGCCGCCGAGACGCCACTGCTCGAGGGGCGCGACGTTAGCTCGTCCGACACCGCGACGACACCTGCCGTGACGGTTGTGAATCAGCAGTTCGCCCGCCATCTGTTCCACTCCGAGCATGCCGTCGGCCGCTACTTCAAGAATTCATCCGGAGTTTCGATCCAGATCGTAGGCATTGTGAAAGATGGAAAATATCTCACACTCAGCGAAGATCCCGAGGACGCAGCGTTCTATCCAATCTCGCAGCACGCGGCCACCAAGGCATCGCTCGTAGTCCGGATACGGCCCGATTCCACCGATGTGGCCACGAACGATATGGCTTCCACGGTCCGCAAAGTGATTCGCGATCTCGACCCCACGGTTCCTATCCGCGAATCCAGCCCCTGGAGCAACCAGCTAGGACTCACGTTCTTCGTATCCCAAGTGGCCACCGCCGCCCTCGGCGTCTTTGGTGCTTTCGGACTCCTGCTCTCCGTCGCCGGCACCTTCGGCCTCGCCTCCTACACGGTCAGCAAGCGCCTGCGCGAACTGAGTATCCGGGTCGCGCTAGGAGCGCCGGCGAAGCTGATTCTTGGAGCGGCTCTGGGCCGTATACTCGTGCTGCTGGCAAGCGGCTCCGTAGTTGGTATCGTGTTGGGCGCCGCGGCCAGCCGGCTGCTCTCGGCTATCGTTTACCAAGCCTCCGCGCAAGATCCCTGGGTGCTTGCCGCTGTGACGTTCACCATGCTCCTCAGCGCGTCGCTCTCGGTCGCCGGTCCCGTCAGACGAGCCCTGCGCATCGATCCGGCAACCCTGCTCCGCGAACAATAATTTCGGCATTACGCAATACGGCAGCAAAAGTTAAATAGTGGCAAAGGTGTCTGACACCCAATTAGACACTCACGACTTTGCGCTCCGTCTTACATTTTCCAGGAGCGTCAGGGCTAGTGCGCCAAACAGCAGCGGTCCGCGCCAATGCTCACCGGCGACGACGCGAGGAAAAACAAAAATCGCCAATCCCAAACAAGCCAGGATACCGATCGTGAAGCTCGCGTCCTCAACGAACAGTCCCCAGAGTTCCCGGATTGCCGTGATAATCGCCTTCATGAAGCCGCCGCGATGACACGTGCGCGTTTGGCGGCCACGACGGCCAGCGCAGAGACCAGCAGAAAGCCCACGATCAGCCCGACCAGCGCCAGATCCTCACCCCACCAGGGAAATCCCAAACCTTCTCCAACCCAGAACACGCCAAAGGCCGAGAGCAAGATTCCGACAGTGAACTTCAGCATATTCTCAGGGACGCGAGCCAGCGGCCTTCGCAGCGCTATGCCCACCAGAATCACCAATACGCCCGCGGCGGCGGCCCCAAGCGCGGCAGGGAGAAGCATCCCGCCCACGCCGGTCGCGATTACGATGAAGATCACCTCCAGGCCCTCCAGCATGACGGCTTTGAAGGAAGTCGCGAGCGCGACGAAGTCCAGTCTGGCGCGCGTTGCAGGCGTTGCCAGAACGTCTTGCTGCAGCTCCGCCGCCTCCTTGTTGTAAATCGCCGTTTCGTCATGCAGGCCAATCACTCCGGCCGACCGGAGAATCGCTTTCCGCAACCAACGCAGTCCGAAAAGCAGCAGGAGCGTGCCGATCGCCAATTGCAGCGTATGGAGTGGCACCCGTTGCAGCGCTGGACCAAAGAGCGCCACCAGCAATGCCAACGCCACCACGCCCGCACCGGCCCCCAGTAACGCGGAACGCCACCCGCGAATTGTGCCCACCGCGAGAACAATCGTCAGCGCCTCCACGAATTCCACCAGCGACGCCAGAAATGCAGCGGAAATCGCCGTTCCCGCGTGAGCCCAATTCATTCTCTTATTCTCTTCGATTTTTCCCCTCAATCCAAAGTGAGAATGCTGGTCACTACATTACCGGCGTTCCTTGGCTGCGCTACTTGGCTAGGCTCTTCAAGTAAGCGATGATGGCTGCCCGTTCGCCCGGGTCGGAAACACGGAAGGCCATATCGTTGTCCAGTATCAATGCTTCTGGATCCGTCAACCAGCGGTCTAACGATCCCTCATTCCACGCCAGGTGAGATGCTTTCAACGAATCTGAATAGGGAAACCCTGCGTCGGACGCTGCCGGACGCCCGAACACCCGCCGCAGCTTGGGACCCGTGCGAACCTGATCCAGATTATGACATCCCGTACAACGCCGTTCAAAAATGTCCTTCCCCTTGCCGATTTCGCCTGCGTTCGGCGCAGCCGATAACAAGAGCAGAGGTATCGCCGCGATCAAAGACATCCAGCCTATTTGTTGTTTCATGCTTTATTTCGTTTCCTCCGCCGGCGATCGCAGGCGACGTTGCTCGGTCTTCGTCCACGTGTAGATAATCATGCTTTCCGCCGCCGATAGCTTATTCCCCGGATGTAGCAGTAGATATCGCGCGGGAGGCATGGAGCCGGCCCTGGCTCGCACGCCTACTTCGGAAAGCAGCGTAAGCTGCTTTTCCGAACCGTATTCACTCCAACATGAGAAGTTGAGTTCCGCACGGCCTTGCATGACTTCGCGCTCCAACAGCCACGATGCGGGGAACAGCCGCGAATACAGGGGCCAATGGGTTTGGTTGGAGTGGCAATCGATGCACTTCCCGGCGAGGATACTTTTCACCTCCGGGGGAATTTGTGCTCCGCTTAAAAGATCGGCATTCGTCGATGGGATGCTCCGCGGATTTCCGCTTGGATGTAAAAAGGAGAGCGCGATGGACAGTGTCAAACCTGCTCCTGCGATATATAAAATCTTCATGGCTGGGGCGAACTCAGGCCGCCTCCAACGGTTGATCCATTACCGCCAGCGAGTGCTTGCCCGCGGCAAATGTTACCTCGGCGATGCCCAGAACATGACGTAATTCACCTGCGGGCACTTTCATCGGACCAGGGGCAGGTGCCTTGCCGGGCATCGGTTGTGGAAACGCCGTCGACATCGCGGTGTGAAACGTTACGTTGCCTTCTACCTTCTGCACTGTCTGATGAATGTGTCCGTTCAGCACCGTCACCGATCCGAAGCGCCGCAGGTGGGAGAGTGCCTCGGCCCCGTCCTTGGTCCCCCATCCCCAGTCCGGATACACTTCCCACAGCGGAATATGCGCGAAGACCACGATCGGCGTACTGGCCGACAGGCCCTTCACGTCCTTTGCCAGCCACGCTAGTTGATCCGCCCCTAACTGGCCCATTCCTTCTAATTGCGCGACGTTGTTCAAGCCAATAAAGTGAATCCCCTTGTGCTCGAAGCTGTACCACCCACGGCCCTGTGTCTTCTTGCCATAACGTTCCAGGTATGTCTTGCCGTCATCACCGGTCACGTCGTGTTCGCCGGGAACAAAGAAAATCTCCTTAGGGCGTAAGCCTTGGAGAATGCCGTCCATCCCATCGAACTCGGCGGGTTTCGCCAAGTGCGTCAGGTCTCCGGTGTGTATCGTGAAGTCTGGCGCCGCTGAGACTGCGTTGATCTTCTCCACGGCCAATTGCAGCGTCGACGTCACGTCGGGATTCGCCGGCTTGCTGAATCCAATGTGGCTATCGCTTATCTGCACAAAGCTAAAATCCGAGGTCGCCTCCTTTGGTCCGCCGAGCAGACGCGATACCGGCACGCCTCCGGCAACAGTCCAGATTAGACCTGTACCAATCCAACTCATGCAGCGCAATACCTCGCGGCGATTCACTTCTTTTTCCATGATGATGTCCTTCCTGCAATGTCCGTACCTTGCTCGGCGGCGCAATATTCCCTGAAAATGTTTTGACCGCTAGCGGGAATAAACCGGCGAGGTTGACGGTACGCATCGTGTGGGGGGCAACTCCGAAACCCGCGAGGGGAAAATCGAATGAGCGAACATGGGAGCGAGCATCAATGGACGAAGCGGAAAAAAGGGTGCTCTTTGAGCAGACGATGGTTCCATATCTGGACGCCACGTACAACCTTGCCCGCTGGCTTACCCGTAACAACCAGGATGCCGAAGATGTTGCGCAAGAAGCCTATTTACGGGCCTACCGCTATTTCCATGCGTTCTCCGGTGGGGACGGGAAGGCTTGGATGCTGAGCATTGTTCGCAATACATGCCTGACTTGGCGCAGTCGCCAGAAGGCAGCCGCGGTCGTCTTCGATGAAGGTATGCACAGTCCCGATTCCATGCGGTCCAATCCGGAGAATTTAGTTCTTCGGCAATCCGCGGCGGCCGCATTACGCGATTGCTTACAGTCCCTACCACTCGAGTACCGCGAGACGCTGGTTATGAGAGAAATGGAAGAGATGTCGTACAGACAGATCGCCGAATGCACGGCACTGCCAATCGGGACCGTAATGTCGCGCCTTTCGCGTGGGCGTAAACGACTGGAAGAGTGTGTGCGGGGAAAGTTGGGGGAGGCGTGAGCTGCGCTGCCGTACAGCCGCTGATAGAGTCGCTCGTCGACGGCGAGTTGGACGCAAATCAGCAGGCGCTGCTTCTGGAACACTTGGATCGGTGTCCCGGCTGCAAGCTCGAATACCAGCGTCTGGAGAGGCTGCAATCGGAGATTCGCGCGCACGCAACGTACTATCGCGCACCGGATCAACTGCGCCTCAAGGTAATTGCAGGATTACCTTCGCCGGCCGCCCGAAGAAGGTTGCCGTGGGTCATGCTTGCTGCGGCATCGGTGATCCTCGCCTTATCTCTCAGCGTCAATTTCGAACTTCTCGGAACGCGTAAGGCAGACACGGAAATCGTTGCTCAGGAAGTTTTTTCGGGCCACATGCGATCGGTGCTGGGAACCCACTTATTCGACGTTGCATCCTCCGATCGCCACACGGTGAAACCCTGGTTCACAGGCAAGCTCAACTTCGCACCCGATGTGAAGGATCTTTCGAGCCAAGGTTTCCCGTTGTCCGGCGGACGCGTGGATTACCTCGCCGGCCGCCCCGTTGCCGCGTTAGTTTTTCGGCGCGGCGATCACGTAATCAATCTCTTTACGTGGCCTTCCCCGGATGGGCGCAATGCGGAAATCAGAAAAGACGGATTCACTCTCTTGGAATGGTCACACGGGGGAATGACATATTGGGCTGTGTCCGACGTGAGCATCGGCGAGTTGAAGAACTTTGAACAGTTGTACAAGCTCAATTAGCGCGCTGCAGAAAAACATGGATCGGGGGTCAGACACCTCTGATGCCCTCCACGTGGACACTCTGGCAAGGGCAGTCTCGTGGACTTGTTGGAGGTTTTTCTTAACTTTTTGCGAGATACGATAGCTAACTTCGTTGCGTCCCAAACGTTTCCGTATCAAAGTGTAATTCAATAGAATCAATAGCTAACAAGGTCAGGAAAACGGAGTCAGGAAAACGCAGGAAAACGGGGTCAGACACCTCTGCTCCGAATCGCAGGAAAACGGCGCAGGAAAACGGGGTCAGACACCTCTGCTCCGAATAGACCAGCTCCTGACTGTGGACGATTGGCGCTAAGTGATTGAAACGCCACGATGCGCTCCACCTGGGCACTCTGAGCGACGGCAGTCTCGTGGACTTGCTGGAGGAATTTATGAACTTTTTGCGAGTTGCGATAGCTAGGTTTGTGGCGTTCCAAACATTTCTCCCTCAAATTGTAATCTAATAAAATCAACAGCTTACAATGAGGACGCTTTCCGGTAGTGCCAAAGACAGCGATCGCGGCGTGCTTCGGTTGAATATCTAACCGACTTAAGGCCATTCTTTTAAGCGAGATCCCGCGTGCGTAGGAACTAGTCTGAAAGGTGGCAGAGGTCTCTGACACCCATTTACCTGACACCCATTTTTACCGCCTCCATCCGCCCCACCCCTTGCTACCCTGATACTTTATTACCATGGCAATCGTCTATCCCCTTAGACGCCACCACATTCCGGAGATCCATTACATGAGATTTACTGCCGCCGGGGTTTCCCTGGCCTTGCTTGTGCCGCTTACACTTGGGGCTCAGTCGCTCAAAGATTTCGAAAAGAAGGTAACGGAGTTCACGCTTGCGAACGGGATGCACTTCATCGTGCTGGAGCGGCATGATGCTCCCGTGGTCTCGTTCAACTCCTATGTAAATGCCGGCTCCGTCAATGACCCGAGCGGCGAGACCGGCATCGCTCACATGTTCGAACACATGGCCTTTAAGGGCACCGAAACCATCGGCACCAAAAATTATCCGAAGGAAAAGCAGGCGATGGAAGCTGTCGAGCGCGTCTATGATCGCCTGGATCAGGAGCGTTTCAAGGCCGACCAGGCGGACCCGAAGAAGCTCGACGCTTTGCGCAAAGAACTAAAGGACGCCATCGAGAAAGCCAACAGCTTTGTCGATCCCAATGAATATGACCGCATCGTCGAAGGCAATGGCGGCGTCGGCCTGAATGCCGGCACCGGAGAAGATTCCACGAATTATTTTTATAGTTTCCCGGCGAATCGATTGGAGTTGTGGTTTTTGCTCGAGTCGCAACGCTTTTTGAATCCGGTCTTCCGGGAATTCTATAAGGAACGCGACGTGGTACGGGAAGAACGCCGCCTGCGTGTAGAATCCAATCCGCAAGGTAAGCTGGTCGAGATGCTGCTGGCGACGGCTTTCGCCGCTCATCCGTATCGCACGATGCCGGGCGGCTGGGCAAGCGACATCGATAGCTTCCGGCTTTCCGAGGCGGTGCGTTTTTACAGAAAGTATTATGTGCCGGGCAATATCACCGTAGGCATCGCGGGCGACGTGGATCCAGCATTGGCCAAGCGCCTTGCCCAGAAATATTTCGGCCTAATTCCACCAGGCCCGATGCCACCGCCCGTTCGAACCACGGAACCTAAGCAGGAAGGCGAGAAGCGCGTGAAGGTGGAATCGCCCACTCAGCCGCTGATGGCAATTGCCTACAAGCGTCCCGATGAGAAGGATAAGGATGATGCGACGCTCGATGTGCTGAGCGAAATCCTGACCGGCGGCCGTACCGGATTGCTCTATAAGAATCTGGTGCGCGACAAGAAAATTTCTCTCGGCGTATACAGTGAAGCTTCGTTTCCGGGAGGGAAGTATCCGGGTCTGTTTCTATTTTTCCTCGTGCCTACCACGGGGCATACCGTCGAGGAAAATGAAGCGGCGTGCTACGAAGTGATTGAGGGTCTGCAGAAGGAAAAGATCGACCAGTCCGCGCTTGACCGGGTGAAGGCAAAGCTGCGCGCGCAATTAATACGCAAGCTGGATAGTAACACCGGAATGGCTTCTGAATTGACGAGTTTCCACGTCGCATACGGCGACTGGCGCAAGCTTTTCACCGGGCTCGACGATATCGAAAAAGTAACTCTCGATGACGTACAGCGTGCGGCCCGGACGTATCTCATTGCTGAGTCGCGAACGGTGGCGTACACCTTCGCCCCGCCAAAATCCGCTATTCCCCCAGTCACATCTAACGGAGGTCCGCAGTGAAAAGCCTGCTTCTGACATTGATGCCTATCGCTCTATGGGCACAGATTACGCCACCCGATTATTCGAATTTGCCATCCTACAAGAGCCTGAAGTTCGCTCCTCTGCCAGAATTGAAAATACCTCAGCCCACGATTTTCACGTTGTCCAACGGCATGAAAGTTTACTTGCTGGAAGATCACGAATTGCCTTTAGTGAGCGGATTCGCGCTCGTCCGCACGGGCAATCTCTTCGATCCTCCGGAAAAGCGTGGACTCGCCGACGTCACGGGGGCCGTGATTCGAGCCGGAGGAACGAAGGCGAAGACTGGCGACCAATTGGATGAAGAACTGGAAAATATCGCGGCTTCGGTGGAGAGCAATATTGGAGAGAACAATGCCACCGTTTCTTTCTCTTGCCTTCGAGAGAACGTAGCGCCGGTTCTGGCATCCTTTCACGACGTACTCACCGCGCCCGCATTTCGCCAAGACAAGATCGACCTGACGTTGACCCAGTATCGAAGCGGGATCGCGCGGCGTAATGACGATCCGGGTGGCATCGCCACCCGAGAATTTACCAGTCTGGTATACGGTCGGGACACATCCTATGGTTGGAACGTCGAGTACGAGACCATCGATCGAATCCGCCGGACGGATGTGGTGGATTTTTACAGTCGTTATTTCTTTCCCAAGAATATTTCGCTGGCCGTGTATGGCGACTTTTCGACAGCCGACATGAAGGCGAAATTGGAGACCCTGTTCTCCGGATGGAATTACGAGCGGCCCCCTGTCCCGCCCTTTCCGAGCGTGGATCACAAGCCCGAGCCGGGGATTTTCATCGCCGATAAAGCGGACGTTACGCAAACGTTTTTTCACGCCGGCCACCTAGGTGGATTGCTCAAAGACAAGGATTATCCGGTGCTACAAGTGGCAGCCGATATTCTCGGCAGTGGGTTCACAAGCCGCCTGGTGCAGAAGGTTCGTACTGAGCTCGGCTATGCCTACGAAATCAACGGCAGCTGGGGTGCGGGGTTCGATCATCCGGGAGTTTTTCAAATAGCCGGCAGCACCAAGTCGGAGTCGACCGAGGAGACCTTGCGGGTAGTTCGTGAGCAAGTGGAGTTGATGCGCGCCAAGCCCGTGACGGACGTGGAACTCTACACCGCGAAGCAGACCGTGCTCAACGGTTTTGTTTTCCTGTTCGATCGCCCAAGCAAGACCTTGAACCGGCTGCTGCTGTACGACTATTTCGGCTATCCCAAGGACTTCATTTTCCAATATCAAAAGGCGATCGCGGCGGTGACGAAAGAGGATGTATTGCGTGTTGCCAAGGAATATTGGAAGCCCGAAAACATGACCATCGTGGCGGTCGGAAATGTAAAAGAGTTCGGCAAACCGCTTTCGGCTTTGGGTCTCCCCATAAAGCCTCTGGATGTTACGATTCCAGAACCGAAAAAGGATACGGCGAAATCCGACGCAGCGAGTCTGGAAAAAGGAAAAGCGTTGCTGCGGCACGTCCAGGTGGCGGTGGGTGGCGCGGATAAGCTGGCGGCCGTGAAAGATTTTACGCTAGCGGTGGACCTCACCATACTGGCGGGTGGCAGCAACATGAAGGCGAAGCAACGAAATTCCTATGTTGCGCCTTCGAATGTCAGGCAGGAACAAGAACTGCCGTTCGGCAAGGTGATCGTTTTCTCTGACGGGAAAACCGGGTGGATTGTCGGTCCGCAGGGCAATATGCCAATGCCCCCGCCCGTCTTGAAACAGATTCAAGGGGCGACATTCCGCATGTTCATTCCGCTTCTGCTGAGCGATGGCGACGTCGATCGTACCGTGAATTACACGGGTGACGGCGTGCTGGAAATCAGCAACACAGCGGGCGATATCGTAAAGATGAAAGTGGACGAAACGACCGGTCTTCCGCTAACGGAAACATACCAGGCGGCGACGATGGGCGGTCCGCCTGCGCTGGTTGTTGAAACCTTCACCGACTGGCGGGACGTCAATGGAATTAAGCTGCCTTTTCATTACGTAATCGAACAAGGCGGAAAGAAGTTCGCTGAAGCCGACGTGCAGGAGTACAAGCTGAACCCCGGCATTCACGCAGAGGATCTAAGCAAGAAACCATGAAGGTTCTGATAGCCTTGCTGACGGGCGCTCTAGCTATAAGCGCCGAGAACAGCCAGGAGCGCGGCCAGCGCGTGGTAGATGAAGCGATCGCCGCACTCGGTGGTGAGCGATTTCTGATGATGAAGAGCCGTATTGAGACCGGATTCGCGTACTCGTTTTATCGCGAACAGGTTTCAGGAAGATCGCGCGCGAAGGTCTTTACGGAATATCTGGAGCAGGCGCCTGGCGAGAAAAAACTGGCCCAACGCGAGCGCCAGGACTTCGGAAAAAAAGGCGAGTCTTCCGTACTGTTGGCCAACGGCGAAGGTTGGGAACTCACGTTTCGCGGGGCCCGCCCGCTGCCCGCCGAGAATATTTCCCGGCACTACGACACGACGTGGAACAACGTGTTTTACATTTTCCGCGAACGCCTGCATGAAACCGGATTGACGTTCGAATCGAAAGGGTCGGATGTCATCGACAACCTGCCCGTGGAAATTGTGGAGATTCTCGATTCGGAAAACCGGTCCGTCATAGTATATTTTCACAGGGCGACAAAGCTGCCGGTGCGACAAGTGTTCTACCGGCGCGACCCGAAGACTCGGGAGCGGCTGGAAGAATTGACCATCTTCACGAAGTATCGAGAGGTTGACGGCATTCAGTGGCCGATGACGATTCATCGCGAGCGCAATGGAGAGAAGGTTTTTGAAATCTTCTCCGAAGATGTGCAATTCAATCAGAGCCTGGCTCCCGATTTGTTCAGCCTGCCGATCGATGTGAAGCGATTGAAGACGGTCCAGTAGAAGCGCCGGCGCTTGGGCTTTTCGCCCGGACGCCGATTAGTTTAAGAAGCCATCGTAAGCCGCGGCGGCGATCTCACCTACGGCTTCTCCCACCATCTTCGTTCCAGTGGTGAAATCATTCACCGGCACCCAATTGATGTAGGCCGCGAAGACAAGGCGATGTCCGTCCTTCGTATCGATATAACCCGCCAAGCCCTTGCCGTGGAGGATGCCACCGGTAGGATTCAACGCATTACCGCCGCCATAAGTTCCCGTCTTCGCAAAGACATGTCCGGCCGCCGGCGATGACTTCTGGATCTCTACCAGCGTTCCATCTTTACCCAACACCGGCAGCGCTTTGAAGAAGTCCGGAAAAAATGGTTGATTCGCCATGTGAAGCAGGAAGTGAACCATAAAATCTGGTGTGAACATCGCCGCGCCGCCCGCGCCATCGCTTTGAACGGCCGCGGTGATGTCGAGTCCAGCTTTTTCCAGTAGGCCGCGCTCCAGATCGAAGCCCGATTGCAACGGATCGTCACTTCCCTTTTTCAAGTACGCTCCGACGACGGAAGGCATCATGCTGGCATGCAGATTCTGGCTTACCTTCAGCGTGACTTTGGCCTCTTCCTTCAGCGGCGGCGACACGTGCTCAGCGAGTTCGTGGTCGGCTGTGTAGAACCGTTTTAGATCCTTGAAATCGGCAGGTGCAGTATTCGTCCCGGATACGGTGACGCCCGCTGTAGCGAGCGCTTCGGACAACACAATCTCGGCATACTTCGACGGTTGGGGAACTCGATACGTTCGCAGGATGGGCTCGCTGGCGCCAAGTGGAATTTCACCATTGAGCGTCGCCGTATGAGTGCCATCGGGATTTCCCATGTCCCCGGTACTCCAATGAAAATAGGCTTTTCCGCCGGCCGCGATCGTTTTTACATTGTTCGTAATCTTGACATAGCGTGTGACGGGAGCGATCGTGAACAGCGCCGGCTCGCCTTCTTTCGCGCCCGGCCTCATCACGACGTCGACCAAATTATCATTGACGACGATCGGCGAAATCACAACGCCGCTGCCAAGTTCCCGCGGCCCATCTTCAAATAGTGTCGCGTCCGCCAGAATGCGTCCCTCGATGCGCTTTATCCCCTTCGCGGCAATCTTCGCTGCAAACTCATTAATGACTGCCATCGGGTTGCCAGGCACGGGCGCTGAGCCGGCCATTGAGTCATAAGCGTGATCCTCGTTTTCAAAAATCATAGAGCCATCGGGTTGAATGCGGCCGGAAAGGTTGGGGTCGCCGCTGCCGACAAGGATCAAATCACCTTGCAGAGTGCCGGTCGCGCCGATTGGCCCGGTGCCGTAAATTTTTGTGTGAAAGCGGAAATCCGGCCCTAGCAGTTCAAGAGCAGATCCGATCGTCAGCAATTTGGTCGTGGATCCGGGGATGAATAATTCATCGGGATGCAGGGCATAGAGAACTCTTTTCCGATCCACCGAGTAGATTTCCACACCGATGCGTGAGTGCCTGAATTCAGGACGTGCGATGATCCGTTTCAGCCGAGCCTCGAACGAATCCGGCGATTGTGCCGGTGCCAGGGTAGCGGTGTAGACAGCGGCCGTCAGTACAATGCATGTTCGAATCATTGATGTCTCCTTCTTGCTCTAACCGGCGACGGACACGGTGGCTGCCGTATCCGACAACACTTCCCGCGTAACCGTAAGCTGTTCGATTCGTTTTGTTCGAACCGCATAGCCTAGCCCTGGCGACTGGGGCGCGCCGATTGTGCCTTGCGAGCTCACAGTGACCTCGGGGTCGATGATATCTTCTTCCCAATAACGCCTGCTTGCCGATACATCGCCGGGCCAGATGAAGCCGGCCTGTGTGGACATTGCGATGTTGTGCACGCGGCCAATTCCCGATTCCATCATGCCGCCGCACCAGACAGGAATCGCCTTCGCGGCGCACATCGCTTGCATTCGCCGGGCCTCAGTATGTCCGCCAACGCGGCCAAGCTTGATGTTCACCACGCGGCAAGCTCCCATCTCAATCGCGGCACTGGCGTGTCGAACGTTGTAAATGGATTCATCCAGACAAATTGGAGTCGTCAACTGAGCTTGCAGCTTCGAATGATAGTAGACCTCATCCCATTGCAGAGGCTGTTCAATCATCAGGAGTCCAAACTCATCAAGCTTTTTCAAGTGCTCGATATCTTCCAGAGAGTAAGCCGAGTTGGCATCTACGCTGAGCGTAATTTCCGGATAGCGGCGGCGTACAGCGGCAACCACGGCTACATCTTTACCAGGCTTGATTTTAAGTTTGATGCGCCGGTATCCGGCGGCCAGTTCGCGCTCCACGATGGGCAACAGGGTATCGATTGCAGGCTGAATTCCCAGCGAGACCCCGCACGGAATCTCAGTCAACGTTCCGCCCAGCAACCGTCCAAGGCTGATACCCTTGCTCTGCGCTTCGATATCCCACACGGCGTTTTCGAGCGCGGCCTTGGCCATCTCATGTCCGCGAACCGGCGCCATTGCCGCGGCCATATCGGAAGCTGATTCGAAGTGCTTTCCCAGCACCGAAGGTATCAGGAATCCGCGCAGAATCAGCCAGGCGGTGTCCGTTGTCTCGGCATTATAGAACGGGCCCTCCATGGCCGTGACTTCGCCCCATCCCGACAAACCTTCGGACTGTATTTCCACCAGCAGCAGCCGGCGGTCCTGCACCGAGCCGAAGCTCGTCTCAAAGGGCGCGCGAAGGCGCATGCGGATTTCACGAAGTGTGACTATATCAATTCTCATATGGATCCAAGAGGTAGCTGGCGTTTTCACCACCGGTCACGAAAGCTGAGACGGCATATCCGCGATCGAACAGCTGGATGAAGCGTTCGCGCATCGCCGTCTGCACATCCAAAACTCGCGCCGGGTCGGATTGTTTTAACACGCCGATATTGATCGGCATTGTGATGTGTTCGGTGTATCCAGAAGGCCGCCGCACGGTTGCATTGAGCAGGCTCGACTCGACACGAGGTGAATTGAGGTGCCATTCCGCCACTAGGCGATCAGTCGGCAAACCACCATGTAATGGGCTACTGGAGATGCCGTAACAGTTGGGAATATAGCGTCGCATGATGGCCCCAAGACGGGCGACATTGAAGTATGCGTTACGTGTTTCGAGCGGATCGAAAGTCCACTCGATGAGTTCGATGCCTTGGGCCAGAGCCTGCTGGCGCTGATATAGCTTCAATTGACGGCCGACGCCTTGATTCTGATATCGGGGAAGAACGCCAACCATGTGCGAGTGCAAATATCGGCCTTTGCCGCGATCCGCCGAATAGGCTAGTGCAAACCCGATCTGGGTATTTCCATCGAAGGCTCCATAGGCGTGGCCACCGGATTTAATGGCGACGACAAACATGCTGGCCGGGACGAGTTCCAAATCTTCGTAGCCCCAGATGTCACGCTGCAGATCGACGCAACGATTCAGATCCTCGTGTGAGGTGCAGGGTCGAATCGACACTTGGGAGTGTGCTGCCGTCATGTGAAACAAATGATTCTTGTCGGAAATCGGGCGCAACGAATGTTTCATTCTAAATCAAGGCCGGAACTCTGTCCAGGACTTTCGCGACGGAAGGCGATCCAGTAAACCGGGAGTCCAGCGAGGATCAAGGCAATGCCGTACAGCGCGTGCAGCGGCCCATTCACCACGGTTACGCCAGCGATGAAAAGGGCGGCGAAAACGAACAAGACCGGAATCAGCGGATATGCCGGTACAAGAAACGGGCGTTGGAGCAAAGGCTGTTTGAAGCGTAAAACGATCACCGCAAGAACTGACAGGCCGTAAAAAATCCAAGCCGTGAAAATGACGTACGTAAACAAATCCTGGAACGATCCGATCATGGTAAGTCCACTGGCCCAGATGCCTTGGATGACAATCGCCAGACGTGGCACTCGGGATCGTTCGTCAAGACGTCCGAAAGCCTTGAGAAATAGGCCATCCCGCGCCATCGCGAAATACACGCGGGGGCCGGTGAGAATCATTCCGTTGGTTGCGCCGAGAATAGAAATCAGTATTAACGTAGTGACCAACACGGTGGCCGGTCCGCCATACGCTACAGTGACGGCCGTAGCGGCGGCTTGATCGGTTTGTTGTATCTGTCCAGGACTCAGAACCGCATAATAGGCAGAATTGGCAAGGACGTAAATGAGCGCTAGTGCCAGAGCCCCCCACAGCAAGCTCTTCGGTAAATCACGAGTCGGATTCTTGAACTCGCCGGCCGTAAACGATACGACGTGCCATCCTTCGTAAGCCCACAGAATTGCCACCAGCGCCGCACCCACGGCCAGTGGCAAAGACTTGCTTGCGGCCGCGGCCGGCGCGGAATGCTGCACTTTCGCGGCACTGAATAACAGCACAATCAGAAGGGTAATTCCGGCCACCTTGCAAAAGGTGACTATATTCTGGACCCGCTTGCCTGTACGCAGCCCGCTGTAATTCATGGCCGTGAGCAGAACAATTACAAGTACCGCGGTGGCCCTTTGAGCGGCGAGCGACATAGGGACTACCTGCGATAAATAGAGTCCGAAGGCGACGGCAAGCGTGGCGATGCTGCCGCTATGAATTAGCGTCAGAAGTCCCCACCCGTAGAGAAAGGCGACCGCACGTCCGTAGGCGGCGCGCAGATAAACGTATAGCCCCCCGGCCCCCGGGAACGCCGCGCCCAACTCGGCTAGCGATAGCGCACCGAATAGCGTCAGAATTCCGCCGAGCACCCACACCAGCATCACGGCGGTAAATGAGGGAAGTTGCCGGGCAACGCTGCCGGGCGCAAGGAAGATGCCCGACCCGATGACGGTTCCGACGACGATGGCGATGCCGTCGCGGAGACTGAGATCTCTTGCTAGATCGAGCTTCGAAGTTACGGTGGGATCGGTTTCCAGCATGGATCTTAAGAGCCGTACCAGCGATATCCGCTGCGTTGTTCTTCGTCGGCCTGCCGCAATTTTGCCATCGTTCTATCGCGATGGGCGTTGGCGCAGGCCAAAAGCAGGATGTTCATCAGCGCTACCGGGGCGACGTAAGAAGCGCCGAACGAAGGCGATTCCACGGACGTTAGGAAGAACTCATCGGCGAACTGGGCCAAGGGTGAAATATAAGTGTCGGTAATGCCGATGCAATAAGCCCCGTTTTCTTTAGCCCGCTGCATTCCCTCCACCGTCTGACGCAAGCCGCGGCGAAAGCTGATGGCGATTACCACGTCTTTCTTCGTAAGATTTCGGGTGATATGAACGGTACGCCCGGTAGTGCCGGCCATCAATACCGACAGGCCCAGCATGTTCAATTGATATTCCAGGTAAGTAACCAAACTAGCGGCCAGGTCGCCGCCAAGCAAGAGTATGTTGCGAGCACCCGATAAGCGCTTGGCTACGGCTTCGATTCGCGCATAATCCAGTGAATGGCGCAGGGACGCGAGGTTCTTGACGTCCTGCTCGAGCGACCCGCGATTATGTTCCGCAATGGTCGAATCCTTCTTGATCCCGGTTTGCATGGAATCGAGCGCGGTGACGTTGGCGAGTGAAAGATCATGCAAATACTGTTTGAAAGACTTGTAATTTGCAAATCCTAATCCACGAACAATTCGCACGATTGTTGCCGGGTCCGTGGCCAGACTTTCGGCTAATCCCCGGACGCTGAGAAGCACATGCTCACGGGGATTTTCAATCACCGGACGGATAATTTCTTGCCGGCGAGGGCTTAGCTGCTCAACCAGCGCGGACAGCGCCTGCGCCGGTCGAGGAACCGCGACGGAAGTTACCTTCTTAGCCATGGGTACTTGCGGATGATCGCTCCAATACCACCGGAAAGTCAAGAGTGAAACAAATGTTGCTCTCATGCGGGGCAAGGCGGAATGGCGCTGGAAAGCGCAACAGGAGCGGATTCCCAGGATTCTACAGTAGGCCCTTGACAGCCGACCCGGCATCAGTTAGAGTCTAGCCTATCAACAACCTTGTAACGTTTGTTGCTTGTGCATTCACTCTCCCCGGCGAGCGTATAACCTGCCTTGCAGAAACCTGGCGGGAAAAATTCAAGGAGGCCATCATGTTTAAACTGATTCGCTGTCACGGGGCTGCTACCCTGTGCCTCTTTCTTACCTTAGCTATTGGATCCATCCAGGCACAGATTACTTCCACCGTATCGGGCCGTGTGCTGGATCAACAGGGGCTGGGATTGCCTGGCGTGGACATCCATATCGTGGGAAAAGACGCCGGAGTGGACCGACATGTGGAGAGCGATAGCACTGGGATTTACAAGTTGCCAGGGCTGCTTGCCGGAGCGTATCAGCTGACAGCGGCCAAGCAGGGATTCGTCACTAAAATTCTGAATGGCCTGGACATCACCGTCAACGCAGCCCTGAATCTGGATATCTCAATGTCTGTGGCGGCCGTTCAGTCCGAGGTCAGCGTCAGCGCTGAGACGGCGTTGCTTGAGACCAACACTTCTTCCTCAGGCCTGACCATCACTCCCACACAGATCCAGGAAATGCCCCTGAATGGCCGCAATTACCTCGATTTGTTGCAACTGGTTCCCGGTGTGGCGATCAATCGCCAGGCCGATAGTGGATCCGATGCGTCGGTGCCGATCCTTGGAGAACGAGCCGGTAACGCACAGTTCTTGGTAGACGGGCTCCCCAACAGCGATGCAGTTAGCGGGGGCGCGTCGGCGCAGTTCAACCAGGAGTCCATTCTTGAATTTCAGGTAGTGACGGCGGGATATAAGGCGGAGTTCGGCCACGGGTCGGGCGGCATTATCAACGTCGTCAGCAAGAGCGGGACGAACGATTTCCACGGCGGAGTTTCCTTTTTCCATCGGAATTACAAGCTGGATGCTTCCGATATACCGGGTCGAGACCACGCGCCTTTTCTCCTTCGTTGGGATCCCAGTGGACAACTCGGTGGGGCGCTTCTAAAAGACCGGATCTTTTTCTTCGTTTCCGCCGAACGCATTCTCGAAAGCCGCGATCTTAACTTTCAAGTGCCCCCCGGCACGCCCGATAGTCTGGCCAATTTTGAAGCTCCATTCAATCAGCACTCAAAAATATTCGATACGCGTATTCGCGGCAAACTGGATGAACAATGGGGACGGCATCGTTTTACCGAGCAGATAAATCTGACGAATTCCCACACCACCGATTTTCTGCCTCTCTCGGCCTCGTTGAATCTGCCGTCCACTCGCAACAACATCGATACCCGGCATCTGATGCTGGGCTTTTCCGATGTAGCCCTCATCGGCAATCAAGGCAGTCCATTTGTACTGGATGTGTTTGGACAGTATCGCGGAGAGCCTTATCGCTTGTACGCATCGCATCCCGAAGCTGGGGCAGCGTCCACTCTGGACAATCTCTTCGACTCTTATACCTCGGGTTCGCTGTTCGGAAACCTGGGCCAAGTGACGTTCGGACCGGGGCACACGCCGCTGCTGATCGACCAGAAGAACATGGCGTTTGGGGCGAACCTGGCGAAGCAGATTGGCGCGCATTCCTTCAAGACCGGTATCGATTTCCAGCGCACCGTTGCCGATGGCACCGAATCGAACAATCTCTTCAACCAACTATTTGCGACCATTTCCGACTTCGATAAATTCGGTCCCATCGATTCGGGGCTCAATCTGCTGACTTTTACCGGCGGTCTGACGCCGCAGGATAATCAGATTCGTTTACGCAACAATTACACCGGCATCTTCGCTCAGGACGATTGGAAAATCCGCCGTAATTTGACGCTGAACATGGGCATCCGTTGGGATTATGATTCCACTTTCGCTAACCCCAAGAACATTTCACCGCGGATCGGTTTTGCCTGGTCGGTAACCTCAAAGACCGTGGTTCGCGCCAGCTGGGGCTTGTTCTATGACCACTTCCGCGTAGGAACCGCTCGCGATGTTCCGGGATTCGGCGGCGCGAACATTACGAAAACCCGCTATCTTGGCTATCCCCGCTTGTTTTATGGGAACCCTTCACAGCTCTCAAACAACTTCGCCAATCGCCGCACGGGCGCGCCTTGTCTTTCGAACACGCTAACAGACGCTCAGATTCAGGCGCAGGGCGTGGGCTGTACATTATTGGGCAACGCGATCAACTTTCCTATTTACGGCATCGATCATTTGAACAATGTAGTGGCCCCAGGGCATGCCCCCATTCCCGCGAACGTCATCGTGAATACGCAGAATGTCCAGCAGTTAACCGGTCTAACTCCGCAACAATATGCCGATGCAGCGAGCGTGGCAATTGGACAGAAAGCCGGATTCTTTAGTTACGATCCCAACGGTCATCTTTCCACCAGCTATATTGCGGGAATCGGCGACCGTATCCCTGTTACGGTTGACCCAAACTTTAGTACACCTTACACGAGCGGCATGCAAGCTGGAATTCAACACGAGTTCGCCCATGAATTTATTGTGCAAGCCGACTATTATCACAAGGACATCTTCAACATTCTGGGGATTCGAAATACGAACCTGGCATTGGAAGCGCGCCTGCCCGGACATACAGGACAGTTGCAGCCCGATACCGGTGGCAAACTGATTCAGGGATACGGCCCATGGTACGCGGGGTCTTACGATGCCGCAATTCTTTCGGTCCGTAAACGATTCGGAAGGCGCGTGACGATGCAAGCCAGCTACACATTTACGCACGCCACCGACGACGCGCAGAATCCCGATCTGACAACCGACCAGCAGTCCGGATCGGGCCTATTGTTCGCCGCCAATAATAATGGACCAAGCGATAGCTTCGTTGGCCGCGTACCCACCGTAACCGATTCCGCTACCGGGCAAACCAATGCCAATGGCGGATTCACCGCCAGCAATGGAAATCCAATTCCCAAGGCGGGAACCTTTTACAATGGACCCGGGCTGAGCAGCGGACCTTCCGATCTTTCTCTAAAGCACACGTTTCTTCTACACGGGATCGTCGAGCTTCCCAAGGGCTTCGGGTTTAGCAGCATCTTTCGGGCGCAGAGTGGCTTCCCGTATAGCGCGGCGTTTGTTTCCGGCCCGGATGTGGATGGCGACGGTTTATACAATGGCACCGATTACGTCAAAGGTCGAAACCGGTTCAACGCGCCAGCCTTCGTCAATATGGATATTCGCGTCTCGAAGAAATTCCAAATCGCCGAGAAGTTTCGTGCCAACGCTTATTTCGAGTTCTTTAATTTATTCAATAACGCCAACCCCGCCGCTGTGCAGAGCCTGCCGGAACAGCCTGTGAAGTTCGGCGCGGTTACTCAGGTATTACCGGGGCGTGAAGGGCAGGTCGGCGTACGCTTCGAGTTCTAGATCATGCGGAAATCGTTGGTTGCTCTTCTAGTTTGTTTCGCGATTCCGGCGTTGCCGCAAGAAGCCTACGATGTCGTGATTCGCGGCGGCCGGGTACTGGATGGCGCGGGAAATCCTTGGATTCTGGCCGATGTAGCGATCGATCAGGGCCGCTTCGTAAAGATCGGAAAGGTCACCGGAAAGGGGCGTCGCGAGATCGACGCTCGCGGGAAGTATGTGTCGCCAGGCTGGATCGACATGATGGACCAGTCAGCTGAGGTCCTGCTGAAGAATGGGCTGGCCGATAACAAACTTCGTGAGGGTGTGACGACTGCGATTGCCGGAGAAGGTGGAACGCCGGTTCCCGCTGAGGAAGTTGCCAGCTATTTTCACAAGCTGGAACAGGGCGGTATCAGCATGAACTTCGGCTGCTACTTCAGTGAGACGCAAGCGCGCATTGCGGTACTCGGTTATTCGGCGCGGAACGCCACTCCCGACGAGTTGGAAAAAATGAAATCGATCATGGCTACAGCGATGACGGGCGGAGCCATGGGTATGACCACCGCGCTGATTTATCCGCCTTCAAGCTATGCCACAACGGAGGAGTTGATAGCAGTGGCGAAGGTGGCAGGCCAATACGGCGGGACGTATGCGAGCCATATGCGCGGCGAAGGCAAAGAGCTGGTGACGGCGGTGGATGAGCTAATCCGAATTGGTGAGGAAGCAAATCTGCCAGCCGAAGTTTTTCATTTCAAAGCGGCGTATAGCCCTGGCTGGGGAAAGCTGATTCAGGAAGCTGCCACCCATATCGAAGCGGCCCGCCGGCGGGGCGTGGAGGTTGCCGCGAACCTTTATGTATACACGGCCGGAGGTACCGGGTTGGCGGCGACAATTCCATCGTGGGCTCATGAAGGGGGCCAGGAAGCTCTGGTAAAGCGCCTGCGAGATCCGGCAATTCGCGCGCGCTTGAAGAACGAGATGAAGACCGGCTCGCCCGGTTGGTGGAACATTATAGAAGCGGCCGGCGGCTGGGATGGCGTCGTGCTGGTGAATGCGGGTAATCCAAAGAACGCCAAGTATCAGGGTAAGAATTTGCCCACGATTGCCAAGGCCATGGGGAAGGATCCGGCGGACGCGGCGTTCGATCTGGTGGCCGACGGTCTACCCGACGTTGAGGTATCGGCGGTGTATCACATGATGAGCGAACCGGACATCGAGACCGCTCTGCGTTATTCATGGACCAGCATCGGCAGTGATGCCGGCGCCGCGTTGGAAGCGGGTAAAGACGATGCGATTGGCCTACCGCACCCCCGGAGCTATGGCAATTTTCCGCGTGTCATCGCTCATTATGTGCGGGAACGTCACGTGCTGACTCTGGAAGATGCGATTCGGAAAATGACATCCTGGCCCGCGACTCGCATGCGTCTTGCGGGAAGAGGTGTCATCAAGGAAGGGGCATGGGCGGACGTCGTAGTTTTTGACTATGACAAGATTCAGGACAAATCGACGTATGAACACCCCGACTTATATCCCGAAGGTATCGACTATGTTCTGGTGAACGGCAAGTTGGTTATCGATCAGGCGAAGCATACGGGAGCGAAGCCGGGAGTGGTGCTGTACGGCCCAGGGAAAGTGAATTAATAGAGGTGCGGGTAGTGAACGATTTCTCCAACTAACGGGCGGGCGTATTCCGCGAAGGCTGGCAGAATATCGTTTCCTTCGGGCGCAATCCATTCCAGCGGGAGCAACCGTTCCTTGCGCGCCACCGTTTCCAGCGGAGTAAGGAACGTACGGCTGTCGCGCCGTAGCGCTACCATCATTCCTCTTTCGGCCGAAGCTGCCGCAAGCCCGCATTCGTAGGCTTCGCGACGATCAAGTTCAGTGGCGAACGGTCCGCAGGATCTTCCAAGCAGTCCAGGTTTTTCGGCTCTGGCGCGGAGTCCGGTCTTTTCGGTGATCAAGCGCGCAAGCGTGTGTCCTAGATTCGACGACAGCCGATGGACGGCACTGGCGGGGCGATCCACATCGGCGCCGAAGGCAAGGCCTTGCTCATCCAGTTGGCCTTCGCAGACCGCAATAACGACGCGTCCCAAACGGCGATAGACGCGTTCCACGTCGCCGCAGATTGTTTCCAGACTGACGCGGCGTTCGGGAAAATAAATCAAGTGCGGCGCGTCATCTTCGCCTTTGCGCGCCAGGCAAGTGGCCGCCACCACCCATCCGGCATTGCGCCCCAGAACTTCCAACACACAAACCGGCGAGGGTAACGATCGATTATCTTCGCCGATATCGCGCGCCGCTTCGGCGAAGAATCGCGCTGTGGAAGGATAGCCCGGCGTATGGTCTGTGACGGCAAGATCATTGTCGATGGTTTTGGGGATTCCAATTACGCGGAGGTCGGAACTGTTGGAGAATCGGAGCGCCGTGTCCATGGATCCGTTGCCGCCGGTATAGAAGAAATGGCGGATATCGCGCTTGCGGAAGATGGCGAGAATCCGTTCGTAATCGGCCTCTGCCAGCTTCTGACGGCTGGAGCCGATAGCCGATGCCGGTGTATCGCGGACCGACGCCAGTAACGCTCGATCGACGCTGAGCAAGTCGATAAAATTCTCTTCCAGTATTCCCTTTATTCCGCCGCGAGCGCCATAAAGCGTAGTCATCCCCCGGCACCCATCGACAAGACCAACCAGGCTCGCGTTGATCACAGCCGTCGGGCCGCCGCCATGGGCGACAAGTGCGTTGCCCTTCATTTACACACCCTTCCGCCAGTTCGGATCGTTATCGGGTTTAACGTCTACGGTGATGGATCCGTCGGCATTCAGCGGCTGTTCGCAAGCCCATGCGACGGGACGAACTACGCCGGGTCGCATCTCAATTTCAGCCGAGAGATGGATGGGGCCAAGATAAGTTTTGGGTAACAGAAACGCTGCCTGGCGCATGCTGCCGCCGTAAGGGTGACCCGGATCCAGCGCGCCTTTCAGATGCAATTTACCATCGGGACTTTTGAGGTGTAGCCACAACACGCCTGGTACGCCGGCAACGCCTCGATTGGCCACGCCAATAATCAACTCTGGCCGCCCGTAACGTTTTCGCTGCCACACCCAGGCGGGCCGGACACGATAACCCAAATTAGTTCGGAGGCGCTCAAAGCCCCGTGGATATCTATCGTTGTAACGGGCGAGGTTGGCGGATTCCGTCCACAACGACCAGTAGTTCGCCTTTGTATCCAGGATGTGGAGCATGAAGTTCTCCATCGCGTTTACACCGACGGCGTCTACTTTGAGTTGGTCGATGTCGTATTCGCGATGAGTACCATCTTCCAAAATGGACGCAAGCCATGGGGGCCGATTCGTGAGCTCTTCAATCTGCACCGGCTCTTCGACGTTGATGCTGTCCGATCGCACCCAGGCGCCGGCCCGGACGGCCATATCCATGATGGTGCGGTTACCAACGCTGCTAATATCGGGCTCGGTGTTCACTGCCAGCGGCACTTTTTTCCAGGCTTCGAGTTGGAGGCGGGTCATCTCGACAAAGGTTCGCTCGGCGGTTGGATAATCGGGAAAAGGGCTGGGAATATCGGCGGTGTGTCCTTCGCCCCAGAAACCATATTGCATCAGGTCCACCCATTCCAGCAGCGGATTGTCACCGAACTCCGCCGCCATCAGCGCGTTCAATTCAGCGAAAGCTTTTTGAAATTCCGGATGGTCGTAGCGTGGCTCGACGTAAACAGTTTTATCGCTTTTTGTCAGCTTGCCGATCTTAATCAACGGGATCTTGGAACGTAGGAATTCCGGAAGCGCGATCTGCTCCGGCTGGAAGACCTGATTCGAGAGTTGGACGCGGAAGGCGACGCGCAATCCATGGCGTTTGGCTGCGTCGAAGGTCAACGCGAATACAGGATTCAAATCCAATCGACCCGCTTGCTTCTGCACGTCGCGCCAATCGCAGCGGATGTACAGCACATCGACGAACGGCAGGCTGGCCATTTTCTCTACGTGCTGTTCTAACGTTTCCCGGCCGGAACGAGCGGCGATGGACGGACCTGCTTCTTCCCAGGTGTAACCGACAAGACCAAGGCCGGGATTGCGGACCGGCTTCTCAGAGGCGCTGGTAAACAGTGTAGTCTGCCATCCCTGGTCCTGATCGATCTCAAACGGACCTTGGTTTAATCGCTCACGCACCGCCGGACCGGATCCGAAATCATAACCTTGCCAGAGGTGCGGAGGAACATCGGCGCGGGCGGCCAGTGCCGGCAGCAGGGCCACGCCTTTTAATAAATCACGTCGTTTCATGCTGAGTGAGTTTCTCCTTGCCGGGGAATCAGAATCAAGATTGCGGCGGTGGCCAGCAGGGGGATCAGACTTGCGCCGATTAGAATTGGTTCGAAGGAATAGCGGTCGGCGGTCCAACCGATAAGGAACGTGGAAAGAATGGTTCCGATGCCTGAACCAGCCCCGCTGATTCCGCTGACCGATGCTACCCAGGCATTTGGGTAAAGATCGGAGGGCAGCGTCAGCGCCATCGTGGACCAGGCCGCGTAGCAACAGGTGGAGAAACTGAAGAGCGCGGTGAGAGCGAATAGGTTTGCCGTGAAGACCGTTGGGATCAGCAGCGTCATGCCGATTCCGCAGACTACGATGACAGCTTTGCGCGCCGCGATCACATTCCAGCCCCGGGCGATCAGCCAACTGGAAATGCCGCCCCCGAGGAAGTTGCCGATGTCGGCCGCGAGAAATGGAATCCAAAACGCGAGAATACCCTCCTCTAGTTTGATCTGCTTGGCGGCGAGATAAACGGCAAACCAATCGGTGATGAAATACCAGACTGGATCGGTAAGCGAACGTCCAAGCAGAATCCCCCAGGTTGGGCGAAGCTTCAGTAGGTGGCTCCACGTTACTTTTTGCAGCTGCATGCGGCCCACATCGCGACCGTCAAGAATGAGGGCTCGCTCATCTACGGAGAGCCACGGATGCTCTTCTGGCGATCGATAACAAATGCGCCAGACGATCAGCCACACGCATCCCAGAAGTCCGGGAATGGCCAGAGCCGGCCGCCAACTTCCGAAGGCATGATAGAGGCCAAGTACCAGAAATGGGGCGATTGCCGCGCCTACCGCGGATCCGCTATCAAACAGCGCCACGGCCCAACCGCGTTCGCGCGGCGGAAACCACTCGGCGACTGCTTTGGTGGCGGCGGGCCAGTTGGCGGACTCCCCTAACCCCAGAAGGAATCGAAATCCGCAAAGAGATACGAGTCCAGTGGCAAGCGGCGCCAGCATGGCGGCAACGGAATACCAGGCAACGCTCAACGACAGGGCATTCCGGGTACCGAAGCGATCTACGAATCGTCCAGCGGCGGGTTGGCCGAAGGCATAAGCGACGCGGAATGCAATCACAACCCAGGCGAAATCCTGATTGGTCCAATGGTAATCGCGCTTAAGGTAAGGACCAAGTACGGCCAGGCTCTGGCGATCGATGTAATTAATGACGGTGGAGGCGAAGAGCATCCCGCCGATCCACCAGCGGAGATGGCGGACCGTGAAGGCGGATCCTAAATTTGTTTTCCTCAAGAGTATTGACAAGAGCGGGCGATTGCCCGAGAGTAAACAAAAGAAGCTTAACGAAAGGAAGAGAAAGAGTCAATCATGAAATGGTGCTTACGCCTGGTCCTGACCGGAACTCTGGCGATGAGTGGTTGGGCGGAACGGGCGGGAGACTTCCAGGTGATTGGACCGGGCGGCGGCGGCGCGATGTTCAATCCAGCGATAAGCCCGCACGATGTGAACACGGTGCTGATCTCCTGCGACATGACGGGCTCCTATCTCTCGAAAGATGGTGGCAAGTCGTGGCGCATGTTTAATCTTCGCGGAACGGTAAAATTCTTTGCGTTCGACCCCGGCAATCCACAAACAATGTATGCCCAGGTAACCGGCTTGTGGCGAACCACCGATGGTGGCGAAAACTGGAAGCTGGTCTATCCGAAACCGGCGTCGATAAAGGGAGTTCGCATGGCATCCGATCATGCCGACGAAACGATTGTCGCTGAGCCGAACGTGTTGGGAACGATTGCCGCGCTGGCCGTCGATCCCGCCGATTCCAAGGTGTTATACGCAGCGGTGGATAAAGACAAGAACTTCGGACTCTATGTTTCGAAGGACGCGGGCGACAACTGGGAACGCGCCGGAAACTTGAATGAATCTCCGAAGCACCTGTGGGTGGATCCATCGTCCCCCAAACAAGCGCGAGTGGTAATCATGGGTGGCCTTCATTCGGTCTCGATAAGGTCGGCGGCCGGGGTGAAGACGATTCCCGCGCCCGCTGGCGTGACTTTTAGCGACATCACCGCGGGCTTCGGTCCGAAGCCGGTTATCTACGCCACATCGGACCAAGGTATTTTTGTTTCGATCGATAGCGGTACCACGTGGCGGAAATCGACTATGCCTGGAACGGGCACGAAAGTACGGGCCATCGCGACCAGCCTGCATCATCCAAACACGGCTTATGTTTCCTATCAAGACATGAAATTGGACGGCAAGAGCTGGATCGGTGTGGCGAAAACAGAAGATGTGGGCCGGTCTTGGAAGCCGGTATGGAAAGAAGCGGCGATAGGCGCCGCAAACATTCACGACGCCTGGATCACGGAGCGATTTGGGCCGGGATGGGGCGAGAATCCATTGATGATGACGGTCGCAGATCAGGATCCGGAGATTGCTTACGGAACGGATCTCGGGCGCGCGCTGTTAACCTCCGATGGCGGCGGAACGTGGAACGCCGTCTATTCCCGCAAGGTGGCCGGCGGTGGCTATACAACTACCGGTTTAGACGTGACGAACGCTTACGGAATTCACTTCGATCCTTTCGACGCCAAGCGGCAATTCATCACCTACACCGATATTGGACTGTTCCGCAGCGAGGATAGCGGGAAGTCATGGCTGAGTTCGACCAGCGGCGTTCCCCGCGACTGGATGAACACGACATACTGGATCGAATTCGATCCCCAGGTGCGCGGGCGGATGTGGAGCGTCAATAGCTGGACACACGACTTGCCACGGCCGAAGATGTGGCGGCGCACCGCGGTGAACACCTACAAAGGGGGAGCGTGCCGCAGTGAAGATGGCGGAGTGACGTGGACAAAATCGAACAAGGGGATGGAGGAAACCGCCGCGACTCATATTCTGTTAGATCCGTCGAGCCCTAAAGATGCGCGCGTGCTGTATGTCGCGGCGTTTGGGCGAGGTGTTTATAAAACAAACGACGGCGGCAATTCCTGGGTATTGAAGAACAACGGCATTACGCAAGAGGATCCCTTTGCGTGGCGATTGGCGCGAGCCGCGGATGGCACTTTATATTTGCTGATCGCCCGGCGCTCGGAAGACGGAAGCCTTGGAAATGCGGGCGATGGAGCGCTGTATCAATCAACCGACGCCGCGGAGACATGGCGTCCGATCGCTCTTCCGGCGGGGACGAATGCGCCGAATGGACTGGCTATCGATCCCCAAACGCCGCAGCGGCTTTATCTGACAACCTGGGCTCGCGCAGCCGGTATGCATGGCGATGGCGGCGGGATTTTTGTGTCGGAAGACGCGGGCAAAACGTGGCGGCAGGTCTTTGACGGCGACCGCCATATTTACGACGTGACGATTGATCCACGTGACTCCAAGATTCTTTATGCGGCGGGATTTGAATCCTCGGCGTGGAGGTCGGCCGACCGCGGTGAGCATTGGTCGCGCATCGAAGGATTTAATTTTAAGTGGGGGCAGCGCGTAATTCCCGATCCGGCGGACGCATCCAAAATATACATCACTACATTTGGCGGGAGCGTGTGGCACGGCTCAGTTGACGGGAAGGCACGCATGCTGGACATTGCAACGCCGGAACTCGAGCCCGGCAGGTGACGCGGCGTGATCTGCTTCGAGCCTTGCCGGTGTGCGCCGCAAGTGTTGCGGGGCGAGCGCAAGTGATCGCATATCGGCCTTATGAGCGGTGTCTACCCGATACCATGCGTCGATTCGCGGCGGAAGCTGTGGCACGGCGGGATGCCGAAATCGCCAGGTTGACATCGCCAGCTGCGATTCGATCGCGACAACAATGGGCTCGCGAAATGTTTTGGAGGCTAGCTGGCGGAACTCCGGAACGCACACCCCTCAACCTTCGCGTCACGGGCGGCTTTGAGCGTGATAAATACCGCGTCGAACATCTGCTCTATGAAAGCCGCCCGGGCGAATGGATCACCGCCAATCTGTACATCCCGAAGAGTGGTTCCAAGCCATTTCCCGGCGTGCTGTTTCAGATGGGGCACTCGCCGAACGGAAAAGCATCGGATACGTATCAGCGCTGTTGTCAAGGTCTGGTCCAACTGGGGTTTGTCGTGCTGGCCTTCGACCCGATGGGTCAGGGTGAGCGCACAAATTATCCCGGACCCGACGGCCTAACGCGCCTTCCATCCACCGACGACGAACATACCGTACCAGGCCGACAAATGCTTCTGGTAGGCGAAACCGCCACTAGGATGCAGGTGTGGGATGCGGTGCGAAGCCTGGATGTGCTGGCGTCCCATCCGTTGGTGGACGCGACGCGGCTTGCCTCCGCGGGCCAATCGGGTGGCGGCACGTTGACGATGATGTTGGCGGCAGTTGATGATCGGTTGGCTGTCGCGGCTGTGTCGTCGGGCAATACAGAAAATGTCGCTTGTGCAACCTTTCATCCGCCGGGATCGGTCGACGATGCCGAGCAAAACTTTATCGGATCGGGCGCTGTCGGTTTTGATCGTTGGGATTTGCTATGGCCGTTCGCACCGAAGCCGCTGTTGATCCTGGTAAGCGCGAAGGATTCCTTCGGCACCTATTCTCCGAGTTACGAAGCGAACGGCGTCACCGAGTATGCCCGGCTGAAAGCAGGATACGCATTGCTGGGGCACGCCGATCGGATCGATCGAGTGGAAGCTCCCTTACCGCATGGCTTGTCGTATTCGCTACGGCTAAATATCTATCGCTGGCTGGGGCGATGGCTGATGCCGGGTGCTCCGCATGTTCTTGAAGAGCCGCCGGTGATGCCGGAGCCCGACCGCTTTTTGCAAGCAAGCAAAACCGGGAACGTGGTGCGCGATTTTGCAAGCAAGACCCCATTTGCCGTCGTTGCGGAATCCGCACGGCGAATCCGGACGCCCTCCGCCCCGGATGATTTGCGCAAGCTGCTAGGGATGGAGCCGCCGCTTTCCAGTCGTCCGCAGTTCCGAATCTTAAGTACGGTACCATCGCGCGATTGTGAAATTCTCGCCGTGGAAGTGCAATCCGCCAGGGCTGTCTGGATTCCGGCGTGGCTCTTCGTTCCGAAACAAGCATCTCGCTTATTGATCATCGTCGAGCCTTATGGACGAAACGTGCGATGGCGCGAAGGCGATCTATATCAAGGTTTGGCAGCGAAGGGCACGCTAGTATGCGCCCCCGATCTCCGCGGTATCGGGGATCTGCGGCCGGAGTTCAGTTCCGGTGCAGCCGACTATACTCGCGATCATCAGAGCGAAGAAAACTACGCCTGGGCTTCCCTGATTTTTGGGCACAGCTTGCTCGGCCAGCGCGTCACGGATTTGCTGGCGGTTGTGGAAGCCGCAAGCGCGCAGGCGGGGCTGTTGCCGATGGTTGCCGCACGCGGGCAGTTGACGATTCCAGCGCTCTGCGCGGCGTTCTTACACTCCGGAATCCAAGCGCTCTATCTGAAAGATCATCTGTCCAGCTGGCGTAGTTTGGTCGAGACCGCGGACTACCTTCATCCGTTTGCGAACTTCGTGCCGGATGTTTTGCGGCACACCGATCTACCACAACTCGCAGCCGCGATCGCGCCTCGCAAGGTGACGATGGAGGATTCATGGGATATCTCTGCGCTTTCGCGCTTCTAATATTTACCGGGCAATTGACGGCTCAGAATATCGTCGTTCATCCGAAACTGATCGATGACGTGCTGGTGAACCCAGGGATGGGAATCCAAACGTTTCAGCGGTTCAATGGCGACGCGCTCAACGCCGGACTGGAATGGTCTGAGGAAGGTCCCGTGGGTCCGATCTTGCGCAGTACCCAGGCGCCGGATTTCCCGCCAAGTACGATTTCTTACTGCCGCTGGTTCTGGGCAACGATTGAGCCGGAGAAAGGAAAGATTCGCTGGGATATTCTCGATAGCGCTTTAGCCGAAGCCGCGCGTCACGGTCAAACGTTAGACATCCGCTTGATGCCTTACGATCAAAAACATCCCCTGCCGGTCTGGTATCAACAATCGGGCGCCAAGCGAATGAATCAGGCAGGCGACAAAATTTGGGAGCCGGATTTTAGCGATCCGCTCTATCTGCGGCATTGGGGAGATCTGGTCCGCGATGCCGGGAAACGCTATGACGGCGATGTCAGGCTCGATGCCGTGGACATTTCTTCGGTAGGCTATTGGGGCGAAGGCTGGAGCGAATTTATGCCGGCATTCGCGGTCCAGAAAAAGCTGATCGACATCTGGATCGAAGCTTTCCCGGCTACCCATCTGCTAATGAATTTCGACGAGCCAGAAGCTCTACACTATGGGACCGGACGTGGAGCGGGGTGGCGTCTCGATTGTGTGGGCGACATGCGTCAGAAGTGGTCTCATATGCTGGATTTCTATCCCGAACAAATGGTTCGGGCGGGGATTCAGGACAGCTGGAAGCAAAGTCCTGTTTCGCTGGAAACATGCGGGGTCCCAGGCAGCTGGAAGAAGCAGGGATGGGATGTAAATTACATTCTGGCCGAATCTTTACGCTGGCACGTGACGTCGATGAATGTGAAGTCGAGTGCAATTCCCGCGGATTGGAAACCGGCGTTCGATGCTTTGCAAAAGCGCATGGGCTACCGCCTGGAGCTCCGCCGCTTTGAGTATCCGCCGGCGATGCGGGCGGGCAAGATGATTCCAGTGAAAATGTGGTGGGTAAACTCTGGGGTGGCTCCGCTGTACCGGCCCTACGTGCTGGCTTTGCAATGGATGAGCGAGAGCAGGCAGGCGATAGTGGAATTTTCCGTCGATACGCGAAAGTGGTTACCAGGCGATGCACTGCTGGAAGACGCTGTGCCCGTTCCAAATTTACCCGCCGGAAATTACACGATCCGGGTCGCATTATTAGATCCAGCGACGCGCAGGCCGGCCATTCAATTGGGAATCGCCGGTAAGAGAGCGGATGGATGGTATGAATTGGGTTCCGTCCGCTTGGAGTAGTTGATAACTCTTCTTTCGGTTACTTGCTATAATTTGCTTCTGATTTCACTTTGCAAGATTATGGAAAGGGATCGCCAAGCTCTATGCATACGGTGACACCATCTAACCCCGACTGGCTGAGTGGGGTTTTGGATGGCAAGACAACGGCTACCGAGTTACTAGACCGCCCGGTCGAGGAACAGCGGCGCGAAGGGTACTTCTTCACGCTTCGGGAAATTTGTCAGCAGCCATCAACGTGGCGCGCGACATCCACACAGATGCAAGGATTGGCCGGGGCCCTGCGGTTGCAGTTGGAAGGCATCCAAGCTGTCGTCCTCACAGGATCGGGGAGTTCGGAATACGCGGGAAACTGTGTGGAGTTGGTACTGCGGAGGCAATTAGGGATCGCGGTGCAGGCCATCGGGGGCGGGGAATTGCTCACCCATGGAACCGCCGTTCTGCCACCGCCGAGACCGCTGCTGATGGTGTCGTTGGCACGATCGGGTGACAGTCCGGAGAGTGTGGGAGCGCTGTCGCTGCTGTTAGAAACGGACCCACAAATCCGCCACTTAGTCCTGACGTGCAATAAGAACGGCGGATTGGCGACGAAGTTCCGCGAGCACCCGCGGGTTCGCGTGATTGCTCTGGACGACCGTACGAATGATCGTAGTCTGGCGATGACCAGCAGCTTCACCAATATGGTGCTGGCGGCGCGATTTTTGAGCTTGCTGGACAATCCGGAACAGTACGCGAAGATCTGCGAGAGATTAAGCCGCGTTGTGGATCAACTGATCGCCGATCACTTTACAACGCTGGCGAGTGTGTCGTCGCGGGGCTTTCAACGGGCGGTCTTTCTGGGGAGCGGGTCGCGGTTTGGCGGCGCACGGGAAGCGGCTCTTAAGATGCTGGAGCTCACCTCCGGCCGTGTCACCACGATCTGCGAAACCTACTTGGGCTTCCGCCATGGACCGATGAGTTATGTTCACGACGATACGCTGGTAGTCTGTTTCCTGGCGTCGGATCCGCTGGTTCGGGCGTATGAAGCGGATCTGATACGCGAGCTGAATCGGAAAGGTTTGGGGCTGGCCAAGGTGTTTGTCGGCGAGGATATTCCCGGCGACCTGGTGCAGGATGGCGATGTCGTCCTGGAGTGCGAAGGCCTAGCCGAAATCCGTGACGAGAACGCGCCCGTGGTGGATGTGGTGGTGGGACAGTTGTTGGCATTCTTCCGCTGTTTGGGCGAGGGTCTGCGGCCCGATTTGCCTTCCGCGGACGGCGTTATCAACCGTGTCGTAGGCAACTTTGCACTACATCGGTGAGCGAATGAAAATACTGGTCGCGGGCGAGTTGAACGTCGATCTGGTGCTGCAAAGTTCTGGTTCGTTTCCCGCACCGGGGCGTGAGGTGCTGGTCGATGATGCCACTCTAACCCTTGGGAGTGCATCGGCCATCTGCGCGGCCGGCTTGGCGAAGTTGGAAAATCACGTAGTCTTCGCGGGCAAGGTGGGCGCGGACACGTGGGGCGATCTTTGTATCGATTCTCTTCGCCAACTGGGAGTGGATACAGCTTTGGTTGTTCGCGATCCAGCAGTGAAGACCGGCCTTACCGTATCCATTACCTCGGCCAGTGACCGGGCTTTGATCACGTACTTGGGATCGATCGCCGAGCTGCGCGAGAACGACATTCGCGACCAGGATTTTCAGGGTGTAGGTCACCTGCATGTCTCGTCGTTCTTCCTGCAAGTGGGATTGCGGCCGGGACTGCGGGCGTTGTTTGCGCGGGCGTCGCGGCTCGGTTTGACGACTTCGCTCGATCCGGGTTTCGATCCGCTGGAAGAGTGGACAAGCGACCTGCTGGATGTATTGACCGAGGTGGATATTTTCCTTCCCAACGAAGTGGAACTGCATTCCATAAGTGGAAGCGGCGATTGCCTGGAGGCTTTACGAAACCTGCGCAACGGCCGGACCATCACGGTGGCGAAACTCGGCGCCGACGGCTGTATCGCCATTGTGGACGGCAGCGTTGTGAGTGTGCCTGCATTCCGTGTCATGCCCGTCGATACCACCGGCGCGGGCGATTCCTTTAACGCCGGATTTCTCAGCGCCTGGTTGCGGGGCAAGCCGATAGCGGACGCGATGCAATTCGGTTCGGCGTGCGGGGCGCTGGCAACACAAGCGTTAGGCGGTACCGCGGCGCAACCCGCGGAAATCGATGCAAATAATTTTATTGCAGCAAACTTTCGGGAGGCCAAGTGAATCGACGAGAGCTATTGCAGGGTTTGGGAACGGGACTGGCGCTGGGCGCAGCTGGCAAGAAAGCAGCGGGACAGAAGGCTCCGCATAAGGCCTTGGACCTTCCTGAATACGAACCGAAGAGCATGCTGAGAGTGCACGAGACGCGTGTCGAGCGGGCACGCTTTCCCGTGATCGATATCCATACCCACATTTCGTTATCGAAGAAATCGGAAGGCGGAATTCAACTGGCTGCCGAGCGTGTATATCTAGGGACGCCGCAGGAGCTGCTGGCCGTGATGGACAAGAAGAATCTGCGCTCCATGGTGAATCTGACGGGTGGGTTCGGCGACGGCTTGAAGGACGTTATCGCCAAGTATGACGCGAAGTATCCAGGCCGCTTTTATTCGTTTACAGAGCCGTGGTACAGCAAGTTTCTGGAGCCGAATTATCCAAAATTTCAGGCGCAGGCAATTGAGCAGGCGCATCGCGACGGAGCCAAGGGCTTGAAGATTCTGAAAACCCTGGGACTTTATCTGCGTGAGAACTTAACGTCGGGCAAGCTTGTAAAGATCGACGATCCGCGCTTCGATCCGATGTGGGACGCCTGTGGACAACTTGGTATGCCCGTTGGGATTCACGTGTCCGATCCGGCTGCTTTTTTCGCGCCTACAGATCGATTTAATGAACGCTATGAAGAATTGAGCGCACATCCCGATTGGTCGTTTCATGGGCGGGATTTCCCCAGCAACCTCGAGATTCTGGCGGCGCGGGACCGGATGATGGAGAAGCATCCGAAGACGGAGTTCATAGTGCTCCACGTCGGCAACTTTGCCGAGGACCTAGAGAATGTATCGCAACATCTGGACAAATTTCCCAACATGTCCGTTGAGCTTGGGGCGCGCATCGGAGAACTTGGCCGGCAGCCCAGAGCATCACGCAAGTTCTTCGACAAATATCAGGACCGGATATTGTTTGGCACCGATGCCACCCCCCACGGCGATGCATTCCCGCAGCAGCTTTTCGGCGAGAAACTGTATGAAATCTACTTCCGATTTCTGGAAACAGACGATGAGTATTTCGATTACGCCCCAGCGAAGGTTCCTCCGCAAGGCCGTTGGCGAATTTACGGACTCAATCTTCCCGACGAGATTCTGAAGAAGGTTTACAACCAGAACGCAGCGCGACTGCTGCACGTTTCCCTATAGCCGATGCGGGCTGCCTGGGCACTGTTGCTTCTTGCGATCGCCGCACCTTCGCAGGTACGCGTGTGGGAGGCGAAGCTCGCGCTGCCAGCCTACGAAGAAGGCCTGCCCGATCCGAATCCGCCCTTTGATGAATTCAGCACCACGAAGTTCAATTATCCATACACCCTCCGCGAAACTCTTGGCGAACTTCGGACGCCGCACAACTGGCGGGCGATCTATCTGGAGAATGAATACCTGAAGTGTTCGGTGCTTCCCGATGTTGGCGGCCACCTTTATACATGTACCGACAAGATCAGCGGTCAGCCGATGTTTTACGCGAATCCTTCGATTAAGAAGGCGCTGATCGGCTACCGCGGAGCGTGGGCGGCCTTTGGGATTGAGTTTAACTTTCCCGTTTCGCATAACTGGGTTTCGATGTCGCCAGTGGATTTCGCCTACGCCACGCATCCCGACGGAAGTGCGTCCGTCAGCGTGGGAAATATCGATCGTGCGTACGGCATGGAGTGGATCGTCGAATTGATTCTGAGGCCTGGTTCCACAGTCCTCGAACAACGTGTGACGTTAAATAATCGCAGCGATTTTCGCCATCGCTTTTACTGGTGGAGCAATGCCGGCGTGCAGGCCTGGGACGATTCGCGCATTCAGTACCCGATGCGCTTCGCCGCCGCCCATGGATTTGCCGAAATACAGCCGTGGCCGGTCGATGCGGATGGCGTCGACCTGAGCGTAATTCGCAATCAGACGAAGGGTCCGGTATCACTTTTCGTGCATGGAAGCCGCGAGCCATTTATGGGCATCTGGCATCCGAAGACACGAACGGGCGTCGCGCACTATGCCAACTACGCGGAATTGCCGGCCAAGAAAATCTGGTCATGGGGTGTGGATTCCGACGGTCTGGACTGGCGCAAGGCGCTCTCCGACAACGAGAGCGCTTATGTCGAGATCCAGGGCGGATTGTTTCGCAATCAGGAAACCTACGCGTTCCTGGAGCCAAGAGAAACGATTCATTTTTCGGAGTACTGGATGCCCGTCCGAGAGCTTGGCGGCATAGTGCGCGCGAGCCTCACGGGCGTGTTGAATTTCAGCCGCGACGGTAATCGGTTGACGGCTTCGTTCAACGCGAACAGACGAATCACCGGGGCGTCCGTGCGGATTCTTGCTGGCGATCAGCCGATGTTTTCCGCAAAAATCGACTTGTCTCCGGAGAAGACGTGGACACAGCAGGTGACGCTGCAAGACGTTTCCAGAAAATACACTTTCGAGCTGCGAGACGCGGCCGGTACCTTGTTGCTGCGGCAGACCGAGGGTGAGTACGACTTCACGCCCGAGTCCGAAATTCAGTTGGGAGTGCAACGGCCATTGCGGATTCCAGCGGACGAGTTTCAGTCGTTAGGCAGGGATCAGGAACTGAATGGCAAATTATTATTAGCTTTGGAGAGCTATCGCGAGGGGTTGCGGCAATCGCCCGATCGCTTCGAGTTGGTGAAGTCTGCGGGACGCTTATCGGCGGCACTCTTGCGTTATGACGAAGCAGTTGCGCTGTTGGAACCCATTGCCCGGCGGGATACAACGGACGGGGAAATCGCCTATCACTTGGGTGTCGCTTATGACGGCCTCGGTAATCATGCAGAGGCCCGAATAGCGTTTGAGAGGGCGGCTCTGCTGCCAGCTTGGCATGCCGCTGCAAGCTTGCGATTAGGGGAACTGCGGGCCAGAGATCGCGACTTGGCGGGCGCCGGGCAAGATCTCGAAAATGCACTGCGCGCCGCGCCGGCTGACCTACGGACGGCGGAAGAACTGGTAGCGATTCGTCATGCGCTGGGCAAAGCTTCGCCGCTCGCGCGCGAATGGTTGAACCGTTTTCCCACCAGTTATTTCCTTCGTGAAGAATTGGGCGAGCCCGATCTTGCGCATCTGAGCGCAGATCCCGAACGCGTCCTGAATATCGCCACGGAATATATCCGGTTGGGGCTATATGAAAAAGCTATGCAGGTGCTTTCGCGGGCCTATCCCGCGGTGCCGGCCGACCAGAGCGAACCCGGGTCAAGGCCGCCGGGCGATCACCCGCTGGTGCTCTACTTCCGTGGATATGTCGCCGGGAAGATGGGGCAGCCGGATGCGATGCATTACGCGGCTGCATCGCGATCGAACACTGCCTTCGTGTTTCCCAGTGGAGCGGGTACCCTCGATGTTCTGCATGCGGCGATACTGTCGAATCCTGGCGACGCCACCGCGCATTTCTTGTTGGGTACGCACCTGTTCTCGCGCGGTCTGGTGGATGCCGGGCTTGCTGAATGGCAGAAGGCTCGGTCGCTGAACCCGAAGATTCCCGTGATGCATGCAAGCATCGGGCTAGCGCTGCTTCGCGTGAAGAAAGATGTTCCACGCGCGCTCCAAGCTTTTCAGGAAGGCATCGCCGCTGACCCTATGAATACTGCTCTGTATACGGGAATCGATCAGGCACTAAGTTTGCTGGGACGGCGCGCCGGCGAACGTGTGGCGGCCTTGGAACGCTATCCAAACCAAGCGCAGATGCCCTCGGCGTTGGTGTTTGAACTGGCACTAAATCGGGCTGAAGCGGAGGATTTTGACAGCGCCGGCGCAACGTTTCGCAATCGATTCTTTGCCCGGGAAGAGGGCGGTACGAACGTGCGTCAAGTGTGGGTGGAAGTCCGTCTGCAACAGGCGCGATCGTTAGCCCGCGGAGGGAAATGCGATGCTGCCTTGGCGCTGGCCAATCAGCTCGACGAACCCGTGGTTGATCTCGATTTCACGACGGATGGTCTGCAGGCAAGCGTCGCCTCAGCGCGAACGGGATACCTGATTGGACAAATGCAACTGGGGTGTGGGCAGAAAGAAAAAGCATTCGAAAATTTTCGCGATGCGGCGAAGGCGGGCGGCGCGTCCAATGCCGTTTGGGCCCAAGCGGCCGCAAAACAACTGAGCGGCTTCGATGAAGCGGCTTGGCGCAAACGACTGGAGACAGCGTTGATTACCGCTACGGCCAATAGCGAGACAAGTGCCTTCACCGGCTGGTGGATTTACAACGTCGCGCTTCTGGAACAGGCGCTGGGAAAGAAGGAAGATGCGGCGCGGCATTTCGAAGAGGCGATCCTGTTACCCGATCGTTTGCTGGCACATCACCTGTCTCGCTTGGCGCAAGCTACACCAGAATAACTTCAATCCCTTTACTCCGCAGAAGGTCGCAAAATTCCCGTGGCGCGCGTTCGTCGGAGATCAGACGGTGTACGCGATCGATAGGCCCGATGCGCGATACGCTGCGTCGCCCCAGTTTGCTGGAATCCGCCACAATGGTGACCTCTCTTGCGGCGTTCATCATCAACCCGTTAAGCTGTGCCTCCAGGATGTCGGGCGTGGACGGGCCTTGTTCCGCATCGATGCCGTCCACAGCCAGGAAGAGGCGGTCGGCATGCAGTTCGCGCAACATCGTCTCGGCTTGCGGACCAACTAGGGAATACGCGACAGGCCGCAGAATACCGCCGATCATAATGAGTGAAATGCCGGGAGCGTCGGTCAGTTCCATGGCAATGTTCAGCCCATTCGTAATAACGGTCACCGACTGCAATTTACGGGTCTTCAGATGACGAGCGACCTCGGCCGTGGTGGTACCGGAATCCAGGACAACGGTTTCGCCCGATCGCACCAGTTCCGCCGCAGCCTTCCCTATCCGGATTTTCTCCGCGCAATGTAATGTGGCCTTGAGGCGGATGGGATAATCTTCCGTCGCTTCCTGCCGCCGAACCGCTCCGCCATGGGAGCGAACTACGGCGCCCGACCGGGAAAGCCAATCGAGGTCACCCCGCGCGGTAACGGCGGATACGGAAAATCGTTTCACCAGATCGGTGATCGTGATCTGTCCATTTTGTTCGATCAAGTCCAGAATTTTGCGGCGACGTTCTTCGGCCAGTAACCGCGACGCTGTAACGATTGGCATTGCTATCCAGCCTGAAGTGTAAACGCTCTTCCCCAGCTAGGTCAAGGAGATAGGAGAGATAGATCAAATCGGACCGCTTTCCCAGAGTTTCGTTTGGTTTCCGATAGTTTCTCTTTCTCTATATTTGTTTTGCTTTCCAGGCAATCTTGTGCTAAAAAAGCGTTACAAAGGTTTTGTCGAGGGGAAGGAAAGTCGATGAGTCTCAGGAGTCTTTTCACCAGTTGGATCTGCGTGGCGCTTCTAATTGGAGCGGCTACAACTAACATATTCGCTCAAGGAACCGACCTTGGTGCCATCCGCGGCACCGTCACGGATGCATCCGGAGCCATTGTTCCAGGCGCTACGATCAAAGTCACCGATCTGGCCACGAATAAATCCCGGGATCAAGTTACCAATTCCAAGGGCGACTTTGATGCATTCGGTCTTCAATCGGGCAGATACACGATCGTCGTAGCGGCCACGGGATTCAGCACGGCGGAAATCACCGGTATTGTCGTCAACGGCAGCGATACCGTCAGTGTGAACGCAATCCTGCAGGTATCGGGTACGCAACAAAACGTCGTAATCACATCGGAAGCGCCGGTGATTCATACCGACGATCAGACCATCAGTCAGACTCTCGGCAATCAAGCGGTGAATGAATTACCCCGCGACAGCCGCGACGTGTATCAGTTCCTGTATTTGAATCCGAACATCACACAAGGCGCGGAACCGGGAAGCTTCAAGTTCCTGGGCGCGCAGAGTTACGGCGCGAGTTATTCACTGGACGGGCAGCGATCGAACGGAGGTATCTTCGGCGATCACACAGCCAGCCAGCCGTCGCTCGAAGCGGTGGGTGAAATCAACATCCTCTCCAATGATTTCAGCGCGGAATACGCGGGCATCGCCAACATCCGGATCACCTCTAAACGCGGCGGCGCCGGCTATCACGGCTCGTTGCTGTACAACAATAAGAATTCGGCTCTGGCAGCCTGGAGATTGCAGGACAAGGATGCCGCGGCGAACTTCGCTCCCACTGCTTTCCAGAGCACTTATCCCACGCCGTTCTTCAACGTCAATGACCTTGGCGGATCGTTCGGCGGGCCTGTACCGAAGCTGAAGAACACCTGGTTCTTTTTGGCTTATGAGCGTAACTGGACGGTTCAGCCGACAACGATCATGTCGAACACGCTGCCCCATCCGTCGCTTTGGGTGGGCGATTTTACTCTTCTAAAAGATTCGGCGAAACCACACGTTCCAGCCGCTGTGACGCTGACGGCCGCTGAGATTGCGAATAACACACTGGGCGGGCTGGGCAAGCAGTTCACCACCATCCCCCAGCGTCTCCTGAACCCCACTGTACAGAAGCTGATCACGACATATTTTCCCAAGATCGGCTTATCGGCGCCGATCAATCCGAGCAACGGCCGGGTCCCCGGGTATGAGACCCTCTTGTCGGGACGGAGCGGGCAGGATCTTGGCACCGCCCGTGTCGACCATGACTTCACCGATAGAGATCGCGTGTATGTCGTCTATAACGGATCGGACCAGAACACGGCTGTGAATCCCGTCGTCTCGCCGTACACTGGATTGGGCCTGACGCAGACCGATCGCTTGAACCACACGCTTTCCGCATCGTATACAAAGATTCTCAGGCCCACGCTGGTGAACGAACTGCGCGGCGGATTTAACCAGCAACATTTGATTTCGCACAGCAACACGACGCTGGAAGGTTTCCTCTCCAGTATCGGATTCAGCGCCAGTCAGATCGCCGCCTACGGTGCGGTGGTGGGCAGCTCGGAGCTGGCAACGAATGGCCATCCGGCGGTGAACTTCAGTGGCACATTCGCTACGTTTACAAACGGCGGGCGAAATACGTATCGGCCCATGGATCAGAATTTGGCTACATTCGGCGATACGCTCACCTGGGTGGTTGGCAAACATAATTTTAAGATGGGCGCGGACTTGGTCCGCAATGCCGCCGTGGATGGTTTCGCCCTCAATCGTGGGAACCCTCGCGGCTCGGTCACTTACTCTGGAACAGGCGCGGATCCGTTCACGAATTTTCTGCTTGGCCAACCGCCCACTAGCGTCACCTCGGTGCTGCAACCGCGGCCGCCGATGGACGTACATAACTGGGAGACCGGCTACTTCTTCCAAGACGATTGGAAGATTACATCGCGCCTGACGTTGAATCTTGGCATGCGTTATGAATTGATCACGCCTTATGTGGATGCCAACGATCTGCTGGCGAATTTCGATCCCAACTACGTCAACCCAACCACGGGAGATCTTGGACGCTTCGTCATTCCATCGGACAAGACCTTGAAGTATTTGGATACGCGCATCGTCAACTTCGGCTATGTGACGGCGGACAAATCGGGTTTAGGGATTGGGCGCGGATTGGTGCGCCTGGACAAGACAAATTTCGCGCCGCGCGTCGGCTTCGCCTGGCGGGTAACGGATAAGAGCGTGATTCGCGCCGGTTGGGGGATCTACTATCCAACCTCCGCCGCGCAGGGCATTCGCGACCCCATCGCTACCAACCCGTTCAACCAAGGCCAGACAAAGCGCGCCGCCGCCGGTAACCCGATTTTGGGCTGGCCTGGATCGCCCGGGTCCACCGATAATACAAGTCCTGTGAGTGGTGGAGGGGTGCAGGGCATCGGCAACACGCCGGCCGTGAATATCGTGCCCTTCGGCCTGCACCAGCCGCGCGTTCAGCAATACAACGTCACTTACGAGCGCGATCTGGGATGGCAGACTTCGGTGCGCGCCTCCTATTTGGGAACGCACATGAGCGGACTGATCGCCGGGAAAGATTTGAACGAGTTGGCGCCAAGCGATAAGCCTTTCGGAACCACAACCGGCGACGGTGTGACGATCTGCGACCCCAATCAAGGTAATTGCGATTACTCACCAGCCGATCTGGCTCGCTATCGTTTCCCCGCGCTGGGCGATTACGTGCTCAGCTACGGCAACTTCGGCAGAGGCAATTCGAACGCTTTTCAAACGCAATTGGATCATCGCTATTCCAAGGGGCTGATGTTCAGCTTCAGTTATACCTATCGCGACCAGAAATCATCCGCGCTTGACACGGGTAATTCCAGCTTGGGCGGAATCGCTTATAACCCCGGCAATCCCGATGGCGATTATGGCACGGAAGCTTTCGTATCGAAGCATCGGGCAGTGGCTTACGGTATCGTCGATATTCCCGTGGGACGTGGCCGCGCGTATGGCTCGGGTATGTCCAGGTGGATGGATTGGGCGGTAGGCGGCTGGCAGACAACCTTCAATCTGTTCGCGAAATCGGGCACCGGCTTCACTCCTTTCTGGGTCTGCGACAACTGCGGACCGGCATTCCCCGGCAACATCGCGGTGGGTTCGGTGGACGCGGTTGGCGACTTCAACGCCGAACCGTCGTTCCGGCCCAATGTGGTGAGTCAGGATTACAACAAGAGAACCGGCGATCAGTTGTGGAATCCCGCCGCCTTTGGTCCTCCCTCGGTGGGCTCGGATCTGTTCAATTCATCGGTAGCTACGCGTAACTTCCTTACTGGCCCGGGAAGCTGGGGTCTGAATCTCGGTGTCCATAAGGAGTTCAAATTCTCCGATCGCGTGATCGCTTCGCTTGGCGCGGATATCGACAACCTGTTCAACCACCCGATGCTTTCGCCGGATTCGAATTACGGCGGCGGCGGCGGACCCTTTGCGCTGTTGGGCGATTTCAATATTGGCGTCGACCAGAAAACGGGGAAGATCCTGCCGATTACCGATATCAGCCCCAATCCGGACTTCGGGCGGTTGATCAACAGCTTCTCGCAAGAGGGCATAGATAATCGCCGTTCGATTCGCCTACGCTTGCGCGTTACGTTCTAAGCCGCGCACGCAGGAAACGAAGAGCAAGGCGTTTCAATGCGCCTTGCTCAGCCGCAAGCGAACATTTCCTGGCGATGCCAAAGCCAATCGCAAGATGCCCTTGTCATTAGTTCGCCCGGTGATCGTCCGTATCGGGATCCCTGGCGCGATAGATGTTGCGGAGGCAATGTTCGGTCCGCTCAAGTTAAGTTCGTAGAGGGTGTCCGCCGCCAGGCTGCTGATCACCAGTTGATTGCAGTTCATCTCCGGGACGGTCGCTTCCGCCTCGTGCAAGGCCGGCCCCGCGGTGCTAAACAATGCGATGGTTCCACCGTCGACGATTGCTCCGGCAACGTTCGTGCCTTCCAGCAATTGAATCCTCTTGCCAGGCTTGCCAATCTCAATCACGTGCAGAAAGAAGTCTTCTTCCGCCGGGATCGTTGGCGATACTTCCACCCGCCACGCTCCGGGCACAACGTTGCGGCGATTTGATCGTTCAATATGGTGGAAATCCGCGCCCCAGAACGTCTTCCACATCAGTTGTTCGGAAGCATTATCGGGCAGTGGACCACCTTCCGCCGGCTCCATTGGCCAATTGCGGCCCGCCGAATAAAATTCGTTGCCAGGTCCGCCTTTCGCTTCAATTTGGCTTTTCAAAGGCAGCAAGGAATGCACAAGGATCTCACCTTGACCGTCGCGAAAACCAAACAGCTTGTCGTCGATCCGCGGTTCATCCACGCCATGCAGTAACCACGTTTTACGAAAGCTGGCATTGGTGCCGACTACACGGTCAAAGATAAATAGTACGTTCTGTTCCGGCGTGTAGAGCAGCTCACGCGTAAAGCGCCGCAGCTTTGCCGGCGAGTATGCACGCGTGGCATCACCAAGCGCGTAATGATAACTTCCAGCTTCATAATCGGTGATGCGCATTGACGCCAGATTCCACAGGTCTTGCGTCTTTCGCCAGTCTTCCAGGCTGCGAACGGTGTTCCAGAATCGCGACGAATCCATGCGCTGGCCGCCGTCGTTTGCCGCCGCAAGCACATTCTCCGACCAGAAGAAATTCTCGCTGGGGTCATAAATCAACATCGAATTGTGGGCCACGGTGCGGCGATAGTAATTCAAGTAATGCGGACTCTCGGAGTCCGTATAGTCGGCGCCACTATCGATGGCGAGATAGCCCTGGTGATAGATGGTGAACTGGGCCTGGTCAAGATGCTGATGCTTGGCAAAGTAGGGTCCGCAATCGAACTCAATCCAGGTTGAATCGGGCTTCCATCCATTCCGCATTACCAGATGTCCGACGCCTCCAAAGTAGCGCTGGCGTGGCAACTCATGGTCGGTTGTCAGCGCCGGATCGCGCGCATCCACCAAGGGGTCGTCCCATAGAAATTGAAGAATGGGCAGCACCCACTTATTCCCCAGAAATCTGCTACGGCGCAGGGTCCAGGCCGCGTAAGGATCTTTGAAACGATGCACCGCATACCCTAGAACGGCCGTGTCGCGATCGTCCAGGATGGGATATTCGTTGTCGCCCTCACGCGAAGGCGTGCCGTTTGGCAGCAGCTTGTAAAGATAGGTATCGGCGAAGTTTCTGAATACCGTGTAGCGCCGAGCCGGATCGTTCCCAGTAGTCGTTCGGCGCAGTTCCGCAAGCAGCGCCAAAGGCACCCAAGTGATCCGCATATAATCCATCGACTCGTGATAGCTGCCATCCGGCGTAACCAGATTAGTGAGTTCCAGAATGTTGTCGAATGCCGCCCTGGCTTGCTCGCGAAGGAGCTTTGCGCGTAATTCGGTGGACGGACAATTCTCAATCGCCGCCAGCGCGAAAGAGGCTAGCGCCAAATAACGCAGTGAATAGTTGTGATAGGAAACCTGATCGGCGCGCCTTAAATCGGGCAATGCGAGGACCATCGCGGCGGCATCCAGAAGTTCAGCGGCGATGCGATCTTTCAGTGGTTGAGGAAAGGCCGGATGATCGTATAACCAGTCGTAGGCCAACGACCACGAAACATAATCTCGCCATGTTCGCGATGGCTTTCCATCGATAGGCGGGTGATGAGTCTCCATTTCATCGAGAGCTTTTCGCGCCCATGATGCATCACCGGTGATACGCCACGATAGCGCCCAGCCTGGCAAATCATTCGGCGGACGCGAGCCTGCCGCGTAACGCGCTTGGAGGATTGAGAGTCCGCTGAAAGTGTCATGCGGCGTAAGCAACAATCGCGGACGTGTCCCCGATTCTTGCGCTTGCAGAGCCGTCGCCGCCGCCAGTATTCCCGCGAATTCCCGCCGCGTCATCGGATGACTCCATCCCGCAAGGCTTCCGCTAATTGCATCGAGAGCGCAGCATCGCGCAAGGTGCAATCGGGTGCCCGGCCGGTTTTTACCGCTTCCAGAAAAGCGCCGTGCTCGCCGATGGATCCACCAGAGGTTAACGGATCCCAGTCGGCATCGTGTAACTCGGTAAGTTCGTCTCGTTGATAACGCCGGTCGCCCGCCGCACAGCAGGGGTTGGAGTAATCCGCTCCGAGCGTCGTTTCGTAAGAGCCCCCTTCGGTGTGCAATGAATAGCTTTCGCGGCGCACACCACAATCGGGAAGAATGGAAAGATTGGCCACTGTGCCGGATGAAAATTGCAAACGAACCTGATAGTCGAATGCCGCTGAGCTTATATAACGCTGCTTGTGAACGTCTATTTGCGAAGGCTCTCCCAACAGGTATCGCAGGGTGTCCAGAGCGTGGATAGCGGTCTCAGTTGCGAATTGCGGCTCGCGCCGATTGACACGAAGCATTTCCGCTTGGGCATAGCGGACGGTGTTTTGCGATGCCCAGATCTTCATGCGCTCGATGGCTGGAATCCGCCGGCGATTGAACGCGACGTAAGTCAGCGTGTCGTATTCAGCGGCTAACGTCGCCAGCATATTTGCTTCGGCGAGTGAAACACCCGGAGGCTTTTCGATGAAGAGAGGAATCCGCAGTGGAAGCAGCGCGCTGACGACGGCGAACGTAGCCGCGGGCTGTACCGTGCAATAAATAGCGTCCGGGGCGGCCTCGGGCAGGGCTTCGGCGAAGGATCTATAGGCTTTGCGGTAGCCGAACTCTACTCGAAAGTCTTCCGCCTTCGCCAGGTCGAGATCGCAGATGCCGGCCAGGATAATGGCGGGGTCGTCGCCCGAAGCCAGCTGCCGTAAGACCGGCGCATGAGCGAAACGCGACCAGTTGCCCGCACCAATGTGTAGGATGCGAAATGGCAAGTTAAACCTCGCTTCTTACAGGTTCAGGGCCGCGTACAAACCATAACGAGGCACTCACGGCAAGCGTCAGCCCCGCGAACCAGAAGACCGTGAGGCGCTGTTCCACCGGCGTAGTGAACAGCAGAAGAAGGCTCAGCAATCCAATGCAAGCGATGGTGCGGCTGAGGAAGCGGAACACGATCGTGGTCATGTCGGAAGAGCCTTTCAACTCGGTAAGAACGTCGACTGGTTTGCGCAGATTGTCGAAGAGTTTAGTCCGGGCCGGCGTGTCGCCTTTGTCGAAAAACACACTCAGGAAGAAGACACTGAACGATGCCGGGATGATGATTGTTACTTGCTGTATCAGGCTCCAATCGTAGACGAAGGCTCCCAGACCGCCGAGTACCAATCCGACGGCGAAGGAGGCTAAGCCCGACCATGCGGGAGTGCGCCGAATCACCAACCCGAGCAGTGCCGGAGGCCCGTAGGCAAGCGAGATCAGCGTATTGAAAGTTAGCATCACGTGAAAAATACTCTGCCCCGTGGACGCCATGACAATCGCCGCGATGGTCGTGAAGCCTCCAACCAGAAGCGTGCTGATCCAGCCGGCCACCAACAGTTCACGATCGCTCGCGCCCTTGCGAAACACTCCCTGATACACGTCTTTCGAAAGAATCGCCGCCTTCAGATTAAAGTTTGCCGAAAGGTTCGCCATGGTTGCGCTGAACATGGCCGCGAGCATAATTCCGATCAGACCATGCGGTAACAGAGTTAGGCTCGCCACGGCGTAGGATGCTTCGCTTGGGTTCGCCATGGAAGGCCAGACGGAATGCAGGTCTGGGTAAAGAACGCGCATCGTCATGGGCGGAATGAACCACAGAAACGCTCCGCTGAAGAACAACCCGCAGCAAAGCAGGGCTGCTTTCCGTGCCGATCGCTCATCGTCCACGCTGAAATATCTTTGGGCCATCGCACCGGTGTTATATCCGAACGAAACCATGATGGTCCAGCAGAGCAGGTAAACCCAACCGAACTCGCCAGACAAGTGAATCGTTTTCATTTGTGGAGGTAGAGCTTGCCACAATCCCTGAACACCTCCGACGCGGGCGAGTGAGGCGATCAGCAATACCAGGCAAAACGGCATCAGAATCGCCGCTTGCAGAAAGTCTGTAAGGACGACAGCCCACAGTCCTCCAATCACACAGTAGAAAACGATTAATGAGCCCGCCCCGAGAATGGTCCACGTCACGGGCAGCCCACAGGCCGACGAAATAAAAACGCTGAGTCCGTAGAGCATGCTGGCGCTGGTAAAAAGCTGGAAGATGATTGTGGTCCAGGAAAAGGTCTGGCGCGTCGTTTGATTGAACCGGCCGGCAAGGTACTCCATCACCGTGGTAATGCGGCTCCGGCGCCATAGAACGGCGAAAACGAAATAGCCCAGCAGAAAACTCAGCGCGTTCCCCACGTAGAGGCCGGTGGCGGCGATCCCTTCGCGATAAGCAACTCCGGCCGCCCCGGTAAACGTCCAGGCGCTGAATCCGGACATGAATGAGCTCAAACCCGCGACCAGCCAGGGAATCCGATTGCCACCGCGAAAATATTCGGCGGCTCCGCGATTGAAGCGCATCACGTACAATCCGACCAGAACCATAAGCAGCCCATAACAGGCGATGACGACATAATCGATCGAATTTGCGCTCTGCATAGGCCCTGTGCGCTTTCTAATATTTGCGCTTGATCCACGATAGAAGCAAATCGCAACCAAACGCAAGTGGTAGTAGACTGTAAAGAACCGTGAACCGCCCTCATCTTGTGATTTGCGCCGGGGATTCGCTATTCAAGTCGTTCTTCACGCGCCACAACAGAAGCGTTTGTCAGCGCTGTACCATTGGGAGCGAACTGGCGCTAAGACGCTGAATTCGACGCTAAAGCGATGCCTCTCGGATGCCGACGCCATGATCACCACCTGGGACAGCCCGTCATTTACCGAAGATTTGGTGCAGATCGCGCCGCGGCTGCGCATCGTTGCACACTGTGGGGGCGAGGTGAAGGCGCGATTTGCCCGCAGCTTGTTTACGCAGCTTACTATCACCAACGCCGCAGGTCCGATGGCCCGTGCTACGGCTGAGATGGGCGCGGCCTTTCTGCTGTATTGCGTGCGCAACGTCGATATGTACCGCGCTGAACTGCGAAAGCCTAGCAACGAGATTTACCAGCGCTTGCATTCCAGCGGGAGCATTGGCGAGACGATCAGTGGGCGGGAAATCTCGATGATTGGCTTTGGCCGGATTGGCCGGGATCTCGTGGACCTGCTGCGGGGCTTCGATTTACGATGGCATGTCTACGATCCGCATGTGGCCCCGGCGGCCGCCAAGGATTATCCGGTCCAGTTCGGAACGCTCGACGACGTATTGCGGAAAGCGGCATTTGTGGTCCTGACCGCGGCATTGACAGACGAGACTCGCGGGATGATGAATCGCCAGACACTTGCCCTGCTGCGCGATGGCGCGGCCCTGATCAACATCGCCCGCGGTGGATTGATTGATCTGGACGCACTTACGGCGGAGGTCAGCTGCGGTCGTTTGCGCTGTGCTTTGGATGTTACCGATCCGCGGGAACCGTTGCCGCCTCGGCACCCCTTGCGCAAATTGCCGGGCGCGATTCTGACACCGCACGTCGCGGGCAGTCCACGGGAGGTGCGACGCGCGATGGCGGATGTCGTACTGGACGATCTCGATCGCTTTTTTCGAAACGAACCCATCATGAATCGTGTGACGCCGGCGATGTTGGACCGGATGACGTGAGATGAAGACGAGCTTTTCCACCCTGGCTTGTCCCGATTGGGATATCGGGCAGATACTCTCGGCGGCCGTTGCATATGGTTACGACGGCGTGGAGCTCCGGTTCGTGCAGGGCGAAGCTTCGCTATACAAATTGGCTTCGTTTCGCGACGCCGGCTTGACGGAAACAAGGTCAAAAATCCGCGACGAAGGATTGATGATCCCTTGTCTCGATACAAGCTGTCTGTTCCATTCCCCCGAGCCCCAGCAGCGCCACCAGTGGATCGATGAAGGCGAACGGATGGCCGCTTTGGCGGAGCAACTCGGGGCTCCGGGAATTCGGGTTTTTGGCGATCGAATTCAGCCGGGAGCCAACCGGGAGGCGACCCGCGGCTGGATCGCCGAGAGCATCGCCACTTTGTCGGGAAGGGTTGGCGTAGCCGTGTGGCTGGAGTCTCATGGTGATTTCGCCCAGTCCAGCGAAACCTTGGCCATCCTGCAGCAGGCGGGCTCGGGGGGCGTTATATGGGACCCGGCCAATGCCTTCTTGGAATCGTACGAAGATCCGCGAATCGCCGCTCCAGCACTGCACCAATTGTTGCGTCACGTTCATTTGAAAGACATGCTTCTGGATGGCACGCCGGCCCTGATGGGTCAAGGAGAATTTGCAATACAAGATGTTTTCGCGGCGCTTGCCGGAATCCACTACGATGGGTTCGTTTCGTTCGAGTGGGAAAAGAAATGGCATCCCGAGATTGCCGGGCCGGAGATCGCGCTACCACAATTTATCCAATGGATGCGGAGCAACGCTTGACCACCGCCGATGTCGGGGAAGCAATGCAACTCTCGATCTCCGCCGGCTGGAACCAGACGGAAGCGGACTGGCGAAGGCTCCTGGAACTCGATCCCGATGGCTGCTTTTCTCTAAGCAGCGATGGACGCTTGGTGGCCACCACGACCCTGCTGTGCTATGAGACCCGCTTGGCTTGGATCGGGATGGTACTGACGCATGCCAACTATCAACGGCGAGGGTTTGCCCGGCAGTTGATCGCGGCGGCACTGCATCTGGCGGATGAACGAGGCATTCAAACCGTTAAGTTAGATGCCACTGAGCAGGGCGCACCGTTATACGAATCGGCCGGTTTCTGCGCGGAGCAGATCGTGGAGCGATGGTCTTGCGACGGAAATCCCGCTGCCGCTGGTACGGCCCCGAAGTTCGCCCTCGATTATGAGCTGGATGAACAAGCGTTCGGCGCGGACCGGTCGGCGTTACTGCGAAGCTTATTGGAATTGCCCTATCGAGCCGGGTACCGGGCATCTTATCTTGGACCGTGTATCGCCAGGGAAAAATCGATTGCCCGCGAAGTCATCGCGTCATGCCTCCAGAACATTCCGGCAGCAGAATGGTTTTGGGATCTTCTCCCTGAGAATCACGCGGCAGTACAATTAGCCACGGAATTTGGCTTCGCTCCGCAGCGGAGATTGATAAGAATGGTGCGCGGAACCCCCTTGAAAAGTAGAACGGATTGGACGTACGCGATTGCCGGCTTTGAGCTTGGTTAACGAAATGGCCATTCACACTGAAAAAGAATTGGAAGAACGGCTATCCCGGCCAAGCGATTCCGACGCCGCGGCGATGGCGGCAATCGACGGCGATATCTTGATTCTTGGCGCGGGCGGGAAGATGGGCCCGAGCCTCGCGCGTCTTGCTCGCCGAGCGGTCGATCAAGCTGGCGTCGACAAACGGATCATCGCCGTGGCCCGCTTCAGCAACAACAATCTCATCGCCGAATTGAACGCTGAGCGCATCGACACGATTGCCGCCGATTTGCTCGATCCTGGCGCGTTAGCCGAACTGCCCGATATCGATAACGTGATCTTCATGGCCGCGCGCAAGTTTGGGACCAGCGGCGCTGAACATCTTACGTGGGCGATGAACACTTATCTGCCCGGACTGGTGGCGGAGCGCTATAAACATTCGCGAATCGTTGTGTACTCCACGGGTAACGTCTATCCGTTGCAGCCAGCGGCGCAAGGTGGGGCCACCGAGTTGACGCCCGTTGCGCCTATCGGAGAATATGCACAATCGGCATTGGGACGCGAGCGGATGTTTGAATACGGTTCCAGCCGTTGGGGCACGCCAGGCGTCGTACTGCGGCTGAATTACGCCATCGATCTGCGCTACGGCGTGCTGCTTGATATTGGGCTCGCCGTAGTGGAACGCCGTCCAGTGGATTTACGCATGGGATTAGTAAATCTGATCTGGCAAGGTGACGCGAATTCGGTGTGCCTGCGGGCCTTGCAACATTGCCAGTCGCCGCCCTTAATCCTAAATCTTACGGGACCGGAAACGCTGGCCGTGCGCTTTATTGCGCAGGAGTTCGGGCGCCGGTTCGGAGTCGAACCGACTTTCTCCGGCGAAGAATCGGCCAGCGCTCTGCTAAACAATGCTTCGAAGATGATACAGATGTTCGGCTACCCCGGTGTGAGTCCGGCGGAGATGATCGATTGGGTGGCGGAGTGGATTGGAAGAGGCGGAACGATGTTGAATAAGCCAACCCATTTCCAGGTGCGGGATGGAAACTTCTGAGATGAACCTTCGCCAAAAGCTACGAAGTGGTCTCGTAATTCCGGCGCATCCTTTAGCGTTAACCAGTCAGCGCAAGCTGGATGAGAAGAGGCAGCGGGCGTTAACACGTTACTATCTGGCTGCCGGAGCGGGTGGAATCGCCATCGGTGTTCATACGACGCAGTTCGCTATACGGAATTCGAAGATCGGCCTTTTAGAGCCGGTGCTCACATTGGCGATGGAGGAGATGCAAGGGCACGCTGTGGTAAAAATCGCCGGTGTGTGCGGGTCAACAGCGCAGGCGGTCGCGGAGGCGGAACTGGCGCTGGCCGTAGGTTACGACGCGGCTCTGCTTAGTTTGGGAGCGTTACGCGATGCCTCCGTCGAGCAACTGTTGACGCATGTCCGAACAATCGCGGCGATAGTTCCGGTGATAGGTTTTTACCTGCAGCCCAGTGTCGGCGGACGCGTTCTGCCGTATGAGTTTTGGCGGCAATTCGTGGAAATCGACAATGTGGTCGCCATCAAAATGGCGCCGTTCAATCGTTATCAAACGATCGAAGTCGTGCGTGCCGTTGCCGAATCGGGTCGCGGCGCGGATATCGCGTTGTATACCGGCAATGACGACAGCATATTAATCGATCTGCTAACCAAATTCGATTTCGGTGGAACTCCGTTGCGTGTCACCGGTGGTCTACTGGGGCATTGGGCGGTTTGGACCAGGACGGCGGTTCAGCATCTGGCGAGCGTGAAAGAGCTCGCCGACACACCCATCCCGTCATGCATGCTTACGCTGGCACAACAAATCACCGATGCGAACGCCGCCTTCTTCGATCCAGCGCATCAGTTTCGCGGATGCATCGCGGGCCTTCACGAAGTACTGCGAAGGCAGGGTCTACTTGCGGGCCGGTGGTGTTTGGATCTGAATGAGGATCTTTCACCGGGCCAAGATGAAGAAATTGATCGTGTGTATCGTCTCTATCCCCATCTGCCGGACGACAGCTTCGTCCAGGAGTATCTAGATGAATGGCTTCGCTAAATATGTGTTTGCCGCGGCGGCGTTGGCTTCTGTCGCTGTAGCCGATTCAACGGTAATGGAAAGCGTGCATGCGGCGCGCGACGTGGCGCCGGATACAAATCCAAAATCGCCGTTCTGGCAAGGCGCGCGGCCGGTGTTTGCCGGAACCGACGCGATGGGAAAGCTGGTTCCCGGCCATCGTAGCGAATTCCGCTCACGCTGGACCGAAGACAATCTTTATTTCCTCTTTATCTGTCCTTATGACCAGTTGAACCTGAAGCCCAATCCGCAAACCAAGACCGAAACGAATAAGCTGTGGAACTGGGACGTGGCGGAAGTGTTTCTCGGATCGGACATGAAGCAGATCCGCCGGTACAAAGAATTCGAAGTGTCGCCGCAGGCCGAATGGGTCGATCTGGACATCAATCTCGATCTTCCGGTTCATGAGGTGGGTTGGACATGGAACTCAGGCTTCCAGGTTGCGGCGCGCATCGACCGTGCGGCGAAAATCTGGTATGGCGTGATGCGCATTCCCTACAAGTCAGTGGACGATAAGGCAGCGGCGGCGGGCAATACTCTGCGTGCGAATTTATATCGGGCGCAAGGGCCGGAGGCGACGCGAAAGGGAATCGCCTGGCAACCGCTGATGCGGCCCAATTATCACACCCCCGAAAAATTCGGGACACTGAAGCTAGTGGATTAGCGCGGGATCACCGGCAGTACAAGTGAAGATGGATGCGTGGCGTCGTGATAGATCCGCTGTGTGGCCGTAACCATCTTTGTCTGGCCCTCAATGCCCGCGCCGGTGTTCAAATTGCGATCAAAGCGAGGAAAATTGCTGCTGGAAACATACAGACGGATCTGGTGCCCGGCCCGAAACAGATTGCTGGTCGCCCATAGGTCAATCGTATATTCGTAGATTTTTCCGGGCTCAAGCAGTTCGGCCTTCGTCGTGGAATTGCGATAGCGGGCGCGAACGATTCCGTCCGTCAGAAATCTGGCATAGCCGGAGGGTTCCACATCGGCCAGCAGCGCCGTGAAATCCGTATCGACGGCGGCGCTCGCGGCATAAAGCTTCAGCTTGATCCAGCCCGTCACCTCGATATCTTTTTTGAGCGGCGGTGTAGAGAAGACCAGAACGTCGCCCCGCTTCTCAGTGCCTCGTTCATCCGCCGGACCGGGCGCGCTTTGCGGTCCGCAACAGAGGCGGCCACCGATGGTGGGAACCGGATTAGCGGGGTCATACTCGTACGATTCAGGGTCGCCGCCCGAAGGCTTCGCCGTCGTGAGGCTGCCTTTGGTCAAGAAAAAGTCCGTGTACTGCGTGCGTGCCAGCGGAAACTCCTGTTCGTCATGCCAGGCGTTTTCGCCCATGGTGAACAATCGCACGGGAGCCCCGCTGGCGAATCGATTCTGCTTATGCTTCAGCGCGTAGTCAAACCAGGTGACGATCTCGCCGGGCATGTCGAGTACCGCCTGCTTTCCAAACGTCACGTCGCCGATTTTTCCCTCCGCTGATGTAGAGGTGTGCGCCCATGGTCCGATCAGTAGCCGCTGCTCGGCTTTGGCCGGAGAAGTTTTACGCATGCCGATGTAGTTGTTCAGCGTGCCCTTGAGAAAAATATCGTGCCAGCCGCCGGAGTGCAAAGCGCTGACGTTCATCTCGGAATAATGGTCCGATATCTTCCAGCGCCGCCAATAATCGTCCTCGGTCTCGTGCTTCAGCCAGTCGGAAAAATAAGGCGCGAGCTCCGCGGCCGGCGGATAATCCACCATGCGAATCGATTCGACGGGCAGTTGGGTCACCCAAGCTTTTGGATTGGAGAGCGCATCCGACCGACGGCGTAGTGTATCGTTTACCAACCCTGCGGTCCAGGATGAGGTGAACCATTGCATCAGCGCGCCGTTCTGATAGGTCCATCCGTCATAGTATTCCGATGCCGTCACATACGGGAAGATCGCGGCAAGATGCGGCGGCTTGGCGATTGCGGCCAGCATCTGCGTTGCACCGACATAGGATCCACCAAACATGCCAACCTGGCCGCTAGACCGGGGAAGCTTCGCGGCCCATTCGATGGTGTCGTAGCCATCGTTTGATTCGTCGCGGAACGGATAGAATTCGCCTTCCGACGCGTATCGCCCGCGCGTGTCCTGGACAACGACGATGTATCCATGGGAGGCGATGCGAAGCAGATCGCCTGTCGCCTCGGCGCGATTATACGGCGTCCGCTGGAGCAGAATCGGAAAGATGCCATCCGTGGTGGGGCGATAGATATCGCCGTACAGAACCACGCCATCGCGCATCTTCGCGGGGACATTGTTTTCGATACGGACGCCGGGGTCCTGGGCGGAAAGGCACGATATCGCGAGCAGGGGGAGATACCACGGGAAGGAACGCACGACCTATTTTACGCCCGGCCCGGAAGCGTGGAAACTTCCGGCCGGGCGCGCGCTTCAAGAACGATTATTGCCGCTGGCGGCGGCTTTCACGATCAAATCCACCACCAGGACCCCCGGGGCCCGACGACGTGCTTACCGTGTAATCGGCCGGAACCTGAAAGAGGGAGGCGGCCGGTTCGGCGCGGCTGACGTTCTGCAAGGTGTAGCTGGAATTGCCGAACTGCGGATCCGTTACCGAGCTCTGTACGGTAATTTGCAGATCCGGCGAATACCATTTGTCCCTGACACTGGTCAGGACTTTGTCATTGCCGATTTTGCCCACGGCAATCGTGCGCGTGGTGCGCGTTCCAGTCGCGCTGACGCCGGCGATTGTCTGCGCGGGTAACTGCGTTACTTGCACGTCCGGGTCAACCGGGTCTTCATGAGTTCTAGCGGTTTCAGCGGTTCTAGCGGGCCGCTTGGTGAATTTCTGCGCGGTCTTTGTTTCGGGCCTCAGCACCGCTGATTCGCCGCTCACCGGGTCGTCTATAAAAATCACTTTGGTTGCCTGGCCGCCCGCAGCGGGCCACGGTCCCACGCCCGACATGCTCTGTTCCCTGCGAGTTCGGCCCTGGCTGTCGCGATAGAGCGTAGTCGTGCTGGTGTTGGTGATGTGGCTGCCATCGCCCAGCGTCCGCGTCGTAGTGGTAACGGCGGTAGCCGAATAAGGGGCGCCAGTCACCAGCTTCCCCGGACGGCCTTCCGCCGAAAGAAAGCGGAACATTCCGGGGCCGCCATCGGGCGACATCCCGGCCGGCCCGCGCGAATGTTGCGCCGAGAGCGTTAGCGCTACTCCGGCCAGCGCGAGTGGGAACAGAATCAACTTCTGATTGAATTGCATTAAAATGGCTCCTTGTAAAAAAAACCGAAGACTACTGAACGAACCGGACCGCCGTCGCAGTGCCGTCTTCCGCCAACAGGACATCGGCATTCACCGATGCCGCAGCCGAATCCTGGCTGACGGGAAATCCAAAGCGCGCTAATTCCGTTCGCGGAAGGCTAACCCGCACTAACTGGCTGTAGCCATCCGGATCAATTGGCGTACCCGGATGCAAGGCAATGAATTCGGTGGCAATTTCCTGATCTGATTCGCTTCGCGAAGATATAACTCCATTCACCGTTCCGGGTTGCGCTATTTGTGTTGCGATTACTGGGACGGCCGATACATCCCGGCGGTTCATCAGGCCGAACGTGAGTAATAGCACCGCCGCGCTGGCCGATGCCGCCATCGCCGTTTTCTTCCAGCCGAGAAACGCCGGATGTTGAACTCGGATTGAGTGCCGCTGCTGTTCGCGAAAAGCTCGCAACACCGCCTGCTCTACCGCCTGCGGCGCGCTTCGCTCCCGATCCGCTTCCGCCACAGCCGCTAAGCGCGAGATAACTTGTTCTTCGTTCATGCTAAACACCTCGCCGATCGAACACCGGCCGACTTCGGTCGTAATTTTTCCGCTAGCAAGGCGCGTCCGCGGAATAATCTGGACTTTAACGTGCCCAATCCACAATTCATAATTTTGGCCGCCTCGGCGTAATCCAGCTCTTGCAGATCGCAGAGGATCACTACTTCGCGATAGTTTGGCGGCAGCGAGAGCACGGCACGGCGTACCTCGCCAATCGTTTCCCGGCGAGTCAGATCGTTCAGCACCGCTTGCGGTCCTGGAGCATCGTTTTCCTGAGTCAAAGGCACATAACCGTTTGCCTGGCGGAGAGAACTGAGAACGCAATTGCGGGCTACGCCGAGCAGAAACGCCGGCAAGCTTCCCTTTGCGGGATCGAACGTATGAGAGCCGGCCAGTGTGACAAATACGTCCTGCGTCACCTCTTCGGCGATCGCCTCGGAACCGCTCATCTGCAAAGCGAAGCCGAACACGCGGCCCTGGTGTCGGCGGTAGAGAATCGTAAACGATTCCTCACATCCCACGCGAGCCCGGGAAATCAATATGTCGTCCGCCTGCCTCTGAAGATCCAGCATCGCCTTCTATCCCCTATTGTCGCGCCGGACCTGAAAGGTTCCACAATGTTTGCCGAAGCCGCTTGTGATACAACGGGGCTACATGCTCTCCTGGCTGTTTTCCGAACCTCTTCCGGTAGGCAACGCCGCGCCCGACTTTACGCTTGACGATCAGGATGGGAACTCCGTTCAACTGTCGGCTCTGCGGGGCAAGAATGTCGTCCTGATTTTCTATCCTCTCGACGAGACCACTGTCTGCCGGAAACAACTTTGTGAATTTCGCGATCAGTGGGCTGACGTGGAATCGAGCAACGCGGTGGTATTTGGAGTGAATCCCGCCGATGCCAAAAGTCATGCGGATTTCCGCAGTCGTCGCAGCTTTCCTTTTCCACTGTTAGTGGACAAAGGACAGAAGGTGGCCGCGAGTTACCATGCGAACGGGTTGGTGGTGAAGCGAACGGTTTATTTGATCGGTAAGGACGGGACGATTCGCTACAGCCAGCGCGGAAAGCCCGAGCCAGCGGAAGTGTTGCGCGCCGCCGAATAGCGGTTCGATAAAGTGGAAGTGTGCAGATTCCCATCTATCAGATCGACGCGTTTACCAGTAAGCAGTTTAGCGGAAATCCCGCCGCCGTCTGCCCACTGGAGGCCTGGCTGCCGGACGAGATCATGCAGGCCATCGCCACTGAAAACAATTTGTCTGAGACAGCCTATTTCGTGCGCGTTGGTGAGCGTTATAATCTCCGCTGGATGACTCCGGTAAGCGAAGTCGATCTGTGCGGACACGCCACCTTGGCCTCGGCCTTCGTGCTCTTTGAGCGATACCGCCCGGCCACCGATTCTATCGCCTTCGATACCAAGAGCGGCGAGCTGATCGTGAAGAAAGAGGGCGACTTGCTTTCGCTCGATTTTCCTTCCCGGCCGCCAGCGGATTGTGCGCTGGATCCACTGCTGGTGCAGGCTCTGGGTAAAGAGCCGGAACTCGTTCTTGCCTCGCGCGATTACTTAGTCGTTTACCCGAGCGAACAGGACGTCCGCGCCCTACAGCCCGATATGAATTTGCTGCGCGGTCTAGATCGCGCGGTGATCGTCACGGCGCCGGGCGGCGAAAGTGATTTCGTCTCGCGATTCTTTGCTCCAACCAAGGGTGTAAATGAAGATCCCGTGACTGGATCGGCGCATTGCACGCTGATTCCGTATTGGTCAAAGCGGTTGGGCAAGACAGAGCTTCATGCGTTTCAAGTATCCGCCAGAGGCGGGGAACTGTGGTGTGAAGATCGCGGAGAACGCGTTACGATTTCCGGCAAGGCGACGTGGTACCTGGAAGGCAAGATCTTCGTGGAGATGTAAATTGAGCGACTCGCCGCCGTCGATCGCCATCTAAGCCGGTATATGAAAGCGATCTGCTTAAGAGATCCCGCCGATCTTGCATCGCTGGTGGAGACCGATGTACCGCAACCAGAGCCTGGTGCCGAAGAGATCCTCGTACGGGTGGAAGCAGCCGGCTTGACGCCGACGGAATTGCTGTGGTATCCCACTACACACACCGCTGCCGGCCAGCCTCGGACGGACGTAATTCCCGGTCATGAGTTTTCCGGCGTGGTGGATGGGCAGGAAGTTTTCGGCATGAACGATTGGTTTGCCGATGGTGCGATGGCCTGGTATTGCCTATCGCGACCGGGCTGGATTGCGCCTAAGCCAGCGAACCTGACGCATGTCGAAGCCGCATCGGTGCCAATCGGCGCACTCACCGCCTGGCAAGGGCTTTTTGAGAAGGCCCACCTGCAACCGGGAGAGACGGTGTTGATCCACGGTGGCGCGGGAGCGGTGGGCGTATATGCGATTCAACTGGCAAGTCATCATGGCGCCCGCGTCGTGGCAACGTCTTCCGCCGAGCATGTCGAATTCCTGAAGCAGCTTGGCGCTGGCCAGGTGATCGAATATCGAAATAGCCGCTTCGAGGATCAACTGCATGACGTCGATGTAGTATTTGACGGGGTCGGCGGCGAGACGCTGGAACGATCGTTGAGCGTTCTCAAACTGGGCGGCCGTTTAGTGACGATTGCCACCGGGAGTGAAGGCAGTCGCGACAAGGTCGTTAAGAACGCATTCTTTATCGTCGAACCGAATCGCGGGCAATTGCTGGAGATTACGCGGCTCCTGGAAGCGGGTGATGTAAAGCCAATTCTCGATAAGGAAATTTCGCTCGGAGACGCAATTGCGGCCTATCGGGGACTGTTCTCTTCTGGAAATCGCCGCGGGAAGCTTGTCGTGAATCTGGACCTATAGACGCTTCTGAATCACCCATGTTGTCATCGAGCGTTGATCCTGAACGATGGTCGTCTTTATCGGCTCCAGCCATTCCGCGCTCAGCGCGTCGGTGATTTGTTTGAGCAGCGCCTCATCCACCAGATATCTTTCTGACCCATCGGGCAACAGAAAACGGCGTCCCGATAAGCGCTCTATCCTGTGTTCCATGCCAATCGAAGACGCCAGCCGGCAGAAGAAAATTCCTCCCGGCTTGAGGACCCGCCAAGTCCCGTTGAGCAGCGCGTTAAAGTGTTCGTCACCGCGAGCGAAATGTAGAACCGCCGAGCTGAGCACCACATCGGCAAAGGCATCCGGAAAGGACATGCTTTCGATATCTTCTTCGCGGAAATTGCTGGCCGGCAGATCGGGCGCGAGCAAAGCCGCCAGATCGCGGACTGCATCGATAGCTGCCGAATCGGAGTCTACGCCACAGACCTCGTAGCCTTCCCGCAGAAGGTAAACCAGGTTGCGCCCGATGCCGCACCCCACATCGAGAATCGTCATTCCGGGGACGATTCGTCCTTTTAATAATTGATCGAAGAGGTAGATATCGATGGGTCCGAATTGACGGTTGAGGTCGAACATGAGTATTGCCTCATGGTAATCGACAGCATTTACCTATTGCATCCCCATAGATGATGTGTCACGATACCTATGGCGGGGCAATAGGAGTCTGAAATGGGCAATAAAACTGAGGTTTGGCAGGGCACACTGGCGTTGATGGTGTTGAAGACAATTGAGAATCTGGGGCCGCTCCATGGCTACGGCATCGCCCGGCGGATTGAGCAGACAAGCGGCGATCTTCTAACTCTCAACTACGGGACGCTGTATCCGGCGCTGCTGAAACTGGAACAGGAAGGCTCGATTGTCTCCGAATGGGGACTGTCGGAAAACAATCGTAAAGCCAAATTTTACAAGCTCACTCGCACAGGCCGGAAGCAGCTGGAAAGAGAAGCGCGGAACTGGGAACAGGCTACGGCGATTCTGGCGAAATTCCTGAGCGGCTCAGAGGATCCGGCATGAAGACCATGCGCATGTGGCTGCTTCGGCTGGCAGGGCTGCTGCCCAACTCCCGGCGTGAAGGTGAGTTCTCCGATGAGATCGAATCTCATCTGCAGATGGAGATCGACGATCTTGTTCGCGGGGGCATGACGCCCGGGGAAGCGCGGCGCCAAGCCATTCGAAATCTTGGCGGCATGGAGCGAACAAAGCTGGCCTACCGGGATCAAAACAGCGTGCCGTTGCTGGAGAATCTGGTGCAGGACGCTCGATTCGCCCTGCGGCAGCTGCGGAAGAATCCTGGATTCACTGCCACGGCGATTCTGATGCTCTCTCTCGGCATGTGCGCCAGTATCGCCATTTTTGCCTTCGTCGACGCAGCGCTGGCGAAGCCTCTGCCCTATCGCAATCCACAGCGGCTAGCCGCCGTTTATGAAAAACTGCCCCGCTGCGAGAAATGCAACCTGTCGTTCTTGGATTACCTCGACTGGAAGAAGTTGAACAAAAGTTTCAGCTCGATGGATGTCTACCAGGGTAGAAACCCAATTGTGACGACGTCTTCAGGAGCCGAAAAGTCTCGCGCGGGCCGGGTGAGCGATGGCTTCTTTCGCACTCTCGGCATTGCGCCAATCCTTGGGCGGAATTTTTATGCAGGCGAAGATTTACCCGCGTCGCCGCGAACCGTCCTGCTGAGTTACTCCGCCTGGCAAAAACGGTTTGCTGGAAGAACAGACATCTTGGGCCAGACGGTGACGCTGGACGGCGAGCCGAACACGATCATCGGCGTGCTGCCACAAGATTTCCATTTCGCCCTTATCGGGCCAGCCGAATTTTGGGTTTCGCTCCATGCCGGCGGATCTTGTGAAGATCGCCGAAGCTGCCACAATCTCTACGGCGTTGGCCGGCTGAAAGACGGCGTCTCCATCGAATCGGCGGCGGCCAACATGGTACTGATCGCCCAGCAGTTGGAAAAGGGATATCCCGATTCCAATCGCGGACAGGGTGCCAATATCATGCAGCTATCGGAGGCGATTGTCGGCGAGATACGCCCGATTCTCCTGGTGCTCTTGGGTGGGGCGGGCTTGTTGCTGCTAATCGCATGCGTCAATATCGCAAGCCTTCTGTTATTGCGTTCCGAAGGCCGCAGGCGCGAGATGGCGGTCCGCAGCGCGTTGGGTGCTTCCTCAGGTAGATTGATCCGCCAGTTTGTCACCGAGGGGTTGGTGCTGGTGGCGGCCGCAAGCGCGCTGGGCCTGTTGGGCGCCCACTGGGCAATGCAACTGTTAATCGGCTTGATTCCGGAATACATGATGGCGGATATGCCTTATCTGCAGGGCCTTGGCTTGAACCTCCGGGTAACGGCATTCGGCGCTGCGATCGCCATACTCGCGGCGGTGCTGTTCGCGCTCACTCCCGCCTTACGCCTATCCTCGCCGGACATGCGCGAAGGGATGGCCGAAGGCAGCCGCGGGTCAGCCGGCAATACCTGGCGCAGGCTCGGTTCCAAACTCGTCGTGGTGGAATTGGCGACGGCGATGGTGTTGTTAGTGGGAGCTGGACTGCTAGGCAAGAGTCTGTACTTGCTTCTTAAAGTGGATCTGGGCATGAAGCCCGATCATCTGGCTACGTTACGGGTAGCCATACCGAAAAACGGCAACGAGAAGATGGAGCAGAGGATCGCGATCGCCCGAAATATCGTGGGCGAGATCGCCAGTCTGCCAGGGGTCCAGTCGGTCGGAATTACCGATGTGTTGCCTGTAAGTTTCAATGGAAATACGGACTGGATCCGGTTTGTCGGCAAGCCCTATAACGGCGAACACAATGAAGTGAACGGCCGCCAGGTAAGCCCTGGCTATTTCAAGACCATACAAGCGAGGCTGCTCCAAGGGCGCTACTTTACCGAGTCCGACGACGCATCGAAGCCCAAGATCGTCATCATTAATAAGATGCTGGCGAAGCAATATTTCCCCGGTGAAGATCCCATCGGGAAGAAGTTTGGCGATACAAGTTTGACTCCGAAATCTATTCGAGAAGTGGTGGGAGTTATCGATGACGTCCGGGACGGTGCTCTCGATTCGGAGATCTGGGCGGCGGAATACGCTCCGTTCAACCAAGATCCCGATCTTTATTTCGCTATTGTCGTCAGAACATCCCAAGATGAAGGCTCGCTGCTCCCGGCCATGACGGCTACCATTCGTAAGATTGATGCCGGCTTCGTGACCACCGACACCGTTAGCATGATGGAAAAAATTTCAAGCTCACCCACGGCCTATATCCATCGATCGTCGGCTTGGCTGGTGGGTGCCTTTGCGGCGATGGCGCTGTTGTTGGGCGTCGTCGGGCTCTACGGCGTAATCGCCTACTCGGTGAGCCAGAGAACGCGCGAAATCGGAGTGCGGATGGCACTCGGTGCGCAGCCAGGCGCCGTCTACCGCTTAGTATTGCTGGAAGCCGGATGGTTGATCGGTGCTGGAATCGTTTCCGGCCTGCTCTGTTCCATCGCGCTTTCTTCCCTCCTGCGCCAACTCTTGTTTGGAGTTAAGACTTGGGACTGGATGACCCTGACGGGCGTTGCCATCGTGCTTGGCATATCCGCGCTATTAGCCAGTTATCTTCCGGCGCGGCGCGCTGCCGCCGTAAATCCCCTCGACGCCCTGCGCGCGGAGTAGCGGCACTCATTTTTCCCCGACTCGCACATGAACTGGCGGCGAGTGCGCTTTTCTGGAATGATGTTCTAAGCGATGAACGATCAGACCACGGCTAAGTTGATTCTCAAAGGCGATCAGGAGGACAGAGTCATCGTTTTAGGTCGAGAGATTCCATCGCGAATCGGGAGGAGCGTTCGCTGCGAGATCGTTCTACAGGGCGAGGGTGTGTCCCGGCATCACGCCATCGTCCAATACGACGCTTCCGGGATCTATTCGATTCTCGATTTAAACAGCCGCAACGGCACCTATCTTAACGGGCAGCGATTGAACGGATCGTCCGATTTACACGACGGCGACATCTTGAAAATCGGGGACTTCACGTTGGCCTTTGTACATAGTGGTTCTGGTCTGGCACGGCCCGATGTGGCCACGATGAGCTGTGGGGAAACCCTTCCGACGCTCGCCACGGCTAAGATTACGGTTCTGGTGATCGATGTAAGAGACTTCACGGTGTTGTCGCGCAAGCTGGGCGACATGCAGATCGCCGCGGTGATGACCGCTTTTAATCGTGAGGCCGGCGCCATCCTGGATAAGTCCGGGGCGTGGGGATGGAAACATATTGGCGATGCCGTTATGGCTGTGTGGGCGCATCAGGCGCATCAAACCCCGTTGTTTATGGTGCGCACGGCCTTGGCGGCGATAGCGGAAATTCATGAATCCGTCCAGCTGCTGCAGGATCGATTTGACCTCACTGATCCGATTCTGATCGGAGCGGGCTTGAATACCGGCACGGCCTCGATTGGCAATCTGGGCAGCGGGGCGGCGGCGGATTACACCGCGCTCGGCGATGTGGTGAATAAGGCCTTTCGCCTGGAGTCCAGCACCCGGCAGTTGAATATGGATATCGCGTTCGGCGAAGAGGTTGAGGCCGTGCTAAGCGAAGTGATCGACGTCGGTGAAAGTGCCCGGCTGCAACAAGTGCAACTCAAAGGTTACGACACGGTCTCTGGCGTCTATTCTTTCAACTTGGATGGACTTGCACCGCTGATCAAATTATTAGACGCGCGATTGCCGGTGAGTGAGATCATCACTCGTTGACGCCTTTCAACTACTGATGGGGAGCGGATAGAGATTTACCAGGAGGCGGAATTGATCCGATTTCTTTAGGGCGTCGGCGTGGTTCTTGTGTTGGTGGCAGCCGCTGCTGGCGTGATGGGAACCCCAAGGTTACAGGCACAAGTTCCCTCGGTTCGGTCCACGCGAGATGTGATCTCGCGGCTGGAAAACGAGGTTCCAGGTCTGATGAAACAGGGCGGAGTTCCTGGGATGTCGATCGCCTTGATCCGCGGTGGGCAGACGATCTGGCTGCATGGTTTCGGAATGAAGAACAAGCAGACGGGAGAACCCGTCCGGACGGACACGGTCTTTGAAGCTGCTTCTCTGAGCAAGCCTGTATTTACTTACGGCGTGCTGAAGCTGGTCGACCAGGGAAAGCTCGATCTCGATACTCCGTTGAGCTTTTATTTGCCAAAGCCCTACGTTCCAGATGAACGCGTAGGCAAGATCACGGCTCGATTGGTATTGAGCCATCGAACCGGCTTTCCGAATTGACGGGGCGACGATGGGACGCTTTGCATCTATTTCTCTCCCGGAGAACGTTTCAGCTACTCAGGCGAGGGATACATCTATCTGCAACATGTGGTCGAGCAGATTACGGGGAAACCGCTGTACGTCTACATGGACGAAGTCGTTTTCAAGCCGTTGGGAATGACGAATAGCAGCTATGTGTGGAGGCCAAGCTTTGACGGCCTGACGGCTACCGGATATGACTCCAAAGGAGCACCGGGTGAGCTAGAGAAACCGAAAGAAGCCGGAGCAGCATCCAGCCTGAACACTACCGCCAGCGACTACGCCCTTTTCGTAGACGCGGTCTTAAATGGCAAAGGGCTTTCGTCCTCCGTGCTTCGTCAGATGGAGACGCCTGTGATCGCGCTCGATCCGACTTGCAGGATCTGCATTAAGCAGGAACCGAAAGAACTATCGAAGACGCTTTTCTGGGGCTTGGGATGGGGCATTCAGCGCGAAGATAAGAGCGTCATGCTCTGGCATTGGGGCGATAACGGAGTCTTAAAAGCGTTTGTGATGGCCGACCCGAAAAGAAGGCCGGGCGTCGTGATGTTCGCAAATGGCGAAGATGCGCTGAACGTCGCAAAGCCGATCGTCGACACCGAAATCGACACAGACTCCCTGGCATTCGCTTGGCTGAAATGAAGCAGCCCGGCTGCAACAAGTGCAACTCAAAGCTTACGGCACAGTCTCTGGTGTCTATTCTTTCAACTCGGATGGACTTGCGCCGCTGTTGAAATTATTAGACGCGCGATTGCCGGTGAGTGAGATCTTCACTCGCTGAAGTTCACCGCGGCGAGCGATATCGTTTTCTAAATTCGATCGTGTATAATCCACAGATGCAACGCATACCCTGGAGCACAATTGCGCTCGGCTCGCTGTTGCTCATCTCGGGCAGTTCGAAAGGACAAAAAGTGCAATCTCCGCAACCGGAAAAACCGACGCCGCCTGTCAAAGTGGAGCAGCGCGGGCGCATCCTTGGAATCGGCGGTGTCTTCTTCAAATCCGCTAATCGCGATCAAATGCGCGAATGGTATTCGAAGCATCTTGGACTCGCCGACAAAGGCCACGGCGCGATGCTTCCGTGGCGCGAACACGACGACCCGCAAAAGGAACACGTTACGGTTTGGACTGTTTTTCCCAGCTCCAGTGACTACTTCGATCCCAGCCCCGCACCGTTCATGTTCAACTACATCGTCGACGATATGGATGCTTTGCTCGACCGCTTAAAACAAGAGGGAGTAAAGATCGACGCCAAACGAATGGATGAATCGTACGGTCGCTTTGCCTGGATCTATGATCTGGATGGGAATAAGATTGAGCTCTGGCAACCGGCGGTAAAGCCCTAACGGCCTTCCACGGCACTTACTAAGTTCACCGCCGCTTCAAAGTCCGTACGCTGTTTTTAGAACGCCCGCCGCGGTTTTCAGGAGCCCGGCGCCTGCTTCCGCGCGCCACGACCTTCTGTCGTAATAGTAATACCAGGGCACTCCCGGATAATAATGCCGCAGCAATGGAGCGCACATCATGGGGCAGGGAATTCGTTCGGAGAAAATCTGTAAGACTCGCAGGTTGGGCTTCGTGCGGAAGTATTCGGCCGCCCTGCCTTCCGAATGAAAACCTACTTCGGCATCCGGTGTTTGTGCCGGTCCAAACTCCTTAATAAGCTCGGCGATCGTTGTATTCGGATTCACCAGCACTCGCTTGACCCCATCGGCGTCGGCATAAAGCCAGGCGGTGATGTTGATCGCGCCTAAATATTTCTCGGTTGTGAAGCCTCGGTTTCGGCGGCGAAAATCCAGCGCTTCCATGGGAAGACGCATATCGCACGGAGTACTACCGGCAGGTTGAGAATTTGGAGTTCTGGGCATGGTAGAAGCCTGACCTCCTAAATCTATATCACGTTTCAAGGATTGAAACGGAGCTAGATCTGGTTCGCTCACGCTTGCTATCATTAATGCCAACGTTCCTGGGATGCTAGTGCCTTGTTTTCACTTCTGCGTGGCCAAAATCCGGCTCCTGGCGATATTATGCCTGCTGGCGGCGGCGATGTATGGGCAAGCTTCGCGGGCCAGCTTGTTTGGACGCGTAGCCGATCGTAGCGATGCCGGTATACCCGGGGCCCGTGTCCGCGTCATCCGCATCGATACCAACGAAACGTTCGAAGTCTACAGCGATACGGCGGGTTTCTATTCGTTTCCGTTCCTGAATGCCGGTGTCTACAATGTGCAGGTAGCGTTGATCGGCTTTAAAGGTTTGCGCCGTGAAGGCGTGGTGCTCCAAACCGATGACACTCTGAACCTGACCCTGAAACTGGAAGTCGGCGATGTGAATGAGCATGTCACCATCGCCGCCGATACAGAGCGCCTGGAGACGACAACGGCATCTCGCACGTATCGCTTCGATCCGGTGAAGCTGAAGGACCTTCCTCTAATCGGACGGCAGGCCTACTCTTTAGTAGCGCTGACTCCGGGCGTGATTTTCACTCAGGAGCAGTTCGGCACCACCGGTTTTGCCGGCCTCCACGGTTGGCAGACCGACGGCAAGTTCGTAATCAACGGAGGCCGCGAGGGCGTGAATCAGTTTCTGCTGAACGGCGCTCCAGTGAGCATGACCGGCCGCTGGCAATTCTCCCCCAGTGTCGACGCGATTCAGGAATTCAAAGTGATGATCAATACCTATGACGCGCAGTTCGGCCGCACCGGCGGCGGGACGGTGGTAACCACACTGCGCTCGGGGACGAACTACTGGCATGGCCAGACCTACGAGTATTTCCACAATGCTGTATTCGATGCCAATACTATTCAGAACAATCTGGAAGGCGCGCCGCGCGGCAGGCACGACACGCATCAGTTCGGCGCGACTATCGGCGGACCGCTACGGCGCAATAAAGATTTTCTCTTCTTAAGCTTTGAAGGCTTTCATGAGATTGTTCCCTATCCCCTGGTGTCCAACACGCCGCCGGTAAATATTCGCGATGGACAGCACTTCAGCTCCTATGGAATCAAAATTTACGATCCGCTTTCCACACACGAATGCGTGGACGGCGTGGATACGGCTCCGGGATCGAGATGTCTGGCCGCTTATATCCGGAATCCGTTCCCGGGCAGCGCGATTCCACTTAGCCGGATCAGTCCCATAGGCAAAGCGATAATCGCCTTGTATCCTGCGCCGAACGTTAAAGGGTTAACGCAGAATTACGTTGCCGGTGCGAATACCAGCCAATTTTTCTACAATCAGCCGCTGGGACGTTGGGATCATCTATTCAGCGATAAAGATCGAATTTCCGCTGTCTTCGCCGTTGAGCGGGGAGACGATAACAGTGCCACCAATGGCTTCCCCGGGGCGGCCGAGTTGGGCGATAACGTGGCCCACCGCCTGGACCAGAACTATATTCTTGAGTGGACGCACATCTTATCTCCGTCGCTGGTAGCCGACGTTCGATTTTCGTTTGGCCGCTTCACCGAATATTTTCCCAACAACACCGAAGGTGCTATTTCGCCGGCCGAATTAGGCATTCTCCAGTTGCCGCACCCGCCGGCGGTGCCCGATAGCGCCCCTAAAATCGATCTCGATTTATACAACTCCATCATCGGCAGCTCCTATAGTTGGTCCACCCAAAATCAGTTCGACTTTCAACCGGGAATCATCCAGACCAAGGGCCGGCACATTCTGCATTATGGCTTTGAGTTTGCCTACAACGGAATGGGCAATGCCGGTTATGGCAGCGCTAACGGTCAATTTAGTTTTGATCGAAGTTGGACGCAGCAGTATGCCAATCGCGGGTCGGATACAAGCCGCAGTCAGGGTTCGCGAGATGGCAGCGGCATAGCCGACCTTTTACTGGGATATCCTTCCTCGGGGGTGGTCGACTACAACGAAAACTACTATCGGACCTGGCCCTACTACGCCGCTTACTTTCAGGACAATTGGAAGATCAGCAAGAAGGTGACACTGAATCTGGGTCTGCGCTATGACGTGCAATTGCCGTTCGTCGAGCGCTTTAACCGGGTGAACGATGGATTCGATTTCACGGTGAAGAATCCGAATAGCGATAGCATCATCGCCAATTGGAAGCAGATAAAAGAGAGCTACGATGCCACCAAACCGAAGTACCTCTATCCGAATCCGCCCGCCGCGATCTACGGAGCTAAGCAATTCGCCGGCCCACAATCGCGGAGGCCCTACGATACCGATTGGACCGATCTGCAGCCGCGCGTTGGAGTAGCGTGGGCTTTCCGGCCGAAGACAGTGCTTCGCGCCGGTGCTGGCATCTTCTATCGCACCGCGACGCAGCTGAATCAGAACGACGGCTTCAATCAGCGCACCGACTACGTAAGTTCCCGCGATGGCGGCCTGACTCCTTCCGCCGGACTCAGTGGCCCGTATTCGCTGCAGAATCCCTTTCCCAACGGCATTCAGGCGCCCACCGGATCGTCGCTCGGCGCGATGACCAACGCTGGAAGCCCCATCACCTTCGATGGCCGTCAGCGCCCCATTCCCCGCACCTATGAATACTCATTTGGATTTCAGCGGGAGTTGCCTTGGGGCATCATGGCGGAAATGAACTACTCCGGCAGCCAGACCGTGCATGACTCGATGGCGGTGGCTCTGGACAACGTAAGTTACGCTCAATTGCAGAAAGGCCAGAAGGATTCGTCCTATCTTAGCCGACGGCTCCCCAACCCGTTTAGCGGCATTCTTTCGCAGGATTCCGATCTAGGCAGCGGGTCTTTAATCACTGCCTATAACCTGCTGCGGCCCTATCCGCTTTATGACGGCGTTACCCTGACAACGGCGCCCTGGGCCCATTATCGTTACGATTCACTGCAAGTAATGGCGGAGCGCAGAGTTGCCGATTTGTCGGCCGCCGGTGTCTTCACCTTCCTGCTCTCTTACACATTCTCGAAGTCGTTCGCCACCGATCACCGTTTGAATCCCTGGAACCTCGACGAGAAACCGATTCACGAACTGAGCGCTTTGGATAAACCACAGGTCTTTGCTTTTACCGGACTGTGGGATTTGCCGTTTGGTTGGGGGCGCCATTATTTCGCCGACGTCGGACGTTCCACCGGAGCTTTCGTTAACGGCTGGGCCGTCGATTGGATTCTCACCTATAGTTCCGGCTATCCGGTGAACGTTCCCGATGCGATTTATGGCTGCGGAAGCTACGATGCGGTGGGCGGCCAAACCGCCGATCAGTGGTTCAATAACGATCCCAAGTGCTACAAGGCGCGCACGCCTTACAGCCTCATCACCAATCCCGATCGATTCTCAACCATTCGCAATCCAACCGCGCCGCAACTGGATTTATCGGTTGAGAAGACTCTCTGGTTCGGCGAACGGTATAGTGTGCAACTGCGCGGCGAATCGTTCAATGTGACGAATACGCCAATCCGGCCGGCTCCGAATACCAACTACAAGGATCCGCGCTTTGGGCAATTGCCGATTCAGCAGAATAATTTTCCGCGATATATTCAACTGGCCGCAAAATTCGTCTGGTAACGTTCCCCCAACAGCGCTACCGGGAGGCCTGCGAGCCCGCACTGTCTTCACCGGGCCGGCGCACGATAAACGGGACAATGGAGCTGACTAACATGATTCCGGCGATAATATACAGCGCTTGGCCATAGTGTCCCGTGCTCTGCCGCAGATTGGCGATCAATAGCGGACCGAGGGCGCTGCCGAACCCCCAGGCAGTCAGCATTAAACCGTAGATCGAGCCGACGTCCTTCGTTCCAAAGTAGTCGGCGCAAAACGCAGGCATCGTGCCGAATCCGCCGCCATAACAGAGAAGCACGATGAACGCCAAAGCCGTGAATAGCGCAAAATGGGTAACTCCCGGCAGGATGAAAAGCACCAGTGCCTGAATCAGAAACATCGCCAGGAAAACCCAGCGGCGTCCGATAATATCCGATAGCCAGGCCCAGAGGAATCGGCCCGCGCCGTTGGCGATCGAAATAATACCAACCAAACCGGCGGCGACCGCGGCGGTTACGCCCGTAATTTCCTGGGTCATCGGGGCAGCCTGAGAAATAATGGAAATTCCGGCTGACACATTTAAGAACAAGATTAACCAAAGGGCATACCATTGCCAGGAACGGAGCGCTTCGGCGAGCGTAAAATCGCGTCCAGCACCCGAGGCCGACACCGCCGGCTTCGTCCATCCTTCGGGGCTATAGCCGGCCGGGGGATCGGAAATGAAGAGCGCCGACCCGGTGACCAGCACCAGATAGATCACTCCCAAAACCGCAAAGGTGTTCAAAACTCCAATGGACTGGATGAGTCGCGTGGCGATAGGAGCTGTTACCAGGGCGCCAGCGCCAAACCCGGCAACAGCGACCCCCGTAATGAATCCCCGCCGGTCGGGAAACCACTTCACCAGGGTCGCCACCGGAACGATATAGCCAAACCCGATGCCGATGCCAGCGATCAATCCGTAGGTGGCATAGAGAACCCAAAGGCCTTGATCGGAGAACCGCGCCAGCATCACACCCAGGCCGTAGAGGATCCCCGAGGTGATCCCAACAATCCGCGGACCCTTGGCTTTCATCCACAATCCACCGGCAAATGCCGCCCAGCCGACAGTGAAGACCGCAATCGTAAAAGTTAGAGTGACCTCGGAAATACTCCAGCCGAATGCTTTAACAAGCGGCGTCCGGAAAACGCTCCAGGCGTAAATTGCGCCAAGCGCCACCTGCATCACGACTCCAGCTACGGCGATAGTCCAGCGATTCCGGTGGGCTTGCGGCATGCTTGCCTCTTTCTAGGCATACAGATGGAAACGGCGGCGAGGGGTTTCAAAACCTTTGCCGCCTTGCCCATTTACTGTACCGGAAGCGTGGCGACGCGGCTATCGGCGAAGGCGGAGGTGATTTGAATATCGAGCGCGCCTGCCGGAAGATCGGTCGGCAAGCGAAGATTCACTTGATACAGCCCCACAAAGCCTGGCGCCAGACCGGAGAAGTAAAGTGTGCAGCTTTCACCGGCAACGAGAATCCTGAATGCATCTTGTGTATACGCCAGCGGGTTGTACGGCGCTCCATATCCGTCCACCAAGGCAAGCGATAGTGGACCAAGCCCGGTGGTATACAGAGTAAGAACGTCGCCCGGGTTCGCGGGATTGCTGGGACCGATCAACGATCCATCGACGGCGTCCACGGCAACGGCATACGAGCCGTTGTAAACGAAAATACCCGGATCCTCGGTAAAGGAATCCGTCTGGATGGAGGCTACGTGGGCATCGCCATTGTACACATCCACAAGGCCCGCGCCGGATCCTGTCGGGGTGTCGTAGGGAACCTGGAAGCTGATAATATCCTGCCCGTTAGCGTAAGCGACACTAAAGAGGGGGGCAAACACTCCGTTTACCAGAACCGTCACGCCGCCAAGCTTATTCGGCAGCGGATCCGTACCGGCAAGCACCACGCCTGTTACGCTCGATAGGTCTGTACCGACAACCGTCGCCAGACCGCCGGGACTGATTCCCACCTCGTAGCTGGCGGCGTTCACCACGACCGGATCACCAGCGGCCTTGGGCGACGGTTTGACAGCGTTTTTTCGCTCCCGGTAGAAGTGCGTCTTAGGTTGTTTTGCCACCTTTTCCGGCGCTGCGGCCAGAGCACTGACTGCGACTTGTCCAAGCAAAAGTAGAACGGAAATTGAGAATCTCATCTATCTATTAGACACCGCGCGGGTAATTTTCTTTCCAGGATGAACCAGCTTTAACGAAATTTGAATCGACAGCTTCAAAGCCAAGGTCTAACGATGCATGAAGATTTTGTTATTTGGAGCAACTGGGATGATCGGTAAGCGGATCCTTGATGAGGCTTTGTCGCGCGGGCACGAGGTTGTGGCCATCCTCCGTGGCGGCGGGAATTTGTCGGAGCAAAAAGGTCTGCGCATAGAGGCCGGAGATATCTTCAACCGGGCCAGTGTCGCGGCAGCCGCGGCTGGCAGCGATGTTGTTATCAGCGCATTCGGACCGGGCAGCCAGCCTGAGCGGTTGCTCGATGCTACCCAAGCGCTGATCGAAGGCGTGCGCGAAGCTGGCGTCAGGCGCTTGATCGCCGTCGGAGGCGCAGGTAGTTTGGAGGTAGCTCCGGGCGTTCGCCTGATAGACACGCCAGACTTCCCCGCAGCCTGGAAGACAATCGCCGCCGCTCATAGCGACGCTTTGGAAATCTATCGAAAAGTAACCGATTTGGATTGGACAAGCTTAAGCCCGGCGGCCTTTATCGAGCCAGGTGAGCGAACGGGACGATATCGGACATCGAAGGACACCCTGCTTACCGCCGAGAATGGCGAGAGCCGCATCTCCGCCGAAGACTTCGCTATTGCCGTCCTCGATGAGGCGGAAACTCCGAAGTTTCCCCGTCAGCGCTTCGGCGTCGCCTATTAACACACGAGAACTTCTCGTCGCTCCCCCCACTGTATTACGCAAGGGTATCCCAAATTGGGACCCATCTTGATCGCCAGACCCCTGAATCTGTTCCGGATCGGAACGAATTTGGCCTTTTTCGCGATGGCGGTCAAGCTGCATGGAGAGAGTGCATGATAGACCAAACGTCGGCAAAACTCGGACGTTATATGGATCTGCTGGCCACCCGGCAGAAACTGGTAGCGGCCAATATCGCCAATGCCGATACGCCAGATTACCGGACGAAAGACATCGACTTTCAGGCGGAGTTCGCCAGCTTGACCCAGGGCACGCCGAGGGTGATCGAAGCTGGTGGCTTGCAGGTGAAAAACGACGGCAACGATGTCAGCATCGACCGCGAGGCGCGCCTTCTAGCCGAGAACGCCATCCGCTTCAATCTCGCGGCAACTCTCATGAAGTCTCAAGTAAAGTCGATCAAGGCGGCCATCGACGAGGGCAAGAACGGATGAGCCTCTTTTCCGCTCTTTCCGTCAGCGCGTCGGGGATGTCGGCTCAACGCACGCGAGCCGAACTGTTGGTGGAGAACCTGGCCAACGCCGAAACAACGCGCACGCCGGACGGGGGTCCGTACAAGCGCAAAGACGCTATTTTCACCACCACGAATCAGACGTCGCCATTCGCCAGCGTCTTTGAGAACGAGATCGCTTCCGGCGTGGGAGTATCGGACATTATCGAGGATACGCGAGACCCCGAGAAGCGGTATCTTCCCGGCCATCCCGACGCCGACAAGGACGGTTACGTCGCATTCCCACGCGTCAATCCGGCCGAAGATATGGTGGACCTGCTAACGGCATCGCGCGCCTACCAAGGCAATGTATCGGCGATGACGGCCATAAAAGACATGATCAACCACTCGATTGACCTACTCCGATGACAATTAATCCAGTTTCTTCGGCATTACCTATCATCGCGCCTGTTGCTGTCGGATCCACCGATAAGTCTGGGACTTTTCAAGCGGTGCTTTCGCAGGCCATCGATACCGTGGAGGGTTACGGCCGGGCCGCGGAGCAGAGCATCGACCGTCTACTTTCCGGAGAAGGCGAAGACATCCACCGCACAGCCATGGCCACCCAGCAAGCGGACCTTTCCTTCAACTTGTTTATGCAGGTTCGAAATAAAGTTGTCTCGGCATATCAAGAAGTAATGCGCATGCAGCTTTGATGTAAGCCCTCCGCATGGATCAGCTCAAACAAATTTTAGCCCGGCTCTCGTTGCGCCAAAAGATAACGATCGTGATTTCGGCTCTCGCCGTGATCGGGGCGATCGTTGGACTTTCGCATTGGAATCGCGAGCGCGACTTCAAGCCGATATTCACCGGGCTAGCCTCGGAAGATGCCGGCGCGATGGTAGCAAAAATTCGCGAGTCGGGTGTGGAATATCGCTTGGCCGAGGGTGGCAGTGCGATTCTCGTCCCTTCGGGCCGCGTGGCTGAGCTGCGCCTGCAATTGGCCGTTGCCGGTTTGCCGAAGTACGGATGTGGAACAGGCTCGCGTTCACGTTACATTTCCGAAGGACTCGGTGTTCTTGGAGTCAAAGCAACCGGCAAAAGCAAGTGTCCTAATAAAGCTCAAGCCGGGGGGGAAGCTTTCTCCCCAAAACGTCGTGGCGATTGCCCATCTTGCCGCTAGCGCCGTGGAAGGGCTGACGCCAGAGGCGGTCTCCGTACTCGATATGCGCGGCAACCTGTTGAGCCATCCGCGGAAGAATCAAGGGGATGCCAGCGACATATCCGATTCGGCTCTGGAATACCGGCAGCAAGTGGAAAAGGACTTATTACTAAAGATCAATTCGACACTCGAACCCATGATGGGTGTGGAGAAATTCCGCGCCAATGTCTCCGCCGATTGCGATCTCACCAGCGGTGAGCAGAGTGAGGAGACTTACGATCCGACTCGCTCCGTAATGACGACCTCTCAGCGTACCGAAGACTCAACCAGTGCGGCGACGGCTTCGGGGATTCCCGGATCGGCATCCAACCTGCCGCGTCCACCCGCACGGCCATCCGCCGGAAGCGCCGGTTTTGTCCGACGAACTGAGAACGTGGCCTACCAGTCCAGCCGTACCGTGAAGCATTTGAAACTACCGCAGGGAACTATTAAGAGGCTGTCGGTATCGGTGCTGGTCGATCAGAACGTCCGTTGGGAAGGATCGGGAGCGAAAGCGAAGCGCATCATAGAGCCACCTTCGGCCGAAAAACTGAAGGTTATTCGCGAAGTTGTGGCGGGTGTGGCCGGCATTCTGCCCGATCGAGACCTGCTGGTGGTGGACACGTTTCCCTTTGAATCCACGCTCAATGCCGAGCCTCTGCCGATCACGCTTCCCGTCATCGGCGTCCCCGACACCTGGCTGCGGAAACTGTTGACCCAGCCGACGCTGCCTGTTATCGCCGGAATCGGCGTGGGAGCAATCCTCGCTCTGGCGGTGATTGTCATCGTGGTGATGCGCCGCTCGGCGACCAAAGTAGAGATTGCGGCGGCGATCCCACCGGCCAAAGCAGCCAAGGAAGCGATCGAGGGGCCCGATAGCCGCGAAGTAATGGATGCCGCTTTGACGGAACGGGCGGCGCTGCAAGCGGCGATGGATGCCGAGACTCTAGGATCGCTGAAGCTGCCCGAAGTCACCAGCAAGAAGGCCGAGGTGCTTGCTAAATACATCAGTTCCGAAGTCAAGAAAGACCCCGAATCGATGGCCCATATCATCAGGACCTGGATAAATGCAACCGAATAGCGACAGCGAGAAACTGAGCGGTCTCCGGAAGTCGGCGATTCTGATGGTCATCTTGGGTGAGACGGCAAGCATCGAGGTTCTGAAGCATTTGGACGAAGAAGAGGCGCAGGAGCTGACTCGGGAAATTGCCAAGCTGCCGACCATAACCTCGGAGAACGCCGAAATAGTTCTGGAAGAGTTTTACCAGATGTCCCTAGCGCATGGATATGTGCTCAAGGGCGGCGTGGACTATGCTCGAAAACTGCTGATCAGCGCGTATGGTCCAGACCATGCCAAGAAGATGCTTGATCGTCTGATGAAGGCCCTGGGCAACGAAGCTGCCAGCTTTGACGCCTTGCAGAAAGCCGACCCGCAGCAGCTCGCTAAATTCATCCATAGCGAGCATCCGCAAACCATCGCACTAGTGCTCTCGCATCTGAATTCGTCGCAAGCCGCTTCGCTCCTGTTCTCTCTCCCTGCGGAACTTCGTGGAGATGTTTCGTTGCGGATGGCAAACCTGGACCAGATTTCGCCGGAAATTATCTCGAAGATCGCCCTCGTCATCGGTTCAAAGTTGAAGTCGGTGGGGGAACTGAGCCGCGAGTCCTACGGGGGTGTGCGCGCCGTAACGGAGATGTTCAACCGCTTGGATTCGGGAACCAGCAAGGAAATTCTCGACAACATGGACGAGACCGAGCCGCAGCTTGTGCAGACCATCCGCCACCTGATGTTCGTCTTCGAAGATCTGTTGTCGATGGAGGAATCGTCAATTAAGGAATTGTTGGCGCGAGTCGATCGGAAGATTCTCACGATAGCGCTGAAGGGCACAAGCGACCGGTTGAAGGATCACATGCTGAAGGCGATGTCGCAGCGCGGCGCGGAGATGATGCGCGAAGACATGGAGTCCTTGGGCCCCATCAAGATCAAGGAAGTGGAAGGATCGCAACAACAGATTATTGCCGTCGTGCGGCAACTGGAAGCGGAGGGCGTGATCAGTCTGAAGGGGTCGTCGGGAGAGCAATATGTCGTCTAGACTTCTTCCGAAGGACACTGTAACTGGCGTCCATCCGGTAGCGATCCGCATGGTCCTGCCACAGGCAACTCCGCCCACGCCCGAGCCTTGGTGCCCTCCTAAGCCATCGGCCGCGCCGGCCCATGTGGAGGATTCCAGTGGTCCGCTTCGCCAGCGCATTTCCCAGCTTGAGGCGGAAGTGGAAGCGCGGGCGCAGGCCGCCTATCAACGGGGCTTGACCGAGGGTGAAGCCGTGGGCACTCAGAAGATCGCCCAGGTCGCCGGAAGAATGGCGAATACGATCGACGCGCTATCTTCACTGCGAGCCCGCATCCGGCATGAGGCGGAAGAGGATGCGGTGAAACTCGCATTAGCCGTGGCCCGGCGAATCATCCATCGCGAGTTGGCGATCGACCCTTCGGCCCTGCTCGGACTTGTGAAAGCGGCTTTTCAGAAGCTGGATGGCAGTGAGTCGAGCCGGGTCCGCGTCAATCCCGAAGATGCCATTCTGCTTCGCCCTGGATTGAACAATATCGAAGTCATTCCCGATGCCACGCTGGAACGAGGTTCGGCGGTCTTTGAAACCAGCCGTGGCGCGATGGATGCCGGCATATCCTCCCAGTTGAGCGAAATCGAGCGTGGCTTCGTCGATCGATTGAAGAAAAAATGATACCAATCCAATCCCCAAATCTGCTGGCGCCGTACTTCGACGTGCTCTCGCGAATCGACCCGCTCCGCCGCACGGGAGCGGTTACCCAGTTTGTCGGACTCATCGTCGAATCGCTTGGGCCGAGCGTAGCCATCGGCGATTTTTGCGAAGTAGTGACTTCCACTGCTCGGGCTATTCGGACACAAGTAGTTGGATTCCGGAATGGCAGGGTTTTGTCCATGCCGCTCGAAGAGACCGACGGCCTGCAATTAGGAGACGCGGTGATTGCCCGGCGTGAGGATTCCTGCGTCAGCGTCGGTCCGGAACTTCTCGGACGCGTACTGGATGGCTTCGGGAAACCGATCGACGGCAAGCCGGCTATCGAGACCACGGAAGCTTATGGCCTCTACACGACACCCCCCGGACCGATGGAGCGCGAGCACATCGAGGAAACTCTCGTAACCGGAATTCGCGCGATCGATAGTCTTCTTCCGTGCGGAAAGGGCCAGCGCATCGGGATCTTCGGGGGCAGCGGGGTCGGTAAGAGCACGCTACTGGGCGCCATGTCGCGGCACAATTCAGCCGACGTCAGCGTTATCGCCCTGATAGGCGAGCGCAATCGCGAAGTCCGGGATTTTCTGGAAAAGGAACTCAGCGCCGAAGGTCTGAAACGCTCCGTCGTAATCGTGGCGACATCCGATAAGCCGGCGCCTCTGCGCATTCGGGCCTGCTTCGTTGCCTTAGCCATCTCGGAATACTTTCGCGATCAAGGCAAGAACGTTCTGCTGGTAATGGATTCGGTCACCCGCCTGGCGATGGCCCAGCGTGAGATTGGCTTGGCGGCGGGAGAGCCACCTAGCCAGAAGGGATACACGCCATCGGTATTCAATCTACTCCCGCGGGTATTTGAACGGGCGGGGAATTTTGCCCGAGGCTCGATCACCGGGTTCTTCACGGTTCTGGTGGAGGGCGACGATTTCAATGAACCGATTTGCGATGCGGTGCGGTCGATTCTCGACGGACACATCACGCTATCGCGCGAATTGGGAGCCGCCGGACATTACCCGGCCATCGATATTCTTCATTCGGTTAGCCGGCTGGCCTCACGTATCTCGACCCCGGAACAGAAAGTGGCCGCGCAGAAGGTCCGTGAGGCTTTGTCCACCTATCAGCGCTCGGAAGACCTGATCAATCTCGGCGCCTATGCCGCGGGATCAAACCCGAAGATCGATTCAGCCATTCGCAATCGGCCAAAATTGATGGATTTCCTGCGTCAGGACGCGGGCGCGATGTCGCAACAGAATGAAACGCTGGAGCAGCTACAACAGCTGGCATCACTCGTATGAAGAAATTTGAATTCCCATTGGAACGCGTCCGACAGTGGCGCCAGGAACGGATCGCGGTGGAAGAAGCCAAGCTTGAGCCGCTATACGCCGGACGCGGCGCAGTAGGCAGCCGGCTGGCGGCGATACGTGAGGAACAAAACGAAGCCAATACGATCTTGCAGCAATCCTCCGCCTCATCCGGGGAACTCGAGGCTCTGGACACTTACCGCCGTGGTTCGCGGCAGATGGAACAGCGGTTGAATGCCGAGACCATCGAGTGGGACCGGCGCATCGCCGAGCAGCGCCAGAATGTTATCGGAGTTCGGCGCGAGTTTGAGCTGCTCGATAAATTGAAAGCGAGGAAGTTCGCGGCCTGGGATATAGAATTTCAACGTGACCTGGAAGCGCAGGCCGCCGAAGCATATTTGTCGAAGTGGAATAAAGACGATCAGCGCTAGCTTTCGCTGTCCGGCGATTCGGCTGTAAGGGCTAAGGATGTCGCAAGGCTGAGTGAACGAGTCACTCAGCCCTGCAAAAACGGATCTATTGACCCAGGCGGAGAATCAGCGATGAGATTGTCAGGAACGCGTTTCCTAACTGGCTGGCAGTATTTGCATAGATATACCTTCCGTGTGGCTGGGATGTCTGCGTCGGGAAAGTTTGCGGACCGTACAAAGGTAAATCTGCCGTCCCGTCATTGGCGAGTTTTTGCATAAACGGATGATCCGCCGAACTCATGCCTACAGCAAAAACGAATGCGGGAATAGCTGCATTGCTACGGGCGGTAAAACCTGCATCGTCAGAGGCATTAAATGCGGCGTTGTGAATGGATGGCCCATCTACCGCGACGCGTCCATCCGCATTGTAAAGGGTGACAGGAGTGCGATATCCGGTCGCAAAGCGATTCCCAAAAACGTCAGTTGGCGGAACCCAGGCAAGATCACTACCGCCAGCAGTGAAGTTGCACCCGCCCGAGTTGGCGACTCTTCCGGAGTTAGGATTATTCGGGGCAAATCCCAAGTATTTGTTGCCGACACCATTGATGGCAGTCGCACCGGGGGGGTCATTAGTCGAAATGTTCATTATCGCTCCACCGGGAATAGTGGGGAAAAACGTATGCGCATAGCTGGAGTAATTGAAGCCAGGCGTCCAATTTGGCGGATAATCTGTCCAGTTCCTAACACCGAGGCCGTTGACATTGGCTAGATCCTGGACCATCGTTTGCGCTGTGTTGGGGCTTGGCGGGCTGGGATCCGCAGGATCGATCGGGCTGCTTGTCGGAGTCCGGGAGTCTTGGCATAGGCTTGTCGGCTTCAGTGCCGTAAGCGGGTACGGAGAATGGGGTACAGCCTGGCTGCCGCCGATTCCAAAGGGATAGTTGGTCTGAATCGTGACGGTATTAGGTAATCCATCTGTTTCGAAGAACAGCACGTTCAACGCGCCGGGCAGGTTGATATTATACAGCTCGTTATAAGCCATGGAAATCGCCTGCGGCGTACCGGTTGTCCCGTTGCACGCGATTCCATCGATGGCCCCGGGGTGGCCCACCCCACCGCTGTCGGTATAGCCCAAAACAGTCTGGAAATTCGTCGTGGGCGGGGAAACCAGAATGGATGTGTCGGCAAAGGTCACCATCCCAATTTGATCGCGGCCAGCAGCGAATTGGCCGGTGAAGGTCTTGGCTGCGGATTTCATGAAGGGGCAGGCCGGACCCATCGATCCAGAGCGGTCAAGAACCATCATGATGACGGCGTCGCGGCGGGAGGCGTTACCGCTCGCTGTGATCGTTGTAAAATTAACGGCACTCGGCAGCCAGCGGAGAAACAACGTCGGCACGTTCGTGCTGGCGGTTACGGCGACGTGGCGAATTTGCGCTGAACCGATGGCCCCACTCGTGTCGTCGTAGACGCTGGGAGTTGCCAAAACGGTGCTGCTGGTTAGCCCTGTCCCGGTCTGAAAATTCGCATTAAACCAGTTCGTGGCGTTTTGCTGGGCGCTGGCGGTCTGCGCGGCGGTGTTTGCTCCAAGACTAAGAGCCCGGGCGGCGGCGAGCGATGCTCCATCCACTGCACCCTGTAGTTTGGCTTTATTCATATAGAGCAAGCCAACATCAACTGCCAAACCGACCATCGGGATGATGAAAAATGCCAATGCCGCCGTCCCGAAGATCAGCGACACTCCTCTTTCATTGCCGAACAAACGTTTTGAAGAACGCATTAATGGACTCCCATTTATCCAGTTGCCGCCGTTAAAAGAAGAACCGGGCATAGACACCCTGTCCGGAAAGCGAAGATACCGTCAAATCCTGCGAAGCAAACCAGACTTCCGAGGCATACACAAGCTGGCCATCGGTAAGCGCCGGGGACCAAAGCGCGCTGAAAGTCGCCTCATGGGCGGCATCCAGGCGGGCGTTCGGGTCGATTATGTAATTGTTCACACCGCCGGACGAAGTTACGGACGCGCCGCCACTAACAGCTCCTAAAGCGCTTTGTACCGTGGTTCCGTTGAATTGTAGATTCTTGTTGCCGACGATCACTCGTTGGGTAAAAACGAAGTGATTATAATTCGGGCAACCCGTAGGGGCAAATCCAGCGGCTACACAGCTCGCCCCGCCAATAAATGTCACCTGGGAAAGCATCACCAGCCCATTGCCGGTGGTGATCCCGGTAGCGTTATTTCCCCCGCCAGAGAAGTTCGGTTGCAGACCCAGCCCGACCGAAAGGCGCACGGCCAGATTCTGTGCTCCAGAGGTTGAAAAATCGGTGCCGTGGATGTACAGATCGCCCAGGTCGCGAGCGATCATGTTGCCCTGATTGGCCCGCACTAGGTTGAAGCCGGTGACGAACATTCCAAGGAATAGCGGCATCAACAAAGTCAAAAGCAAGCCGAATTCAATTAGCTCGTTTCCGCCTTGTTGCCGTTTTCGCCGTGCAGAAACTATCCGTTTTCTCATCGCGTTATTCCACCCGCTCCGGTTCCCGGAGGATAGCCATTCAAGACATCAGCCGAATACGTGTTAATCACAAGAGGCGTTGCGGTAGTTGCATAGAACGGGCCGGAAGTGGTGCCGCTCATCGGCGCGATAAAGTTCCAGCGGTAGTTGCGAATCGAAACTTCGACGATATTACCGGGAAGATTGCCTCCCGGGGCCGGTATCGGCACAGCGGGGTTCGCCGGATCGTAATAATTCACGTCGATATAAGGAACCGTGGGACCGGAAGTAGGCGTCGACGCCGCCGATACGAAGCCCATTGAATAATACGCCACCTGCTGCTTGATCGATGCGTCCTGCCCCAGCGCCCCAGCCGTCTGAAAGGTGATCCCGTAGCGGGCGCCTTCGCGGGCGGCATTTTGCATGGTCGTCCAGAGGAACAAACACATTCCAATATCGACGAAGGCGAAAGTGACGGCCATCAGCGGAATCAGGATTAACGCCATTTCCAGCGCCGCCTGACCCCCTCGTTTCGATCTCCGGCGTCGTTCTAAATTTGTTTGCATGCAGCTTATCCGTCCCTCTAGATACACTTCGCGGAGTTAGTTCAGTGTAGCCTCGACACCTTGAAAATACTAGCGTTTACTCTATCTATTTGTACTGACTACGGTGAAAACATTAGGTTTTGAACCGCACCTTAGACGCCGAGTACTACCCACGGTAGGTGGCTTGTACTGCTTTCAGGGATAAGGGAGTATTCCCAAGCCTACTTCGCGCCAGCCGTTCGTGTTTCGACCAGGACATTTTCCCTGATCTCGTCCGTCGGATTCACCACCAGTATGTCGCCCGCCTTAAGGCCCGCGAAGACCTCCACCTGATTACCGAAGTCCCGTCCAAGCTCGATTCTCTGCAGTTGGATACGATTTCCCCTGCCCACTCGCGCGACGTGGGTCCCATCGGACCGGGCGATTAGTGTATCGCCGGGAATCATCAGCACGCCCGTTGCCTGTGGCAGTACGAAGCGAATATGGGCGTACATTCCGGGCAGCAGAACCCGCCCCGGATTGGGCGCCTCGAGAATCACCGACATGGTTCGCGATGTTGGGTCAAGCGAGTTCGTGGTGCGCTGCACCAGCGGATGAAATACCCGGTCGGGAAGCTGGTCCACGATAAGCTCGGCGCTTTGCCCGGGGTGAATGGAAGCCACGCTCGCTTGCGGCACGTTGACAAAAACGCGGATCGGATCCAGTTGCGCCACATGGAACATTTCCCGTGCCGGTCCGCTATTGCCGGCGCTGACCAACGTTCCAATGTCCATCAGACGGGCGGTTACGATGCCGTCAAATGGCGCCGTCACCCTGGAAAACGACTTCATTTCCTGAAGCCGGCGCAGATTCGCTTCCGCCGCTTCGATAGCGCTGTGGCCGGCGTTCACGTTGGCCAGCGAAGCCTCCAATTCGGCCTTACGGGCATCGTTGACGGCTTCCCGATCGTCGGCGTCCTGGCGTGAGACTACACCGGCGGTGGAGAGCCGGGCCCAGCGATCGCGAGTCAGTTGCGATATCCGCAGATTCGCCCGGGATTGCACTACCGCGGCTTCGTATTGCTTCACCTGGGCCTGCGCCTGGGCGATGGTGGCCCGAGCCTGGCTCATCTGTTGATCGAGCTCGGGCGAATCGATCTCGGCCATCAGCTGACCAGCCTTGACGCGATCGCCGATATCCACCAGTCGCTTGCGCAGGTAGCCGTCGGCGCGAGGAAAGATCGGAGAATCGATCATCGCCTGCAGGTCGCACGGCAAGTTGAGCGTGCTGCTGGCCGGGGCTGCCTTGGCTCTGACGACGTTCACGATCAGCGGGTGATCCTCTTCCAGCTTTTCGGCGGCGGCGATAATTCTATCTTTCTCAAACCGGCGAAGCAGCCCGGCACCCACGATGACGGCAAAAAGTATGGCGACGGTCAGGAAAATAACGAGCAGTGTCCCGCGCCGCACACGCTTATAATCGCTCCGGCTGGGAGGCGGCGCATGCTCGGGCGTAAGAGAGGGATGAATAGCCACGGACGATCCTTAATTGTACGACTCGCGTTGTTTCTAGTTCATCGCCAGATCGTGGGCGTCTTCAAAATCCTGGGTAGGCTTCGCCCGGAGAACGCTATAAACGACCGGAACAAAGAACAGGGTCGCGATCGTGGCGAAGAACAATCCACCGATGACGGCGCGGCCCAGTGGGGCGTTCTGCTCTCCGCCTTCACCAAACCCGAGGGCCATCGGCAGCATGCCGGCGATCATGGCGAGCGCGGTCATGATCACCGGGCGGAGGCGAGTATAGCCAGCCTCCAGCGCAGCTTCGAGCGAATTCCTTCCTTCGCGCCGCAGATCGTTGGCGAAATTAACCAGCAAAATACTGTTGGCCGTTGCCACTCCGATGCTCATGATGGCGCCCATCTGCGAGGGGACATTGATGGTCGTTTGGGTCAGGAAGAGCATCAGCAGAATACCGCAGATCGCCCCAGGGAGAGCCATCAGGATGATGAACGGATCCAACCAGCTTTGGAAATTCACCACCATGATGAAGTACACCAGCAGGACGGCGAAGAGCATCCCGATGCCCAGGCCCAGCACGGAGGAGCGCATCGTTTCCACCTGGCCGCGGATTTCGAGCGTGCTGCCGCGGGGCAGTTTCGAGCGGAACGAATCGACAATGAAATCCACTTGCCTGGCAAGCGTGCCCAGATCGCGATCCTGAACGTTGGCGTAGATATCGTAAACCGGCTGAATATTGTAGTGATTGACGACCGATGGAGTGGTCCCGCGTTCCAGCGTCGCCATATTCGTCAGCAGTTGCGGCGCTTCGCTGGCGGCCGAACGGATCGGTGTAGCCATCAGGGCATCGGTGGAGGACATCATGCCGGTCGGCGTCTGCACGGCCACCGGATAATCGACATTGTTACGGGGATTGATCCACCAATTTGGCGATACCTGGGAACTGGAGCTAAGCGAAATCAGAACGCTGTTGGCGACATCGCGCGCTTTTAATCCCAATTCTCCGGCGCGGGTCCGGTCGATGTTGAGGCGCAGTTCCGGAGCGTCCAGCACCTGGTGTATATGCACGTCCACCGCGCCGCTAAGCCGCGCCACCTGCTGCTCAATCTGTTTGGCGATCTTGAAGTTCGCCGGGGCATTGGCGTTGGGTCCCATTACCTGGATATCGACCGGCGCCGGAAGCCCGAAGTTCAGGATCTGGCCCACGATGTCGGCGGGTTGAAAAAAGAAAATAATTCCCGGAAATTCGCGCGCCAGGCGTTTGCGCAGAGCGCGCTCATACGCGCCGGTTGGACCGTGTTCCCCTGGCTTTAAGGAGATCAGGATTTCACCTTCAAATGAGCCCAGCGTGCCGGCATCGCTAAACGCGATGTTGGATCCTTGATAGGGTAGCCCGATGTTGTCGAGAATATCGCTCAGCTCGCGTGGGGGAATCACTTTGCGGATGGTGTCCTCAACCGCCGCGAACAGCACTTCGGTTTCCTCGATCCGGGTTCCGCCGGGAGCGCGGACGTGCAGACGCAATTGGCCGGCATCCACTTTGGGAAAGAAGTCCATGCCGATGATGGGGTAGAGGGCGCCGCAGCAGATGCAGATCAGGACGAAGAACACGGTCACCAGGGCGCGATGAGCCAAGGCGGCCGCCAGCAGGTTGCGGTAGCCATCGCGCATACGATTGAAATGCCGGTTGAAGGCATGATGCACCCGCCAGAAAATATCGCCGCCGGACTCATCGCCATGGGGGCGATACCGTTCCACTTCGCCTCGCAGCATGAATTTGATCATCGTCGGAACCAGCGTGCGGGAGAGAAAATAAGACGCGAGCATCGCCAGGGCAACCGCCAGGGCCAGCGGGGTGAACAGGTATTTCGCGGCTCCCGTAAGAAAGATGACCGGAATAAATACGATGCAGATGCATAGCGTGGAGACAAAAGCGGGTACGGCGATCTGCTGCGCTCCATCGAGGATCGCGCCCACTAAGGGTTTGCCCATAGCCAGATTGCGATGGATGTTTTCGATCTCGACCGTGGCGTCGTCAACCAATATCCCTACGGCCAGCGCCAAGCCGCCGAGGGTCATTACGTTGATGGTTTCTCCCATCAGATACATCACCGCGAGCGAGCTGAGAATGGACAAGGGAATGGAAATACAAACGATCAGCGTGCTGCGCCAGCTGCCCAAGAACAGGAGGATCATGAAGCCCGTCAGGATGGCGGCCGTAATGGCTTCGCGCACCACGCCGTCGATCGCCGCTTTAACGAAGATCGATTGATCGAACAGCAGTTTCAGCTTGAGCGCCGGCGGCAGCGTCGATTGCACTCGCGGCAGCACGGCCTTCAATCTTTTGACGATGTCGAGCGTCGATGAACTGCCATTCTTTAAGATCGTCAACAGCGCGCCGCGGCTGCCGTTGTGCCGGACAATGTTGGTCTGGACGGCGTACCCGTCGCGGACATGGGCGACATCGCGCAGGTAGATGGTGCGGCCCGCGTATACCTTGATTGGCAGATCGTTGAACGCATCGGCGGCGGCGGGCTCGCTGTTCATCTTCACGGTATATTCCCGCGTCCCAATTTTGACGATTCCCGAGGGAAGAATAAAGCTTTGGGTATTGATGGCCGCGGCTATCTCAGAAGCGGACATGCCGTAAGCTTGCACGGCTTCGGGCTTGATATCCACCATGATTTGCCGTGGCCGTCCGCCATAAGGCGTGGGGAAACTAGCGCCCTGCACCGTGGCCAGCTGTGTGCGCACGAACTGATAGCCGTAATCGTAAACTTCCTGCTCGCTCATCGTGTCGCTGCTGATGCTCAACTGTAGAATCGGCACGCTGGAGGCGTTATAGCGCAGGATCGCCGGCGGAAAGATCCCCGGCGGCAGCGAGCCAACTCCGGATGTCGCGCTGGCCGTGATTTGCGCTACCGCCGCTTCGATCTTGGCGTGGGGATGGAAAAACAGCTTGATAATTCCCACACCGTTGAGAGACTGCGATTCCATGTGCTCGATATCGTTCACTTGTGTGGTGAAGGAACGTTCCGATCGAACGGTAATCGCGTTTGCCATCTCGTCGGCCGAGAGTCCTTTATAACTCCAGATCACGGAAGCGATGGGGATGTCGATGTCGGGAAAGACATCGGTTGGCATCCGCAGAATGGCAAGTACACCAAGAATTACAATCAGCATCGACATCACTACGAAGGTGTAGGGACGCCGCAAGGCCAGTCGAACAATCCACATTGAACTCTATTACACCGCATGGCGTGTGGAATCCGCCTAACTGCTGTGTTGTAATGACCGCAATGCTTATCGATCCGTTATCCCGGCGATCTTTTTTGTCCATGGCGGCTCTCACGGCGGCGGCCGCGCCATTCGCCTTAGCCCAGGCGCCGCCGGCATCGAACACGGCGAAGCCCGGCCAAATTCCCGTGGGGCTTGAGCTCTATTCGGTTCGCGACGAATTGCAGGGCGATCTTCTGGGCACCGTGAACAGCGTCGCCAAGATGGGATATCAATGCGTCGAGTTCTACGCGCCATACTACGAATGGACCACCACGATGGCGAAAGGCGTGCGCAAACTGATGGACGATCTGAACGTCCGCTGCTACTCGACGCACAACAGCACGAAGCCCTTCCTGGGCGATGGATTGGGTCATGCGGTGGAGTTGAATGAGATTCTCGGGAGCAAGTATTTAATCCTCGCCAGCGTCGATCATATTTCCGGGCTGGATGGCTGGAAGCGCGTCGCCGGCGCGCTGAATAACATGGCGGAGCGTCTGAAACCGTCGGGGCTGCAAGCCGGCTATCACAACCATCAGGTGGAGTTCAAACCGATCGGCGATATTCGTCCGATGGATGTTCTGGCCGACGACACGGCGAAGGAAGTAGCGTTGCAACTGGACGTCGGCACGTGCGTCGAGGCGGGTGCCAATCCCGTGGCTTGGATCAACTCCAATCCTGGCAGAATCCGTTCGATCCACTGTAAGGATTGGGCGCCCACCGAGGGTTATAGAGTTCTGTTTGGAGACGGTGTCGCGCCGTGGAAGAAGATCTTTGAAGCCGCCGAGAGCAAGGGTGGAGTGGAGTTTTATCTGATCGAGCAGGAAGGCAGTGCCCTGCCGGCGCTCGAAACGGCGAAGCAGTGCCTGGCTAATTTTCGCAAGTTAAAAGGAGTTTAGGTTCCTTAACGATCATGCGGAACACCAGCCGCCGGGAATTCTTACAGGCTACACTTGCGGCTCCTACTCTGCTGGCTGACAATCCACAAGAGGCTGCCCAAGTTTCCGGCCCGCGGGTAAGCCGGAAGCAGAATGTAATTTGGATTATCGCCGATCAATTCCGGGCCCAGGCATTGACCTCTAGTGGCGACCCCAACGCTCGTACGCCCAACTTAGACCGGGCAGCGGCTTTCGGCATAAACTTCACGCATAATATATCCGGCTACCCTCTTTGCTGCCCCTTTCGCGGATCGATGCTGACGGGCAAGTATCCTAACAAGTGCGTACCGGGCCACGAGTATCCGCTGCCGCCAGGAGAGAAGACGCTGGCCGATACCTTCAACGCGAACGGTTACCACACCTCCTATTTCGGGAAGTGGCATTTAGGCGGCTTTCACGAGGCAGACGGCAGGGCTGCATTCTTTATCACGGATCCACAACGCCGCGGGAGTTTTGCAGAGTGGACGGGCTATGAAAACAACAACAGCCCGTGGGATTGCTGGGTACATGGCGGCGCCGGCAAGACGGCGTTCCACTCGCGGTTACATGGATACGAGAGCGACGTGCTGACCACGATGTTCGTGGCCCACCTGGCGGAGAGAGCGGCGGCGCGTAAACCATTTTTTGCCGTGCTAAGCGTGCAAGCGCCCCATGACCCCTATGTCGCGCCTGCGGAGTGGATGTCGAAATACAATCCGGAAGCGTTACAACTCCGGCCAAACGTGGCGACGATTCCGGAGGTGCGAACAAGAGCCCGTCAGGATTTGGCTGGCTATTACGCAATGATTGAAAATATCGACTGGAATTATGGCCGGGTGATTCAGAAGCTGGAAGAAACTGAACTGCTGGAGAACACCCACGTCTTGTTCTTCTCCGATCATGGCGACATGCATGGATCCCACGGATTGTTCCGCAAGACCAATCCTTATGAGGAAGCGATCCGTACGCCGTGGATCCTGTCTGGCGGCATCCCGCGTTATACCCCCTTCAAGACCGGCGTCTCAACCGTCTTATCGAATCACGTCGACATCGCGCCGACCACGCTCGGGCTGTGTGGAATTGCCAAGCCCGATTGGATGAGCGGATCCGATCTTTCCGGATACCGGATGGACAAGCCGGGCGAACTTCCCACTCCCGATTCCGCTTATCTGCAAAACATAATTCCGACGCACCACCCCGATAGCGTGAACACGCCCTATCGAGGCCTGGTGAGCCGTGATGGCTGGAAATATGTTTGCTTCGAAAACCAGAGCTGGCTGCTGTTTCATCTCGCCGAAGATCCGTGGGAAGAAGCGAATCTCGCCTTCGACGATCGTTTCCGCGAGGAACGAAAGCGCCTGATTCAAAGGCTGGGGCAGTGGATATCCGATACGGGCGACCGGTTCAAACTGCCCGCTAATTAGTTTCGGCTTGGGACGAGCGGTAACCATCGGACAAGCCAAGTGCCAACTATCTACAATCGCCTCTTTGTTATCCTCGATGCATGAATTTCGGTCGCTATCTGGTGGATGGGGAACTCGGTAAAGGGGGCATGGGCATTGTTTATCGCGGCCTTGATCCTCTTATCGGCAGACCCGTGGCGATCAAAACGATTCGTGTAACAGACTCTGGTACGGCCGCCGAAACGGCGAACTTGCGAGAACGTTTGCTGCGGGAATCACGGGCCGCCGGCGTGCTGTCGCATGCCAATATCGTGGCGATTTATGACGTCGGGCAGGAAGGCGACACGGCGTATATCGTCATGGAATTTATCGCCGGCCCCACTCTGGAACGCCTGCAGGCCGACGATCCGGATTTCCGCAAGAGTAGCGAAATCATCCGCATCCTGGCCGATTGCGCCCGAGGGCTTGATTACGCTCACTCGCGCGGGATCGTGCATCGCGACATCAAACCGGCGAACATCATGGTGCAGCATGACGGCACCGCCAAGATTGCCGACTTTGGCATCGCCAAGATTTCGCAAGCCAGCGCGCTTACCCAAACCTCGGCCGTGATGGGCTCGCCCCATTACATGTCGCCGGAGCAATTGAAGGGTAAGCCCGTCAGCGGACAATCCGATCAGTATGCGCTGGCGATTATGGCTTACTCACTGCTGGCCGGCCGTCCGCCTTTCGAAGCCGACACGATAGCCACACTCGTCGCCAAGGCCCTCTACGAAGAGCCCACCACCGTGCAGGTTTGGAATCCGGCATTGCCTGCGGGAGTGGACGTGGTGCTGAAGCGAGCTCTGGCGAAAGAACCAACTCATCGCTATTCATCCTGCACCGAGTTCGTCGACGCTCTGCGATCTTCGATGGATGGGCGCGCGCCGGTGACACTGGGGGCGATCCCAATCGCCTATCCGGCGCCTCCAACTCCGGCGCCCCCAACTCCGTATCCACCACAGGCGTACGTGTCTCCGCCACAAGCCTATCCTTCGCCACCCACTTACGGGCCCGCGACTCCGATGCCACTCCCGATGATGCATCCGCCTGCGAAAAAGAGCCGTCTACGCTGGGTTTTTGCCATTCTGCTACTTCTTGCCGGATGCTTTGCCGGGTTATATTACGTGGGAAGCCAGGCACTGGAACGCGAAGCGGCGAATCGTAAGCCTGCCGTAATTACAACTGACCCGCCGGAGCCGGGGAAGAACACAACCCCTATTTACGACCCGCCCGCTAAGCCGCCGAACGATCCGCCCGCGGCAAATCCCGAGAAGACGGAGCCGGAGCCGAATAGCAATCGCCCTTCGGATGGAACCCATCAGCCGGTGACGCCGATTACGCCGCCGGTCACTCCGCCGGTGGCGAACAAGGATTCCCCCTGCGCCGCCGAGCTTGCTTTTTCATCCATCGAGAAATGGCAGCTTTGCGCAGATCACTGGTCGGCGCGCGGGGCCTCTCCAGCGACCGTTGCCGCTTACAACGCCGGTGGAACGATCGGCCTGATCGCCGCGTTTCAGAGTGGCGGCCCGACGCACTTAGTCTCGACGATGATTGGCCGGCAGGATCGGCAGAACGATTTTGATTCCTTCCGCGCGAAGGGCTATCGGCCGGAGCAGGTCAGCGTTCTGATGACCTCCGAGGGTCCGAAATTCACGACTGTCTGGGCGCCTTTGAGTGGACATTTTCGTGTGAAGGGACGCATCCGCGGGATGGAACTGCAACGGGAGATGCAAGAGAATCGGGCTAACGGTTTGCGCCTGGTGGACCTTGTCGGATTCAACGATGGGGGCGTGTTTTATTCGGCGGCCTGGATTCAGGAAACCGGCGTCGATGGAGTGGTTTTCCCCGAGGTTTCCGAACAAGATTTGCCGCAACACATGAAAAGTCAGACAGCTCGCGGACAAGTCCTGCAGCGGTTTTCGCAATATGAAACTCCCGCCGGACGCCGCTGGGTTGAGGTATGGGAGCAGAGCGCGCGCCCCTTCTACGCCTTCACCAGATTGACGCGGGCACAATTCGCGCAGAACACAAAAAGCTTCGGCGCCCAGGGATATCACCTGCATCAGGTCAGCGTGCTGGGGGATGAATTCACGGCGATCTGGTCCAAGTGAGGATGGCTGCCCCATCCGGCATCGGGCGTTTTGATTTACCGCTCAGCGATGGAGAAGCGATGCGGGCGGCCGCGGCCTCGAGCGGTTGGTTCTACGTTACCGATCCCTTGTTCACAGCGAATCGTTGCCGGGAGGCGATTGCCGATGCGTCGGCTTTTTTTGACTTGCCGCTAGAGAGCAAGAAGCAGATTGCGATTGAGCGTTCGCCCCATTTTCGCGGATATAGCCAGATGTGCAATGAACGGGATTGGCGCGAGCAGATTCACTTTGGACGTGAAGAGGCGGCGGGCTCGCACCAATTGAGCGGTCCTAATTTGTGGCCACCCGATGCGCTATGGCGGAGACGAATTCTAGCCCTGCTGGGGGACTTTGAAAGAGTCGCTCGGGAAATTTTGACCTCGCTCTTCGCCCCTTGCCTAAGTGTCGATGAGGATCCGTACCTCTTGCTGAAGCTGATTCACTATCTGGCGCCGCCCGATCAAATTCCCCGGCCGGGAGTGGCGCCGCACGTCGATTTCAGTTTCATTACGCTTGTGCTCCAAAATGACAGCGGCGGCTTGGAGTTCCTCAATCCGACGGGCCTCTGGGTGCCTGCCGCGCCACTTGCCGGAACACTTATCGTGAACGTCGGCGAGATCCTGGAATTCGTGAGTGGAGGGCGGTTTCGAGCCACCCCGCATCGGGTGGTAAATCACGAAAAGGCGCGCATTTCGCTTCCGTTCTTTTTCAACCCGGGGCTCGAACAGAAGATCGCGCAGCTTGCCGGGCCATGGGTGCCGCGCGCGGCCGATCCGGAGCACGTTCACCGCGTATTCGAAATTCCGCCCGCCTCACCGTTTGTTTTTGGCGATGCCGAATGGCGCCGTAAAGGCTTGGGACGCTGGTGCGCGTCGTGTGTAGTCTAAGATTTGCGGGAATTCCATAAAGCCAGCAAGCCTTCGATATCGCAATGGGGACTAAACAGGTGTGCGCCACGATAGGTAAACCGGTGGCGTGCTTCATGCTCTTCCCACGTCAGGACGGCTTTGAATGCGGTGCGGACAACTTCGTTTGGCGTGGATTGCGGACTCACATAAAACTGACGCCCATGAAATAGTTGGCGGACACCGGAATCGGCGTCTAACTCCTCCAGGCAAAGTTGAACCAGAAAGCCGCCGCCAATTTCCTCCGCCAGAAAGTGGCCATCCCTGAACGTGATGTCGTCCAGGATCCGCCGCAGGGAGGCAAGATTGAGTGTCGTGCGCCGGGCCAGGGTAACCGCTCGCTGGACGGCGTCTTCGACAGCGGCGAAAACCGGAATGCCGTGGGCCGCGGCCATGCTGCGCACGAAGATGCGTCCACGGTTGAGATCGTCAATGCCATCGAAGCCGGAACTCTCGTTCAAGTCTTCGATGGACAGTGCCAGTTTTCTACCGGATCCGATCGCATAGGCGACTTCCCCAATCGTGGCGACCCCTCTTGTGTTGCCGCTAATCACGAATAGTAAAACGTCAGCCTCAGCCTTCGTCCGCATCTCGTCGGCTTCGCGCTCCGTGGTCCATTGGCCGAGGCCAAGCTGCGGATCGTAGTAAGTGATGCCGGCGGATTCCAAGGCGGGAATAGCGATGTCGCGTCTCCATGTGGTGATGCCGCAAGCTCCGCCCAGGAAGACTTGCTTCGTCATGCTTTAGTAAAGCACGCGGACAAACTCGGCGATGACGTGGAGGCGATCGGAATCTTCGGCGCTGAGGTCCCAATCTTCGAACTCCGGGTTCAGAGCTTCCAGGCGGATTCGCTCATGGCGCCAACCCGACTCGCCGGGCGTTTTGCTACTCGTATAGCGCTTCACCGTGTAGCGATCGTTCGATCCCGCGCCGAGTAATTCCACAAGCACAAGACGTCCTTGCCGCGATCCCGTAACCCCCTGGCGAAATACGCACAGGCTACCATCGGGAATTTTCGGTTCCATGGAGCGCCCGGCAATGCGGGCCACGAACATGTCCGGCGTGATCCGCAAATCTTCAGGAGCTTCCTCCCAACCTTGCTCGCCGATCTCTTCGTTTTCTAAAAATTTACCAGCCGCGGCGCGCAGTGTATACACCGGGATGTGGGTTTGGAGGGGCTTAACACTAGAAACGATGTGGCGGCTATAGAGACGATTCAAGGCGCGGTCGAAGCTCTCCACCAGCGCGGTTTTTCCCTCGGTGATGCGGATCGTATTGGAGAGATTTTCGTCCAGCCATTCGATCAGGCGGCCGGCGCCCATCTCGACCGATTTATCAATCAGGTCGGCCGACAGAGCTTCCAGCACCTCGGCGTCGGCGGGGTCGGCGATGGCCTCCCAATCGCGCCGTAAACGGAGATGTAGCCGGTCGTTCGCCGGATCGAGCAAAAGCACGCCAGCGGTCTCCACACTCCGGCCCGGAAGTTGTACTTCCAGCAGCGAGTAGAGGCCTTCTTGCGTTGTGAGAACGGCGGGCATTGTTTTTTATTTCACTTCGAACGGATAATATCCCTTACGAGCGCGCACCTTGACGTTCGCCAATCCTACTTTCACGTTGATATTGCGGAACTGCTTCCCCGCTTTCGATTCCGGCCCTTCCGGGATATAGCGCAAAATATACTGCGTGGTGACCTCGCCGGCGACATTGGCGATTGCCTTGAACATTCCATTAGCGATAGCCGCCGCGTAGCCACCCGTACCCACTTTCAAGGCGTAATTGCCCTCGTCCGAGGGAGTGGAAAGATAACCGGAAACTTCGCTGTAGGGATTCATTAACGGATATTCCACCCGGCCCCCGGTCTCTTCGGCGAGCTTGGTGAGATTAGCCTGGCCTTCACTGGTGAAGCCATAGGCCACGGTGCTAACTCCGTAAATTGTCACTAGATTGCGCTGGGCGAGTTCCAGGACTTCTTCCAATTTCTTCTTACTGGCGTTATCGTGCCCGTCGCCAACAATGATGATAATCCGCCGCGGTTCGATCGGTTCGCCTTGCACCAGGTTGCGGCTGGTACACGCGGTATAGATGGCGTCATAGAGCGCCGCTCCACCACCCGGCTTCATCTTCCGAATGGTCTCCACCAATTTGTCGGAAGCGGTTGTCGTGTTCACCAGCAGTTCGGATTCGTTGGAATAGCCAATCAGATACCCGCTATATTTCGGGTCGCCCGGGATCATGGTCAGGACCAGCTCAATGGCCGCTTCCTGATAAACCTTCCAATGAATCCGATTGGCGTTGCTTTGATCGATGAGGAAACCGACAACCACCGGTTGGTTGCGCTCGCGAGTGAAAAATCGAACGTTCTGTTCCTTGCCTTCGTCGAATATCTTAAAGTCGGCTTTGTCGAGATCGCTCACAAATCGGCCTTTTTCGTCGGTCACCGTCACCGGAACAATCACCTCGTTGACCGATACCGAAATCGGCTTTTGCGCGTTGTCTGGCGGCTTTGCCGTCGATTGGGCTGGGGCCGGGGCAGGGGATGTTTGACTGTGGAGCGATACCGCTAGCGAGAGTAAAAACAGTGCCCTGGAAATCATGGAAATCTGCATTGAGTATAGCAACTGCCCTACTTATACAATAGGTATGGCTTACGCCGTTCGACGAAGGCGGCCAACTGATCCTGCAGCCCGGTGATGATCGTTTTTGGATCCTGGCCCGATTTTGCGGCTTGCATTACTGCTCGGCTCCCAATCAGAAAACGGCAAGCTTCCCAATCGATTTTCCCGGGATAGAATTTCTCCAGCGCCACTCCAATCTCAAGCCCCAGCCGGAAGCTATCGAAGGCCTCGCGATCGGTCAGAACGAAGCGCACTCCCTCGATTCGCTTCCCCGCAAAATTCGATTCCAGCGGAGTGAATGAGGTCGGATAGAAGCGCACCCCGGGAATATAGCGCGTGTTCAGATATCCGGACAGTTCGCGCCCATGAATCCAATCCGCGCCGATCTGTTCAAAGGGCGCATCGGTTCCCCGTCCAACCGAATAATTTTTTGCGGCTTCAAGCAGTGCCACGCCGGGATACAGCAATGCCGCGTTGAGGCTACGCATATTCGGAGACGGATTGATCCACGGCATATCCGTCGAATCGAACCAATCGCCCCGCTGCCAGCCCTGCAGCGGTACAACGTGAATTTCGGCACCTAATTTCCGCTCGCCATTTACCATCCGGGCCAACTCCCCGAAAGTCATTCCGTGGCGCACCGGCAGGTCAAAGCAGCCGACGAAGCTTTGCAAATTGCTTTCGAGGACCGGCCCATCGACATGTACGCCCGTGATGGGATTTGGCCGGTCCAGCACCCAGATGGGCACCTTGTTTTTAGACGCTTCCTCAATTGCGTAAATCAGGCTGCAGGAATAGGTATAGAAGCGCGCTCCGACATCCTGAATATCAAAGACCAGTGCGTCCACATCGCGGAACATTTCCGGGGTCGGCCGGCGCCGTTTCGGCTGATAGAGGCTGACAATCGGAATGCCGGTGACAGCATCTTTGGTGTTGTCGATGGTTTCCCGATCTTCGACTCCGGCGATACCATGCTCCGGCGAAAAGATGGACGTCACTTGAATTTTTGCGGTAACAAGAAGGTCGATATTGCGCCGGCCATCCTGGCTTAAGCCCGTGTGATTCGTAAACAGGGCGACTCGTTTGCCCTTCAGGCGGGCGAAATTTTCACCGGCCAGGACGTCTAAGCCAGTTTGCACGGGAGCATTGCGCGCTACCGTCCGGCGTATTCCGGCACCGATGATAGTCTCGTTATATCCCGTCAGGCTGACACCCGGAGCATCGATTCCCAGACCGGCAGCGGCAATCGTGGCGATTTTCGCCCGCATGGCGACGGAGGACTTCCCGCGATGGGGATGCACGCTATTCGACAGAATGACGATGTACGTCCGCGTTGCCGGATCGATCCATAAAGATGTGCCTGTGAAGCCTGTATGTCCGTAGGAACCGAGCGGAAAAAGCTCGCCCCGATTGGAGGCAAACGGCGAGTCGATATCCCACCCGAAACCGCGCAGGATCGGTTGATCGGCCGGAGTTTCGGGAGTCGTAAATTTCCGCACGGTTAGCGGACTGACGATGCGCACGCCGTCGCGCATACCCATGCCGAGCATCATCTCGGCAAACTTGCAAAGATCTTCGGCGGTGGTAAAGAGACCCGCATGGCCTGCGACGCCACCCATATCGCGGCTTGTTTCGTCGTGAACGACACCGCGCAGCGGACGGCCGCTCAGCGGGTCGATTTCGGTTGGCGCAATCCGCGGACGAAGACTCTCGGGCGGCCGAAACATAGTCTCCGTCATGCCTAATGGCATAAAGATATTCTCGGCGGCGTATTCGTTTAACATCTTGCCGCTCAGGCGATGCACGATCTCGCCGAGCAGAATGAAGTTGATATCGCTATACACGAACCGCGTTCCAGGTGGGCCGGCAGGCACGTCTAGCAGGGCTTTACGAATCCCCGTCTGATAGCCCGTCCAGCTAGGCTGCAGGTCAAGGTCGGGGCGCAGTCCGGAAAAATGAGTCAGCAGATCGCGAATCGTGATGTCGCTCTTGCCGCCTTGAAACTCCGGCAAATACTGCGTCACCTTGTCGTTCATCCGCAGCTTGCCTTGCTCGTACAACTTCATCAACGAGGTTGTCGTGGCGATTACCTTCGTTAACGACGCCGCGTCGAAGATAGTATCGAGCGTCATCGCTTCGCGCGACGGGATCAACGCCCGCGATCCGTATGCTTTGCGATGGAGAATCCTCCCCTCGTGTCCGACAATCACTACTGCGCCGGGAATCAGTTCTTTACCAATCGCCTCCTGTACCTGGGCGTCGATATCGGCGGATCCGGAAAACGTCTCCTGCCCGAATGCGAAGCAGGCGAGCAGTGCCAACAAGGCGAAAAGTCTCGTCATGCCAGCTTTTTCGCGATTCCTTCGAGTAGCGTAGCCAGCGTAATATCCTTATTAGTAATCCCTCCCGAGTCATGCGTAGTCAGGTCAACCGTCACCCGGTTGTAGACGTTGCACCACTCGGGATGATGGTTCATCTTTTCGATGGTCGTCGCCGCGGTGGCCATAAAACCGAACGCGCATGGGAAATCGGGGAACTGATACTCACGATGCAGTTTTCCATCCTTAACGCTCCACCCTTCGAGAGATTCCAGCGACGACCTAATTTTCTCATCGGTCAGTTTCGACATAATTTCAATTTTATCGTCACGGGATTCTTCCGGCTACCACTAAGTTCTGTTGAGATATTATAATTCCACCGATTTACAAAGGATGGGGATGCGCAACATCATTGCAAGTATCGTCCTGACCGCGGCCTTTGGGATGTTTTCGGCCAAGGCGGAAGCACCGGTAAAGAAGCGTGTGGCTGTCTTCAACTTCGACAATGCCACGGCGCAAAACCAAACAGCCGAACGCATCCCCTTCATCATGCAGCAGCAAACTGTCGATGTCGGACGCGCGGTTTCAGATCTGCTGGTAACGCAGCTCGTCCAGCGCGGCGCCTGCACTATTATTGAGCGCAAAGCGGTCGATAAGCTTCTTAGCGAGCAGAATCTCTCTAATAGCGATCGCACGGATGTCCTGACGGCGGCGAAGATCGGAAAGATTTTGGGCGTCGACGCGATTATTCTCGGCAGCGTCACCCGCTATGGCCGGGATGACAAGCACAAGAAGGCTGGCGGCGGCGGGTTTGGGGGAATCGTCGGTGTGCGCGGATCTATCTACGGCAAGCAGGATATTAAAGCCGTGGTGCAGGTGAGCGCGCGTCTGGTTCGCACGGATACGGCGGAAGTGGTGGCGGTGGCCCAAGGTAACGGCGAGGCGATGCGCAAAAACGTAGAAGTTCAGCCGGGGGAAGATATATTGCTGGGCGGCCGCGGTGGCGCCGGCGGTGCGGTGATGGATGAGGCGGTGGATAAGGCAGTATCGCAACTCGCTGTACAGATCGAACAGAATCTTCCGAACGTTCCCCGCCGGGCGATCGTGGTAGAAGGCCTGGTCGCGGATTCCAAAGCATCGGGGCGTTTGGTTCTGAATGTAGGATCGGCCGGCGGGGCGAAGGTCGGCGATCGTCTGCAAGTGTGGAAAGCTGGGAAACCGATTCTGGATCCAGGCAGCGGCAAGGTGCTCCGCTACGACGATACGCTGATTGGAGAAGCGGTGGTAACGGACGTGGATGAGGGTTCGTCGGTGGCGATGTATTCGGGTACGGAACCGGTGACGGCCGGCGATCGCGTGCGCAGTTTTCCGAGGCCGAAATAACGGAAGGAGTCTCCATGATTACCCGGCGTGATCTTGTCGCGAGAATTGCGATGGCGGCTGCCGCGGCGCGAGCGATGCCGGAGATGGCCTACGCCCAACAAGCGGCCGCTTTTCCCAAGAAGGCAACAGACGAGCGGATCTGGCTCGACTCCAATGAAAATCCCCACGGTCCGCCGCCTGCAGTGATACAAGCCATGAACAGCGCCCTGGCGATTAGTAATCGCTATCATTTTGGGGAGCTTGCGGAATTTGAGAACATCCTCGCGCGCAGCGAAGGGTTGCGGCCGGAACAGATTATCGTAGGTTCGGGTTCGAGCGAGAATTTGCACGCCGCAGTCCACGCTTTTACTTCGCCCTCGCTACCGCTGATCACGACCGCGCCGGGCTACGAAACTCCCACCGATGTGGCGCAGGCCGTCGGTCACCGGGTGATTTCGGTTCCGGTGACGGCCGGATACTATGCCGACGTACGGGCCATGGCTTCCGCGGCGGAAAAGGCGGGCGGGCTGATCTACATTTGTAATCCTAATAATCCTACGTCGGCTGTGACACCGAAGGCCGATATCGACTGGTTGGTGGAACACCTTCCGGCGAAGGCCGTGTTGGTTGTCGACGAAGCATACATCCATTACGCGGAAACGCCGCTGATGGCCAGCGCGCTTCCGTATGTCCGGGCGGGGAAGAATGTCGTGGTGATGCGAACGTTCTCGAAAATTTATGGAATGGCCGGGCTGCGCGTCGGATTTGCCTGCGCCAAGCCCGAGCTAATTCTGCAGATGGCCCCGTTTCGCCTGAACGTAATCTCGATTGTGTCGGCGCGTGCCGTAGCCGCCGCTTTAAGCGAATCGAAGGACCTGCTTCCCGCGCGCAAGGCGGAAAACTCCAGCACCCGGCGTGAGTTGTGCGAATGGCTGCGGCGGAAAAATATTCGCTACGTGGAACCGCAGGCGAATTTCATAATGATCGACGTGAAACGCAATGTCAGGGAGTTTGGGCGGGCGATGGCGAAACAGGGAGTAATGGTGGGACGCCCCTTTCCGCCGCTCGATAACCTGCTACGGGTGACGATTGGAACGAGTGCCGAGATGGCTCGATTTCGCGATGTCCTGGCGCGCGTTTATGAGGGTTAAGGCGCCCATAGAACCGGCTGCCGAAGGAAGTAGTTCCTAGTCGCTTCTTCGCTATTCGAGCCGGGCCGCAGTGTCTTCCAAAGGTCGATCAAATCCGGGCGCTGAAAGGCCCAACCGGCGAATAGTAAACTCTCCTGCCGCAGCGGCCACTCGCTGTCGTACATGACGTCCGGTGGTAAGGGCCAAGCCTTCTTGTCACGGATAAATGGGGCCATGAATTCGACCGCTTTTCGCATCCCGCGGCCGTCGGGCAACTGAAACCGCCAGAGATCATCGCCCAGAATCTGGCACACACCGGCCAGCGCTTCCAAATTGAATAGCGAATAACCGTAGGGCTTGGTACGTTTCATTTCCAGCGAGAAACTGCCATCGGCGGCGAACTGTTCGGGCACAACGATCGTCCGGAAGCGGTCGCGGCAGAAGGTTATCAATTCCGCGTTGCCGGTTAACGATGCGAACTGAGCCACCTGCAACACCCAGCAGGAGCCGTGATTGTTCTTCGCTTCGCGTTCCGCAATGCCGTAGGGGTGGGTGATCATCCACTGGGTATAAGTCGCGAACCATTGCCGCACCGCTTCCAAATCGCCGATTTTTTCCAGTAACTGGACGCCCCGCGCGACTTCAACCAGATGAACGGTGTCGATGATCCCTGTGGCCCGGCCGCTAGCCCGCCCCTGAATCGCCTGCGCAAACCGCAGGTTGGGGTTCATACGCGTTTCGGGGTTGACGAACCAGGCGCGAAGATGGGCGATCGCGTGGTCGGCGTAACGCTTCTGCCCGGTTAAGATCCAAGCCGCGACTAGCGCCGGCATCTGCACGCTGAGACGCATCAGAGCGCGCCGGTGACCGGCAAAATTGCCGGGATTCGACAGGCCGTCGCGTTGGATGTAGGGGCCTGCGGGATTGTTCGGATCGGGCCACCAATAGTCGCCTTCGGAATAGAAATCGTGTAGGCCGCCGGCGCTTCGTTCGCATCGGGAGGCGGTGATGGTTAGCGGAGCTTGGTGAAGAAAGGCCTTCGCCTGTCGCAAAATGCGCGAGCGGTCGAAAGCCTTCACGTCAAAACCGTCTCTCGCGGCCAACAACGGAACGGCGGCGGTAACCAGGAACGCGCGGCGATTCACAACCTTACTTAGTGATGCCGACCTGTGTCATCAGCCACGCATATTCAAACGCGGTTTCCTTGAGACGGTCATACCGGCCGGATGCTCCGCCATGGCCCGCGCCCATATTGATTTTCAGCAACAGCGGATTCGTATCGGTCTTGACAGTGCGCATACGGGCCACATACTTCGCCGGTTCCCAATACATCACCTGGCTATCGTTGAGGCTGGTGGTCACCAGCATCGCCGGATATGCCCGCTTCTCCAAATTATCGTAGGGGCTATAGGTCTTCATATAGTCGAACGCTTCTTTCTCGTTCGGGTTACCCCACTCCAGATATTCGCCGGTGGTTAGAGGAAGACTCGAATCCATCATCGTATTCATTACATCGACGAAGGGCACGGCAGAGTGCGCGGCGTGGAATAGATCGGGCCGCAGGTTCACCACGGCGCCGATCAATAGGCCGCCGGCGCTGCCGCCTTCAATCACCAGGCCGGACTTCGAAGTCCACTTGTCCTTGATCAAAAACTCCGCGCTGTCGATGAAGTCGAAGAACGTATTCTTCTTTTTCATCAGCATTCCGTCGTCATGCCAAGGTTCGCCCAGCTCGTTGCCACCGCGGATATGGGCGATCGCATAAGTCATCCCACGATCCAGCAGGCTTAGCCGTCCGCTAGAGAATGTCGCGGACATTCCGAGTCCGTAAGAACCGTACCCGTAGAGGAATAAGGGCGACTTGCCGTCGCGCTTGAATCCCTTTTTATAAACGATGGAGATCGGCACCTTCACGCCATCGCGCGCTACCGCCCACAGACGTTCGGTCGCGTACTTTGTGGGGTCGTATCCGCCGAGTACTTCCTGCTGCTTCAGCAACGTGGCTTTCTGTGTTGCCATGTCGTAGTCATAGACGCTCGAAGGCGTGATCATGCTTTGATAGCTGTAGCGGAAAACGTGCGTGTCGTACTCCGGATTGCCCGCCGTGAATACAGCGTACACGGGTTCGGGGAAGGCGATGGCGTGCCACTTGCCGCTCTTAAAATCAAGAATGCGAATCCGCTCCAGGGCCTGCGACTTTTCCGAGACCGAGGCGTAATCCTTGAACAGTTCGATGCCTTCAATCAGCACATCGGCATGGTGCGGGATAAATTCTTTCCAGTTCGCGATGCTGGGATCGGAATCCGGCGCGGTGACAATCTTATAATTCTTGGCATCCTTATTGGTGCGGATGTAAAACAGGCCTTCGCGGTGATCGATGTCGTACTTGTGCTTCTTCTCGCGGGCCAGAAATACCTGTAGCGGATCGGCCGGTTTGTCCGCCGCCACGTAGCGCTCCTCGGTTGTATCGGTGCTGGCGAGGTGCAGGACGATGAATTTCTTGTCCAGCGTCTTCGAACAAAAGATGGAATAGAGATCGTCTTTTTCCTCATAAACCACCTGCGGCGCCGCCCCAAGCTCCTGCTTCATGAAGTGGTCGGAACGCTTGGTGACTTCGTCTTCAGTAGTAAAGAAAAGCGTCTTGTTGTCGTTGGCCCATTGCACGGAAGTGACGCGCGGAGCCGTGTCGGGCAGTAAGGCGCCGCTTCGCAGATCCTTTACGTGCAACTGATATTGGCGGAAGCCCGTGGTGTCCACGGTATAGGCCAGCAGGTTTGCGTCGTCGCTAACCTGAAACGCGGCCAGGCCGAGAAATGTATGACCCTTCGCCAGTTCATTCTGATCGAGTAGGATTTCTTCGGGCGCTTCCATCGTGCCCTTGCGGCGGCAAAAAATGGGATACTGCTTGCCTTCTTCAGTGCGCGAAAAATAGAAATATTGGCCACGCCGGACTGGAACGCTTAGGTCGGTTTGCTTGATGCGCCCAAGCATCTCCTTATAGAGCGAATCGGCAAACGGTTGAACGTCCTTCGTCATCGCTTCGGTGTAGGTGTTCTCGGCTTTCAGATAGTCGATTACTTCCGGGTTGGTCTTCTCTCGCAGCCAGAAATAATTGTCGCTAAAAGTCGCGCCGTGCCAGGTTTCGTGGTGTTCCGCTTTCTTGGCGGTGGGCGGCGTTATCGTCTCGGACTCAGCTAGGGTGCTCATTAGAATCACTGCGGCGGTAGCCAGGTAAGGGCAAGCCATAAAATTCCTCTCTCTAAATTCATGCGGCTGAAATACCATTATTGAACGTAATGGGCGCGTCGCGCTCGCCGCCCCGGTGGTTGTTGGCGACAGGACTGTTGACGTTCGCCAGGGAGTGAGCGTAAGAATAGGGCGTATACGGCGCGTCGCCAACGACGCATTGGAGACGGTGTAAACGATGTTCCCCTCAACAGCCGTAATCATACATGGCATCTGGATCGCCGTCGGCATCATTTGGCTTGCCGGCTCGATTAGTTCAAAGAGTACGAAACGACAGGAGCCGAATCTGGCGCGTTTGTTTCACCTCACCCTAATGATCCTGGCATCCGTGCTCTTATTTACGAATGTTTTTCCCGCCCCGTTCCTACAGTCGCGAATTGTGCCGGACTCGACAGCGTCCGACCTCGCCGGTTTAACATTGACCCTCGCCGGATGCTTCCTTGCGGTTTGGGCTCGAGTCTTTTTGGGGGGCAATTGGAGTGCGCTCGTCACGCTGAAGAAGGATCATACTTTGATCCGCAGTGGCCCCTATGCCTTCGTCCGGCACCCTATTTATTCGGGTCTTTTGCTGGGGATGCTTGGGACGGCGATTGCCAGTGGGGAAGTACGCGGTTTCCTGGCGGTGGCCTTGGCGCTATTCGCCTGGTTAGGAAAATCGCAAGTGGAAGAACAGTTTATGACGGACCAGTTTGGCGCGGAATATCGCGAGTATCAGCATCGGGTAAAGCGCTTGATACCGTTTCTACTGTGATGTCAGGCGAAGCAATAAAGCGGAAGAACTAGGCGCCTTAGCGCAAGAGATCGGTGAACACCGGATTGCCGTTCGTAATATTCTGCGTCAGCCGCTGGTAACGGAATATGCGCGCGGGAATCTGACGCCGCCACAAACGTAAGCAGCTATTTGTCGGAAGCCGTGACAGTGTAAGCCGCCAGGTCGCCGTTAAATTCCTTTCGCGCTTCGATGGTAATCACGGTTCCGGCCACAATTTCCGTGGGCTGTATTTCCGTTTTGCCCTTCAGGAATTTCGTTTTTCGCGAACGCCGGAAACTGACGGTCTCATCGTCGGACATTTGCACCAGGATTTCGGTTCTGGTGATTGCTCGCAGTGTGCCGCTGAATGTCGCCAGGGGCACTTTTATTGTCTGGGCCAGTAACGCCGTGGCCATCACATAAGTGATGAGGAATAATTTCACCGGAGCCTTTGGGTGATCGTAACCGAATCCTGCAGCCGGAAAGTCAGGCGGGTCTCTACGGCGAGTCCCGTGGGCCGCCCGCGCGTCAGGAGTGTCGCACCCGTTCCCGCCGCGCCGCCTGCACCTGCTCCGATGGCCGCTCCTACGCCGCCACCGGCAATCGCTCCGATCGCCGCGCCAAGAATTGTCGTACCGGCGATATTCGCTGCGTCCGCGCCATGTGTCGTCCGCCCCTTGCGTACGAAGTCCGCGGTGTGGATGTCAATCTTCTGTCCGTCGGTCCCGTAAATCTTCGTCAGCTCCAAGGTCATCGTGGAGACTCCTTTTACCCGACCCGCTTTATGCATCTCGACAATGCGGCCATAGGCTCTGGCGCCCCGGGCGGCGACTACAAAGCCGTTCACCACCATCGGCTGATCGAGCCAAAGGGCGAAGACGTCGCCTTGAAAATTGTGATTCGTGGAAAGCGGCTCGGCCAGCCGGACAGAAATCAGCAGTCCTGCCGGAATGGTCACGCGGCGAGGCTCACCCGATGGCTGGGGGCGAGAATCAGGGCGCTGGGCGAGCGCTGGTTCTCGCGCGGGCGCGGGATCGGAAGCCGCAGGCTGCTGCTCGCCGGGCAGGATCGTCGGGGCCGTCTGGGCGGATAATAACCCGGATACGGTTGCCGCGCCGCCCAGGAGTAATACGAGAATCTTGGTATTCATAGTCCCTACTCTTATAGGTTTAACGCGGCTCGGGGCAGGGAAGTTTCCATCCATGGCCCCATTGCCGCTAAAATGTAATAAGCATGGTTCTCTTTCCCGACCGGCTGGCGATTGGAGGCGTGCCCGTAGCCCCCGCCACCGTCCTTGCGCCAATGGCGGGCGTCACCGACACCGTTTTTCGACGCCTGATTCGGGCCCAGGGGGGCTGCGGCCTCCTGATGACGGAGTTTACCAGCTCCCACGGCATCGTTGCGGCCAGTAAAGCGAGCGAGCCTACCCGCACCTTCCGTTATCTGGTGTTTCGCCCCGAAGAGCACCCGATCTCCGCTCAACTGTTTGGATCGGACCCGGTGGTGATGTCCAACGCCGCCAAATTCTGCCAGGACCTGGGCTTCGACGCCGTCGACATCAATTTCGGCTGCCCCGTTAATAAGGTTGTGAAGTGCAACGGCGGTTCCGGCCTGCTGCGCGACCTGCCGCTGGTGCAGCAGATCCTGGAAAAAGTTCGCGCCTCCATCGCCATTCCCTTGACCATGAAGTTCCGTTCGGGATGGAGCGATCAGCATTTGGTTGCCGTGGAGATGGCGAAGCTTGCTGAAAATTCCGGCCTGCAAGCGATCGCGCTGCACCCCAGGACCCGTGAGCAGGGTTACAGCGGTAAGGCCGATTGGACGCGTATCGCCGAGGTAAAGGCTGCCGTATCGATTCCAGTTATCGGCAATGGCGATATTCAGACGCCGGAAGATGCCGTACGGATGGTGCGCGAAACGGGCTGCGACGCCGTGATGATCGGCCGCGCCGCTTCCTCCAATCCCTGGATTTTCCGCCAGATCGCCGACTACGTGAACACCGGCAAGTACGAAGTGCCAGCGGAACGCGCGCGCTATGAGATTATGCGGAAGTATTACACGATGTTGACCGAGCGCGATACGCCTGAGACCGTGGGCAAGATGAAGCAGTTCGCCACCTACTTCACGCACGGCGTACGAAATGGGTCGAAGCTGCGGGTGGACATTTACCGGACGAACGATGCGGCCGAAATCCTCAATTTGGTGGACACCTTCTTTCAAACCGAATTGGAGGCAGAACTCGTCTAGGCTAATCCGGGGCGGCATGGCCCGGAATTCTTTTCGCCATCGCTATCTGAGCCATGGTGTTGCATTTGGCCGAATTTTCTTCCGATGATTAATAAAGGCGGGCTGAGCGGCGAGGAACAATCCGAGTTAGCTGAGCAAATCAAGCGGGGCAACCCTGCCGCCGAGACGAAGTTCGTTCAAACATTCAACGATCGCGTTTTTGTAATGATTTTGTCACGCGTGCGCGATCGGGAATCCGCGCGCGAGGTTACGCAGGAAGTGCTGATGTCGGCGGTGAATTCCTTGCGTAACGGTCAGGTTCGGCGAACGGAAAACCTGGCTGGGTTTGTTTATGGAACGGCGCGCAATTTAGCCAACAATCATTTACGGAGTATTTCTCAACAGCGCGAAGAACCGCTCGACTGGGATTTCCCGCTGGCGGCTCCCGAAGAAAATTTTGAGACTACCGAGCGCCTGCGGTTGGTGCACAAAGCCCTGGATCAAATGGAGGCGCTCGATCGTAAGGTGCTGCTACTCACCTTGATAGATGGAATGAAGCCCGGGGAAATTGGCGGTAAATTAGGATTAACGTCGGAAGTGGTACGGCAAAGAAAGTCGCGGGCGTTAAAAAAGGTTATCGAAAGGATCCAGCAATTGTCACAAAAAGTGATCCCGATGCCACCTAGAGCTAGAGCCACATGACCTGCGACGACATTCAAGGCCAGAACGTAATAGAGAATTACCTCTCGGGCGATTTGCCGGAAGTGGAACGCGATGCGTTTGAGGCGCATTACTTCGAATGTGCCGCATGTTTTGGAGAATTACAGAACCACCGCCTCTTGAGAACCGCTCTCCGCCAGCGGGCCGGCGCGATTCGCACCGAACGCACGGAAAGGCCGCAATGGCTGTGGATGGCCACCGTAGCCGCCGCGGCTTTGCTCGTATGCGCTCTTGTCTGGCAGACCCGTCCGCACGCGGCGACAATCTCTCCGGCACTTGCCGTTCTAAACTCGTCGCCCACCGGGCCGTCCTTGAAGCCAGCGAATGAGCCGCCGTTTATGCTGTTGGCGCGAGTTGAGCCACCCATATATGCGGGAGCCCATCTGCGCGGCGCGGGGGACGATCGTGAATTTTCAGCGGCGATGAAGCTTTATTCCGCGGGAAATTATTCGGGTGCTATCGCCGGGCTCCAACCCCTTGCCGATTCCGCCGCGGCATCTTTCTATCTAGGGATTTCCTATGCGATGAGCGGTGAACCGGCGCAGGCCGAGCGGGCTTATCGTGCTGTCATCGCTCAGGGCGATACGCCTTATCTGGAGGTTGCCCGCTTCTATCTGGCAAAGGCATTGCTGGTCCAGCAGGATGCCAAAGGATCCGCGTCGGAGCTACGCAAAGTAGTGGCGCTGCATGGCGACCGCGAGGCGGAAGCGCTTCTGCTGCTGAAACAACTCCCAAAATAATTTTCGAAAGTATTCCGCCGGACGTGGCATTTCCTCAGCGAAGGAGAACACGCAAATGCAGTTTTCGAAAAGTATTCTCGCGCTGTCCGTTCTTGGCGGACTCGCTTGCCAGGCCGCTGAATATCGGGTTACCGGCCCTTACTCGCACGACAATCTTTCCATCTTCCTCATCCATGGCGCCAACCGGATGAACAAGCAGTTCCTCACCCTGCAGGAAGCCATGACGCAACATAAAGTTGTGGTCTATGAAACCGGCAACGTCAATCGGCTGGCGGTCGAGAACGTCTCATCGGACGAAGACATCTACATCCAATCCGGGGATATTGTCAAAGGCGGCCAGCAGGATCGGGTATTGAAGGACGACATCATCCTGCAATCGAAATCGGGCCGGGTGGCGGTGGATTCGTTCTGCGTGGAGCATGGCCGTTGGACGCAACGGGGGAACGAACAGGCGCGGGCCTTTGGCAGTTCGGCGCAGTCGATTGCCAGCAAAGACTTGAAAATCGCGGTGCGGCAAAAAGCCGATCAGCAACAGGTTTGGGACAAAGTCGCCGAAATGCAGTCCCGGCTCAGTTCCAATTTAAAAGCGTCGGTCGCTGCCCCGGCATCGGCTACCAGCTTGCAGTTGACGCTCGAGAATGAAAACGTTAAGAACTCGGCGGATACATACAAGCGCGATTTCACGTCCATCTTAAGCGGGCAGGGCGATGTGGTGGGCTATGCGTTCGCCGTGAACGGCAAGATCAGCAGCGCCGACGTTTATGCTTCAAACGATCTCTTTCGCAAGCTCTGGCCGAAGTTACTGGAAGCTAGCATTGTCGAAGCAATCGCCGGCAGGCGGGGGAATGAGCGATTCGACGAGCCGGCGAAATCAAGCGTCACCGAGGCGCTGAACTCACCGCGCGCCATCGCTGGTCCGGAGCAGCAAGTGAACGCCCGCACGGCCAGCACGAAGAAGGAATCGGACAGCACACTGATGTTTGAGACAAAGGATAAAGGGCAAAGAGACGCCTGGATTCATCGCAGCTATATTTCCAAATAGCCGGTCGATCAGCGGAATAAAATCTCCACCGTATTCCTTACGTATTGCTCGTCGGCCAGTAACTCCGTGGCTTCTGGAGGGAACTCCACCAGGGAACGAAAATAACCGGCGAGATCGTGAAACAAAGCGATGCGAGCCGCGGGTTGCAGCTGCTCGCGACGCAGCAGGGCATCGAGTGAGACGGCGGCGATCTCTGGCGTTACACGTTGTCGAAGCCGGGCCGCGAGATGGCGATGGGCGAGCAGGGAATTGAACTTGCCGCCCAGAATCTGATCGAGATCCGGCTGCCGGACGCGGCTGCTGCGAACCACGATTGTGTTCGCCGCCAGGTCTCCCAGGCGCTGCATTCGTTGCGTAAGAAGGCAACTGGCGCCGCCCACCAGATAGAGCACCGGTAGCCCGTCCACCACCCGCAACAGGTTCCGCATCACAATCTGGCTGAGCCGTAAACGCAGCCCCTGCTGATCCATCACGCGCAGTTGCAGCAGTCGTTTGCCTATTGTCTGCCCACGAAAAATCCACTCCGCGGTAATTCCATAACCGATAGAGATGACGAAATATCCAAGTGCGGTAAGTCCCCGCACGGCATCGGAGCCGATTAATTCAAAGGCGCCCAGAACGCGATTGAGAAGCGCGGTTGCCACGGAAATGCAAGCCACATCGATGATCCAAGCCAGGCAGCGGACTATGGGTCCGGCGAGTGGCAGAGAGAAAAGAATTCCTTCCGGCGTGCGAACCTGGACGGCGCTGAATCTAGTGAGACTCAATCGTCTCCTTCTTGCCCGATCGCGCCAGGAACAGCGTCAGCAGCGAAAGCTCCACCAGGCCAAATGAAATTTTCAACCAATAAGGGATCACCGGTTCGTGATACTGCGATAGGAAAGCTTCGATGATGCCGGCCCACACCAGCATGATGCCAACGCCTGCGATCAACGTCACCAAATCGCCCGATACGGTCCGCAGACGCTCCCCTCGCGTGATGCGGCTACCCCAACCGATCAAGGCATTCGCCAGCACCAGGCCAGCTTGCCCAGCCAGCAGGATCGCTGGAATTTCAATCACCCCGTGCGGCAGCAGCCAGCCCAGCAGGAATCGAGTCTGGCCATCCATGATGTAGTCCAGTCCGACTGCGCCCAGGATCACGCCGTTATAAAACAGCAGCACGATGGTGCCGATGCCCCAGGTCATTCCCAGCGCCATTGCTGTGATGGCAACCTGCGTGTTGTGGGTCATCAGATCGGCCGAAAACTGGCCTTTATGACCTTCCAATCGATCGGTCTTGGCGGCTTCTTCCTTAGCTACCCGTTCGTGCGGCGCTTGCTGTAAATTGGCGAACGGCAGTATTACCGATTTGCCGGCAGGATCGATATACACCGCTAACGCACCAAAGGCCACGCCGAAAATCGTCAGCGCCAGCGATAAAGCAAAGGCCCGATGATACTGCCGGAAGGTGCGGGGAAAGATCACCACCATCCAGTGCCAGGGAGTAATGCGCTTTCCACGTTCCCGTAGATCGTGAATTTCGCCATACGCCCGGGCCACTAGCCATTCGAGATAACGGCGCAATTCCGGTTCCGAAGCCAGCGTGCCGATTCGCGCCAGTCCAGCGGATGCCCGCTGATAGAGATAGTGAATCCGTTGCGCTTCTTCGAGTGAAAGCCGCCGCGCTGGATCGCGTTCCATGCGGTCGAGATGCCGCTCCAGCTCGGTCCATTGGGGGCGTTCCGCGTCTACGAATTTCGGAAGATCGACAATCATAGCAACTGCCTTTGTTTCACTTCGCGATATTGCGCGGCCAACTGAATCGCCAACGATTCCTGGGGAATTGCACGAAAACGCATGCCGTGGTTGCGCAACTCGGCTTCCGTATCGCGCAGGCCCTGCCAGAGTAGGTGGCCACCAAGATCGCGATAGATGTCCGCCACGCCCGCCGGTTCGGGTCCACTGAAAAGCTGCCCCGCGCCTTCGGGTTTTAAAGTGTTTACCAGAATCAGATGTTGGCGTCCCAGCATGCGCATGCTCTTTGAAAAGCTTTCCGCCAGAACCGGATCGTCCAGCGACGTGAGAACAATCAGCAGTGCGCGACGCCGTAAGCGGAGCTTCAAAAATGTTGCCAGTTCGTCGAATGCCGGCGATACGGGACGCGGATGCAGAGCGTAGAGAATTTCGCGGCAGGCCCCGTAATGTGCCTTCCCGTTGCGTGCGCGGAGGAAGCCATGAATCTGATCGCTGAATGTAACCAGTCCGAACAGGTCGCCTTGATCTTCGGCAGCGAGCGCCATCAATAACGCGGATTCCACATACAGTTCGAGTGTGGTGTCCTTACCCGCCGGCCGCGCCGACAATCGCGAGGAGTCGATAATCACGTAGACCTCCTGCGTACGCTCCACCTGAAACACCTTCGTGATGGGATGGCCGCGCTTGGCCGTCGTCTTCCAATGGATTTCGTCGTAGCCATCGCCGGCGACATATTCCCGCAGCTTTTCAAACTCGCGCCCTTTTCCAAGCTGCCGTTGATAGAGCACGCCGCCCCGGCCCCGCAGCATCGCGGCCAGACCTTGCTTATGATCGGCAATGGTCGGGTATACGCGAATCTCACATTTGGCTGGCGAATGTCCGCGAATAGACCACAGGCCTAGGGTTGAAGCGATTTCCAGATAAACGCCGTCAATGCGATATTGGCCACGGCGACTCGGCTTGCAGGTCCAAACCACCTGCGAGATTAGAACGCCGGGGGGAAGGTCGGCTAGTAGATCGTCTTGCTGAACTTCGATCGAATCGGGCATCGCGATTGCCAAGCGTAAGCGCCTCGCCGTCTGTGTCCCGTTCACGATGCGAACTTCCAGTGATGCCTGGCGATCCTTGAACATCCGCACCAGCACGGGCAGTTCCGCCGTGATCGAGCGGATCGAATCCCGACTAAGCAGCGCATCGACGGCAGCGACAAGCAATAGCAGCGATCCCACTCCCAGGGCGGCGGGCAGCAACGCCGGCGCGCGTCCACCGATAGCCGCCAGTGGAAGCAACAGCAGCGTCACACTCCACAGCAAGCGGGAGCGGGGAACGATCATACCGGCACCGGCAGGCCTTGGAAGATGCTCTGCACAACCTCACTGACGGCCAATCCTTCGATTTCGAACTCCGGCCGGAGGATCACACGATGTTCCAAAACAGGCAGTCCCATGGTTTTCACGTCGTCCGGAGTTACGAAATCGCGTCCGGCGATGGCCGCATGGGCGCGACTAGCCAGCAGCAGCGCCTGCGTGGCTCGCGGCCCCGCGCCAACCAGAACACTCTCGTGCGTGCGCGTCCGCCGAACCAAATCCACCATGTATCCGACCAGCTCTTCGCGCACCGAAATGCCTTCCAGCAATTGACGAATGCCGGTCAGTTCACCTTCTTGCAAAATCGGGCGCACGGAAGCCAGTGAAGCCTCGGGAGTGTCCCGTCCCAGCATTCGGCGCGCGAGATCCAACTCGCCATCGCGCTCCGGCCACGTCATGGAGATCTTCAACATGAAGCGATCTTTCTGCGCTTCCGGCAGCGGGTATGTGCCCTCGTATTCGATGGGATTCTGCGTTGCGAAAACGGTGAAGTTCGCCGGCAGCGAATGCGTCTCGCGATCGATGGTAACGGTGCGTTCCTGCATCGCCTGCAACAGCGCGGATTGCGTCTTCGCGGGCGCTCGATTGATTTCATCGGCTAAAAGAAACGTAGTGAAGACGGGTCCTCTCACCAGCGTGAATTCATTGCGCTGCAGATTGAAGACGTTGGTTCCGGTGATGTCTGCGGGCATCAGATCGGGTGTAAATTGAATGCGCGAGAAATCACAGCCGAGCACCTGCGCCAGAGTACGCGTCAACAGTGTCTTAGCGATTCCGGGGACACCTTCAATCAAGCCATGTTGGTTTGTAAGAATCACTATCAGCGCCCGGTCGATCACCGCCTGCTGGCCGATAATGACTTTCGCCACTTCCGTTCTGACATCGGCGATCGTGTTTTGGAGCTTGTCGATTTGTGGGGTCATGAACGCTCCTTTAGGATTCTACTAATGATGCGGTAAGTTTCAAGCGGATTGCGCCGTGCGTCGGGCTCGGCCAAAATGCCGCGGATCTGTTTGAGCCTGGGCTCCGGAATCGGCCTTCCGTGAATCACCGACTTCGACCATTGGGCATAGCAGGTGGTGAGCAACTGCGATGCCGGTATACTCCGCCGCAGCAGACTGACGAAGCCTTCGCTCGCTTCCTTGCCCGCTAATGTTCGATCCTGCAAGGTGGCGGCGGGCGGCGGAAAGCTTACGGAATTTTTCCAGATGTAGAGCAGCCCAACAATCAACAGGCCGACGAAAAGACCGGTCAGACCGTATTGCCGTATCAGCTTACCGATGCTGCCCGTCTCGCGGATGCCCAGATGGGACTCATCAAAAATCAGCCAGGATATCTGGCCGGTGATGCGCACGAGATACGGCGTGTTGCGTTGCCGCGCGATGCTCTCATTACTGAGTGGATAACTATCGGCCACCAGCACTAGCGTGCCTTTGCCCAACGGACGCTCGGCTGCGGTGGGCTTGGCTTCCGTGCCCGCAAGCATCTTCCATGAAGGGTCAAGCAGCTTGAAATAAAGCACGGTCGCCCGCGGCGTTCGGCGATCGCCGTTGATTGTCCATGGCTTCGAAAAGTGGAAGGCCACGCCCCATCGATCCCCCGTTTCCACAGGCTTATCTTTGGGGTCGACTCTGTCCGTGCTTTCCTGCTTCGGTTCCGGTGTCGAACTACGTGGACCCTCATTCACCGGCGCGAATGCCAAAATCAAGCGGCCCCCGTTGGCCAGCAGCTTCTCGTAATTTTCGAAATCCCGGAGGGGCAGGGAATCCCATTGCGCCGAAGATAAGCCTAAAAAAAACAGCGCCGCGTGCGGACTCTTCAGCTTGTCCAGATCCTCGTAGTTTCGCTGAACCCGCAATGCCGGTAGAGCCGCTAGGCTCTCAAAGAGAATCTTCGAACCCATTGGGTCTGCGCGCAAGGTGGAATAAGGTGGATAGATATCGCCGGTTTCAAAACGCAGCAGCAAAAGTTCGATCAGGCCGAAGAGAAACGCAACAGAGAGCACCGCTAGCCAGATCCGCGACTTCCTGCTATTGGCCGGCATGCGACCTCAATGTTTCCAGGTTGGAGCGATACGCCGTCAGCGCTTCGTCGTCCACTTCGTGATAGCCATACCAGCCGCGTTCGAAGATGCCGACGTTGCTGGCGAATACCGGCCCAATCGCCGCGCCCATTGCCCGAGCCCTGCGGCGCAACTCAATCTCGTATTCATAATTCGATTTCCAGCGCTGCAGTAAAATCAGCTCCCGCCGGGCCAGATAATTCAGTGTCGCCAAATGGAATGCCCGCAGCGCCATGCGCCGATCGCCCTTCGCCAACCAATCCTGAGCCAGCGCGAGCCAGGAGCTTTCAGGCATCTGATCCGCTGTGATGGAATCGTCGTTTAGATCGATGGCAACCGATGCGGCCACGCCCGCCAGCACTGGCTTTGGCGCTTTGCGATTCCGCAGCAAGCGAAATAGCAGGAAGGCTACGGCGCACGCGGCGACCGCTCCCACCGCGTACGTCAGCCATTTGAGCGTGGTGCTGGGGGCCGCGCCTTTCGTCCCGCCGGCATCGGGAGAGTAACGCAATGGTTCGAACCAGCGGCGAATCCACTCCGCCCATTCTTTAACGGTTTGCATCATGCGATCCATCAGGCGCGACAGACTCTCCAGCCAGCTGATGGCGAATCCCCGATCTTTCTCTTCGATCGGTGGGCGCGGCATCCGCCACACGAACTCCGATCGTTTCAGAACTTGATCGATGGAACGATCGAGAGTCGGCGTGGCCACCGCGGGATTGGCTGTTTGGGCCTGCACGGCCGTTGCGAAACCGAAAAGCAGAATGCAAAAGAGAAACCCCGCCGCCACTCGCGCCCGTTGTAGCGCTACCGACAGATCGCGGCCCGATTCGCGCGAATCGGCGTAAAATACGCGCAGAGCATACATCGCGGTAAGCAGCGGGTCAAGGCAAAGATACACCAGGCTGCACAACACCATCAGGAATGTAAGATTGAAAATTCCCGCAATGTTACGCGTGAATGCGAATTCAATTCCGAAAAAGCTCTTGAGTAACTGGGGAACGATCAGGAACATGGCCAGCAGATTGATCAGCACCAACAATGCCAATAGCGACGCAATCGCCAGCGCAACCCACGTCTGCCCCTGCCATAGGCCGGCCGCACCCAATGCCCGGCGCAACAGGATCCTCGGCTTGGCGCTTGTGTCTCCGGCTAGCACCATCGACGTCCGATAAAAGCCAAAGACGGTGCCGAACGGCAGGATCAGCACTGCGCCGACGGGAATTACCAGAAGGCTGGTGGATTGGATCGCCGTCTGTATTACAGCCGTCGCGGCTACGTTGGCGATAGACCATTTTGGTGGGGAATCGGCCAATTGCCCGCGCAACTCACTGGCGAAGATAGCCTGCCACAGACTCTTCCACACAAACAGCAACGAAACCGCAAGAGCGCCTTCAGCCAGATGATCCTGAGCAAATGCGCTGCCGCTCATGTCAGCCCAAAAGTACAAAAAGCCTAGCAGAAAAGGCGCCGTCCCCAAGAGATAAATCGCCAGGATGCGAGGTGGCGCATCGCGCAGAAGCTGGCACGATTCCTCCAGAATTTCGACGCCGCTGCGCTCTTTGAACTTGGGTGTTCGTTTCATCTTCAGCCCTCGTGAAACTCCGACGGCATCATGATCAGGCCTTGGCCCACATAGTAAAAAATAATCCAGACAAGAATGATTCCGGCGAGCGCGGCGGCAAGCCAAAAAATCGGCGACGAACCAGTGTTCGTCTCACTGGCGGGAACTGTCAGCTTACGCAGACAGGTGGCGCAGATTACCCGGCCTTCATGTTCCGTGATGCACTCCCGGCAATAATAACCGCGGCATTCCGGGCAACGGGACACCGCTTCCCGTTCGAAATGGTTAAGGCAGCGCTGTTGTGCAAGCGTCATAGGGACGGCGGCGCAATCGTGATGGGCGGAGGTGTCGGCCGGGGCTTGCGCATGCGCCACAAGCTGACCAAACCCAGGGGCGCGGCGATGACACGCCACGCTACGGCGAAGATCATTACTGGCAGCGCTCCAGCCCACGCCCGCAATCCCGGAGCCTGCATGGAATTTCGGAATGCCGAGAGAAAGAACGCTATGTAAGAGAGTTCCAGCGCGGAGCTGATTAAGAGACAATATGCCGACGCCGTCAGCAGTCCACTCAATTTCGAGAACTCCGCATCACTCCTTAGCCGTCTGCGGGCGGCGATCAGAAAGCCGATCTCGACGGCCACCAGTGTGGGAGCCAAGGAAGCCAGCGGCATTGAGGCCGTGAAATACGCGAGCGCCGCGACCAGCGCGCTGCCTGTCATAAACGAAAATAAAGTCCACAGCATTGGCCCGCCGCTAGCGATCTTTTCCGGGCGCGGCGTGAATGGCTTGGGTTCGCTTTCCGGAACAATCACGCCCACCGACGGGTCAAGCTTACCTTGCACTTCTTCGATGCGCGGACGAATACTCTCCACCACCGCGGCGGACATTTTCAGCCGCGATAAGGGACGCAGCCGCTCATTGCTAACCGCGGTTTGAATATGGCAGATGCAACGCGCGCCGCGAACGAAACTGAGGATCAGCATCGCCGCGAAAAAGCCGGCGAACCCTAAGGCAACCCCTTCCGCGATTTTCCATCCATAGGCATATGCCAGCCCCGCAAGCCCCAATTCCAGCACCAGCAAAATGGCGGCGGTGACATCGCCAGCGCCGGCGCCGGGCACTTCGCGCAACTGGATTGCCTGGATATCGGAGAAGTAGAAGCGTAAATAATTTTCGGAAAGTCGCGTCGATTTCACCAGCAGCAGATGATCCGGCCCTAACCAAAGCTGCTGAAAGCCGATAAACAGCCGGCTCTTCCCGCTCAGCTTGGAATAAGGGACAGTCATTGCGGTCTGCGCCCCAGCGTCAGCACTACGGCGTAAAAGATCGCTGCCAGTCCCGCGATTTCGGCCAGCGAAAAGAGAATCGCCAAATAGAATCGGACCTTGGTGCGGGGCGTGATACTGGACGGAGCGTTCCACCGCCTGGCCGTAATGAATAGCGACATCGGGGCTCCAACGATAGCGGTGTACAACAGCATCAACGGCAGCGTGGCCATGGCCAAGGCTAGCGAATCGAACATCGTCCGGCTACGTTCTAAGCCCGGCAATTCATGCTTCTCCGCGGATGTGGCAAAGCATCCCGGACAAAGATGTTTGCGGTCGAATTCCAAATCGCACAGCGAACACAGAAATCGTCCGCATCGTTCGCAGACGATCGACGCCTTATTTTCGGAATGGTAAAAGCAACTGGCTTCATCCGCCACAGCGATGCGCTCCGGCAGCACCAGCGGCTGACGGCGGACCATGGCGGGAAAGACAGCGGCGATCAGGTGGCTGCCGCACGTCCGGCAAGGGTTGGTTAGCAGTTCATTCCAACAATTCGAATCGAAAGGAGCGCCGCACTTGGAACAGCGCACGGGTCCGGTGAGCGAACCAATTACCGCAGTTTGCATTCCTAAACCGAGGTTGCTCATGGCAATGATTCCGTCACCCGCCAACGATTACGCGAGTATCGCAAACCCGGTCGTGCAAAGCCCGCTTCTCATCGTCGAAGCCGATCATGATAAAGCCAATTAACATTGTGAAGGAACTGATCCAGTAGCTGAAATATCTCCCGACGCCGCGCCCGAAGGTGAGCTTCGATCCGTCGGATCGCACCACCTTCAGCTTGAGAACCATCTTTCCCGGAGTTGCCCCTTTGGAGCCAAGGAAGTAGCCCTGATAGCCGGCCGCGATGATCACTTCAACCAGCGCCACCACGCCCTGCACCATCAGCATAGAGCGGAAGTTGGCGCCGGTGCCTCGACTGTAACTCCCCAGGATAAAGGGAAGCGCCACCAGGCTCACTATCATATTGAACACGGAGAGAATGACGGCGTCGATCATGTATGCTCCGGTCCGGATCCAGAATCCGGCGTAGTTCAGCATACCCGGAACAAGAACGCCTTCGCGCAATCGCTGGAGGTAGCCTGGCTTGCAGGCAGCGCACACCCAGGAATCGCCAAACGGGATCATTGCGCTGGTGGTGAACTGGTGGCCGCAACCCGAGCAGGAGCGGATTTGATTGTTGATCGTGGTAATCGCCGCCGGGCCGGCCGGTGCGCGAACGGCGTCATAGCGGTCCCACGTGGGCATCCCGTCCGACCACACCAGGGAATCGGGATTGATGATTCTTGCCTGTGCTAATGCATCAAGCTCGGTCTCCTCAATGGGACCGAGCTGGCGGCCTTCCGACGCATAGAACCATTTCATTTAACAGTTGCCACCAAGGTACAAACGAGTTTATCACTTCGTTCCGATGGCCAACCACGAGAACAAATCGGGCTACGTATGATTGATAGAAACGCCGCCGTTCACGGTTGTCACGCGGATCAGAGGGCCACCCGAGCCCAGATCGAATGACAGTTGATGCTCGCCGCCAGCCTTGCGCAGGACCATGGGCGAATCGGTTTTCAGACCGCCATTCACGGTGCCGGTTTCCAAATGCGCCGAATAGTTCGCCGGAACATTGAGGTGAACGCCGCCGTTGGTGGTTTGCACATCCAGCTTCTGGCCATCCCAGCGGTCGCCGCCCAGATTGATGTGCACTCCGCCATTTACCGTGCGCCCTTCCACGTCACCCGCCAGCATGTCCAGGTGCACTCCGCCGTTCACGGCATCAAACTGCATCCGCCCCCGGACTTCCCGGATTGAGATGCCGCCATTGTGTGTTTTCAAAGCGAGATTGGATTGGGCAGGGACGAAGATCTCAAAGCTCACCGACCAATTGTGGTTATTGTCCATCGCGGGTCCAGATGGATGTATGTGCCCCGCGGAAGTGTCCACCTGAACTTGACCGGCAAGCAATTTGGCTTCGGCGTCAGATGGCGCGGATGCTTCTACTCTAGACCGCACCAGAACGTCGCTACGGCTCCAGCCTTTAATCGAAATGCCGCCGTTCTCTCCCGAATCGATGGTCCATTGGCCGACGCTGGGAACCGTATTCTCGCGCATCTCACAGGAGCTTGCCAGATGGCCGTTGTGATTGCGCTCGTTACAGGAAAGCGTTTTGTCTTGCGCCAGAATTGGGATCGCCGCCGCGAAAATGCCGCCCAACAGTGTTAAGTTCACTGACATTGTAATTCTCCTTGAGTAAAAGAGAGGACGGCGCATCAGGGAATTTGTTGGGGAGCGCCGCCCTCTATCACTTTGTTACTGCTTTGACGAGGAATACCGCGGCCGGTGTTTAAGGTTACGAAAGAAAAGATAAAAGGGCCCGAAGAACGCTTAGTACTCCGGGCCCTCTTTAACTAAAAGTAAAACTTAGCGCCTAATTGAATGATTCGCGGATCGCGGAAAGCGGTCACGCGGCCATACGTGGAGCTGGTGATATTGGTGACGATGGTGAGCGGATTGCCATGGTTGAAAACGTTGAACGCCTCACCACGGATTTGAAGCCGGAGCCGCTCCCCAAAGCGAATATTCTTGAAAAGCGAAGTATCCCAGCGTTGATAGCCGGGTCCGTTGATTACGCCACGGCCGGCGTTGCCCGGACGGACGGTACCGGCGGGCACGTTAGCAAAGCAGGATGTATTGAACCACTGCGTCGGCAGGTGCGGAGCGTTTGAGTTTGGGTCGCAGATCCAGTCGGGACGAGGACCAGCGGCGCTGGCACCGAGAAATCCAAGACCCGCCGGATCGACACTCGAGGTTGTCGGTGAGAAGGGCAATCCTGAACCGACCTGTGTGATGCCGGAGATCTGCCAGCCCCCCAAAACATGACCCGTCAAACTTTTCTGGTCTTTTAAGAACGGCAATTCGTAAACGTAGTTGAAGGTTAAGACGTGACGCCGGTCGAATGTCGCGCGCCCGTATTCCCCTTCATGCCAGTTGTAGGAATTCTGCGGCGCATTGGAACGATCGCTGGGATTATCCGTCAGATTTTTGGAAAAAGTGTAGGACAAATTGAAGCTGCCATTTGTGCCGAAGCGCTTCTCCAGGCTAACCTGCAAGCCGTTGTAGTTCGAATCGAACGCGTTCTGCAGTTGGTTGATCGCGTTGTATCCGGGATAGGGGCGCAGGGCGTTCAGCTTGGGCGTATCGGCCGTCGTGAAGGCCGTTCCAGCGCCGGTGTGTAAACCAGCCGCCAGACCAGCGCCTGGCTGTACTTGGTTGATGTCAACGATACCCAGCAGGTGCGTACCTTTGGTGCCCACAAAACCGGCGTCGAGGATCAAGTCCTTCCTAATCTCGCGTTGAATATCGAAGCTCCATTGCTGCGTATAGGGGATGTGGAACGGAACCGGTGTTGCCCGCAAAACGCCCGGGCCAGCCGAAACGATAGGTGTTCCCGCGGTCGGATTCTCCAGCCGGGTATTGGAAATCGTGGCGCTCTGCACGTAGGGCGGATTCTGGAAGATGTTCTGCTCGAAACTACCCACCAGGGTGGCATCGTAATAGACTCCGTAGCCGCCGCGAATGGCGGTCTTGCCGCCGCCCGTCGGATCCCAGGAAAAGCCAAAGCGGGGCGCGAAATTGTAATTGCTCTCATCGGCGACCTTCTTGCCGTAAGGCGAGCTCAGGCCATTGACGATGATTCCGTTCAGCGGATCGTAGGTGCCAACCGGAGAGATGATGTTGCCGTTCGTGGTGCTGATTTGCGGCGCCTTGGAGCGGTCGAATTTCTCCGGATCGAACGAAGTCAGGAAGCTGTTCTTGTCGTACGGCTGGCGGAAGTTTGAGTAGCGTATTCCGTAGCTGATGGTCAGGTTGGGGCGGAGGCGAAAATCGTCCTGCACGTAAACTTCGGTCTGCCACAGGCGGATGTCGGGCGTCAGATCCAGCGACGCTTGCGTGAATTGAGACACATTGCCAAGCAGGAAGTTGGCCCATGCCTGTTGGAATGTCGGCGTGCCGGCGGGCGCCGGGGTAGCTGAGAAGGAGAAGCTGCCAACATTATTTCCCGAAGCGTTTTCGGTCTTCTGATAGCGATGGACACTGGCGCCGGCCTTAATCGAGTGGCGGCCCAGAATCTTCGTCAGGTTGTCGTATGCGTTGTGGTCGCGATTGAAGTCGCGGTACGGTCCAAAGCCGGCGACTCCCGTGCCGCCAGTAATCGTCAGGCTGGGAAGACGCTGCAGGCTGACCGCAAAAGGAAGCGGCACCTTAACGTCGGGCGACTGCTGGGAACCAATCAGACCCGTAGGATCGCTGGTGATGGCGCCGTAGGAAAACGAATAGCCCGCCTCATTCAGCAATGTCGGCGTGATGGTGGCCTGCGCCCGGAAGACCCAGCTATGGCCCGGAGAATCGGTCTTGGTATTGGCGACGCCAGGCAGCGGGGATCCGGTGAAGAGTCCGCCCGGCTCGATGGTGGGAATGGTGTCGCTCAGATAACGTCCAAACACCTGTAACTTCGTGCCGAAGTTATGATCGATCTTGTACAATTCCTGCCGCGCGTTATAAACGCTGCGCAGCGGAACGAACAAAGAGTTGTTCAGCGCGCTGCCCGCCGGGACCTGATTGAAAATGTCCTTGATGTAAGCGGCGGCTACGGGGTTGATGTTCGGAATGGTGGTCGCGGTCTGCGTGCAAACTCCCGCCGACGATGCCACGCATACCGGTACCGCGAAGATTCCCTGCTTCTCATTAGCCGTGGGTACGATGGCCTGCGATGCGCCATACGTAATCACGCGCCGGAACTCCTGCGAGAAAAAGAAAAATGTTTTGTTCTTGTCCTTGTTATACACCCCGGGAATATAGACCGGTCCGCCGATCGTGTATCCAAAATCGTTATAGCGCAGAGGCGGTACTCTCGCCTTGCCGTCAGACCCCAGATTCACGCTGTTCGCATTGTTGATCCAGTTGTTGGCGGCAAAAGCATTGTTCCGAACAAACTCATAGGCGACACCATGAAATTCGCTGGTGCCCGACTTTGTCACAACGTTAATCTGCCCTCCAGCGGCCCGCCCCAGCTCCGCCGAGTAGCTTCCGCGCAGTACTTTGAACTCGGCCAAAGCGTCGATGCTCGGATAGTTCAGCAGGGTTTGATTGGAACCGCGATCCACGTTGTCGGCGCCGTCCACGGTCCAGTTATTGGAGGAGGCGCGCTGCCCGTTGATTGAGAAAGACACGGTGTTCGTACCGCCGGTCGGGTTCGTCGTACCGAGATAAATCTGGTCGGATGCGCCCGAAGATACGCCGGGCATCAGGGAAACCAGCTGCTCATAGTTACGATTATTCAGCGATAGCTCACGAACCTGCGTTCCGGAAATCAGCGTGCTTCCGGCGGAGGACTGTAGCTCGACGCTCAAAGCCGACTCTTGCACCGTTACCTGCTCGGTAGGCGAGCCCACTTCGAGTGTCAAGTTAACGGTCAGCTTATCGTTCACGTTCAGCTGAATGTCGGTGCGCGAAGCCTTCTTAAATGCCACGGCTTCGACGGTAACGGAATACTTTCCGATAATTAGAAGCGGAGCGGAGAAGTTACCGCTATCGTCTGTGATCAGATTTCGGAGGACCTGATTGCGCTCCGTATTGACAATCGTAACTTTGGCATTGGGAACCGTCGCACCCGACGGATCGGTAACCGTGCCAGCAATACTTCCATTGATATCTTGAGCCGCTAGCGGCAGAACGCCGGCCAGCAACACTATAAGAAAAGCACTTCGCATTGGACCCCCTGAGCAAATTGACACAATTGTAAGATTTTAACATGCTGCCCGCTCAGGGAGCACTCGGCCCACCGCAACTAAATCTCGATCGGAAGTCCCGATTCGTTATATGCTCGCCACCCGCCATCCAACGACAGAACGTTCGAATAACCCATCTTCTGGATGCTGTCGCTGGCCAAGGCCGAACGGTAGCCGCCGCCGCAATAGAGGACAAGCTTCGCCGCCTTATCGGGAATCTTCGTTTCGATATCGCGCTCGATAATTCCCCTGCTCAAGTGGACCGCGCCGAACGCGTGCCCGGCGGCCCATTCGCTGTCTTCCCGAACGTCCACCAAGGTGTACGGCTCGCCCGACGCGGCTAGCTTTTTATACTGTGCGATATCCACTTCATGAACGCGCGACTTGGCGTCGGCGGCTATTGCAAGAAATCCCGGGCTATGAATTTTGTGTGGGGTCATGGAGTATTTCGGCGTTCGATTCTGGCTCCAGCTTGCGCCAGTTTTCCCTCGATCTTCTCATACCCGCGATCGATGTGATAGACACGATCGACCACGGTTTCGCCTTTCGCCACCAGCGCCGCCAGTACGAGTGAGGCACTCGCCCGCAGGTCGGAGGCAATCACCTGGGCTCCCGACAGTTCGGTTGCGCCGGCAACAATCGCTTGTCGTCCTTCGATGCGAATATTCGCCCCCATGCGCACCAGTTCCGGCACATGCATGAAGCGATTTTCGAAGATCGTTTCGGTGATGAAGCTGATCCCCGTCGCGCGCGTCATCAGCGCCATGTATTGCGCCTGCAAGTCGGTGGCAAAGCCCGGATATTCCGTTGTGGTCATGTCTACCGAGCGCAGATGCCCGTTGCCTTTCACGCGCAACGATGTCGGCGAGAGCTCGGTTACGTGCGCTCCGCTCTCATTCACTTTGGCGGTTAGCGCGCTTACATGCTCGGCGACGCAGCCGGTAAGAATCAGGTCACCGCCAGTGATCGCGCCCGCGACTAGAAACGTCCCCGTCTCGATGCGATCGGCGATGATGGAATGCTCTGCGCCATGCAACCGTGCAACGCCCTGAACCGTGATGGTGGAAGAGCCGGCGCCATCGATCTTTGCGCCCATCTTCACTAACAGCGCCGCCAGATCCGCCACTTCCGGCTCACGAGCTGCATTCTCGATGATGGTTTCGCCTTTTGCCAAAACCGCCGCCATCAACAGATCTTCCGTTCCGGTGACGGTGATCCGCTCGAATTTTACGTGCGCCCCGCGAAGTCCGTCGGGGGCCTGCGCTTCGACGTACCCATGGGTCTGATGAATGCGCGCCCCCAATTGTTCCAGCGCCAGCACATGCAAATTGATGGGTCTTGCGCCGATCGCGCATCCGCCGGGCATGGATACGCGGGCGCGGCCTGTGCGGGCGACAAGTGGCCCCAGAACAAGGCTTGAGGCGCGCATCGTCTTCACTACTTCGTACGGCGCTTCCGGTTTGGAAATCTGGCGGGCGTCCACCGTAACGCAGTTGCCATCGACCGCTACGGTGGCCCCGGTATAGGCGAGTAATTTCTCCATCGTGCGGATGTCTTTCACCCGGGGAATGCGGTCCAGCTTCACCGGGTCGGCGGTAAGCAGACAAGCGGCCAAGGCCGGAAGGGCGGAATTCTTGGCGCCGCTAATCGCTATTTCGCCCGTAAGGGGAACTCCCCCGTGAATGAAAAACTTATCCATATGTTTTGGTTTCTTATTGTGTCAACGCGTCCACGATTCGTCCTCTTACCGCTCGAAGCCGGTTTTCGGCGGTGTCCCGGCCGACATCCAGTTTTGCCATCACGATCGCCGTTTTCACGTTTCGGCCGCTCGCTTCCAGCAATTCTTCGGCGCGTGCCGGATCTACGCCCGCGGCCGCGGCGATGATCCGCAGAGCCCTCTGCACCAGTTTCTGATTCCTCGGCTGAACGTTCACCATCAGGTTCCCGTAAACATAGCCGCGGCGGATCATCGTTGCCGTACTAAGCATGTTCAACACCAGTTTTGTTGCCGTCCCCGCTCGCATCCGCGTCGAACCGGTAATCACTTCCGGGCCGGGAAGTGGCTCAATCGCAATATCGACGATTTGCGAAAGCTCGGAATTCGGCGTACAACTGATCCCCGCCGTGATCGCACCCATCTGTCGCGCTTTCGCCACCGCGCCCAAAACATAGGGCGTACGGCCACTGGCGGCAATCCCAACCAAGACGTCTTTCGCGGTGAATCCCGCTGCCATCAGGTCATGAGCGCCAGAGTCCGGATCGTCTTCGCTGGCCTCGGTGGCTTGGGCCAAAGCTTTCTCGCCACCGGCGATGATTCCGGTTACCAGCGTAGGAGGAACACTAAAGGTCGGCGGACATTCCGCCGCGTCCAGCACACCCAGCCGCCCGCTGGTGCCCGCGCCGATATAGAACAGCCGGCCACCGGAGTCCATCGCGGCGACAATCGCTTCTACGGCCTGCGCAATCCTCGGAAGTTCTTTGGCCACCGACTCGGCAACCTGCCGGTCCGCATCGTTAATAACCCGCAGAATTTCGGCGGTTGGCAACTCATCGATGTGGACCGAAAGCGGATTGTTTTGCTCCGTAAGCAGACGATCGAGCATAGGAGTACTCATCGTAACGTAAACGAAAAAAGGGCACCAGCCGAAGCCAGTACCCTCCCAATGCGCTTATGATGATTTCGACGTTCGACGCGCGCTTAGACGCTAAACGAACTGCCACATCCGCAAGTGGATTTCACCTGCGGATTACTGAACTTGAAGCCCGAACCTTCCAGCGATTCCACGTAATCGACTTCCGCGCCATCCAAATAAAGAAGGCTGGCCTGATCGATAAACACCTTCAAATCGCCAAATTTATAAGTCTTGTCCAGCATATTCGGTGTGTTTTCAAATGCCATGGAATAGCTGAATCCGGAGCAACCGCCACCAACGACTGCAATGCGCAGACCCGCGGGTTTAGGTTCCTGGCTATCGAGAATCTCTCGAACCTTGCCGACTGCGGTTTCCGTAAGTTGCACCATTACTGTGTATCTCCTGATCTTAGTTTACAATCAAAGCCGCGTTCTGCCAACTATGCGGTCCGAACGAGCTATTTAAGGAGATGCCGTTCCGCCTTCCGGCGACTCATCCAGATCGGAGGACTGCCGCCGTCGTGTCGTGCTCGTTCGCGGAATGCCGACGTCGAAATCGGATTACAAGGCGATTGGCTGCTCAGGATTGAGGACCGTAAAACCTTCCATTATGGCCACCCGGCAAAACTGCCCAGGTCAGCTTCCAAACGCCGCCGAGCGATCAGTAAGGATTGCTCGTCGATGTCGCCGGTTCGAAACTTGAGCGCGAGCACGGATTCCATTTCGAGGATGGTGAATCGGGAAATAAAGCGGTGCGAACCTGGTTCGGTGGCGATCCTGTCTATGAGAGCGCTCCCCAGTTCTTTACGGTAGACCTTCGCCAGCGCGCTGGTGTCGAAGAAGTATCTCGGCACCTAGCGATCTCGACGTTCTTCAATCACCGCTTCCGACAGTGATCCGCGAATCGAGGCGAGCGCTTGGCGCACTTCATCGAGGCTTACCTGGTCGCCAGCTGCGCTTGCCCACTCGTCGGACGAAGCCAATAATGGAAGGTCGCAAAGACTTCCCTGGTCGAAGATTGTGACGGTAACCTCCTGCCTCTCGTCAAGCAATATGGGTTCGAGAGGACGCAACACCCCGTCTTCCTAGATAGCCCGTACGGTCTTCTCCATACGCATAGTGTAAGGCATTGCATCCCGTCTCGGCCCCGTCTACCCCTGCATCCAAGACGGCTCTCAACTCAGAGGATGAGACAGCTGAGAGGAAGGGGGCGAAAACGCACGATCGGGGGTGAGCTCCACGGTCATCGCGCTACACTGACGATAACGCCGCTTTTTTGCCAGCAATCTTGGCGGCCGCAACCGGCTGAAACCGCTGACCTCTGGGACACGTCACGAGGTTGTATGAACGGGCTTAGTGCAGTCCTCCCATTTCCGGTAGCTGGCGAGACAAACGAGAGCAACCGGGCAAAGACCAGAGTGGATCATCGGAGTACTGACGAGGCTGCGTTGGTTCGGCGAGTCCAGGCGAAGGACGAAATGGCCTTCCGGGAAATCGTAGAACGCTACCAGTCGAAGGTTTTTTCCATTATTTACGGGATCTTGCGCAACCGCAACGACGCTGAGGATATTTCCCAGCAGGTTTTCGCGAAGATCTACTTCTCCATCAAAAACTTCGACTTTCGCAGTTCCTTGCTCACCTGGATCTATAAGATCACGGTGAACGAGTGCTACGATTATCTGCGTAAAAAGCGCGTTCGGAAGCTGGTTTATGAGAGCGACTTCTCGGAAGAAGATGCCCAGCGGATGGAAAATTCCGAGCCCGCCGTCGACAAACGGCCAGCCGTGGATTCGAGCTTGGCGCAGCGCGATCTGATTACGAAACTGCTGGCGAAAGTGTCCGAGGAAGATCGAATGCTGATCCTCCTAAAAGAAGTGGAAGGCCACTCTGTGGAAGAGCTTTCGAAAATGACCGGTATGAATGAGAACACGATTAAGGTAAAATTATTTAGAACCCGACAGAAGCTACTGAAAGCAGCCCAACGGTTGTTTCGTACTACCGGAACGCAATCCGCGTCTTGAGGGGCGCGTAATGTTCGAGCGGACATTTTAGATCCGCGCTGAGTTGTTTGGAACAAAACGCCTGGATACGGGCGATGAAGTGAGCTTGAAAGTGCAGTTAAAATTGAGGGAAGAGTATATGCACCGGGCGATCGAAGATCATCTGGAAGACTATCTTGCCGGCGGGGCGAATGCCGCGCCACCGGAATTCCACTCGCACCTCGAGTCCTGCGGGGAGTGCCGCGCCACCCTAACGGCGTTGAGCGAGCAGAGCCGGGCGATTCGCGGTCTCCGTGTCGAATATGAACCGACAGCGGGCTTTTATAGCCGCGTAATCGGGCGTATCGACGATCAATACAAAGCGTCTATCTGGAACTTATTCCTGGAATCGGCTTTTGGACGGCGGCTGGCCGTTGCCTCCTTAGCTTTGGCGATCATGATGGGTACCTACATCGTAACCACCGAACCAAATTCCGAAGTTGCCAGCGTTGCCAGTCTATCGGGAAATAGCGAACTGGCGCCTGCCCCTACCTTAGGCGCAAACCCGCACCAGGACGCGGTTTTTGTGAATCTGGTTACGTACGAACAATAGGGATATGGTTGCTGATTCGGCTCCCTGGCGCAATCCCCGCGTTCTCAGCGTTTTATTAATTGTCTTTATATTCGGCGGAGTATCCGGAGCCTTGACCATGCGTCTCGGCCTTCACCGCTTTCTGCATCCGGCGGGCCCGGCTTGGCGCGAAGGCAACAAGGAGATCTTCCTCCAGAAATTCAAGAAGGAACTGGATCTGACGCCTCGTCAAGAAGAGCAAATCACAACCGTTCTGAACGATTACACGATGTACTACAAAACATTACAGGACCAATTGGATGAGGTCCGGGCCAGCGGAAAGAGCCGCATTCTCGATGTCCTCAGTGAACCCCAAAAACGCAAATTCGAGAAAATGTTGAAGGACGCCCGGTAAAACGTCCCGCAAGACCGCGATACCATAGCCGTTAGAGGACACCATGGATACGCTCCAGCTTCTAGGATCGGTATTAGGTTTCGGATTCCTCGGCGGCCTGCGTCTGTATGGAACGGTACTCGCGTTAGGGCTAATTATCCGCTTCCACTGGTTGGCGCTGGGCCATCAATTTGCTCCGATGGGCGTGCTGGCCGATTGGCGAGTCCTCACAGTTGCCGCTGTCGCTTGCGTGATTGAGTTTTTCGCCGACAAGATTCCCTGGGTAGATAGCGCTTGGGATACAGTGCATACCATCATTCGGCCGGTGGGCGTGTTGGGCCTGACGTACACGGCGCTGGGCAATGCCGACCCCTCCACCCGGGTGATTCTCGCGCTGCTGTCGGGCGGCGTGGCTTTGTCCAGTCATTCGGCAAAGGCCGCCACGCGCGCTCTGGTGAATCATTCTCCTGAGCCCGTCAGCAATATCGTCGTCAGCCTGGCTGAAGACGCGATCGTGCCGGCCGGTATTTGGATGACGCTTTATCACCCCACTATCACGCTCTTTATAGTGGCCTTCCTGGTGGCTATCATCGCTTGGCTGGTTCCCAAGATTTTCCGCTTGCTGCGGCGCAGTTTCCTCGCCGTCCGGAACTGGATTGATCCTCCGCCACAAAACGCCGGCGCTGGTGTACGTTAAGGGTATGCAAACGTTTCTCGATACCGTTGAAAAGGACCGCATCGTTGCCCGTCTGCACAAAGTCTCCCCAGAAAGCCGCGCGCGGTGGGGCAAGATGTCGGCGCATCAAATGATCTGCCATTTGAACGACTCATTCCTAGCCGCCAGCGGCGATCGCCGTCCCAGCCCCAGCGGAGGATTCCTGCAGCGCACCGTTATAAAATTTGTCGCACTGCGCGTCCCGATGGCTTGGCCCAAGGGCGTACCGACTCGTCCGGAAATGGATCAGTTCGATGGCGGCACCAAACCCGGAGAATTCCAAAAGGATCTAGACGATCTGCTAAAAACCATCGATCGCTTTTGCCGCGCAGATCGAGACTTCGTCTGGGCGCCCCATCCGATCTTCGCCACCATGACCGATTGGGAATGGATGCGCTGGGGCTTTCTTCACAGCGATCATCATCTGCGCCAGTTCGGGGCCTAACCTAAATGACCCTCACTCAATCAGCCTTGCTCGCCGGACTCTGCTTTAGCGCCTTGGTCCGGGGGGCTGACGTACCGCCAATCCCCAATTTTCATCCGGTAAACGATCACATCTATCGCAGCGCGCAACTGCCGCCTTCGGCCTACCGGGCTTTGGCAAAAATGGGTGTGAAAACGATCGTCGATTTGCGCGTCGTCGATATGCAAGAGGCAGCCGCCGCGCAAGCCGCCGGCATACAGTACGCGAATATTCCCCTGGATGGTTTCGCCGCGCCCACGGACGACCAAATCACCCAGGTCCTGGCCATTCTGGACGACAGCTCGAAATGGCCTGTCCTGGTTCATTGCCGCCGAGGCAAGGATCGCACCGGAACCGTAGTCGCTTGTTATCGCATCTCCCATGATCGCTGGGATAACGAAAAAGCGCTAAACGAAGCCAAATTGTATGGCATGAGCCGCCTGGAAAAGGGAATGCAAAAATACGTTCTCAACTTTCACCCGCCGCCCGCCGCCCCCATCGTCGCGGTTATTAAATAGGATACTTCTAACGCCGATGGTATAATCTCGCTTGTGAACGGAATACCCTCCACCGCGCGCCCTTCGCTATTCGGTTCCGACTAACCGGTTCTCCCTCGTACGTTTCTATTTCCAACTATCAAAATTAAAATCCTGAGGAGAATTGTATGCAGAATCTGGAAGCCGTCCGAGTGGACTTGCCTAATCTGATAACGGACCTGCCGGGTCCGCGCGCCAAGGCGATCATCGATCGCGACAACAAGGTTATGTCGCCGTCCTACACCCGGTGTTATCCGCTGGTGGTTGCGCGTGGTGAAGGCGCCATCATCGAAGATGTCGATGGAAATCGCTTTCTCGATTTCAACGCCGGAATCGCTGTCGTCGCCGCCGGCCATTGCCATCCACACGTCGTCAAGGCGATTCAGGATCAGGCCGCCCGGCTTATCCATATGTCGGGAACCGATTTCTACTACGAGAACATGGTGCAACTAGCCGAGAAATTGGCTTCGCTCGCCCCAGGGGGACTGGAACGGCGGGTGTATTTTGGAAATTCTGGCGCGGAGGCCGTTGAAGCCGCCTTGAAGATGGCTCGCTATCACACCGGACGGCAACAATTCATCGCCTTCTTCGGAGCCTTTCACGGCCGCACGATGGGGGCGCTTTCGCTTACCGGCAGCAAGGTGGCGCAGAAGAAAAATTTCTTTCCGATGATGCCCGGCGTGCACCACATCCCCTACGCCAATTGCTATCGCTGCGCTTACGGCAAGACGCCAGACACCTGCTGCCTGGAATGCGTGAAGGTGATTGAGGAGCAACTCTTTAAGACCATTCTTCCATCTGAGGAAGTGGCCGCGATTATCGTCGAACCCATTCAGGGAGAAGGCGGATATATCGTGCCGCCGAAAAGTTTTCTAGACGAACTGCGCCGCGTTGCCGACAAGTATGGAATTCTGCTGATCTTCGACGAGGTGCAGTCGGGCATGGGCCGCACTGGCAAGATGTGGGCCGCCGAGCATTTCAATGCGGTGCCGGATATTATGACCATCGCCAAAGGAATCGCCAGTGGTATGCCGCTCTCGGCTACGGTCGCCCGGGCCGACGTCATGCAGTGGAAACCGGGTGCGCATGCTTCCACTTTCGGCGGTAATCCGGTGTGTATCGCATCCGCTTTAGCCACCATCGAGCTGTTGGAACAGGAGCTTATCGACAACGCGGCGAAGATGGGCGCGCACATCATGGACCGTATTCGGGATTGGCCGCAGCGCTTTCCAGGCGTGGGCGATGTTCGTGGACGCGGGCTGATGATCGGCATCGAGTTTGTAAAGGATCAACAGACCAAAGAGCGCGATCCGCTGATGCGGGACCGGATTGAATCGATGGCATTCGACCGTGGTTTGCTCGTCTTGGGCGCGGGACAGAATTCCATTCGCCTCTGTCCGCCGCTGGTGATCACCCGCGATCAGGCTGACTTTGCTGTTGATACATTGGAAGAATGTATTCGTCTGAGCCAAAATTAACGGGCGCTTGTGTCCGATGAAAACTCTGGACGTCGGCTGCGGAATCCTCAAGTATCCCGGGGCAATTGGCCTGGATCGAAACCCTCGCAGCCGCGCCGATGTCCTGGCTGACCTCGATCATTTTCCATATCCGTTTCGCGATAATTCGTTTGATCACGTACGGGCCGTGCATGTCATTGAGCACGTCTCCGATGTCATTCATACGATTGAGGAATTCGCGCGGCTGGTGAAACCCGGGGGCTCGATTTACATTGCCACGCCACACTATACGGACTTCAGCTCATTCTGCGATCCAACCCATAAATGGCACCTAAATAGCTATTCCCTTCGATACTTCGGAGAGGATAATGCAGGATTTGGTTACTATTCGGATACGAAGCTGAAACAAACTAAAGTTCATTTGCGGCTGCTAGCCTTCTGGCGATATTTGGGATTCGAGTTCCTGGTTAATCATTTCCCGAGATTTCGCCGCTTCTGGGAGCACTATCTTTGTTTTGTAGTGCGCGGCAAAGTAATCGAATGGGATCTTCAAGTTTTGAAGTAGCGGGCCGATAAGGACAGTGTGTTTGGTTGGCTTTACAATTCGGCGGATCACGTTCGGCACGTAGGACGGTCGCGTCATTGGGGCGTCGATCAGGTGACCGGCCGGCGGGGCGAGGATCTCGCTCACCGTTTCCTGCGCGAGCGTGGCTTCCACATCGTCGCCCGAAACTATCGGCTTAGTTCCGGTGATGCTGAAGTAGATCTCATTGCCCGGGATGGCGATGTCCTGGTATTCATTGAGGTGAAAACTCGTCGTAGCGCCGATTACGGCCCTCCTGAGCGAGCCATAGGTGCGCAGAAGCGATCAAAGCTGCTTCGAGCAGCCCGCGTATACGTTGCCGGATGCCGGATATCGTGGGATAGGGTTCGTTTTGACGTCGTGGGAATCGTACTAACGCCAGATTTGCATATCGATCACGCCGTGGATGCTTTCCGCCCTTTCCAGGCAAATACCAGAGAGGTGCCGATGGCCAGGAGTGTCAGAAACGCACCCAGATAAACGCTGATTGGCTGATAGCGCATCTCGATTTCGTGCTTTCCAGCGCCCACCACCACACCCCGGGCGAAGGCGTAGGCTTCGAAGATCGGCGCTGATTTTCCGTCCACCGTCGCCCGCCAGCCGGGAAAATAGGTATCCGGCAGAATGACCATTCCCGTGCACTTCATGTCGGCGGCGATGGTGACTTGGTTGGGCTCAAAGTGCGTCAGCGATACTTCATCGCCGGTGCAAAGTTCCAATCGCGGAGGTTTGCCGGTGAGGAATGTCTTGTTGCGAAGGTCAAAGCTGGGGATGAGCAAAGTTTGGCGGACAATGCCTTCATTATTAGGAATCTGGATGGCCTCGTGCACCGCCCAGGTTCTAGGAAACACGCCGGCATTAGCATAAACCCGCAATCCGCTGGATGATTGAAATACCTGTTTTTGATCGGGGCGCTGTGGCGCGTTACCCACGTAGTAGGCGATGCCCAGCAAATTTCGCATCGGCTGGCTCCACAGGTCGTGCTGCCAAAGGTTTGTCGTCACCGCCGCCCGGTAATCCTCGAAGGCCTCCATGCCGTACCAATCGCCGATATTGTAGGGAATCAAATCATGATCGTAGGTGAAACGGCGAGGGGCGGGCTGTTCACGGAAAAACTCAGCGATGTCATCATTTTGCGCCATCACGGGAAGGTATGTCTTACGGTTTTTATCGTTAATATCAGGAAACCAGAAGGTTGCTTCGTTGCCAAGTTCGAATGTGACCAGGCAGAGCAGGGAAGCGGCAGCCATTCGCCGGGTGATCTGACGATTCCGAAAAGCGTAGATCGCCACCGCCAGAAGCACGGCGAAAAGGGCGGTCATCATCATGCGCTCCTCAGGAATGCCGTTCGGCTTCTGCGCCGCGATGAAAGTCAGTGAGATTACGCTCAAGATCGCCCCCACACTCCCCGCCGCCAACATCACCCGCCGAGCCCAGCGCTCGCTCCGTTCAGCGAAAAATAGATCTATCCCATATGCACTTGCCGCGGCCAATGCAAGGTTAAACATTAGAACCGAGGCGGATGGAACCCGGGCCTTTTCTACGATCGGGACGAGCGAGTAGAGAACCCCGTGCATGAATATATTAGGCCCGAGGGCAAAGAGTAAGCTCCCCAAGCCGAGCACCGTGAGCCAACGCAAACGCCGGTCGTACCAGCCGAGCGCGACGCCAAGCACCCCGAGCGATACCGCCACGATGCCCATAAACGGATCCGTATTCTTAGCCGTTCCGGGAAGCACTATACCTAATAATCCGTTAGGGTTAAGGGCATAATCTTTATGTACTGCATAAGGAACTGGCTCATTGAACCGCTGGGGCTCCGCTGCTCCACCCCAACGTCGGGCTAGCTTCCCGTATTCGGCCGTCGGTAGAGTTTGAAAAGCGCCCCCGCAGATCATGAAAATACCGAAGACGGCGGCCAACCTGGCAATCTGCCAGTTAATCCGGCCTTCTTGAAATATCAGGAAAAGCCATAGAGCTGCCAACGCAAGCGTAACAAACAGCTGGATTTGGTGGTGTCCCGCGAGCCACATAATTCCCATACAAGTTCCTGAGAATACGGTATTCGCCAAAGGCCGCCGGCCATCCAGGGCGCGGAATAGGAACAACAATACCAGTGGTACCCAGACCGCGCCGTTCAGAAGCTGCGGCCAGTCCGTTGTGGCAACGTATCCACCCAGCGCAAAGATGCACCCGGCGATTACCGAGGCCGCTTTCGATCGTTTCAGGTCCCGGCAAAGAGCGTACAGCGACAGCGCGGCAAAGTAGTGAATCAGTACGTAATACCAATGCAAGGCGCTCTGGCGGATCCACCCATGCTTTAAGGGCATCAGGAACAGGAGCCAGTTCAGCGGATAAGCCGCTCCCGGCTGGGCCTGTCCGAATAGAGGCTGACCGGCCCAGCCATACGGATCCCAGAGCGGGAATCGCCAGGCATGCCACTCGCCCGCTTGAAACTGCATCCAGGGCATCACCAGACTCGAGATATCCGGCGAATTCAGCCATGTAAATTGGTTGGTCAGCACCAATTTCCAATAGAAGCAAACCACGATCAGGAACAGGAAAAGAGGCGCGGCCAGGAGTTTGGCGAGGAGTAAGAACCGCCGGTGCATTAGTGGTGCTCCGCTGGCTGTTCCCAAGCATTGTGGTGGTTTTCAACCAGGTTCATAAGAAGACATGATAGCTGGAATTCACTTAGAATCAAATGCTTCGCGATTGGTCTTGCGATTGCCTAAATTGTTTTCGTGGACATAGTTATGAGAACCAGATTCGTAATCATGCTTAGCGGCGTTATGCTATCGGTTACCGCTTGGAGCCAGGCGCCGCCCCCACCGGATGGCCAGCCGCAATATCAGGATCAGCGTCAACCCGCGGAGTATCAGGAGCAGCGTGGGCCGCAAGACGGGCCAGATCGGCAATATCAGGATCGCCGGAGTCAGGATCGCCGGTATCCGGATCGCGAGGCGCAAGATCGGCAATATCAGGATCGGCAATATCAGGATCGGCAAGGTCAAGACGAGCAGAATCAGGACCGGGAAGGGCAGGACCGGGAGTCGCAAGCTCGCGGCGTAGCGCGCGTCAGCATCGTGAATGGCGAGGTTTCGGTGAAGCGTGGCGACGCCAACGAAATCGGCGCGGCGGCGATCAATGCCCCGGTGATGAGTCAGGACAGCTTGCTCACCTCCGGCGGATCGCGGGCGGAACTGCAATTCGACTCATCCAACATGCTGCGCGTCGGGCAGAACTCCGAAGTGCGCATCGGCGATCTGGCATTTAAGCGTTATCAGATTCAGATTGCCGGCGGCACGGTGACCTTCCGCGTCCTGCGCGATAGCGATGCGCAGATTGAATTAAGTACGCCCTCGGTTTCGGTTCGGCCAATGAAACGCGGATCCTACCGGGTGACCGTACGGCCTGATAATACGGTGGAGGTCACGGTCCGGTCGGGTGAAGCGGAAATCTTCACGCCGCGTGGCTCCGAGCGGCTGCGATCGGGTCAAACAATGACCGCCCGGGGAGACGCGGCAAACCCGCAGATTCACATCGGGGGAGCGGTTGGGACGGACGATTGGGATCGCTGGAACGAAGGGCGCGATCATGATCTGGAGCGTTCCTCCAGCTATCAGCACGTGAGCCAGGATATCTACGGTGCCGAGGATCTGGATAATCACGGCACGTGGGTGGATTCTGCGCAGTACGGGTCAGTGTGGGCACCGCGAGTTTCCGCGGACTGGGCTCCTTACCGCGAAGGCCGCTGGACATGGCTCGACTATTACGGTTGGACCTGGGTTAGCACCGATCCCTGGGGTTGGGCTCCCTATCATTACGGCAGTTGGTTTCATAACGCCGGGGTGGGCTGGTGCTGGTACCCTGGCGCAGCCCGGGCGCACTATATCTGGCGGCCGGCGCTGGTGGCGTTTTTCGGATTCGGCGGTTATGGCGGATTCCACGCCGGTGTCGGGTTCGGCTACGGCAATATCGGCTGGGTGCCTCTAGCTCCGTTTGAAGCCTACCATCCGTGGTACGGACGCGGATTCTCCGGTGGGTATCGCGGCGGTTGGGGCGGGGGATTTGGCAACACCCGCATCACGAACATCAATATTAACAACGTCTATCGAAATGCCAACGCGCCCCATGGAGTAATGGGGGTGAATTCCAATTCGTTCGGGCGCGGCAGTTTACATGGCAACAGCTATGTAAACGTCTCACGCAACGATATGCAACGGGCGAGTCTGGTGCGTGGACAGGTGCCGCTGGCTCCTTCGCGGGAGAGCTTGCGAGTGTCCGACCGGCAGGTTCGCGGTAATTTCCAGAGCAGCTCCAATACACGCTTCTATTCGCGGCAGAGTTCGTCATCGACGCAATCGAGCCGCGTACCGTTTGAGCAGCAGCGGCAGTCTGTTGAGCAGTCGGCCCGACATACGTTTGGCGGCAACCAAGCTGGAACTAGCGGCGGGTTCAGCCGGGGCGAGCAATCGAATGGAAGCTTTAATCGTGGAGGAACTGGCGTGAATTCGGCGCCGAATAGCGATCACCGTTTCGGTTCTCCGGCCCAGCACACGCAGGCGAGCGCAAGTTCGGCGGGTGAAAGCGGCGGGTCGCGGCGCTTTGGTGGATCGTCGTCAGGCAATACGAATCGGCCGAATTGGAGCAGCCAGGAAGCAAATCGTCCGCCGCAAGCTCGTTCGAGTTCGCGCGGCTATGAACCACAAAGTTCGCGTCCAGCCTATGAATCCTCGCGCAATTATAGCGGCGGCAGCAGCCAGCCGGTGCGGATCAGTCCACGAATCGTGGAATCGCGCCCGTCGGATGCTTACCGGTCGGGCTCTTATAGCGGGAGCACTTCGCGGCCGTCTTTTAATAATGGCGGCTCACGGCCTTCTTCTAATAGTGGCGGTTCACGACCGGCAAGCAGCGGCGCGTCGCGGCCCGCAAGCAATAGTGGCGGCGGATCGTCATCCCGTTCCAGCAGTGGGCACCGCCGATAGATTTTCTTCCAACTTCTTCCCTCAGGCCCGGCGAGGCTGCACCCTCCGTCCGGGCCCTTTTTTTACATCCTCTAACCGACTTTGGGACCAGACCGATCGCTAGGGGCTAAAAACGCGTTCTGGGTGTTGGCGCGCGTACCGAATCCATGCTTCGTAAATCGCAGATCTGGGCGGCCCGAGATTATCCAGAGCCCAAGCTCGCCGGTCCAGTTCGCGAGCCCGCGTTCTGAGGCCCGCCCGCTCAAGGATTTCATAGGAATCTCCATCAGCTTCGGTCCGCTGGGCCAAGAGTGGGAGCATCAATTCCTTCGCTGCAGCAAAGCATAAAGCGAGATCGTGCAGCCCTAATTCGCGAAGCCCGGCCTCCGTCTGGGCTACTAAGTGCGACTCACCGAAGTTGCCAAAGTGCCAGGTGATGCTGTCAAGAGTAAGGCTTACATCCAGCCAGTGCGTCGCCGCCATGGCTCTGAGGCCTGGGGGAAGCAGAGCGATGGTCGCTGCAAAACTACCGTTCGTCGTGTACGGATCGCCAACAGCACGAGCTGTCAGGAGTTCTCCAAGCTTCTTCCGCAGAACATCATCATCCTCGTCCAACACAGGCCAATGTTGATGGTCAATGGTTTCGCTCACAGCTTAAGTTTAAATGAACCGCCCGCTGCCGGACATCTATACCCCGTCACATGGCCCCTGGCTGACACGACTGTTGGGCTCGCGGCCCGCAACAGTGGCGGCGTATCTTCGTCCCCATCCCAGCGGTGGGCATCGCCGGTAGATTTTCTCCAATGTCTGCACTCAGGCCCGGCGGGGCGGCAGGGGATATAGTCGGAGGTCAGCCGGAAGTGCCGAGCTTGGCAGCCATGGGCGCCGACGTCGATTTCTTCCAATAGGCTAACCTCCCACGAGTCAAGGTTAGGAGCAGACATGCCATGGCGCATCCCGAGAGACCTAGAATCAACTCCGGCGACAACTTGGCTCGAAGGGGCGCATCGTCGAGCAGCCCACCCAGCCAACGTGAAACGGTGTTAAAAAATGCGTGCGCCGCAATGGCGGTGATGACGCTTCCTCGGGAAAGATTAAATAGAAAAGTCATCGAGAAGGAGAATCCAGTCAAGATCAAGAGATAGGTAGGGAATCCGCTGCTCGTCCACTCCTTACAGAGGAAAAGAGGGAGGTGCCATGCGGCCCATAGAAAGCCCAGGAGAATAGACGCCTTCGCTGGACCGAACAAGATTTGCAGACGTGGCAATGCAAAGCCACGCCATCCAGGTTCTTCTCCTAACGGACCTCCGATCAAGGTGGAGAGACCAAAAACCGAGGCCGAGAGAAACACTCCCCATCGAAGCCTGGAGAGGGGGGCGGTAGTTAGAACGATGGCGGGGATGATAACGAAGGTGACCGCAATCAATAGCGGAGCGACTATCAAACTCAGCAGTACCCATCGTGGCTGCAAGCGGGCTCCAGCCCCCGGCCATCTCCTCTCTGTCATGCGTAAAGTGAGAAGCGCACTGAGGGATGGCCCGATAGTTCCGAGCACAGTCATTACAGGAAGAGACAATTCAAAGGGAAGCCAGCCGAGTCCTGCGCGCGAGAGGGCTAACGGAATAAAGAATAGCCATGAGATCGCATACGCGAATACGAAAAAGAGGACAAGCTGGCGTTTTAGAAGACTCCTCTCGATATGATCGGCTGCGGACTGGCTCAACATTGCGGTCTCATTTTAGCCATTCGGTAAATCAAGCCGGCTGTTATCAGTTGACATAATATTCGTTATCGGAAATTACTCATCCGGCTTGGATTCGAAAACAAAGACTAACCACTCAACTCCATCCTTTTCCGTCGCTGTGGGATGAATCGCGTCGCCGGAAAACACTAGCGTGGCTCGCTGCCAGAAATCAACGCCCGTGTGGTTGGCTCGCATCACTCGAATTTGCCATGTCCCAGGAAACTTTCGCCAGACCTCATGCGCTGCCTGCATCCCAATGGCGCGCCTGCGGTAACCACGAACGATAAAGAATTCCGCCATGTCCCACACCGCCCGACTCGCAACTTGCTTCACCAGAGCGAAGCCCGCTAATCCACCGTCGACCTTGATGAGAAACGGATAGTGGTCCGGTTCACTCCAATACTGCGGAAGATGCTGGTATCCGTAACGGCCGTCGGCACCCAGCTTGATAGGGTGAAACTCGCTGAAATCGTGAGCATACAATTCGATCAGATTCGCGAAAACGGATTGCTGCTCCGTCGTGGCGGCGACAACTTCGATCTGCGCTGATGGCGCATTATCCGAAAACGCTTGCATGCCGAATTGTAAGCCGACAGCGAAACGTTATGCAGCTAGGAATGGGCGCCCAATGCCGCTTGGGCGGCGGCCAAGGTGTACACCACGGTTTTCGTATCATTGTCGCGGGTGAAGGTGATTTGCAAAGCCGATGAGCGGGCCTGCCGTTGGTCCGTGTTCAATTGGATCAAATGATCGAACACGGCAAACGTAGCATCCTTCTTCATTGAGGTGCTCTTGAACAATAGCAGCGCTTCCCCGAAGCCCTGCAGCCTCTTCTGGAACAATGCCGCTGGAATGGGCCCGCCATCAAGGACAGATCGCAGATCGCTAATGGCACTGTCGAGTTTAACGAGGCTCGCGAAGAGAGCTCCGAGTTCCATAATCTGCACGGTCTGCGTCAACCTGACGAAGCTCGGCAGAACAACGCCCGGTATCGGCGAGACGACATCGTTGAATACCATTTGGGCGGACGACGCGGGATTTCTGAACGCCACCGGATTGTCAAGAAAGTTTTCAAATGCCGCCGGGCTGCAGAAGGCTAGCGCGACCTCATGTAGCGTAAGACCACGTCCGGCATAACTGGACAAGACCATCGTCTTGAGAAACCGAGTAATTACCAAGGGCGGCCACGGTCCTCGAGCGAGATTATCCAGACCTGGCTGCGTGTAACGAACTTCATATTGTGCTTCCACCTTCCCGAAATTTCCAGCGGAAGACTGCAGGAGCGGAACGACACTTCCGGCCGTTGCTCCCATCTCTCCGAGTCCGAGTTCGGCGGCGAAGTGAAAGAGATCTTCCAGTTCTTTTTGTGTTGTACTGGCATCCGTGATGTTCACCGTATAGACGGCCGAGCTGGTGATGACATCAATCAGATATTGCTTGGTGGCGTCGTCAAACTTCTTGTCGCTAATCGTCTGGGTGGTTTGACCTAGGTAACGAAGCAGGAAATTCGTCTGAACGGATTGCTCGCGATCGGTAGCCGCGTTGCGGTCTTCTTTTGAATCGATCGACAAGCTCTCATCCGTCGATATCAGCAACGACCCGTCGCTATTGGTCTTAATCTGCTGATCGAGGTTCGTGATCAGCCTGTCCATGGCCGAGTAACTGAAGTTGAAATGCCAGCCCGTGATGTTAACTGAAATCGCGGTCGACTTCGTCACGTTGTGCGTAAGACGACCCGCGCGAATATCGACGATGGAAGGCTTATAGCCGGCTAGAATTTCGGAGAAATCGCCACGGCCGGCAGCTTGCATGAATTGCCGGCCTAACTCTTCGTTCAAGTTCAGATCGCAGTCGATCAATGCCGAAGACGAACTCGCGGCATCGTATTCGGCATGCAGTTTCAAGCTCAGACTTTGCTTGGCGGCTTCCGCCAGGATTTTATCGAGCGTACCGAAGATTGTGTCCTTCTTCGCTTTAATCGCCTGTAATGCTTTGACGATCTGCTTCACCTTCGCATCGGAGGTCAGCACTTCATCCAGCGCCTTACCGATCAATCGCGAAACGAAATGACCGGCCAGGGTTGCCGCGCCTGCCTTCAACTTCTCCGGAGTATCCACGGTGTCGAGCTCATTCAAGAGACGATCGAGTGGAAAATTCGATTTTGCGATCGCAATTACGTTACGGATTTCAGTGTGGGCCGCGTCGGTAATCAGCGTTAGGGCCTGCGTAGCAAGCTTCTGGACATCGCGCAACGCCGAGAGACCGCCGAGTATCGCCCCCAGCGGGTCGCCCTTTGTCAGTTGCCGTAGCACGTTCCAAAGAATGGAATCGGACTCGGCTGGCAAGTCGCTCCAGTCTGGCAGCGCCTGCAAGAAATTTAACTTACCGGTCAAGCTTTCGATTTGGCTCGCAACGGGATCGAAGAATCGATCAAATAGGGCAATCGCCGATTGATCCAGATTTTGATAACTCGTTACCACCGAGTTGATCTTGGCGAGGGCATCGGCGATTTCCGGCTCGCTGGTTATTTTGTCGATTCCCTTCCCGAGCCACTTCGCTACGAAGTCGTTTGCAAGGCCGTCGAGCTTGCTCTTCAGCTGATCGAGATTCGTGACCGTGCCGCCCTGATTGATTCCGCTGGAGATTAGATTCAACCAATTCTTCGCTTGCACGCCGAGGATGGCGCCGAGGAATTCCTGGCTCGATGTGGGAAGCCCTTCCATGGTGAGATGGGCATCGACCTTGAGGTCGGCGGCGATTTGTAGCGACCTGCTGGCGGAGCGGCTAACCTTCACATTCGCCCAGCCTGGTTTCGCGCCGGCGCGCACCTCCACCGAAAATTCTCCGGCGATGCGACCTGTAACGGCGAAGGTGCCGATGACGCTCAAGTCGTAGTGTTCAGATAGCGCGAGATCGGCGATGCTGAACTGTTTCGTTCCTTTGAGCTGATAGCCGGCGGAGATCGATGCTCCGATTTGAAGGTAACCACCGAAGTCCAGCACGACGACCTCGCCGGCTACTGGAGAAGGTGTAATATCGCAAGGGAGCCGTAGGCCTTTGACGAAGTCGGCTAGATTGTCGCCCAGATTATTGTTCGATGAAAAGGGCCGGACGTAAATAAAGCTGGCATTAATGCCTGTTTCGAGCTTTGCGGAAGCCGATAAGATTGAATATTGATACGAAGCGGCCGCTGTCAAATCGGCTTTCGCCCCCACTTGCAGCGCTAATAAGAGATTTTTATCGGTCAGCGAGGGAGCAAGTTGATAGGTGTCGACCAGATCCTGCGCCGCACCGGTGTGATCCCGGAACAACGCCGCCAGCTTTGCCGATGCCCCAGCTTTAACCCCCAAATTGAGCGAACCGTTCTGCCCGAGGGTGATAGGCGTCGCATCTGTCACAGTAAAGGTTGAACTCAACAGAGCCGTATCGGTTGGGGCTAATCGCGCGTCCAGTGGAAATTGCTGGACATCGATGTCGAAGGATCCATTCGCACCCTTCCATAGAGGAATATCGCTTTTATTTATTTGAAGTACCATAACCAGGGTCTTGCTATCCCACATAAGTGCGAACCATTTCCAAAACGTTTCACGCTTCTTAAAAATACTTCGGCGGTTCTGATACGATGCTGCACATGCGAACAGGCATGGATAGACGGTCGGCGCTGAAAACTTTGGCCAGTGGACTGGCGGCTTCTCAAGCGGGACGGATGCAAGCGCAGGACATTGCCGAGGGACCGTACCGGGCGACGGCCGACAGTTTACAGGCATATAAAATTCCTGCCTGGTTCCGCGACGCGAAGTTTGGGATTTGGTCGCATTGGGGTCCGCAATCGGCGACGGAAGCCGGTGATTGGTACGCCCGGAACATGTATATCGAGGGCAGTGCGCAATATAAATTTCACGTCGAACATTACGGACATCCATCGAAGGTGGGATTTAAAGACGTCATCGCCACGTTCAAGGCTGAGAAGTGGAATCCCGAGCATTTGATGGATCTGTATCAAAAGGCGGGGGCGAAATATTTCGTGAGCATGGGCGTTCATCACGACAATTTCGACTTGTGGAACTCGAAATATCAGCCCCATTGGAACGCCGTGGCATCCGGCCCGGGAAAGGACATCGTGGGCCTTTGGAAGCAGGCCGCACGCAAGCGGGGGTTGCGCTTTGGCGTGAGCGAACATCTTTCCAATAGCTTCGATTGGTTGGCGACATCGCACCGCAGCGATAAATCAGGCCCGTTGGCCGGCGTTCCCTACGATGGCACAAATCCCCAGTTTGCCGATTTGTATTTCGATTACAAAGACATGCCCGCCGGCTTTGCGAACACTGCGGCTGCGATGGGCAGAGTGGCGCCGGAGCGTTGGAAGAAGCAGTACTTTGCCCGCATCAAGGATTTGATAGACCAGCATCAACCGGACCTTTTGTATACCGATGGCCAAATTCCGTTCGACGCTTACGGCTATGGTCTGGTGGCGCATCTATACAACGTGAGCGCCAAAATTCATGGCGGCGTGGAGTCGGTTTACAACAGCAAGGGCAAGAGCGATTGTGTACAGGGCACGTGCGCGCTGGATTTGGAACGCGGCATTGTGGATAAGATCTGGCCCGATCCGTGGCAGACGGACACGTGCATCGGTAACTGGCATTACAAGAAGGGTGTCGAATACAAGTCTGCTAAAACCGTGGTCGACATGCTGGTGGATATCGTAAGCCGCAACGGAAATTTGCTGTTGAATTTTCCGCTGCCCGGAAGCGGTGAGTTGGATTCGCAGGAGATGGCGGTGCTATCGGGCATTACGGATTGGATGGCCGTGAATAGCGAGGCAATTTACAATACACGTCCCTGGACAATTTACGGCAGCGGACCGGTGACGGAAGCATCCGCGGGTAAACAAGCGAAGCTCGAATTCAATGAGAAGGGCCGGAAGGCATTGACGGCGGACGATGTTCGCTTCACGAAAAAAGGCAAAATTCTATATGCGTTCGTGATGGGTTGGCCGATGAAAGAAGCGCTGATTCCTGTGCTGGGAACTCACAGCGCGAATGATCCTGGAAAAATCGAGAACATCGAATTGCTGGGGTACAAGGAGAAGCTGAAGTGGTCGCGTGAAGATGCCGCGCTAAGAATTCAGCTTCCCGAAAATAAACCTTGCGAGCATGCAATCGCCTTCAAAATTGCACTTAGTTGACGCGAACGACGTTGGAATACGCCGACTCTCCAGCGGCATTCGCGGCCCGTACCCGATAGCAGATTACCGAACCCGCGGGAACCTTGGAATCGATGAATTTCGTACCCGCCGCCTGCGTCGCGATGCGGTCCCATTTCCCCGTATTACCGGTGCGCCGTTCAATGATCACCTTCGCCGGTTCACCATCGTGCAGCACCCAATCGAGCGCGACGCCACTGGCGGATTTCTGTGCCCCTAGGCCGCTGGGCGCTTCCGGAATCACGGCCCAATCAAAGTAACTGGCATCCACGATCGCAAGAATACTGTCGCGCACGGGCAGCGTCTCCAGAGTCTCCGTGCTTCCCTGCTTCCACTGCAGCGGCGTAATATCGCCCGACACGATGTCCACCAGAACAGGATTGCGAATACCGGAATTCTTCAGCGTCATATCCGTCACGATGGGAGCGAAACGTCCACCGGGAACGCTGTGCGCCGCCATCCAATAGGCGATGATCGATTTGCCATTTTTATGGCGAAACGCATAGTGCAGAAAAGGCGCGCTGCCCTGACGGCGAAGCTTCAGTACGTCGGCCGGCTCAACGACGATAGACTTATCGAGTTTCGTGTCGGAGAACAAGGCGTTCGTATTCTGCAGCGCATAAAACACCGGTCGCGGCGTGAAATCGTCGGGCATATTGCGCATTCCGTGAATGAAACCGAAGTCGTCATACTCATTGCCATCGACGCCGGCTGTCAGCAGCCAGACGAAAGTCTTTACGCCAGCGGCGTGATTGTAAATCATGCCCCGCGGAACATACTTGGCTTGTACTGATTCGTCGGATCCGCTCCACGCGGGAATGGAATTGAACTCGTCGTCCCAGAACTCAATGTCCTTGCGAATGCCCGGGTAATTTCGCACGAGGTCTCGCAACTTGGACGGCGATTCGTCACCGTAGGCGCCATAATCCATTGTTTCGGGATTCATGTTCTGGCCGTATCCGGGATAGGTGTGATAAGCGAAGATATCGATTTGGGATGCACACTCGCAGCTATCGAAAGCGCGCTTGGTCCAACCGCTGATGGGGTCGGCTTGTCCTCCGTAGATTACTTTCGCTGTGGGGTCCGCTTCATGCACCGCGGGTGCGAAGGCTTTCAGCAGACGGCCGTAATCTTCCGGGTTGCCATAAGGATTCCAGTAGCCGATGTCCTGCTCATTCCACAATGCATAGTAATGAATGCGCCCGCGAAAATGATTCACCATCCATTTTGTGTAGCGAATAAACGCGGCGATCTCATCGGGCGATTTCGGCGGCCAAAACACGGAGTTAATACTGCGATCGTCGTTGTGAAAACTGCCCGGCTCAGGCGTAATCGAATCCGGTTTCTTGCCGTCGGGACCGGTGTACATCGGGTTTCCATATTGCAATTGCACCTGGATGTTCACGTGATTCTCAACCAGCGAATTGACATAATCGTCCACTTCCGGGGCGATGGCAAAGACGCCGCGTTTTTGCTCCACCCAATCCCAACTGGTCGGGTCGGAACTGTTTTCGTATTGGCCGATGCGGATCCAGCCGAAGCCGGCGTCGAACACCCGCGTCCACCACCAACGATTCCAGGGGAGGTAGGGCTCGCGCGGCAGATCGGAATTGATTCCGAAGCCATCCTGAATCTGCGATGCGCGTTTGGGCGGGACGCGCTTCGGTAAATTACCGGGCGCGTTTTGCGCGAGCAACGAAGACGCAACAAACGTCAGTACGGTCAACCAACGACAGGTATGCGGCATGTGATTCCTCCCCGAAAATTAGTAGTTCTTTTGACGCTCGTGCTTCGGACGTTCGGCCCGGCTGACGGCCTTCAAACCCGCGAGTGCCGGGTCAGCCGAAATCAAGTCTTCGAGATTATGAATGACTTTTGCGACTGCTTCGGCAATCTGATCGACCTCCGAATCGTCTTCGCCGATCAACGTGAACTGCGGAAGCCACACCGCTTCCTGATAGGCCGCGCGCTCCGAGACCGGACAATGTACCGCGCCGTAATCGACTGGCCGATCGCGATTCACGATGAGCTGCGGCGAATTTTCTGGCGTTGCATAGAACAGATCGCTGCGATAGACCGGTTCATAAAAGCGGCCGTCACAGGGGATGCCCTCGGCATCAAGGGCGGCGACGAAGAGGTCGCGGGCGATCTGTACTGAGCCGGGCCGATATTGGAAGATGTAGCAATAAATCGTGTCGCGAGTAATTTCCGGCTGCGGTGGCAGGGGGCGGATTCCTGGAATCGCGCTGAGAGCCTGGCTTAACCGTTGCGCGCGGCGGGCCCGTGTCGCGGCAAGCTCAGGCAGCATATCCAGCTGCCCGATCAGAAGCGCGGCTTGCAGTTCAGTGATGCGGTAATTGCTGCCGAGCGTCCGGGACTGAAATTGATCGGTAAGGCTGGCACGGCCGCAATTCACTATGGATTGCAAGCGCTCAAAGTATTCCAGATTCGATGTAATGACGATGCCGCCTTCGCCCGACGTCATCAGCTTGCTTTCCTGAAAACTGAAGCAACCGAGATCGCCCATGGACCCCGAGCCGAGCCCTTGATACGATCCGCCATGAGCGTGGGCGCAATCCTCGATGATCTTCAGGCCATGCTGCCTGGCAAGTTCTTGCAGTCCATCCATCTCGACGAAACGCATCGCCAAATGAACGGGCATAATCGCCCGAGTACGAGACGTGATTACAGCGCGAGCGGACTCCACGCTTAAGCAGTAAGTATCGGGATCGATGTCGGCGAAAATCGGAATACCGCCCACCAGCAGCACGGCGATTGCACTTCCGTCCCACGTATATGCCGGCACGATGACCTCATCGCCAAAGCCGATTTTCGCGGCTTGCAGGGCGGCCACCAATGCGATGGTCCCGTTCGCCAGGCAGAGCCCGAATTTTGCGCCGTGCATCGCCGCGAAGCGCTCGGCGAACTCGCCGGCATAACGATTCGGCACGGGATATCCTCCCCAGCGGCGGCTGCGCACAACATCCTGAACGCGCTGTTCATCGGCGGGAAGATACTGGGGCCAGGGACTAAACTCGGCCGTGCGCAGCGGTTTTCCGCCTAAAATTGCCAATTCACTCACTCTGGTTTCCTCTTACTTGGAGTTGTATTCAGTTGCTATTCGGAACGCTTCCACAACATGGCCATCTTTTTTTGTCGACTCGGACATCAGCTCTTTTTTCAACTTGTCTAGCTCTTTCGGGTCCCAATCCGATCGATATTTTTGCAGTGAGGGATCGAATTGGCTGACATGGGCGGCGGCCGCGGCAAGCTTCAAGTCGACTACGGAATCGATGTTTACCCAATAATTCGCGTCCCCTGGAGAGACATAGAAATATGCTTCCATCGGCACCTTCCAGGGCTGCAGACCATCGTGCAGGCGCTGACTTGGGAAATAAAGGTGCCATTCGGCGGCGCGAATCGCATCGGCCGTATTATTGGCGGCCATGCGGTGATCGGTTTTATGCCAGCGTACCGTTTCTGAACCGGGATCGATCGACAGCACGACATCGGGCCGATAGGTGCGGATGACTTTCGTCACCTGCTCTACAAGATCCAAGGTATTGGCGTATTCCAGCATTCCGTCATGAAATTGCAGCCAATGAATGTTCTTCTTGGGGATGCCGATTATGCGGCAGGCCTCTTCTTCCTCTGCTTTGCGAATGCGGGCAAGGCGTTCGCTAGTCATGTCGGGATCGGCGGAACCCTTGTCGTCATTGGTGTAAATGAAGATGTGAATGTCATTCTGGCGCTTGGCCAGTAGCGCCAGAGTACCGGCGCAGCAGAACGTATCGTCATCGGGATGCGGAGTGAACACAAGGATGGTCTTCTTCTCCAACTTTTCCAGAGCCACTGGTTGGGCCGATAGCGCGGCGGTTGAGAGTATCAGACAGCTTAGGAGCGTTCGCATTGTGGTTCCTTTGAATATGTTCATTTTCCGGGGTAATCCGTGGTCAGGCGGAACGACTCTACAACATGACCATCCTTCTTTGTCGAGAGAGAAAGCAGATAGGTTTTGAGCGTAGCCAAATCTTTCGGATCCCAATCGGAGCGATATTTATTTACAGCCGGCTCAAACTGGCTGACGTTGGCGGCCGCCGCGGCAATCTTTTGGTCCAGCACGGAATCGATGTTAACCCAATAGTTCGCGTCCTTATCGGTGACGTAGTAGTAAGCCTCAACCGGCACCTTAAAGGGTTTCAGGCCATCGTGCAGCCGCTGATTCGGAAAATAGAGATGCCACTCCGCCGCGCGAATGGCGTCGCCCGTATTGCCGGCGGCCATGCGATGGTCCGTCTTATGCCAGCGAACCGTTTCCGATCCGGGATCAATCGTGAAGACGACGTCGGGCCGCAGGGTACGAATAATTTTAGTGGCTTGCTCAACCAGATTTTGTGGATTGGCATATTCCAACATGCCGTCGTGATACTGCAAAATATGGATGTTTTCCTTGGGAATTCCGATGATGCGGCAGGCCTCTTCTTCTTCCGCCTTGCGAATGCGAGCCATGCGCTCACTGGTCATCTCCGGATCGGCCGAACCCTTGTCGCCATTGGTGTAGATGACAATATGAATCTTGTTTTGCCGCTTGGCGAGCAGCGCTAATGTACCGGCGCAGCAGAAAACATCGTCGTCGGGATGGGGGCTGAAAACAACGATGGTCTTCTTTTCCAGTTTTTCCAGAGCGACGGGTTGGGCTAGCAACGCGATCGCTGCAAACAGAGCCCCGGCAAGAGCCGTTGCTACTCGTTGAATCATGTACGAATCTCCTTCAGTTGGTGACCTCACGCGGTGAGAAGCGAATCCAGATAAAATATGCCGCGATGCCGGCCAGCAGAGTTAGCAGGCCAAAACCCACAAAGTTCCACCCGGATGTAACGAAGATGTACGTCCACCCGATAAACGCGACGATGCTCGGCAAGGGGTAAAGCCACATACGGAATGGGCGTACGATATCGGCGCGATGTTTGCGAATGTACTGCAAGCCGACAATCTGCCCCATGAACTGAATTAAGATGCGTGACGTAAGCAGCGCGGAGATGACGGCATCCAGCGTGAAGAGCGAGGCCAGAATGGAAAGGCCGCCCATCACGATTAACGATATGTAGGGGAATTGTTTGGTGGGATGCAGACGATTGAAGATCTTGAAAAAGTCTCCGTTCAGCGCGGCGGCGTAAGGGATGCGGCTGTAGCCGAACAATAGCGCGAAGACCGAGGCGAATGCGGTCCAGAGGACCAGAATCGTGACTACCATCGCCGCCTTCTGGCCATAAAGCCGTTCAATAAATTCCGAGGCGATGAACTTCGATTGCAGAGCTTCGCGCCAGGGTACGACGGCGATCAGGCTTAAGTTCGTGAGTGAATAAATAGCCGCGACGGCAATTACCGAATAGATGATGGACCGGGGAATGACATGCTCCGGTTTGCGTACTTCCCCGCCCACATAACAGATATCGTAGTAGCCCAGAAAGTCATACATCGCGATCAGCATGGCCGAGCCGAGGCCCGTGACGAAACCTCGGGAGAACGTGAAGGCATTCGGCGGGAAATCGAAAACGACATGCCGGTTGAAGTGGGTCAATCCACTGACGATCACCAGCAGCACGGTGAATAGCATCCCGACCCACAGCACGACGGTAAGACGCCCGATGGCATTAACGCGGCGGTATAGCAAAACGATGACTAGAACGCCGACTCCCATGCTGACCAGCTTGGTCTGCCAGTCTCCCATTCCATGCCAGAGATAGCCGACATACTGCGCAAAGCCGATGTAACCCGACGCGATTTCCAACGGACCGCTGAAGATGAATTGCCAGATGAAGAGAAAGGGCAAGATGCCGCCGAGCGGTGTTTTGCGAAAGGCCTCGCGAAGGTATAGATAAGATCCGCCGGTTCCGGGCATCGCCGCGGCAAGTTCGCTCCAGACCAGACCATCGCAGAGCGCCAGGATCGCGCCCAACACCCAGCCAAGCATACATTGCGGTCCACCCATGGTGGCGATGATCAGCGGGATCGTAATAAACGGTCCCACTCCCACCATATTGCTCATGTTCAGCGCGGTGGCTTGGAGCAGGCCGAGGCTGCGAACGAGTCCGCCGGATTCACCGGCTACTTGCTGATCGTTAGTCACGGATTTAGATAGTGTAAACGATAACTTAAAGGAAAAACTGGCTCCGGCTAGAATTCTGTCCGCGGGCGCAAGCCGAAACTGCGAGGGGGCGCGAGCGCCGTTCCGGATAGGAGTCTAGCAAAGTTGATCAGGTTCGGTCGGCCGGTAATGTTCAGCATGTCGGCCTGCAATGTGACGGAACGTTTTTCATGCCGCGACAGGTCCGCGCCCAGCGACGCGTTGATGGAAAACCACGGCGTAACGCGGCCTCTGGAAAAATTCACTCGCTTCACTACATCGGCACCGTATTCGGAAATAAGGAAGCTTTGCGAAGGAAGACCGGCGGCGTCTTCCACGGGAAGTCCACTGCTTCAGGCAGCGCTCCAGGCCGTGCATAAGCGCGACGTAATCTGGTAGCGGAGGTAGGCTCGTGCCGCATTGCGCTGATCTTGTGAGATGGCAAACGGTCTTTAGAGTTCAGCAACTCCGCCCAGCTTGTTTCCGAACTCCGGCGGAATGCCGCTGGTATACACTTTCACCGACTCGATCCCGTCCGCTTCTACCGTTGGCGCGAAGGCCGGCGAGCGGTTTTCCTGTAGCGGAAATCCATTCACGACAAACTGCGTGTCGTATTCCGATTGGCGTGGATGGAGAATGCCGTTAGCCTCCAGAAGCCATCCTGGTTGGGTTGCGATCAAATCGATTAAACCGCGGCCTGGCTGGCCGTGAGACAGCTCTTTGATTTCGACGGAGCCAATAAAGTAAGCGGCCGTCGTACAATTCGGGTCGATCAACGTATCCGGGTCTCTGACGACGACTTCACTCTTCAATGCCTGAACGCTGAGCGTGATCTGACGTGTTACCGGCACCTCCGATCGGATCTCCAGCAGTTCGGAGACCTGGCTGAATCCAGGCTGCGTAACAACGAGCCGATACATGCCGTAAGAAAGATTGCGAAAGGAGTACTTGCCGTCGCTAAGCTGAATGGACTGCCGAGCTTTGACGGCCTGGTTGATTAACTCTATTCCGGCGGGGACACCGATGCCGGCGGCATCCACGACAGAAAGCCGCAATTCCCCGCTGTCTTTTTAAGCTAAAAGTAGCGTGGCGGATAACAGATAGATCACGCAAGAATTGCGAATGATCAGCGCCCGCATTCCACCAAGATAACCCGGTTCGATGGCGGATAGCGTTTAACGGACAAGTTTACGCGTCAAGGAAAACAAGCCGAATAACGCTCCCACGATCGCCAGGCCGAACGCCGCCTGCTTCAGCGGATCACGCAGGGGATGGGGCAGTGTCACGACGCCATCTTCGTCCATCACCGCGGGTTCGCGCACATACCGTCCATGAGCCGGGAGCGCGATGTCGTCGAAATTTTCGGCAAGATATTCCAGTTCATCGGCGACGATCGGCCCAACCAATGGCAACCCGTGTCCGCACGCTACCACGGTTGGCAGCAGTCCTGCCAGCCGCGCGAGCGATAATTTCGCGGCCTCCCAATCAGGTGTGAAATGCGCCGGCGGACCATGCATTACAGGGCGCTGTGTGAAGACCGCCACGAACGACTCCATTTTCGTGGTGACAAAAGCGTCGCCGGCAATCAGAACGCGATCCTCATCGCGAAAAAATAAGACATGTCCTGGGGAGTGGCCGGGCGTGTGGATCCAGCGCCATTGCGGCAGCCCAGGCACAGTACCATCCTCCGGCAAATCTAACAGGCGGTCGCCGACATTGATCGGACCTCGCGGATATAAGCTGGACAGCGATGCCAATGCCCCGCCCCCAACCGTGGGATCGGGCGGCGGATACTTAGACCGTCCAGTTAAGTACGGACGTTCCATTGGGTGCGCGTAAATGGGGACATCCCATTCCTCCGCCAGATCGCGAAGCGAACCCACATGATCGAAGTGGCCATGCGTCAGCAGGATGCAGCTCGGCTTCGAATCGGCTCCGAAATGGCGGCTGGTCCACGCTTTGATCCGGCTGGCTGACATCGGAAGTCCCGCATCGATCAAAACCCACGAGCGATCCGCGTTGGATATCGCATACAGGTTTACCATTACGACGCGCAGCCCAGTGACGGCGGGGGCTACCCGGTCCAACTCGTGAACCGTCTCGGAGGGCATATTCAACAGGTCTCTCATGACTACTGTTAGACATCGCTTTCGTCCGCCCGTTTCTTCTAGTTACGCGTTAACCACGATTCCCAGCGCGGCTCTTACCCGCTCGGCTACTTCCGCGGAGTTCTTTACTCTAAGAACCGGGAACCCCGCCGCACGGCCACTGGCTTCTCCGGCGTTTGAATCTTCCACTACCAAGGCCCCACTTACACCAAGCAATTCCGCGGCGCGGAGGTAAGGGTCGGGCGCGGGTTTCAAGTTGGGCACCTCGCGTCCGCAGACCAGGACAGCAAAACAATCGAGGATCCCGGCCCCTCGCAAGAGCGGCTCAATCTCCGGTCGGGCGCTGGAAGAAACGACGGCAAGCTTGTAGTCGGTCAAGGATTTGACAAGCCGAATTGTCTCGTCGTGGAAGACGGCGCCAGACACGGCGAGCTTCTGGAACAATGCATGTTTCTCCGGATAGCGATTCCAGATGTCATCGAAAGGTATCGGCGGCTCTCGTTGCGCCGACAGCGTTTCAATCATCAGACGGTCGGAAATTCCGATGCACGATTTCACATAAAAATCCCAATCCAATTGGATCCCGTAGTCTTGCAGAATCTGCGCCCAGGCTTGGTAATGGATTGGCTCGGTATCGGCTAGCACGCCGTCAAAGTCAAAAAGAATCGCTTCGTATGGCTTCATCAGTAGGGTCATCTTATATATAACGCAAGCTCTGCGGCGCCCTGAAGCGGGCAAGATATAATTACAGAATCATGCTCAAGCCAACCGAAAAGATCTGGCATAATGGACGCTTCATTCGCTGGGATGATGCGAAAATTCATGTTCTTGCACACGTAACCAGCTATGGAAGCTCCGTTTTTGAGGGCGTTCGCTGCTATGAGACGCCTGCCGGCCCAGCCGTCTTTCGCGTTCGCGAGCATGCTCGCCGGTTACTGGATTCAGCGAAAATTTATCGCATGGATATTCCATTTTCGCTTGCGGAGTTGAGCTCGGCGATGGTGGATACAGTTCGGGAAAACGGTTTGCAATCGTGCTACCTGCGCCCGTTAGTATTGCGTGGCTACGGCAACGTTGGCGTGCTTCCCACCAAGGACAATCCCATTGAGACCTACGTGGCCTGCTGGGAATGGGGCAAGTATCTGGGCGATGAAGGCCTCTCGCAGGGCGTGGATGTGTGCATCTCCAGCTGGACCCGAATCGCACCGAACACGCTGCCCGCGCTAGCCAAAGCCGGCGCCAATTATATGAACTCGCAGTTGATTCGCATGGAAGCGCAAGTGAACGGGTATGCCGAAGGCATCGCGCTTGATGCGGCCGGCTACATCAGCGAAGGCTCCGGCGAAAACATTTTCGTGGTTCGCGATGGCAAGATTCTTACGCCGCCTTTGGGCGCGTCGGTGCTGCCCGGCATTACGCGCGACACTATTGTTACGCTGGCCCGCTCGCTTGATATTCCAGTTGTGGAAACGATCATCCCTCGGGAGCTGCTTTACATTGCCGACGAAGTATTCTTCACTGGAACCGCGGCAGAAGTGACGCCGATCCGTTCCGTAGATCGCATCGTCATCGGTGAAGGCCGCCGCGGTCCGGTCACGGAGCGAATTCAGACTGCATTTTTTGGAGTTGTCGAAGGCCGGCTGGAAGATAAGTACGGTTGGTTGACGCCGGTTCCGCAGAAAGTAACGGCGTAGATTCGATCCGCAGCGCGCGGCCCGGCAGCTACCTCCCCCGAGATTGCTACCGGCACCGCTTGCTGCGAAGGATCTGAGATCATTTTTAGCAGGAACCGGATGCTTTGGCCAGAGGGAAATCGTTACCCTGGACGGTTTTCAACAGCTATTTTGGACGTTGCGTTTGCATAAGATACAGGCGGCCTGTTGTGGCAAAGCTGTGCATAAACCGGCGGACTTATGAAATGTTTGGGGACTCACGCGTTAACGGGAGAACGAATTGAGGTCTCCTTTGATGGCACGATTCAAAGCGTCGACGATGTCTTCGATGAACGCGGGATCGACACCTTTGTCGCCCCTGCGTTCATCGATCTCCAGATCAATGGATTCGCCGGCGTCGATTACAACTCACCCGTCTCTTCTTTAGCGGAGATCGAGCGGTCGCTGCGGGTGATGTTCTCGACTGGCGTCGCGCGCTGCTACCCGACCGTGATCACTGGCACTCCAGAGGATATGTTAGGCGCTCTTCGCAATTTGAGCCGTGCCAAGTCGACACTGCCCGATGGCGGCGCGATGGAAGGCTTCCACGTCGAAGGCCCGCACATTTCGCCGGACGATGGCCCACGCGGCGCTCATCCAAGACAAGCCGTGCGTCCGCCAGACTTCAACGAATTTCAACGTTGGCAGGAGGCGACGGATGGTAGCATCCGCCTGGTGACGGTATCGCCGGAGTGGCCGGGCATGCCCGATTATGTGGATCAGGTTGTGCGCCAGGGCACCGTCGTCAGCATCGGACATACCAAAGCGGATGCCCAACAAATACAAGATGTCGTTAGCGCAGGGGCAACCTTATCGACGCACATCGGCAACGGGGCGCACGCCATTCTTCCCCGCCATCCAAATTATATTTGGGAGCAATTGGCGGAAGATCGGCTAGCGGCAAGCTTTATCATTGACGGGATTCACTTAGGTCCGGCCTTCACTCGCGTGGCTTTGCGAGCGAAGGGAATCGAACGCGCGATTCTGATCACGGATGCTGTAATGCCCGCTGAGTGCGCGCCGGGTTTTTATCGTCTGGGGGAAGTCGAAGTCGAACTGCAAGCAGATCGCCGGGTAGTGCTGCGTGGCGGAACGCGGCTTGCCGGATCTTCTCTGCGCATGGATCGTGCTGTCGAAAACGTGATGAGAATCGCCGGCCTGAGTCTTCGGGAAGCTATCACCATGGCCACCACGAATCCAGCGCGTGTGGGCCGACTTGGTGGCCGTGTGCGCGGACTGACGCCGGGCGATCGCGGCGATCTCGTAGTGTTTCGTTATGACAAAGCCGTCCAGAAAATTCAGATTCTGGAGACGTACCTCGGCGGCCGTCGCGTCTATTCGTCCACTTGAAGACTTACTCAGCGTGGATCCAGCTCACTGGCGAACACCTCGAACGGACCCCAATAGTACGGCTTGCGCATTGGTTGCGAAGAATGAAGAAGATCGAGCTTAGCGGTTCGCAATGCCTCGGCTGGTGACTTTCCGGCGTGCAGTTCAGCGTACGTCCGCTCCATGAGAATTGCCGTCGAACGGTCGTCTACCGCCCACAATCCCGCGATTACATCACGTGCCCCGGCCTGCAGAAACGCCCACGCGAAACCGATCAGGCCTTCGCCGGCATAGGATCGCGAGCCGGCGCTTTGACATGCCGAAATTGTCACGAGGCCGGCCTGAATCGGATGTCCAACAATATCCCGCGCGTACAGTTTGAAGGAGTCGCCGTGGCGCGTAAGAATCACCGCGGAGTCAAGCGGATTATCCCGATTCGCGGTGGCGTGCGCGGCAAAATGAATCATCGCAAAGCGCTCAGGGTGCGATTCCAGATAGGCCTCGGGCTGTGCTTCGGCCCCGGTGAGTATAACGTTTTCCGGCCCGGCCAGAGTCTTCTGAATCGCGTTCACTTCCACTGCGGCGCTCGCCAGCTTCGGATATTCTTTTTCGTCAGGGCTAATCGGATTTCCTATCAGCAGCAAGCCGCGCGTCTTCTCACGCCGGGCCGGCTGGGGATTCGCCAGGATGGTGAGCGAAGGTGTCACCGAAATCGTGACGTCTTCAATCCAATAATGCGCCTGATCACCACCGGCTGGCAGAGTCTCAAAATTCAGATTGTATAAATCGCGATCCGGTACAATAACGATCTTCGCGTTCTTCGGTATCAGTTTGCTTGCCGGTCCGATCAGTGTGTCGAAGAGTTTACGTCCGGTAGGATTACCACCCGCCAATGGATCTTTCAAACTCTCCACTAAGGCGCGATATTCCCGCAGCAAGCGAATGATCTCCACTTCCGACGGCAGAGTAAAACAGCGCACGCCCGACGGCGTAATTACCCACAGAAACGATCGCCCAGGGGCCAGCCAATAGGAGAGCATAATCACGCCGTGCACCCGCGAGTGTTGACGCAGCAGATTGAGGTTAACGCCCGCATCCACCGGCATCCCTAGACGCAAGCGTTCCGCCAAGACGCGGCCGCGGCTGGATTCAGCCACTTGCAAGGCCTCTTCGCTGTGATTGTTCCGTATCAGAAAATCGACGTAATCCTGATACAACCCGATCAGACTGGAGAGATAAGAGAGCTTGTATTCATCGCCAACGAGCCGCGAGCGGCTGCTCTCCACCATTTTGAGACCCTTGCGAAATTCCGTCTCGGCCTCGTGATTTCTACCAGCCGATACTAAGAACTTCGCCAGTTCCCGTTGCGCCGGAAGCAATGCGGCGGGCTCTGTTATATGCGAATCGACAATCGAGCGAAAGACTTGTTCGGCTTGCCCGCTGTTCAACCGCATCTCGGCAATCAGACCCGCATTCAGCCTGGCAATCTGATGCTCCACCGTTTTCGGATCGTCAAAAATCCTTTCCGCTTCCGCGTTATATTTCTCAGCATCTGCAATGTCTCCGAGATCGAGTGAGGTCTTGGCGAGGTTGCTAAGCCACATCCCTGTCCATCGCGGAACTTGCAATTTTCTGGCGCCGGCCAGAGCTTGCGTATAATAATTCCGCGCCAACGTAAACTCTTCCTTCGCCCGGGCTGGATCGGCGATGGCCCCTTCAGCGCGGGCCACGTGGGAATTTCCAATGTTTCCCAGGCTCATCTGATAATCCATTGGAAGGTGTGCGGCGGATGCCATTTCATGCACCTTCTCAAATAAACTCGCGGCCTTGTCGAAGTCTCCCAGGCGGTAATAGCAATTGCCAAGATTGTTCAGCGTGCGGATTGTAAATCCTTTGGCTGGCGAATCCTGTTGCACGTTCATTGCGCGAATCAAGATGGAAATTGCTTCGTCATAGCGGGCGGCATCCATTCTTTGTACAGCCAGATTGCCGAGCGCCAGGCTTTGCAGATAGCCGTCGTTCAAGTCTTCACCACGCTTTAATGCGCTGCGAAACTTCATCTCGGCTTCGTCGCTCTTGCGCAAATGAGCGAATACCGATCCGCGATGCAAATCGATTTCAAAACGAATTCGCCGGTAATCGCCATTCTTCACGAGGGCTTCTGCCTGGTCTAACAGGGCCAACGATTCGGCGCGCTGCGATCTAAAATCCTTCAGCCAGGCTTGATCCACCAATAAGCGCGCACGCATTTCCGGCGAGGTGGGAGCTAAAGGCGGCTTGGGATATAGTGACGCTTCCGCCCGTTCGGTTAAACGTTCTATAAGGAGCGTTTCCGATTGCAGGAGCAGAAATTTCCAATGCCAGTCGCTATCGGCATCGCGGCCAAAACGATTCAGACCGGTCTCGGCGACTTCTCTCGCGGCGGATAATTCACCACCTCGCTGGAGGCGATCGGCCTTCAAATAAAGCTGGCCGGGCGTGACGGATCCACACCCGGACAGCCAGCATACGGTGATCAACAGAGTAAGGGAATTCCGGCCAAACAACCGCAACGGTATTTCCAGAATTCCCTCCTCGGCAGAAGACTAATTCTAAGGATAGTACTCGCCGCCGCCCTGAACGCCACCCGACGAAATTGTTCCCGTGACCGGGCCATCCTCCATCACCACATTAAATAGCATGAGTGAGCGAGCGGTGGGCGATACCGTCATCTCGGCGAAACTGACTTTCCCGAATAACGGAATTCCGACGGTGTTCTTTTCTACCTTTAGACCGTGGCCCTTGATGCTATGCACCAGTGTGACCATCAGCGTCTTCCCTTTCGCCGGCAGAGTATCCGTGCCGAGTAAGGCTCGCTTGCGGAACGCATCGTCGCTTGAAAGACGATCGTACAGTTTCCCGTATGTGTTCAATTCGTTAAACAAGGCCAGGTCAAGAACCGCGTCGGCCGGCACACCCCCGACTCGCAAGCCCACCAGCCCGCTACCACTTGCCGAAAAAGTGGTTTCTCCATTGCTCGATACTTGGGATGTCATGCTTCCGGTAACAACGTCGGCCATGACCTGCTGCAGGATGTTCAGCTTTTCGATGTATAACGACGACTGCGTATAGGTGTACTCTGGCTTGCCAGTCCCGCCATCCTCACTAGAGCCGTAATAGTTTGCTCCGATCGCTTGCGTCGCCATCGCCCCGGTGGAGACAATCTCTTCGAACCGGAAACTCTCCACACGAGCATTGCTCACGCCGCCTAAGTAGCATAGGCAACTGGGCGCCTGCACCGGGATCAATTTCTGAACGGGCGATTCGATATTTCCATACAGACCACAAGAGTAAACCTGGTATAAGCCGCGCTTAGTCATTCAATTATCCTTTTAGTAGTGGCAAAATTATAAACCCGAACGGTTTACACATGGTACGGGCGGCGACGCGTCCGCACCTCCGATTTACAGCTGATTAGTATCTACTGAAATAGCACAATCAAACGTTGCACTATCAAGCAAAAAAGTTGGCTGCGATAATGGGCAAGATGAACCCAAGCGAAACGGATTTAACACCCGAGGCAATCAACAAGCTGAAAGTGGCGCCCACCGTGGCCGGAGTACTGCCCATCATCCAGCAGCGCTGGAGTCCGCGGGCTTTTAGCAAAACTCCCGTTACTTTACAGGAACTGAAAACTCTTCTCGATGCCGCGCACTGGGCTCCTTCTTCCAGCAACGAACAGCCGTGGCGATTCATCGTCGGCCTGAAAGACGATCCCACGCTGGGCGGATCCTGGAACAAGCTGTTGGCGATTTTGGTGGAGCGGAATCAATTGTGGGCGAAGCACGCCCCGGTGCTGATGTTCACTGTCGCCAAGCGGACATTTACCGCCAAAGGCGCCAACAATCATTCCGCGTTACACGATGCCGGAATCGCGTTTGGATTTCTTTGCCTGCAAGCTGCGTCGATGGGCTTGTACGCGCACGGAATGGCCGGCTACAATCCCGACGGTGCTCGCGCGGGTTTTGGCATCTCTGAAGACTACGAACTGGGCGCCGCGCTTGCCATCGGGCACTTGGGCACATTGAATGAACTCGACGAAAGCTTTCGAAAGCCCGAAGTGAGTTCTCGCGAGCGAAAACCACTATCTGAAATTGTGTTTGCCGGCGAGTTCGGCAAGTCCGCCGGCATCTAGTTCCCTCGCAGAGGCCGGAAGAATTCGCGAATCTCAACAGCGAGATCTTGCGGTGCTTCCATCGCGGCGAAATGACCGCCTCGGGGCATTTGCGTCCAGCGGCGAACGTCAAACACGCGCTCCAGCCACGATCGGGGCGGCATCGGAAGTTCGCGAGGGAACTCGGCGACGCCAAGCGGAGGCCGCACTCGCTCACCGGCGGCGAAATGTACTGGACGTTGCCGTCCTTCCCGATAAAGCCGCACGGAAGATCCAATAGTTTCCGTAAACCAATAAATCGCGATGTTAGTCAACAATTCATCCAGCGTGAAAGCGCGTTCGACGTCGCCATCGCAGTCGCTCCAGGCACAGAATTTCTCGGCTACCCACGCCGCTAAGCCAGCGGGCGAATCGGTCAAGCCATAGGCAAGCGTCAGCGGTTTAGTGCCCTGAATCTGGCTGTACGCTCCTTCACTGGCGCCCCATTCGGCGGCCGCATCGAGAAACTTCTGCTCCTCGGCCGTGATCTGGGCCTCCCCTGGACTCAGCGGCGGCCGATAAGATCCTGGAATGAAATTGAGATGGACGCCAGCGACCTCTTGAGGAAATCGGTACGCCAGCCAAGTAGATACGCTGGAGCCCCAATCGCCGCCCTGGGCGCCATAACGGGCATACCCCAAGCCCTTCATCAACTCCGCCCACAGGCCGGCAATCTGGAAAGGTCCGATGCCAGCGAACTCCGGCTGCTGGGAGAACCCGAAACCCGGTAGTGACGGCACCACGACGTCGAACGAGTCGCCCGGATTTCCACCATGGCTGGCTGGGTCGTTCAGCAGCGGAATAATTTTTTCCATCTCGACAAATGATCCGGGCCAACCGTGTGTAAGGATCAGTGGGAACGGTGACGTTCCCTTGCCCCGATAATGAATGAAATGAATTCGCAGTCCGTCCACCACGGCGGTAAACTGCGGAAGCCGGTTTAAGCGTTCTTCCTGCGATCTCCAATCGAACCCCGTGCGCCAGTAGTCCACCAAGCGGCGCGCAAAGGGCAGGCTTGTTCCATCCCCCCATCCTTCATCGATTGCCCGCGGCCAGCGCGTGCGATGCAACCTCTCATGAAGGTCGTCTATCTGTTCGCCGGAGATGTGAATCTGGAATGGAGTAATGTCCATGGAGCCTTGTACCGAGCGCCCTGCGATCATGAACAGGAATAGCCGCTCGGCAAAATCCAATCTACTCCACGCAAAACCGTTAGACTAATTTGCAATGCTCCAGAGACTGATGTTGTTATTGTCCATCGCCGCCATCATGCATGCGGCGGATCTTGAGGCCCTAAAGAAACTTGCCATCGAAGAGGTGGATAAGCGCCGCGTCTTTACGCAGCAGATGGTGGATCAAATCTTCAGCTTCGGCGAATTGGGATTCCAAGAGATAGAGACCTCGAAATACCTCACCACCGTCCTTGAGAAGAATGGATTTCAAGTGGAACGCGGCGTTGCTGGGATTCCCACCGCCTGGGTTGCCTCGTACGGTTCGGGCAAGCCGGTGATCGCGTTCATGACCGATATCGACGGCATTCCGAAGGCATCGCAGAAGCCCGGGGTTGCCTATCACGATCCGCTTGTCGAAGGCGCGCCCGGTCATGGCGAGGGACATAATTCCGGACAGGCTGTCAATATCACGGCGGCAATCGTCTTAAAGGAATTGATGGCGAAGCATCATATATCCGGCACACTGCGCATCTATCCCGGCGTCGCCGAAGAACTGGTGGCGGTCAAAGCGTTCTACATTCGCGCGGGCCTGTTCAAGGACGTCGATCTGGTACTCGGCTGTCACGTCGATAGTGAGCTTGCCACCAACTATGGCCAACCCGCCAACAATAGCGGACTGGTCTCAGTGATGTATTCCTTCCATGGTGTCGCCGCCCACGCCGCGGCCAAGCCCTGGGAGGGTAAGAGCGCGCTTGACGCGGTGGAATTAATGGACATGTCATGGAACATGAAGCGCGAGCATCTGCGCACTGAGCAGCGCTCGCACTACGTCATCACCAATGGCGGCGACCAGCCGAATGTCGTGCCATCGGAAGCCACGGTTTGGTATTACTTTCGCGAAATCGATTATCCACACATCAAACAATTGCACGATCTTGCCACTACGATGGCGAACGCCGCGGCTTCTATGACCGGAACAACAGTAACGCAACGTGTGGTTGGTTCGGCGTGGCCCACGCACTTCAATAGAGTCATCGCCGAGGTTCAGCAGAAAAATATTGACGCCGTGGGGATGCCTGAGTGGAGCGATAACGATCAACTGCTGGCGAAGGCTCTGCAGAAAGATATCGGCGCCAAGGTGGAAGGCTTGAATCACAAGGTGAAGCCGCTGGAAGGCCCCAAGGAGCCGAAAGGCGGTGGATCGGATGACATTGGCGACATCTCCTGGAACGTTCCGACAGTGTACTTACGCTACCCCGCGAACATTCCTAATCTGCCCGGCCACAGTTGGCCTAACGCTGTCGCCATGGCCACGCCGATCGCTCACAAAGGTTCCACGGCGGGGGCCAAGGTGCAAGCCACTACCGCTCTCGATTTTCTGCTGCAGCCCGAACTTGTCCAGAAAGCGTGGGATTACTACCGCAATGAGCAAACCAAAGACGTGAAGTACGAAGCTCTGATCGGTGCCGCCGATAAGCCCGCTGTGGAACTGAATCGGGAAAAAATGGAAGCCTTCCGGCCGGCACTGCGGAAGTATTATTACGATCCCGAAAAGTACGCGACGTATCTGGAGCAGTTGGGAATTAAGTATCCGACGGTGCACTGACGGTTTAATGAACTGACGCGAAGGAGAAGCGAACCTATTCGTAGCGCGAACGGTTAAAATACAGGAATCGCTGTGATTGAGGGAGACTATTTGCCGTTGACACGCCGTGAATTCCTGTTGACCACCGCTGCCGCGCCACTCTTGGCGGCGACTAAGACGGTCACCGCTCCGCCTAACATTCTGTTGATAGTGGCCGACGGTTTGTCCGCTTGGATGTGCGGCTGCTATGGCAACAGGGAAATCAAGACGCCGCATATCGATCGCCTGGCGCAAGGCGGAGTTCGTTTCATCAATAACTTCGCTTGCACCCCCAGTTCCTCGCCGAGCCGGGCGACACTCCTCACTGGACGCACGCCGATGCAGCACGGGATTCAAAGCTCCATCACCGCGACGCCCATCGAGCAGCCGCCCCAAGGCCAGTTCGATGTGCCAGCTTCCTTCCATCAGGAGGTGATGATTTCCGATCTTCTTTCCCAACAAGGGTACGACGCGGGCTACTTCGGGAAATGGAATCTCGGCGACGATCGCACGCCGCAGCACAATTTCCAATCCTGGTATGGCATGCTGGCGGAAACGCGGAGTTATGAGCGGCCACGGATGAGCGCCAACGGCCAGACGATCGAGGAAACCGGATATCTGGCTGAACTCGTCACTCGTCACGTCTCGACGTTTCTCGACGATCGCCAACCCACGCGTCCCTTCTTCGCCGTAGCCAGTTACCTGAACCCGCATCCACCCTACGAAGGTCATCCGGCGAAATATTACGAGATGTATGCGAACACGAAATTCGATTCCGTGGGATGGGATTCAGCTTCGCCGGCTGCACTTCGCGAGAAAGAATATCTGTCCGATATCGTCGGTAATCTTCGTAAAGCCGCCGCCGCTATCACGGCTCTCGACGATCAAGTCGGCGCGCTGTTCATGAAGCTGGGACAACGTGGATTGCGGGACAATACAATCGTCATTTTCACCAGTAGCGAAGGATCCCTGCTGGGCCGCCATGGTCTCTGGGGCGACGGCCGCGGGTCCGAGCCGATTAATATGTACGACGAAGTAGTGCAGGTGCCGATGATTTGGAATTGGCCCGGGCGCATTCCGGTCGAGTCCTCCCGGCCCGAGCTTGTCAGCTTGTACGATGTAATGCCGACGATTTGCGAAGCCACCGGCGTCGCCCTACCGAGCGCTCGAAATTTGTGCGGCCGGAGCTATTTGCCGATCCTCACGAACACTCCCCTGCCAAAGAAGAACCCGTGGCGCAATCTGGTCTTCGGGCACTTCCGCGATACAGAAATGGTCCGCGACACGCGCTATAAATTGGTGCTACGAAATAACGGCGCGGGTCCGAATGAGTTCTACGACCTCAAAGCCGATAGCCGTGAAAAGGTCAACCAATACGAGAAGCCGGAGTTCATAACGGTGCGCGAACGAATGACGGCCGAATTGAATTCGTGGCGCAAACAATATTCCTAAGATCCCGCCCAGGCCGGGACGCTAAGCGCAACGGTATGAGGCCAGTGCGGCGCTGTGTGTTACCATCCTCTAAGAACGTTACCGCACGCCTCCGGAGAGGTGGCTGAGTGGTCGAAAGCAGCGGTTTGCTAAACCGTCGTAGGGGTCAAACTCTACCGGGGGTTCGAATCCCCCCCTCTCCGCCATATCCTTCAAGGGCCTGCAATCCGCAATTCAGCCAAGCGGATTGCTAGCCCGGCTCTTCACTCTTCATTGTGGATTTCACATACGCGAAGGAATCGCGCCTTCGGGAGATCGCCGGATGATGATGATCTCCGAGTATCGTCGCGATGTTCGTCCGCAGACGCCTGAAGGCGCATAGCACGGTCTTGCGATGACGATGTTGTTTTTTTGGCGTCGCCGGATCGGCTACTCCCAAGGTTCGTCTGAACACTTGCGACCCCGGAGAAAACCCCTCAAAACGATCGCGCTGCTGACGCCGTAGTTCTGTCCCTTCTGGTCCATCTTGTCTCCGAAGTCATTGGCCAGCGATTCGAGCAGCAGTCCCCGCTCTGCCTTGGTGATGATCATGTGGCTCGTGTGATTTTTCGAGTCAGGCTTTAAGTCTATGAGCGTGGAGAAAACCACGGCAGTAACGTCGCTGAACAGTGCGTGGTCAAGGTAATCCAGCCTTGCCCGTAGCGCGGGCACCTCGGCAGCTAATCTCGCATAGTCAACATTGGGCTTCGGGCCGCTTGCACCCCCGAGAATGAAGGTAAAAATCTCGGTTATCCGTTTGAAGACAGTGATTTTAAAATCGTAGAAACTAATGATATTGGAAATGAGGTCGTTGTACGGAGGGTTGAGGCGCATGCCTTTCAGCATGGCCACTTCTGATTGCAGTTCCAGTTGGAACAGCGTGTTCATATGGATCCCGCTGGAAATTTTCCCGTTGTCGTCAGCGTCCTTCAGTTCCTGTTTTGCCATGTCGCGAATGTTTTCGATGGCGGCAAGTTCGCGGATGTATTCCGTGACAAACGTCAGATGTGGGGTTTCCGGTTTTGGGGCCGCTAAAGCGGGCCTGCCTGCCGCGAAGGCGCAGAAAACGAGCAGAACATTACCTGTAAGTCGCATTTTTCCTGCTCAATCTCCGAATGCTCTGCTCAATGCTTTTGTTTTGGAATGGGCGCTTTGTTTAGAGAATCCAGACGTTATCGTCTCCAAAAGTCCTAAACCCCCAGGCGATGGAAGTCAACACACCGTGGACGTTCAGGGCATTCTCGAATGAAATGACGGATGAGGCCCGATTCAAGACCAACGCGACCGCCTCCGCGGCATGGTCTACCAAATGAAGAACGATCCCAACAAGAGTTATTTCACAATCTTGCGCCTAGATAGTCGCCGGTAAGGTCGAGGTGTTTTCTAGTGACGGATTAAATCTCAGCAATCAGTTGTCCCCCGCCTCGGTAAAGCGATCCGCTTTTAATCTCGCAATTCCCAGAAGGCTCAAGTGGTTCATGATCTCTGTCAGAAGCGCGGGTTCCTCGCCCTTTCGGTAGGGAGTAACATTGACGAACACGAGACTGAGAGACCGGCACAAGCGCGTCCGGCGAAAATCACCACAAGCAGGCGGATGCAAAGTGTAATACGAAGCCGACAGGTCAACCTTATAAGGCGCGTGAGATTGCATTTGCTGGATCAGGAATTCAGCCAGCTCCATCAACAGCGAAAATACCTCCCGACTCCTGGGGTGGTTGGGCGGCTGATATCCGTCAGCTTCCGCATGCAAGGCGATCTCGAACCACAAAAGGAACGAGTCCGAAGGGTACCACGTGAGCTCCGAGAAGATTTCGTAAAAGACGCGTTCCAGCCGGAGAGCTTCTAGCAACCGTTGACAGTCGATTGGTTTTTTGTGGCAAGCCATGGGTGATCATTGGTCTCGGAAGCTCTCAAAGGTCGGTAAGTATCGGTTTGAGGAAACGGTTATTGTCCCTGGCCCAAGGAGAACCCCGGCTCGCCGTCAAAGGTGAAGAGATTCTCGGTCTTGATGAAATCAAGCCCCGCCTCTTCGACACTAGCGAGCAGTGAGACCAGTTGCCGGTGACTGGCGCCTTCGCCGTCTTTAACCATGTATCGACAACGCCAATGGTCAGTGCAGAAGGTCTCCGGAGCGCCGTCCGGCCACACTTTGACGCCGCGGTTGGTGATCATGGATAGCGGCAGTCCGTCACACGACACCTGGCGCAGCGCCGCTGCCAATTGATCGGGCGTGCCCTTTCTCCAATCCAGGAATACATCGACGCCCACCAGTTTCTTGTCCGCCGGCGGACGTGGCGTCCAGCCTGCCCCCACGCTTTCTTTTGCGGCCTTGTAATGTACGGGTTTGAGTTGCTGCGGTTGTTGGCCGAGCCTGGCGATGATGGCCTCGCCAAACTCCCGCGTCCCGACCTTCTTCTTGCTCACCCCGTCGGTGTATACGTCATAGGTGTGCAGACCGTCTTCCAGGGTCCGTAGAAAAGCGTTGTGGACACGCTCGGCGGCTTCGATCTGTCCGATGTGCACAAGCATCATCACGGCACCCAGTAGCAGTCCTGAAGGATTTGCGACGTTCTGGCCGGCCCGCCGGGGGGCTGAGCCGTGAATGGCCTCGAACATCGATACGTGTTCGCCGATGTTCGCGGAGCCTGCGAGCCCTACTGAACCTGCGATCTGCGCTGCCACGTCGGACAGGATGTCCCCGTAGAGATTGGGCATCACGATCACATCGAATGCCTCGGGCGTATCTGCCAGCTTGGCCGCGCCGATGTCAACGATCCAGTGCTCTTTTTCGATGTCCGGATACCCGGCGCTGATTTCATCGAAGACCTTATGGAACAGGCCATCGGTGAGCTTCATAATGTTGTCTTTGGTAAAGCAGGTCACCTTTTTTCGGTTGTTGCGCCGCGCATATTCGAAAGCATAGTTGACGATCTTCTCGCAGCCAGGCCGGGTGATTAGCTTCAGGCACTGCACGACTTGATCGGTCTGACGATGCTCGATGCCGGCATAAAGGTCTTCCTCGTTCTCACGGACAATGATGACATCCATGACAGGGTGCTTCGTCGCGATGAAAGGATGGTATGAGACGCAAGGCCGGACGTTGGCGTACTGGCCAAGAGTCTTGCGGATGGTCACGTTTAGGCTCTTGAAACCGCCACCCTGCGGTGTCGTGATAGGGGCTTTCAGGAACACCTTGGTGCGGCGTAGCGAATCCCAGGAGGCGGGCTCAATCCCGGAGGTGAATCCGTGCTTGTAGACGCTTTCGCCGATCTCGATCCTTTCAATGTCGAGTTGTGCGCCGGCTTCTTCGATGATCCGGAGGGTTGCCTCCATGATCTCCGGACCTATACCGTCGCCGTGCGCGACCGTGATGCTCGTTTTTTTAGCCAAGCTACTTTCTCCTTTTCCGAATCATCGATCTCAAAGGCAATATACGACATCAATGTCGCGCTTTGCAAGTCGCGTATTGCAAGTCGCGTATTGCAAGACGGATAATATTTGGCAGTATAAGAGGTGCCGCATGGAGACCTGGACATTCCTTACCAACTACGGGCACGTGCTGCTCTGCATCGCTGCCGATCCGGAGACACGTCTGAAAGACGTGGCCGCGAGAGTTGGAATCACGGAGCGTTCTACGCAACGGATCGTTGCTGACCTGATCGAGGAAGGCTATCTGAAGCTTGTCAAAGTTGGAAGGCGGAATCGGTATAAGCTTCGCCTGGACCTGCCATTGCGGCATCCTATCGAGCGGGAAAACGAAGTCGGTGTACTCCTGAAGCTGCTCGGGCCGGGAATCACCGCATCGAAACCAGGCGAGTCTAATGTCAGAAAAACTTCTGCGAAGCATGTCCTCAAGGGGGATCACATGCTGAGGCGCAAGAGGTCTCAGTCAAAGGTTTAAACAGAATGGGTTGTCAGGGGGTTGAAACCGCTGCGCACGAGATTAAGCAGGGAGCGAACCGGTGTTGCGCTCCAGGAAACCCCCGGGTTACAAACCGCTTGCAGTGTGAGAAGCCGGACCTTCGGCGCTAAGCCAGGCACTGACTTTTTGGTGTCCTCTACGGAGAGCGGCATCCAAGGGTGTCTGATGGTTGTGCCCAACCCAGTTCATGTCGGCACCCTGCGCGAGAAGGTATTGGGCCGACTCTAATTGGCCGCCGTGGCAGGCATGCCAAAATGCGTTGGTTACATCCTGCCGTGAAGGTTTCGTATCACTCGCGAAATGTTCCTGCAGCCGATCCCTTAATCCCAAGGCTGCGGATTGCCAAATGGTCGAGCGAGCGCCCCGCTCAATGAGTCTATGCCCTGCGCGCCAACAGGCGAAAGCGACAGCATCCGACAACGGTGCCCCGCCGTCAATCACGGATCCCGGCGCCTCTATGTCCGCGCCGAGGTCGAGCAATACATCCAGCGCCTCTATGTCGTCCGAACTCGCCGCCCAATGGAGCGCGGTCTCGGAATGTTTCCCCAGAAACGGAGCGTTCAAATCAGCTCCGCGGTGAGTCAGCTCGATGATTGTCTGCCGGACGTTCGGGAAATGTCCGGGCCAGTCCGTAGCCACGTGGAGCAGCGTTCTCTGACCGTCGATTCGCGCGCGAACAGCCTCGGGATTGCGCGAGAGGAACAGATTCAGGACGGCTACATCACCACTGCGAATCGCCTCGGCTGCTTCATTCTCCATATTGGTGATGATAGCCCTTCTGCTGCAGGGCGCGTTGATCGCCGTGGTACCGGCCCCAGCCCGCCTCACTGCCGCTCTGAAACTGACACCGGGTAGGCGGTCTTGCGCGAATCTAGCATGCCGTCCGCGGTTTCGATACCGACCGTCACTGCGCCCGGCTGGAACTGCAGATTCTTGCTGGCTTGCTCACCAAGAACCACTGCCGAAAACGTTATCGTTCCCAGTTCAACAATCTCCCGAGTCGCTGGCCAGGCAATTGACGGATCGCGAATGTCGTCTGCGGCGGCAGCGACTTGGGCTACCATGCGAAATTTTATCGGCCCTTTTTTCAAACGCTGCGTTAGTTCTTGCGAGAGATAGTCGCGGTCGGCTGCTTTCATCTGTTCCGCTGTCAGGTATTGTTCTTCCGCCAGGGGAAGAAATTGATATCTGACGAAGTGCGATTCACCCGCAGCGTTTGTGAATTTGAAAGTGTTCACACCGAAGTAAGGGCTTGTAGCCCAACTGACTGGCGTGGGCTTTTGGTGCGTCAGAAAATACTTGGCCACCGGATGGCTCTCGAGGAACTGATCCAGAGGAGTCGGCCGGGCCGTATTCTTCCCTCCACTGGCTCCCAGCGCTCTTAGAAGCACTGCGAATTCGGTGGCGGTCGACGCGGGAAAACCGTTGAAGCTGTGGCTCACGATATCGGTCGCGGTCCCATCGGGAAGAATGAAGCGTAGCGCAAAGCCCTTCGGATTTGCATTGGGGTCGCAATCGGCAATGTCTGGAAACCCGGTGAAGTTTGAGAATCGTCCGATCACCGTAAGCTGTCCAGCCGATTTTTGGAAGTGTGGAGCGATCGTGAACTTACTGGCGCCGGTAACTGGGAGGAAACTTCCCGAAACGATGGTTCCCTTCGCGTGGACCGCCCTAGCGTGGTGTTCCCCAAAGGCTGCGTGGAGCGCGTCCACCATTTCACGTCCCGATGGTTGTGTCTCCTGCGCCGAAGCGATTGCGATCTGTACATTTCCGATGAGAACGGCCAAGAACGCGGAGCGGCAGGCATACGCGAATTGTGAGACCTTCATAAAACCCCCCAGTTGATCTGCGCCGGTTATTATTTCCAGCGTACTTGCAGAATAAGGTCTAGGGTGGCTTTGCGGAAACCTTGAATCAAGCAGTGCAAACGTAACTCTTCCGGGTGATTCAAACCATGTTCTGGAAGCTATCTGGTGGGTGTTGTGGAAGCGCGGCTAGTGAATCAGCGTGCCGAGCTTTTCGCCCGAGGCCATGCGCATGATGTTGCCGTAGATGTTGAGGTTGAAAACCAGGATGGGAAGTTGGTTGTCGCGGCACATTGCCACGGCGGAAGCGTCCATTACCGCAAGCGCCTTGGCGAGCACTTCGAGGTACGTGACTTCCGGATACAACACGGCATCGGGATATTTCAGAGGATCTTTATTGTAGACTCCATCGACGCGAGTGGCCTTGGCGATTACCTGGGCGTGGATCTCCAGAGCTCGCAGGGTGGCGGCGGTGTCGGTTGAGAAATACGGGTTCGAAGTGCCGGCGGCAAAGATGACGATGCGCCCTTTTTCCAGATGACGAATTGCCCGGCGGCGGATGTAAGGCTCGGCCACTTGATGCATCTGGATGGCGGTCATCACCCGGGTGGGAATGCCTTGATGTTCCAGTGCGTCCTGCAGCGCCAATGCGTTGATCACGGTGGCCAGCATGCCCATGTGATCGCCGGCGACACGGTCCATATTTTTGGCGGCCGCCGCGACACCGCGAAAGAAATTTCCGCCACCGACGACGAGGCCTATTTGCACGCCGGTCTTTGCCACTTCGGCAATCTCCGCGGCCAGCGCATGCACGCGATCGGCGTCGATGCCAAAAGAGCCTTGTCCGGCCAGAACCTCACCACTCAGCTTCAACAAGACTCGTTCGTATTTTGGCATTTGATTCTGGACTGGTGAGTGCTACTCCGTTGTCTTTTCGCCCGGTGTCGCATCGCCGACCTTGAAGCGCGCGAAGCGGGTGACGGTGATGTTCTCACCGACCGTGGCGATCTTGGACTTGATCATGTCGCCTATGGTGGTCGTGTTGTCTTTGATGAAGGGCTGCTCATAGAGACAGAACTCTTCGTAATACTTATTCATGCGCCCTTCGATGATTTTATCCACCATCTTTTCGGGCTTACCCTCGGCCAATGCGCGGGAGCGTTGAATATCGCGTTCCCGGTCCAGCGCTTCGGTGGTGACATCTTCCTTGCGTACGAACAGCGGATCGGCGGCGGCGATTTGCATCGAAATATCGTGGACCAAGGCCTGGAAATCGTCGGTGCGGGCGACGAAATCGGACTCGCAATTCACTTCCACCATCACGCCAAGTTGGGAGCCGGGGTGAATATAGGTGCCGATGATCCCTTGGCGCGCCGTGCGGCTGGCCTTCTTGGCAGCCGACGCAATCCCTCGTTTACGCAGCACGATTTCAGCGGCGGCGACATCGCCGCTTGCTTCCGTCAAGGCGCTCTTACATTCCATCATGCCCGCGCCTGTACGGTCACGAAGCTCTTTCACCAGTTTTGCGCTAATTTCAGCCATATTAGTTTTGTTTACACTCTAAAAGAGCCAGCCCCGGTAATACACCGCAGGCTGGCTCGTCATGCTTGACTCTTCTTGCTCGACTCTTCTTGCTTAACCGCCTGACCCGATAGTACAAGCCGGACTGTTACGATTCGCTGACGCTGGGGGCGGCAACTTCTTCCGAAGCTTCCGATCCAGGTCCCTTGCGAGGTAGCGATCCCTTACTGGGAAGCGACATCGAAGGCAGATCCTCATCGGAAATCCCTTCAGACATCAACTGCTCGGCGTATTTGGGGTCGACATACTGCGTGTATTCGGGAATTTCCTCGCCGGCGCCTTCGTCGGGGACGATCTTCTCGACTGCGAAATCCTGCTCTGTGGCAAGGGCTCGGCCCTCGACCACGGCATCGGAGATTTTGTTCGTGAACAGGCGGATGGCGCGCAGTGCGTCGTCGTTGCCAGGAATTACGTAATCCACTTCGTCGGGATCGCAATTGGTGTCGACGACAGCCACTACCGGGATGCCCAATTTGCGGGCTTCTTTTACGGCGATGGCTTCCTTGTTGGAGTCAACGACAAAAAGCAGATCGGGCAGCCCGGGCATATCGCGGATGCCGGCGAGGTTCAGTTGCAGGTGTTTGCGTTCGCGGTCCAGCCGGCCGACTTCTTTTTTAGCGCGGCCTTCCCAGAGTCCGTCGGCAGCCATCGCATCCAGTTCCTTCAGCCGCTTAATGGACTTCTGTACGGTGGTCATGTTGGTGAGCAATCCGCCCAGCCAGCGTTGATTCACATAAAACTGTTGGCAGCGGGTGGCCTCTTCGGCGATTGCTTCCTGTGCCTGGCGCTTGGTTCCAACGAACAGAACGGTCTTGCCTTGCGCGGCCATTTCCCCGACATAACGCATCGCATCTTTGAAGAGCTTGAGGGTCTTCTGCAAATCGACGATGTAGATACCGTTACGTTCGCCAAAAATGTATTCTTTCATTTTTGGATTCCAGCGCTTGGTCTGGTGCCCGAAGTGAACGCCGGCTTCGAGCAATTCTTTCATACTAATTGACGGCAAAGTGCCTCCTTTTTTGAGTTTCCGAAAATACCCAATACGCGGCCCAAAGCGAGATTTGCGTATCTGGGGCTAACAAGAGGGGTTGTAGGCTTTCGAATCGTGAGCGAAGGGTGCGACGGGAGTCACACCCCAGTGCTTGAATCCATGGACCAACGTTACCGCTTGGAAAATTGGAACCGTTTGCGCGCGCCCTTTTGGCCGTACTTCTTTCGTTCATGCTCGCGTGCGTCACGGCTTAAAAATCCGAGCTGCTTCAGCTTACCGCGCAGTTCGGCATTAAATTCGATAAGCGCTCGGGAAATACCAAGACGGGCTGCACCCGCCTGGCCATTGAATCCGCCGCCGTCGGTCAAAATCAGGATGTCGAACTTGTCGGCTGTTTCCGTTGCCAGTAGAGGCTGCTTCACAAGAAAACGGGATGTCTCGTTCATGAAATAATGCTCGAACGCCCGCCCATTCACCGTGATAGTGCCCTTCCCCGACCGCAAGAAAACGCGTGCTACCGACGTCTTCCGCCGACCCGTCCCTAAATGCTGTACTAAACCTGCTGCCACGTACTTACCTTTCTCCCAAAAGCTTACTCATGCCTTAAACGGACATCGCCACTGGCTTTTGAGCCTGGTGAGGATGTTTGTCGCCCGCATAGACCTTCAGTTTGCGGTACATCTGCTTGCCCATCTTCGTTTTTGGCAACATCCCGGAAATGGCCTGTTCCAACATTCGATCGGGGCGCGTGGCGCGCATCTTCTTGGCGCCAATTTCGGTCAGGCCGCCCGGATAACCCGAGTGCCGGCGGTACATTTTTTGCTCATCTTTCCGCCCCGTAAGGCGTACCTTGGCGGCGTTGATGACAACCACGTGATCGCCGGTATCGATGAATGGCGCATAGGTAGGTTTATGCTTGCCCATCAACAACATTGCGGCTTTACTTGCGAGCCGGCCCAGAACTGCGTTGTCGGCGTCCAATACGTGCCAGTGACGCTCGATCTCGTTCTTGGACGGAAATTCGGTTTTCATTAGACAGACCTTCTCCGTGCGTTACTTACAAACGCTTAAGGGTAACAATTTGATGTACGGGTGTCAAGGACAAGCAGCGGGAACGATGAGGGTTACGTGTGTGGGGCCGGTCTGATTCCGCACGCCAGCCTACTATCCATTGCCCGGCAGTGTTCAGAACACCTCCGATGGCCCCACTGGAAGGTAAGGCGTTAGAATCCCAGCGAAAGGGTCACTGCCAGCGAAAGAAGATTGTAGCTATGAGGCAATCGCCAGAGTCTGCACGGATCGTAACAACACCAACTGATTGCGTTCAAAGGCGACCAACAAACGGGGAGCGACGTATGTGCCGAGATAATAGGCGCTGATAGAGCCATCGTCGGGATCCATTTGGCCCCCAACAGCGCGGTACATGGTTAACAAATCGCGGCGCAAACTGCCGTCACTAAGCCACTTATCGATGTTCATCGCCATGAACTTGGGGCTCGCGTGATATTGTTCATCGCCCTGCAGATCAATCCGCCGGACAATATGGAGTGTCCCGCCGATTCCCGTCATCGTCCATGCTTGCCGTGTTCCCTGCTTAGTGATGCCGTTCATACCCCTACTTGCGCACTCCTCTGGCAAAAAGGGACTATTACTCTCGCGTTCTTATCCTTCTTTTTTGCGGGCTATGGCGATCAAGGACAGACCGTTCCAGGGAAGCAGGCCGTCGACGCGCCGCCAGAACCACACCGACTTGTCGAAAAGCTTAAGCGTGACCTTATTAATGCGTTTCTGCCCCAGGATGCTGGAAAGACCCCACGCCGGAGTGCCTGCCTTGTTGAGTCCAAACGTCTTTTCCACCGTAAATCCAGTGGACTCGAGCAACTGGCGAAGCTCCTCGCGGGAAAAGCGGCGCTTATGGCCCAGCGTCCGATCGACGCTTCCATACAACGATTTCCCTTGTGGAACCAGCACAACCAGAGACCCGCCGGGCTGCAGCGTTTCGCGGAGCGAAGCCAATACCTGCGCCGGATTGTCCTGATATTCCAACACGTTGAGACAAAGCGCCGACGCAAAGGAATTCTTCCAAGGTTCGAAATCCGCAGGATTTGCCGGATCCACTTGGCCAACTTTAACGTTGGGTGTACGCAAGAATCGATTCCCTAGCGCGTGAAGGTATAGCGGATCCTTCTCCGTGGCGACATAGTTAGGCCGTTTGCCCATCAGCCGCGACGAGATGTTGCCTATACCAGCACCAAGTTCGAAGACGGTATCTCCTAAATTAGGTCTTAAGACACGGGCTAACCAGCTGAGGTATTGGGGGGTTCCGGTCAGATTGTTGAGAAATCCCCGGCCGTACGGCTCCGCGTACAGGTCATCAATTAGCCAGAAGTGAAAGATGACGCCCAGGGCCTTGATCCCATCCTTCCAGCCGATCTTCTTCCCTTCTTCGTACGTACGGCCGTGATAGCTGATGGGAACTTCGTAGATTCGCAGCTTGCGCTTCGACGCCTTCATGGTAATTTCCGGTTCAAAACCGAAACGGTCGGAGCGAATCGGAATGCTTTTCAAGAGATCGGTTCGAAAGACCTTATAGCAGGTTTCCATGTCGGTCAGGTTCAGGTTGCTGAACATGTTGGAGATCAGCGTCAGGCCCTTGTTGATCATGGAATGCCAAAAAGGCAGAATCCGATGCTGCTCTCCAGCCATGTAGCGCGACCCAAATACGGCATCGGCGCGCCCATCGAGTAACGGCTTCAGAAGCTTCGGATACTCGGCGGGATCGTATTCCAGATCGGCATCCTGGACGAGACAAAAGTCTCCCGCCGCCTGCTGAATGGCAAAACGGACAGCCGCCCCTTTTCCCTGATTGACCCGGTGCTGAAAAAGGCGGATGCGCGGTTCGGCGGCGCTGAGACGCTGCAGAATCTCGGAAGTGCCGTCGGTGGAGCAATCGTCCACGATTACCAATTCGCGCTCCATATTTTCAGGAAGAGGCGCGGCTAAAACCTGGGAGATGCTCCGTTCGGCGACGAGGCGTTCATTATAGACGGGAATCAAAATGGACAGAAGCATTCGAACTTATCAGTATAGAGGGGTGTCCAAAATAGAGGGGTGTTCAAAGTCAGCTTAGAGCAGGCGAAATATTGTAGCGATGATCTTCCATCCGGCGCTAAGGCTGGCCTTGATATTTCCCGACACTTTGTTTACACCGGCCAGGCGATTGTGATAACTCACCGGTACTTCCATCACGCGCAGCCCGCGCTGTAGCGCTTTCACCTGCATCTCGACAGTCCAGCCGTAATTGCGTTCGCGCATATCGAGCTGCCGCAAACTGTCGAGACGAATGGCGCGGAAAGGACCCAAATCCGTGTAGCGGTGCTTATATAGGACGCGAATCAGGAACGCGGCCAGTTGATTGCCGAAGCGTTGATGGGGGAGCAGCGACCCAGCGTCGGCCTGACCAAGGACGCGGGAACCGATCACTAGATCGGCCCGTCCTTCGTATAGAGGGTTGAGCAGGAGCGAGGCTTCGCCCGCGTCTTCCGAGCAATCCGCCTGCATAAATACCACGGCTTCGATTTCCGCGGGCAGAATCGCCATCGCCTTCAGACATGCGGCCCCGTATCCACGCTCCGATTGGGTTACCACCAGCACTCCGGCGGCGCGGGCGATCTCCGTTGTGCGATCCGTGGAACCGTTGTCGGCCACGATGACAACGCGAAACAAGCCGGGTGGAATTCGGGCCAGCATTTCACCGATTACCGCTTCTTCATTCAAAGCGGGGATAATCAGAGCTGCTGTTAATTCGAAATTAGCGCTCATGCTTTAATCTGAGGAAACGAACGCCAACCATGAACGACGAATTCACTCCCGAATCCCGGCCGGTTGAAGAGAGTGCGCCATCGCGTTGGCATCTCTCCGCCGCGGTTTTCTTACTGCGCGACTTGTTACTGTCGGTGGTAATCGCGTTTGTCGTCATTCTGTTCATTTATCAGCCGGTGAAGGTGGAAGGCACAAGCATGATGCCCGCTCTCCAGGACCAGGAGAGGATCTTCATCAACAAGTTTATCTATCGCTTTAATATCGGCAAAATCGAACACGGCGATATGGTGGTTTTCTGGTATCCGAACGACCCCAGCAAATCCTACATCAAGCGCGTGATCGGTACGCCCGGCGATACGGTGGAAGTGATGAACGGGCTGGTGTACGTAAATGGCAAGCGGTTGGAAGAAGCGTATGTGCCGCCGGAGTATCGGGACAACCAATCGATGACGGTGCGGGAAGTGCCGTCGGCGCAATACTTCGTGCTGGGCGATCACCGCAGTTCGTCGAACGACAGCCGGGCATGGGGGATGGTGCCGCGAAGCTACATCTACGGAAAGGCCGTGTTTATTTATTGGCCGCTCGAAAATATCGGATTTTTGCGTTAGCGGCGACCGATCATCCAACTGACCAGCGAAAAGATAACGCTGAGAATCAGGCACGTCACGATGGGGAAATAGAAGACGGAGTTCTTTCCCCGAATGACGATGTCGCCGGGAAGCTGTCCGGGCCGAATCGACATTCTCTCCGCCAGCAGAACAAGCGCGCCGGCAACCAGGAACGCAATTCCAGCCGAGACTAACAGCTTTCCAAGAGACATAATTTATACGGCGTAGTGACGGCCACGATGCTGGCCCAACAAGATCTGCACCATACGATGCGCGATGAGTTCGTGGAGTGTCAGCAGTTCGCGATTGTTGGCGACGATGGCGTCGACGTCAAGTGGGTCCGCTGGACCTCCGCCGGCTTTTAGTGCGTTAGTGGCTTCCTTGATGATAGGGTCGGCGATAACGTCGCCGGCCATTTCCCAGAGCGTGATGAAACGATCGACGGCGGTGGGGAAGCTGAGAGCGAAGACGCCGAAATTGCTGGTCGTGCGTGGTGGTTTGTAATCGAGATTGAACGGTCCGTTGAAGCCGTGGCTGCGTAGAAGTACAAGGACATTCAGCCAATCCAGTGGATTCACCAATCCCACCGCGATGTCGACATCGTGTTTTAAACGATATCCATCGTTTATGTCGAAGTGAAATAGTTTACCGGCGAGAATCGCCCGGGCCAGCGCGGCTCTGGGGGCGGCGCCCCACATCAGTTCGTGCAGATATTCAGGATTCAGCCCGACCATTTCGGGATGAGTCAATAAGCCTGAAGAAATGAAAGCGAGCATGGCATCGCTGGTTGGTAACAGAATTTCGGCCTGGGGTTCAAAAGGCTTGGCCTCCATGCAGTGCTTCAGGGTTGGACGGTTGTACTTGGCGGCGAGGGTGATATCCGCTTCGCAGGCCGCGTTCAGGCCCTCGGCATACCAGCGCAGCGTTTGCGTCTCCTCGATTGCGCCCTGCACGTAGTAACCGAGCGAACCTGGCCAATAGACGGCAAACTGCGCTCCCAATTCATGACCGATGTGGACCGTATTTTTCAATCGCTCGGCGGCATACGTACGGACCTCGGGGGCTTCGGCCGCCGGACTCGCGGCCCAGATCGCATGATGAAAAGTTTCCGTCGTTACCATCGAACAGGCGAGTCCATTGTCTCTTAGGGCATTCTTGATGCGCTCGACGATGGACCACTGTTCATCGCGAAAAAGGGACTCGGTCGGAATCACGTCGGTATCATGAGTGGCCCAATAACCGATGCCGATCTTGGCGTATTGGCGAATTACATCTTCAAATGGAACTGGATGTCGAGTGGGCGCGTGGAAGAGCGCATGACCTTCGTAAGAGCCAGCCCATTGCGGGCCGGTGAGGAAATATTTGCGGCGAGTCTGGGGGGAATATGCGCCACCGCAGGCGTGAATAAGACGTTCGATTAGAGCCTGCTGCTGATTCGGGGGAACAGGTTGCATTCCCACATCATACTTTCAGAAACGATCCAGGCGCTTGATCTGCTTGCCCTCGGTGCATTCGAGCGCACCCCACTGCACGTCCTTGAATTCCTGCACCGCGCCGCTGGGCCAATCGATCACAATGCGATCGGCTTTCTGACGCGCTCCCAGCCCAAAGGTGATGGTGAGCTCCGATTGCGAAAGATAGCTCGATCCTGTTTTCACCATCCGCGATTGGGTGCCGTCGGGCGTGGTCAGCCGGATGCTTGCCCCGATTGCGTCGCGGTTTGATTTCGTCCCGATCAGCCGCAGTCGCAAGGCGTGTCCACCTGAGGTTACGTCGTTACGATAGAGCAGCGCCGGGCCTTGATTGCTGGTGATCAGAACATCCAGATCGCCATCGCGATCGAAGTCGCCATAAGCGACGCCGCGTCCGACTTTCGGCGATGCGAAGGCCTGGCCGGCTTGGCTCGCGACATCGCGAAAACCACCTTTACCGTCGTTCAGGAATAGGTGCGGCGATTGCGCATAGCCATGATTGGAGCCGATGTTCCGCACGGTTTCATCAATATGCCCATTCACGGCCAGTAAGTCCAGGTGGCCGTCGAGATTGGCGTCGAAGAACATGCAACCAAATCCGAGGCTACGGCGTGAGACCTGTCCGATGCCGGATTTGAGCGCGGTATCGCTGTAGGTACCGTTGCTTGCGCCGCGATAGAGGGCGATCATTTCGTTATCGAAATTCGTTATGGCAATGCCGGCGATGCCCGAGTTATCGAAATCGGCGACATCGATACCCATGCCGGCGCGGGCTTTACCATCTTCGCTGAAGGCGACGCCGGCGCGCACGGCGATGTCTTCGAAGGTACCGTTCCTCTGGTTGCGATAGAGCTTGTTGGGCTGGGTATCGTTGGCGACAAGCAAGTCCGGCCAGCCGTCGCGATCGTAATCGAGCAAGGCGACGCCGAGAGATTTCGAAGTACTGTCGAAGATTCCACTCTTTGCCGTGACATCTTCAAAGGTGCCGTTACCGCGATTGCGAAATAGCCAGCAAGTTGACCCATGATAGGCTTCGGGCGTGCAGTAAGACTTGTTTTTTCCATCGACGCTACAGAACACGTCGTGCTCCGGAGCCCACTTAACGTAGTTGCACACAAATAGATCGAGCAAGCCGTCGCGATCGAAATCAAACCACATGGCCGATGTGCTGAAGGCGCTGCGCCCGCCGAGTCCAGCCTTCTCGGTGACGTCGATGAAAGTTCCCTTCCCGGTGTTGTGAAAGAGGCGGTTCTGGCCAACGGCGGTGATCAGGATGTCGGCAAAGCCATCGTTATCGTAGTCGGCCACGGCGACGCCCAGGCCGTACATTTCGACGGCCAGTCCGGTGGCTTGCGTGACGTCGGTAAAAGTGCCGTTGCGATTGTTGCGATACAGATGAAGCGTGCTGCGCCGACGCTTGTGACCCGGCCGATCCATTCCATTCACCAGCAGAATATCCAGCCAGCCGTCGTTATCGTAATCGAGAAAAGCACAACCCGCGCCCATGGTTTCGGGCAGATGCTTGGCGCCGAAGGCTCCGGAGTTATGGCGGAAATCGATGCCCGCCGGGCCAGTGACATCGACAAGTTGAAAACCGGTTTGAGGCTGTGCGCCAAGCAGCGGCAGGGCACCGGCAAGCAGCGTCCGGCGAGTGATCAAGCGATGCTCACCAAGCCCGTCCGAATGGAATACACGACGAGTTCGGCGGTGTTATGGATGCCAAGGGTTTGCATGATATTGGCGCGATGAACGCTGATCGTGTTGGCGCTAAGCCCGAGTACAACGGCTATCTCTTTGTTTGATTTTCCATGCACGATCAACTGCAGCACTTCGAGTTCGCGGGTGGTGAGCGAGGGCAGAGGCGTTTCCGGTCTGCCCACGCTACCGAGGCGCGGATCTATTACTTGAATACCGGCCGCCACTTTGCGAACGGCGTCGACAAGTTCCAGATCCATTGCGTTTTTGAGGAGATAACCGCGGGCGCCGGCATCAAGGCAGGTCCTGACGTAATTGGGCTCGGAATGCATGCTGAGGACCAGCACGGCGATGGTGGGGTTAGCCTGGAGGATGCGCCGCGTGGCCACGGCGCCATTCATACTGGGCAACGCAAAATCCATCACAACGACGTTGGGCTTCAGTCTGGCGGCGGCTTCGACGGCATCGTGCCCATCACTGGCTTCCCCGACGACGGCGATATCGCCCTCATCTTCGAGCATGTGCCGGAAGCCGCGGCGCACCAGACTATGATCGTCTACTAATAGTACGGAAATATCAGGCATGTGTCGTATTTGGAATCCGCGGATCGGGTATGTGTGGATCGCTCGCCATAGGAACGGTTACGCGCACGATCACCCCACCGTCGGGCGCGTTGAGAAATTCTATTTTGCCATTCACCAGTTCAGCCCGCTCGCGCATGGAGATCAAGCCCATCCCCGCTTTGTACTTTGCTTTCGATAAACCCACTCCACTGTCGGCCACCTCTAAGACTACGGCTGTCGCTTCGAAGTTTAGATTCACCGCGGCGCGCTGCGATCCGGAATGCCGGGCGACGTTATTCAACGCTTCCTGCATCACACGGTAGAGCTGAATGGACACCCCTCGATCCAGTTCGCGGCTGGTACCAGTTTTCCGATATTGAACGTTTATTCCGGTCTGACGCTGGAATGCCGGCAGGTAGACATCGAGCGCGCTTTCGAGGCCCGCTTCATCGAGGACCACGGGATGCAACGCATGGGATAACGAGCGAACCTTTTCAAGCGTCGACTGGACGATCTCACGAACCTCCCGTAGATCCGCCAGGAAGGGCTCACGAACGGCGCGCTTATCCGTGCGCTGCAGCATCGCGCCGATGGCCGTTAGAATCTGGCCGAATTCGTCGTGCAGTTCGCGAGAGATGGAACGGAACGTATTTTCCTGAAGAGAGATTAACTGCTGTGCCAGTTCACTACGCCGCTCCGAAAGGCTCGCCACGCGATCGAACATGCGGCGATTATATTGGACCAGGTACAGGCTGGTGAGCACGATCAGAATCAGCATGGCGGCGACGAAGATGTAGACATTGCGTTCAACGCCCGAGTAGAGACCGCGGGTTCTCACCGCCGCCTCCTGTTCGCTCTCGTTATTCTGCACTAGCAGCCGAGCCACCGCGGTACTGAGCGCCTGCTGCCGAGCTTGCAGCGAAAGCTGTACCTGCGTCCGGGCTTCGGCTTCATCCAGTTGAAAGACGCGATCGAGCGCGGCCCAGAATTGCGTGAAGGACTCATTCAGATAGCGGCCCTGGCTGGCGGTACGGTCGAGCGGGCTGAACTTTTCTTCGCGCCGCAAGGCGTCTTCCAGATCGACTTTGATGCGCCGAAACTGCGGCTGCCAGGCGGTTAGCGGATAAGGCTCGTTGGAATCTAGCATATCGCGCATAGCCAGCGCCAGACTGTTCAAGTTGTTTTGGATGCGCAGCAAGAGAAGCGAATCGGTGCGATTGCGATCGATGGTCTGGGCCTGCAATTCGCGCAGGCTATGCAGTTGATAGACGGTGTAGCCGGAATAGACGGCGACGGCGGAAAGCGTCACGGCCAGTCCGGCAAGCAGTCGAATTGTAGGCGATGCACTGTGGCGCACGGAGCTGTAATGCCTTTCTATTATTGTCTCTCGGCGCGACAAAAGCTATTCTGATTTTCGATAGTAACCTCTGGAGTACCCTACGATGACGCTGGATGGCCAGGCAAGCCGACCGGCGTCTTTTTTTCCCCGAAGCCTAGTATTCTCCAGTTATTGTTGAACGCGCCAGACCGCCGCTATGCTGATTTCTGGGGATCATACAATAAGCGAAGCATGCCCGACCAAAAATCACCGATGAAGCCGATGTTTCTGCCCGGGGTGGAGCAGAACCCGAAAGAGAGCGCCTACGCCACAAGCATCCGGTCAATGCAGGCCTCCGGTAGCGAGTATCCGCAGATCTGGCACATGTTCGCCTATCTGCCGAAGGCAACAGAACATCTGGCGCGATTCACGCAGGAAATTCTTCGCGGTCCCGGACCGTTTGAACCTGGATGGCGCGAGCTGATTGCGGCGGTGACATCCTACCAGAACGATTGCCCCTTTTGACTGAAGTCTCACGCCGCAGTTGCGGTGGAATTGTTGGGCAATGAAGAGCTGGTCTGGGGCGTGATGCGCGATCTAGAGACGTCAGTGCTGGACGATAAACACAAAGCTTTACTCCGCTTCGTTCGGAAGGTGAATCATGACTCGCCGCGGATAACCGAAGAAGACATGAAGCCGCTCTATGCCGTGGGATGGGACGACGACGCCATCTACTTTGCGATCACGATCTGCGCGCTGTTCAATTTTTATAATCGATGGATTGATGCCAGTGGCGTTCACGCGCTGTCCGACGAAGCCCATAAGACAGGGGGAAAGCGGACTGCTTTGCATGGTTACGCCAAATAGCGTTACGCCGAAATAGCATCACGCCCGATGGCGCCTTGACTACGGCACGCGTTTATCCCGGATGGCTGGTCGTGCTGGCTGCCTATTTTGGCGTCATGGTCAGTTTCGGATCCATGCTGGTTTTCACGTTCGGCATTTTCCTGAAGCCCTTGAGTAAAGAATTCGGATGGAGCCGGGAAGCGATCTCGGCTGCTTTTGGTTTCGCGGCAATCACGGTGGCGATTTGTTCCCCGCCGCTCGGTCATTTGCTGGATAGATTCGGACCACGGCGCGTGATTCTGCCATGCATGACCGTCTTCGGCCTGACGTTCATTTCGCTCAGCTTGCTGACGCCAAGTTTGATCCATTTCTACGCAACGTTCGTGGTGTTAGGGGTCGTCGGCAATGGCACGACGCAGATGGGATATTCACGGGCTGTATCGACGTGGTTCGACAAGCGACGCGGCTTGGCGCTGGCTCTTGTGATGGCGGGAGTAGGCACGGGGGCGATGATCTTTCCGCCTTTGGGGCAGGCGTTAATCGATCGGCAAAGGATGGCGCGCGGCGTACCTTGCGCTGGGGGCGCTGGTATTGCTTTTGGGACTGCCACTCACTGCGCTATTTGTCCGCGAACAGCCACGACACGCAGCGACCACGGTCTTGCTTGACGAGGGTTTGACGGCCGCGCAAGGGTTGCGATCGCGGGCATTTTGGCTGGTGGCGGGTTCGCTGTTTCTGGGATCGGTGGCTGTGAACGGAGCGATCACGCACCTCTCGCCACTGTTGACCGATCGCGGTGTTTCAACGGGGCAAGCGGCGATGGCTGCATCGGTACTGGGCCTGGCTAGTTTCATTGGACGGCTCGGCGCGGGCCTTTTGCTGGATCGATTCTTCGGCCCCCGGGTTGGCTTCGTTTTGCAAACGGCGAGCGCGGCCGGTATTCTGCTATTGGCCACTGCGGGATCGGCGCTTCCCGGCTTGCTGGCCGCGGCTCTGATCGGGATCGGATTAGGGGCTGAAGCCGATGTTACGCCCTATTTATTGACTCGCTATTTCGGCTTGCGGGCATTCTCGACGCTCTATGGATTCACCTGGACCGCCTATGCCATCGCCGGCGCGATCGGCCCGGTCTTGATGGGCAAAGTATTCGACATGACCGGCTCCTATCAGACTTTGCTGACGGTGTTGGCAATGGCGACGCTGGGCTCGGCGTTCTTACTGCTGCTATTGCCGAAGTATTCCCCGCTAAGCGATGCCGCGGGCCTGTAGCGCGGAGGCACATCGTCAGGTAAAGTTTTTACCCTGGAAGGCCGATTCCTTCAATGAATGACGTCGCCGGCGCTTCCCACAATTCACGAGCAAAAGCGCACATCGGCGGCGTCTTCAGCGCTTTCCCGGATCTTCCGGCCAAGCGTCACCGACTTGCTGTTCATCGGCATTCTGGTGTGGGCTTTTTTGCTTACGCAAAATGGTTGGGACCGCCTGTTAGGGGACGCTGACGCCGGGCTGCACACGCGCATTGGCGACTTCATTCTGCAGCACGGCTATATCCCCACCAGCGACCCGTTGTCGTTCACCGCGCCTGGTAAACATTGGCTAGCCAGCGAATGGCTAACCGGCGTTCTCTTCTCATTCTTGAACACTCATTTTGGCTTGCAAGGGATCGTTTTCGTTTGTGGCGTAACCATCGCCGCAACCTTCGCGGTGATCTTGCGCACCAGCTTGTCCACTGGCGCGAACGGACTTCTCTCACTGGTTCTGGTCTTATTGGCGGCGGCGGCGTCATCACTGCATTTCCACTCCCGGCCGCACGTCTTCACTTGGCTGTTCCTTGCGATTCTGATGCATCTTGTGCTGCTGGACCGGATTCATGCCAGTGGCCGGATCTGGTTACTCGCGCCCTTGACCGTGCTTTGGACCAACATGCACGGGGGTTTCGCAATCGTCTTCGCCGTTCTCGGAATCGTTGTTGTTGGCACGCTGCTGCAGGGTCCGCGGGAGTATCCCAATGCGCTGCGTTACACGTTTGTGGGGGGCGCCTGTGGCATCGCCTCGCTCATCAATCCCTTTGGCTACAAGCTTCACCTGGAGACGCTGCGCTATCTGGGCGACAAATCAATTGCCAACGTAATTGACGAGTTTCAAGCTCCGACATTCCGCAACGAGCCGCAATTGATTTTCATGGGTCTCTTATTTTTAGGGCTCTCACTGTGCGGCTTGCTGATCGCCAAGCGTAAATATCCGGAGACTCTGCTGATTCTTTTCCTGTCGTACGAATCGCTGCTGTCGGTACGGCACATCCCGATTTATGCGCTGGCGGCGACACCGCTGATTGCCGTGGAACTGACGAGTTATTGGAAGCCTTGGATTGCCAGATTATCCCGGCAATCTATCCCCCGAATCCTTGACGACGTTGCCGGCTCGCTGCGCAGCACGGCGCCGATCTTCGGCATCTGGACCGTCATTGCACTGGCCTCAATCCTGTTCCTAACCCCCGCATCCCGTTGGCCGCGGGACTTCAACGATGAAAGCTTCCCGGTGAAAATCGCGCAACGCCACTCCGCTGAGCTGGCAAACGCGCGCCTCTTCACGACCGATCAATGGGCCGACTATCTGATGTTCAAGAATCCCGCCCAGCGTGCCTTTGTCGACGACCGGTCCTTCTATGGAGATCCGATCGTGTCCGATGCGCTGCGGATCATGGGCGGAGTATCGGGGTGGCGGGGCCTGCTGGACAAATACGCCGTGAATATGGTTCTTTGTCCGACGGGCAGCGCGATCGGCACGCTACTGCTCGACGATGGCGGATGGATACTGGTGGATCGCGACTCGAGCCGCCTACTCTATCGCAGGAAGTCATGAGTCTCTCGATTGTGGTGCCGGTGTACAACTCGGAGAAGTCTCTACCGATTCTGGTGGAACGGATAGCGGAAGTTTTCGATACCGCGGACGCCCTGGAAATGGTGCTGGTGAATGATGGCAGCCGCGATCGTAGCTGGCAGGTAATCCAAGAGCTCTGCAGCGTCCGGCCATGGGTGCGAGGCATCAATCTGATGCGAAATTCCGGGCAGCACAATGCCCTGCTTTGTGGAATTCGCGCGGCTCGCCAGGCGGTTATCGTGACGATGGACGACGATCTGCAGAACCCGCCGGAAGAGGTCACGAAGCTTCTGAACAAACTGGCTGAAGGATTCGACGTAGTCTATGGAACTCCTCTTCGCGAATCGCATGGGTTGCTTCGCGATGTAGCTTCGAAGCTGACGAAATTAACTTTGCAACACGCGATGGGCAGTGAAACGGCGCGCAACGTCAGTGCCTTTCGGGCCTTCGATACGAGGGTTCGCGATGCTTTCGCGCAGTATCGAGGATCGTTCGTCTCGATCGACGTTCTGCTTACCTGGGGTACGTCGCGTTTTGCGTCAGTTGCTGTGCGCAATGATCGGCGCACTATTGGCGTCTCTAATTACACGGTCCGCAAATTGATTGTGCATGCGATGAACATGATGACCGGCTTTAGCACGATACCGCTGCAGATTGCCAGCGTTGTCGGATTCGTCTCCATGATTTTCGGTATCGGAATTTTGGCGTATGTGCTGCTTCGCTGGATCGTTATCGGAAGCGTTGTTCCCGGTTTTGCGTTTCTCGCTTCTACAATCGCCATCTTTTCTGGCGCGCAGATGTTTGCGATTGGCGTGATGGGAGAATATCTGGCCCGGATGCACACCCGATTGATGGAACGTCCCACCTACGTGATCCGGGAGTTTGCAGGCAGCGGCGAAACGGTAGCGCAAACAGCGGATGCGGAATTTTATGCCAGACGAGATCTGTAGGCAGCTTCCATGGGATTCGGATTTCTTCGGGCTCCGTATCGCCCGCTTCGTGCCAGCCCATTTGTCGGAGCAATCGGCGCAATTGGCGATCGACTATTGCCGCGAGCAGCGGATCGATTGTTTGTATTTGCTTCTGGAGGATGACCGCGCATCGCTCGACACAGCGGCATCAAACGGCTTCCAGTACGTCGATACGCGGCTCACTTTGAGCAGATCGCTGAGCGAGTACAGCGCGCCTACCGGAAGATTTTTAGTGCGCCCGGCAAGAGCGGCGGACGTCGCTGAGCTAGTTCAAATTGCCCGTAAGAGTTATCATCACTCGCGCTTTTACAAGGATCCGCGCTTTTTGAAAGAACGGGCCGACGATCTGTACCAAACATGGATTGAGCAAAGCTGCGCCGGTTCGGCGAATGCGGTGCTGGTGGCGGACCTCGACTCTCAACCGGCCGGCTACATCACATGCCATCTGGGCGAAGACGGCGCGGGTTCCATCAGCCTTATGGCGGTAGCGGAGCGGGCGCGCGGCTTACGCCTGGGCCAGGAACTGATCAACGCCGCCTTGGCGTACTTCGCCGCCCATGAGATGCGCTCTGCTAGTGTAGTGACCCAGGAATCGAACGCGCCGGCTCGCCAGTCCTACGAGCGCTGTGGATTCACCGCCACGAGCCGTCAACTGTGGTTTCACTTCTGGAGTCCAGGAGCAACAAAACTGTGAGCAATTACCGGATTCCATTCAACAAGCCGAGCGTCTCAGGCAACGAGTACGCTTATATGGCCGACGCCGTGGCCCGCGGCCACATTTCCGGCGACGGGGTGTATACACGGCAATGCGAGAAACTGCTCGCGCAGGAAATTGGCGTGGGGCGCGCTTTGCTTACTACGTCCTGTACGCACGCCCTCGAAATGTGCGCGATGCTGTTAAAAATTCAGCCCGGCGATGAGGTGATCGTCCCTTCCTTCACATTCGTCTCCACTGTGAATGCGTTCGTGCTGCGTGGAGCGAAACCCATCTTCGCCGACATCCGGCGGGATACGCTGAATCTCGACGAGCGTCTGCTGGAAAGTCTCGTCACGCCTCGGACCCGGGTTATCGTCGCCGTGCATTATGCCGGTGTCGCCTGCGATATGGACGCCATTCTTTCCATCGCCGGGCGTTACGGAATTTCTGTGGTGGAAGACAACGCGCACGGTCTGTTCGGAAGTTATCGCGGTCGCCAATTGGGTACGTTCGGGTGTCTGGCGACGCAGAGTTTTCATGAGACGAAAAACATCTACTGCGGCGAGGGCGGCGCGCTTCTGCTTAACGATCCCGCCCTGGTTGCGCGAGCCGAGATCATTCGCGAAAAGGGCACCAATCGCAGCGCATTCTTTCGTGGAGAAACCGACAAGTACACCTGGGTGGATGTCGGCTCCAGTTATGTTCTGTCCGATTGTCTGGCCGGGTTTCTCTACGCCCAACTAGAGCAGCGGGAAAGCATTCAGGCGGCGCGGCGGCGGGTTTGGAATCGCTATGCCGAAGAGCTTGGAGAATGGGGGGCGCAACACAATATCGCGCTGCCTTACATACCCGGCGACTGCGATCAGGCGTTCCACATGTTCTATATCATTCTGCCATCCTGCGAGGTCCGCCAGGCACTGATCAATCACCTGAAAAGCCAGGGCATTCTCAGCGTGTTTCATTATGTGCCGTTGCACTCTTCCCCTATGGGATTTCATTTTGGAGGGTTCGCCGGCCAGTGTCCCATTACCGAGCAGGTTAGCGAACGTCTTCTGCGTTTGCCGTTCTACAGCAGTATGACGGAGGGTGAACAAGCGGAGGCGATCCGGGCGATTATCGAATTTCCTTTGTCGGCTGAAAGCGGTACACCTGGACTGAAGGATCGTTATACACCTGTTGAAAGCGGGACGCGTCGGCCGTCATCGCCCGCAGTGCATCGAGAGCCGGATCATGAAAATCGCGGCGAAAATCGTACAGCGTGACCATAACATAATCCACGCGTTTCGCGCGCCAGAATTCCGGCAGCGTGCGAATGTAATCCGGTATCGCATCGGGATTGTGCGGGTAGACCAGACGCGGCAAAATCGCTTGCGTATATCCCTGCCGTCCGGTGTACAAGTACAAGAGCGTGTCATCATAAGCGCTGAAGCGCGCCGTTGGTTCAGTGTTCGCCTTAATCCATCGATACGCCGGCATGATTTTTTCGCGCTCCACCTGGCGGTCGTAAAAGTACGCCGGCAGCAAGCCGGTGAGCGCTCTGGCTTCCGAGACCGTGGAAGCGGCCGCCAATAGAACGATCAAGGTCGCGACCAGGATCGACGCAATGCGGTTGCCCATTGTGCCCTGCCGCAGAGTCTGCATTCCCAGCTTCCAGACGTCACTCAACTTTGCCGCTAGCCCTGCAACGTACAGCGGAAGCAACGGAAAAAGAAAGCGCGAATCCGGTGGAAATTGCCAAATCAGAAGTACGCCGACGAACAGCAGCGCGAACAGTGAATACTGCTTGAAACCGCGGCGGTATAACACGACGATCCCGGATATCGATACGACTGTCATTACCCAGGCGATGGGGCGGATCCACAGTTCATCCCCGCTATTGAAGAACACAAGGCGGGCGGCTGATTCGATGACCGAGCCGGCGTTGATCCAAAAACGCTCGGGAAATCCGGACCAGGTGAACGTGCGGGCGTAGAATCCGGCATAGGACGTGTAGTAAGACAAGACGTCATCGGTGGCATGAAAACCATTTCGAGCGATCCAGATCTGCCACAGTGCGATGCTTACGGCTAATGGCGCCGCGAACAAAGCAGCAGCCCGCTTGCGGCCGCTCCGAAGCATTAGAAAGGGCACGCTAGCGATCAGGACGATGGCGTTAGTGCGAACCAGAAAGGCCGCCGCAGCCAGTAAGCCCGCCAAGAAAACCCGCCGGGGAGATATCTCACAGTCCTTATCCAGCAGTAACATCACACCCAATAGCAAAATGGAAAACGGCAACTCGGACATCGTGCTGACGGCGAAAAGAATTGTCATCGGCCCGATGGCGACGATCGCCGTCAGGCCCAGGGCCAACAGATCATGTAATCCTGTTCGTCGTAAATAGAGGAAAGTGAGAAGCAGGAACGCCGGCAAGAATGCAAATTGCATTGCCATAGCGACTTTCAGATTATCCGGAAATGCGCCGCCAAAACGCCACACGAGCGATAGCAGCCCCGGATACAGCGGAGGATATTTGGTTTGTGCTGGATTTTCCACCAAGTGCTGGATGCGATAGCCATTGCCGCCGGCCATGGATCGGGCGGAGATCAGATAAACTGCGTCGTCGTGATACGAACCAATGTTTGGCATTGCTCGATAACGCCAGGCGAAATAGGCTGAGGGCAGCGCTAAGAGCAGGCAGGCCGCCAATATCAGGCGCGGAACATGGGTCATGGTGCGGCCTCCGTTCGGCCCGGTCCGATGCGAAATATCTGTACAACTGGGTCGCTATAGACCAGCGGAAAACGCGACGCAAATGCCACTGCCCGCCGCATGCCTTCGGGCGCTTGACTGTGAAACGCCCGCCGATAATCGTACTTCGTAATCAGAAGGTAGCTGACATCTTTCTTTCGCCAGAACTCTGGCAGACCGTCCATATATTCCGCCAAGGCGTTCGAATCGGTGGGATAAAAACACTTTGGGAGGGCGACCTGGGTATATCCCTTTCGCCCCGTATACAAATACAGCAGCGTGTCATCGTTCGCGCTAAACACATCTCCGGCAGCGGTGTTCGCCCTTATCCAGGCGTACGAGGTTATAAGCTGTGCCCGCTCCACTTCGCGGTCATACAGATAACTTGGCAAGAGACTTGCAATAGCGCGAACTTCCGCGAAAACCGCAACGCCAACGATCATGATAATCGAGCCATTGATCAGTCCCGAGGCGAAGGGATTGCCGGTCTTAGCGCCCTGCAAGCTTGGCCCGAGCGGCTTCCATCTGGCGCTTAGCGTTGTACCCAGTCCAGCAAGATAAAGCGGAAAGAGCGGGAACAAAAAACGTGCGTCCGGTGGAAATTGCCATAGGAGAAGTACGCCGCACGATAGCAGCGCGAACAGCGGGTAGTGCTGCATGCCACGGTTTACCAGTGTCGCGATTCCCCAGACCGCGAGTACCGTCATGATCCAGACAATCGGACGAATGAACCACATCTCATCGCTGCTATTGAAGAGCACCAGCCGCCCGGCCGATTCAATCAGCACGGCCGCGTTGATCAACAAGCGCTCCGGAAATCCGGTCCAAGTGAACGTCCGCACGTAGAATCCGGCGTACGACGTGTAGTAGGACAGTACGTCGTCCGTCGCGCGAAAGCCGTTGCGGGCAATCCAAATTTGCCACCCTGCAATACTCAGTGCCAATGGCGTTGCAAACCATGCCGCGGCGCGCTTTTGCCCTCTCCACAGCAGTAGAACGGGGGCACTTACGATTAAGACGATGGCATTGGTTCGCACTAGAAAAGCGGCGGCCGCCAGAAGGCCGGCACCGAGTGCTCGCCGGGGTGGTACTTCGTTTCTGGTCTCCAGAAGCAACATCAATCCCAGTAGTAAGACAGTGACTGGCATCTCCGACATCAGATTCAGCGTGAACAGAATTGTCATCGGCCCGAACGCCATAACCGCCGTCAGCCCGATCGCCATAAGGCGGCCTAACCCGGTCCGCAAGATATATAGATACGCCAAAGTTAAGAAGATTGGAAGAAAGCAAAACTGTATTGCCATCCCGAGTTTCAAATTCTCAGGGAATGTACCGCCGAACCTCCACACCATTGATAGCAGCGCGGGATACAGCGGGGGGTACTTCGTCTGGGCGGGATTTTCTGGAAGATGGGCTAGGCGATAACCGTTACCGGCAAGCATCGATTCAGCGGTAATGAGGTAAACGCCGTCATCGTGAAACCACCCGAAATTAGGCATTGTGCGATAGTGCCAGGAGAAGTAGGCGCCGGGCAATGCCAATAACAAACAGGCGGCGAAAGCAATCCACGCCGGTCGAATCACTTCCAGCCGATCTCCGAAATAATGGGCAGCGCGATGACCATCCTAGCCCCGCATTCTCGCATATATAGTAGGACTAACAAAGATGTTCACTCGAAGAACCTGTATCGGACTCATCGCGGGTGCCACTCTAGCCGCGCAAACAAAACCCGCTGAAAAGGAAAACTCCATGTTTCAATCGCTATTTGATGCCAGCTTGAAAGACAAGAAGGGCGTAGTTCTCTACGTGAAGGGCCAGACGATAACTGGTGCCGTTGTCAGCTCCTCGGCTACCTATGTCGAGCTGAAAAGCCGGGAATTCTCGCGGATAATCGTGCGCGTTGATTCCATCGACGGCGCGGCGATGTCCTAAATTCTTATCCGTCACGCGGCGGGTGAACTCATTCGCCGCTCTGCTGCAGTAATTTCGCCACCAGTCCCGTCCATCCTGTTTGGTGACTGGCTCCCAAGCCGGCGCCATTGTCGGCATGGAAATATTCGTAAAACAAAATATGATCGCGAAAGTTGGCGTCTTCCTGAAACTTGGCAGACCGGCCAAAGATCGCCCGCTTCCCATCTTCACCGCGAATGAACAGGTGCGATAACCTTCGCGATAGTTCAGTCGCCACAGCCGACAGATTCATCAACCGGCCCGACCCGGTGGGATATTCCACCTGGAGATCGTCGCCGTAGTAGTGGTGATACTTCTGTAGCGTTTCAATTAGCAGAAAATTCACTGGGAACCATATCGGGCCGCGCCAGTTTGAATTCCCGCCGAACAGTCCGGTGCGCGATTCCGCCGGCTCATAATCCACTCGATACTCCGTGCCTTCGACGTCCAGCAGGTAGGGTTTGCCGGCGTGAACTTTAGATAACGAGCGGATGCCGTGGGGCGAAAGAAATTCCGATTCATCCAGCATCACTCTCAGGACGCGAACCAGCTTGTCTCGTTGCACCAGAGAGAGCAGGCGCCTCTCGCTTACGCCCTGATGCGTCAACGATGCCAAACTGTCGCACATGTCAGGCCGGTGCTGAATGAACCACTCCATGCGTTTTTTAAAACCCGGCAGGCGGTCGATAGCCTCTTGTTCCAGCGTCTCCATGGCATAGAGCGGAATCAATCCCACCAGAGAGCGAACTTTCATCGGGTAGGCCTGCCCGTCAGGCAGACGAAGACGGTCATAGAAGAAGCCGTCCTCTTCGTGCCATAAGCCCGTCTCCCCCAGACTATTGATGGCTTTCGCGATATGCAAATAGTGTTCGAAGAACTTGCTCGCGACATCTTCATAGATCAAATCCACCGTCGCCAACTCCATGGCGATCTTCAGCATGTTCAAGCAGTACATCGCCATCCAACTGGTGCCGTCGGATTGCTCGATGTACCCGCCGGTGGGCAGAGGGGCGCTTCTATCGAACACTCCAATGTTGTCCAGCCCCAGAAAGCCGCCCTCGAAAATATTATTCCCACCGGCATCTTTGCGGTTCACCCACCAGGTGAAGTTCATCAGCAATTTGTGGAATACGCTTTCAAGAAACGCGTAGTCGGGCTTACCTTGCAATTTCTGGTCGATCTTAAACACCCGCCAACAAGCCCAGGCGTGAACGGGCGGATTTACATCGCTGAAGTTCCATTCATACGCCGGCAACTGCCCGTTCGGATGCATGTACCATTCGCGCAGGAACAAGCCCAATTGCGACTTGGCGAAATCCGGATCGATCATCGAAAGCGGAATCATGTGAAAAGCCAGATCCCATGCCGCATACCAGGGGTACTCCCAATTGTCGGGCATGGAAACGATGTCTTCATTGAACAGCTGCGTCCATTCGCGATTGCGCCCGCTCTTCCTGCTGGCCGGCGGTGTAGGTTGCCCTGGATCGCCATTCAACCAATCCTCCACGACGTAATGGAAATATTGCTTGCTCCACAACAGACCCGCGAAAGCCTGCCGTTCCACTCGTTTCGCATCGGCTGAAAGATGAGGCATAAAGTCGTAGAAGTGATCGGCCTCTTCGATGCGGCGGGCGAAGACCCCGTCAAAATCCTGTATCAGCCGCGATGATTCCTTCGCTCGCGTCAGGCGCAGACGCAGCGTCTGTGTCTCCTGCGAATCCACTGACAGCCGATACCACCCACACGCTTTTGTCCCGAATTGTTCTGGATTGACGGCCTCTTCTTCACCCTGGATAATACGCCGGTGGAACGCGTCCTTGGAGTACTTCGCCCCGGCGCTGGACCCGAACACTTTCAGTAGATTTGTTTCGTTATCCGTGAACAGCAATTCCGGCGGGGCGTCGCCCCCTCGATTATCGAAGCTGAAATAATACTGCCCCAGTGTCGGGTCGCGAAGTGCTACTTCGGCGTCGCTGAGTTTTGTGATCCGCGGTTTTTCTCCCGTCTCCCCCCATGCCCATAGATTGCGAAACCACAAGGTCGGAAGCACGTGGACGTTGGCTGTCTCCGGCCCGCGATTGGTAATCGACAAACGAATCAGAATGTCGTCGATATCGGCCTTGGCGTATTCCACCACGACATCGAAATAGCGATCTTCGTCGAACAGTCCCGTATCGATTAATTCGAATTCGGCTTCGTGCTTTCCACGGCGGCGGTTTTCATCCACCAACCGCGAGTAGGGATACTCGCCTTGCGGATACTTGTACAGCGCTTTCATGTAGGAGTGGGTGGGCGTGGAATCCAGGTAATAGTAATATTCCTTTACGTCCTCGCCATGATTGCCCTCATGACCATTCAGGCCGAAGAGCCTTTCCTTTAGGATCGGATCGCGCTCGTTCCACAGCGCCAGTGCGAAACATAATCGCTGATGATTGTCGCAGATGCCAAGCAGCCCATCTTCGCCCCAACGGTAGGCCCGGGAACGTGCGTGTTCATGAGGGAAATAGTCCCAGGCGGTGCCATCGGCGCTGTAATCTTCGCGCACCGTTCCCCACTCACGAGCCGAAAGATAAGGCCCCCATCGTCGCCAGTGCAGCTCTTTGCGCGCGGTCTGTTCCAGTCGAAGTCTCTCAGCGTTCACAGTGCGATTGTACTGTAGCGCCAAGTAACTCCTCGATCACGGAACGGTAATCCTTTACAATTTCATGACGCCCGAAATCGCGACTCTCCGCTTGCGGCGAATCCCCCGTCTACCACTTCACCCGAACTCTTGTTCCCTAGGCACTCCCGATGAACGTTATTGAAATGAGAGTTATTCTGCGGGGCCGAGCGATTTGAGCAACGATTTCTGAACTCTTAGAACAACGCCTGAGTTGCGATCGGCTACTTCGGAAACCCTGTACTGAGCAGCCACGCCGAGCACCTGACATCCAGAGAGCCCATTAGACCCATAGAGATCACAGCGTCCGCTGTTTCAATGCGCGGACCCGAAATCCTTTTGTCGGGAATAACATCAACGGTGAAATCCACGCTCATGGAGGTTTCGAGCGCATTTCCATTCAGCTCACCGTCTCCTTGGAGAGCATGGCCGTCCCCTAGATACAGTAGGGCTCCGGGCTGGCTGTCATTTTGACCAAGTCGAGATGCCATTTAATTGAGTTGTTGTTGTCACGGGTTTTCACGGCTAGATCAGGCCCCAGAGCTGAGTGAACAAGGCCGTCGTTTCTTCCAGCCCAATCGCGATTAAGTTCGAGACGGTTCAGATGAACGACACGAGTGTCGCCCGGCATAGCTCCTTTGATATAGAAAGGTCCAGTTTGAGGATTGCCGCCAGCAATGCGTTTTATACCGTGTTCGTCGTTTCCGCCAGCGTCAACAGTAGTGGTGTGAATTGTGTCCTTGGGGGCGACGGTCAGGACAGGCTTATTGAAGGGCGTTATACACGAATGCAAGTACTAGAGCCAGGAGAAAAGGTTACGCCGGAACGGTAGTTGTCAGGTAGGAAGTAGCGAACGCGCCGTGGAATCATCCACGACGGGCGCAGAGTCGCTGAAGACGACGCAAGAATCGCCCGCCCCCAGAGCGATAGGCCGATTCGATCTCATTCCAACGTCAATCGCACTAAAACTCAACCAAGTCGCGTAGAATAGACGGTTGTCACATTGGAAACAACGAGCGCTTCTCGGCGTCCTGCTTCTCGTACTTGGAACGATCCAATTTCGTTACGGCATCGAGACGGTTCGTTACGTTTCGAACGCCGTTAGCTTTCCCCAGCGTCTGGCCGAACCGGATCCGGAAACGATGGCCCTTGGGACCATTCTCGATTTCGGCCAGAAGGCGGGCGTCAACAAAGGCGATATTCTTCTGGCTGTAAATGGCACGCCGGTTCACACCTACTTTGACGCCATGCGGGAGTTCAGCAAGCAACGTCCTGGCGCTATTCAAACTCTGCAGTTGCGGCGCGCAAAAGGTGAGCCGTTCGCTGTTAGTTTCGCCGTCCCGGGCCGCAAAGAGCCCGACCCAATCAATCGCGTCATTGCCGTCGCGATCAACATACTGACGCCGTGGTTATGTATCGCGGTCGGGTTTCTGGTGGCCTTCAGCCGTCCGGGAAATCCCGTGGCCTATGCCTTCCTCGCGCTATTGATTTGCGTGTCGCATTTTATTACCGCGGATGGCGATCTGCGTTACGGATGGGAACCGATATTCACTTGGACCTTTGTGGGCATTGATGCGCTATCCATTCGCTGGGGACTTCCGGCGTGGGTGGCTTTTGCGATTCTGTTCCCCGATCCGCGGTCGAAACATAAGCTCCTGCCGTGGCTCAGTTGGGTTTTGAGCGTGCCCCTGGCGCTCCAAGGGGTGGTCTTCGCCATCTATGTGCCGATACTACTAAACCTGGGCGTTGGAGTGAAATGGCTGGAACCGATTATCAACATCCCGGCCTGGATCGGAATCTCGACAGTTGCATCGGCCATCAGCTTAGGCTTCGCGAATCTGATTTATAAATTCGTTCGCGAAACACAGCCGGCGATGCGCCGCCGCTTGCAATGGTTGATGTTCGGACTCGGCGCCGGAATGCTTCCGATCTGTTTACTGCTGCTGGCCGCGAGTCTCTTGAAGCGGGATCTCGACAGTTTCTCCTGGTGGATCCTGGCCCCCGCGGTGATCACGCCGATGTTTATTCCTCTCACGCTGGCCTACGCGGTTCTTGTGGATCGCGTGTTCGACGTCGGTGTGTTTATTCGGCAAGGGCTGCTGGCGGCGAAGACGGTTTCGGTTGTTCGCGCGGCATTCACGATCATTCTTATATGGATCGCTTTCACCGCTTATTCGCGCGGCGATCTGCCTGGCTGGCAACGCGCCGCCGCGGTCTTCGCCTGCATATTGGCGATGATCGTGCTGCGCCAAGGGGCCGGCTGGCTTCGTAAGTGGGTGGACCGGCGCTTCTTTCAGGAAGCCGTCAATACTGAGAATGTGCTGGTGGAATTATCGGCGCAAGTACGCCACATTTCAAATCCGCAATTGCTATTAGGCACGGTAACAGAGCGTCTTTCCAGCGCCCTGCATGTGCCGCGAGTGGTGGCGCTGCTTCCCGACAACATCGTATTCAGATCGGAAAACGCCGTCATCAACCGCGTGAAGAATGAACGGCAGCCATTATTGCTGCAAGCCGAAGACTTTTCGAGCGACGAACTCGCTTACTTTTCCGATCTAGGGACCGAATTGTTGCTGCCCTTCGGCACCACGGACAAGCTGCACGGGATTCTGAGCATGGGCCGCAAACGATCCGAGGAACCATACTCGCGCAGCGATCTCCGGCTGCTGGATTCTGTAGCCAATCAAACCGGACTGGCACTGGAAAATAGTTATCTGACGGCAACTATCGCCGCGGAAGCCGTGCATCGCGAACGATTGCATAGCGAGTTGGAAATCGCCCGCCAAGTGCAGCAGCGGCTCTTTCCGAAACGGGCGCCAGCGGTCAATGGACTCGACTTGGCAGGCCGCTGTCAGCCGGCGCAAACCATCGGCGGCGACTACTATGATTTTCTGGTGACGCCTTCAGGCGATGTGGGGCTCGCAATCGGCGATGTGGCCGGCAAAGGAATTCCCGCCGCGCTGCTGATGGCATCGTTGCAAGCTTCTCTGCGCGGGTTAACGCTGGCGGGTATATCGGACTTGGCGGATCTGATGGCAAAACTGAATCTGCTGGTCTACGATGCGACGCCGACAAATCGATTTGCCACATTCTTCTACGGCCTCTATAATCCCGTTTCGCGGCAGCTTAGTTACTCCAGCGCCGGCCACAACCCGGCCCTTCTTTACCGGGCGCATTCCAGTCAAGTAGAGTGGCTGAAAACGGCGGGATTGGGTCTAGGCTTGCAGCGCAATTCTCAATATCAACAATCCACCGTTCAGCTTGAGGTAGGCGATATGTTGGTTCTCTATACCGACGGCGTGAGTGAGGCCCGGAGCGTGGACGATGCCGAATTCGGTGACGACCGGCTGATCGATATAGTTCGTAGTTCGGCGAAGTCACCGGCTGAAATATTGGACAACATTCTGACAGAAGTAACGTTGTTCGCCGCCGGTGCGCCGCAACACGACGACATAACGGTGATAGTCGCCCAGACAGTGGAACGGAACTCTATGCCGATTGCCCCGTTACAATCCTGCGCAAATAATTAATCTGTCCAAGGTGATAACTGAGATGCCCAAACAGATGAAACAGAAAATACCGCACCGTCATTGGCGACCCGAAAACATTTTCCGGGTACAGCGATTCCAACGCGTTCTCGGGTAAGGCGGCCACAATAGCGGGGATCAGTTCCGCCACCGACTCCATGCGGGCAATCAAGTCGTCAAGCGGTATGCCGGTGGGTGAAAACTCCAGGGGCCGCTGGCGCTGATAAGGCACGTGGCCCATTTGGCGGCCAACATACTCGCGCAGGTTGCCTTCCAGATGCAGTACCAAATTCCCCGCCGAATTTGAAACTCCAGGTAGCGTTGACCATAGCTCCGGGCCGCCCGGAAAAGACTTCAACTCCTGGACCACCTTCAATAGATCCCGCCGAAACAATACCGAGATTTCATCCGCTATAGGCATTGCAACAGTCTATCGTCAAGCTTGCCTACCGCTGCGCTCCACCACCCGCTAAAATAGTTTCATATGGCAATCAAAGTAGGAATTAACGGCTTCGGACGTATTGGCAGGAACGTGGTTCGGGCCGGGTTACACAATCCGGAAATCGAGTTCGTCGCTGCCAACGATCTCACCGATACCAGGACTCTGGCGCATTTGTTGAAGTATGATTCCACACTCGGAACGCTGCAGGAAGAAGTCACGCACGACGCGGATTCCATTACTGTCGGTGGAAAGAAAATCAAGATTTTCGCGATCAAGGATCCAGCCGAGCTCGATTGGAATTCGGTGGGCGCTCAAGTCGTTATTGAATCCACTGGACGATTCACGGAAGCCAAGGATGCGGTCAAGCACATTCGTGGTTCGGTGAAAAAAGTGATCATCTCCGCCCCGGCAAAGGGCGAAGACATCACCATCGTGCTGGGCGTGAACGACGACAAGTACGATGCGGCAAAGCATAACGTCATCTCCAACGCGTCCTGCACGACGAATTGTTTGGGCCCCGTGGTGAAGGTGCTGCACGAAACCTTCGGTATTGAGAAGGGATCGATGACGACGATTCATAGCTACACCAACGATCAGAACGTCCTCGATTTTCCTCACAAGGATCTGCGTCGCGCCCGTGCCGCCGCGATCAACATGATCCCCACCACTACCGGAGCCGCCAAAGCGATCGGTCTTGTGATGCCGGCCCTCAAAGGCAAATTAGATGGATACTCCATGCGGGTGCCCACGCCCAACGTTTCAGTGGTGGATTTAGTCGCCATCCTCCTGAAGCCAACCACTACCGAAGCTGTAAACGCCGCTCTCAAGTCCGCCTCGGAAGGCGCGCTGAAGGGCATTCTCGGCTATACCGAGGATGAAGTTGTCTCCACCGATATGATGCGCAATCCGCATAGCTCCATTGTCGATTCGCTGCTGACGAAGGTGTTGGACGGCAACCTGCTGAAGGTCGTCGCCTGGTATGACAACGAGTGGGGCTACTCGATGCGCGTGGTCGATCTGGTTTCTTTCCTTGGCAAGAAGGGCCTGTAGACACTGCGGCTGTAAATCCACGTGATGCCGGCCCTCGCCTTGGTGCTATTCGATATCGATGGGACATTGATCCGTAAGGCCGGGCCGCATCACCGGCAAGCTTTGGTCGATGCGATTCGCCGCGTCACCGGAATGGAAACGACAACCGACGGCGTACCGGTAGCTGGTGCGCTCGATCGAGACATTCTGCGAGCGATGCTGCGCAATGCCGGCCAGAGCGATTCATTTATTGAACAGGCGATGCCGGATCTGGTGCACACGGCCCAGTCTCTGTATCAATGTCCTAATCTGAGAACCAAGGTCTGCCCGGGTGCCCGGATGTTGCTTTATCGCTTGCACCGCCGTGGGATTCCAGCTGCCCTGGTAACCGGCAATCTGACGCGGATCGGCTGGACGAAAATGGAAAACGCCGGACTCCGGCCCTATCTACGATTTGGCGCTTTCGCCGAATCCGGCGCATCGCGGAGTGAGCTGGTTAGTATCGCCATCACCCATGCCCGAAGTGAAAAATGGATCGATGGGGATGCCCCGATCTGGCTGATCGGCGATCATATTAACGACATCAACGCCGCGAAAGCCAACAAGATCCGTGTCGCCGCCGTGGCCACCGGCGTTCTCAGTACCGAAGAGCTTGCCGCTCACTCACCTGACCTGGTTTTGGAAGATTTGCGCTCCCTGAAGATGGAACAATTATTGGCCAGGCAGTGATGGAGAGCCAATCGTTTTCCGTCAAGCGCGCCCAGGTTGAGTTTCATAATTTCGCTTCCCTCGGCGAGCCGGAGCGAGCCTTCTCCGTGTACGCCGAAGAGAACGAACGGCGCGGCGCGCTGATCCAGAAACACATCGGCTTCATCGGTGAGATGACGCCCTTTCTGGAGATCGGAGCCAATGCCGGCCATTCCAGTTACATGATGGCCAACCAGTTCGGCGCCGATGGATTCGCTCTCGATATCTCGGCCGATAGCCTGCGTCACGGGATCGCCCTGCAAGATCGATGGGGTCTTCCCCGCGCGCCCATCCGCCTTGCCGGGGATGCCGCCAAGCTTCCGTTCGCCGATGGTTCGCTACGCTTCGTACTCGCCTTTCAGTTGCTAAGCCAGTTCATGGATATTGAAAGCCTAATGGTGGAGGTGAAGCGCGTCCTGGCCCCTGGCGGCATTTTCCTGTTCGGCGAAGAACCGCTGAAAAGGCTGCTCTCCTTGCGCTTTTATCGTTGTCCTTACTACGAAACGATGAAGCCCTGGGAACGTAAACTGGCCGATTGGGGATTGCTCGGTTACCTGGTTCGCGACGTGATCGGGGCGCATCAGGAAGAAAGCTTTGGGATCCGCCAAAATCACTCGCTCGGCCTGCATGACTGGCACCGGCTGGTGCAAAAACATTTTGCCGGTCATCGCTACGAAATCTTCGTTCCCGAACGAGGCTGGGGTGAACGAATCGTTAAGTACGGGGCACGCCGGCTGGATCCATATCGATCCTTCTGGCGCGCCGGCCGGTTGTTGGGGGGAACTCTCGCCGGCTTCTGCCGCAAGGAAGGCGAGGCAGCGCCGGTCGCGTTCGACATCTCTCATTTCGAGACATGTCTCCGCTGCCCCGATTGCGGCTCAAGTTTTCGCCGAGACGCCGCTGAAACGCTTACTTGCGCGTCCTGCGGATACCGCGCGGCGCTGGAAGGAGGCGTCTACAACCTGCTGCCAGCGCAGGATCGCGATGAGCTTTATCCTGGCGATCGGGAAGACATCATCGATTTATCGCAACCCGGATGTGAACGCCGATTGCTGGAAGGTTGGACCGAAATCGAGGGCGTTTTCGGCAATAAATATTGTTGGATCGGGGAGCGCGCAACGGCCCGGTTAGGGCGCGTCAATCCGGTCCCACAGCGTCTGCGCATTCGCGGTCATGCCAGTGAGGAATCTTTCCGCAAGGGCGAACGAGTGGAAGTGAAAGTCACGGTAAATGGCGGTTCGGCCACAAGCTGGACGCTGGATCGTCCGGGCCTTTTTCTACTTGAGACCGATGTCGAGGATTATCCTGAATATCTGCTGGAAATCAAAGCTTCGCCCACTTGGACTGTCCCTAGCGACGACCGGATCTTTACCGTTAACCTCAGTATGATCCGCCTGATACCGCGTGAAGTTGTCGTTGGGGAGTGAAGGATTCAGGAAGGGAGGGGGCGAACCGTAATCCGCCCCAAACTACGAGAACATTACCAGCGATTTTTGCTGCCGCCGAAATCACGGGGGCCACTATTTCCACCGCCACCGCCGCCGCCGCCGCGATTACCACCTCTACCGCCCGCGCCGCCGGCACCTCCGCCGTACCCCCCGCCACCGCCCTCGCGAACCATCGGACGAGCCTCGTTAACCACAATCGCCCGCCCCATCAGTTCTTTTCCATTGCACACCGTCACCGCTTGTTGGCCGGTTGCTTCGTTGGCGATCTCGACGAACCCAAAACCCCGGGCTTCCCCGCTGAAGCGGTCGCGCATCACGTTGACCGTATCGACAGTCACGCCATTGGAAGCGAAGAAATTTTCGACATCGGTTTCGTTAGCCGAGTAGGGAAGATTTCCTACAAACAATTTCATCTTAGAATGTACTCCTTACCAGGTAGCTGAAGAGGCAGATAAAGGGCCGCGGACTGCGTAGGAAGAGAGAGGTTAGACCGGGGATTAGACTGACGCTTCGCACTTACACCAGAGATTATCGCAGAGGTCCTGAGTCCTGTCAAAGAATTTCCCTAGTCCTTCCCCGGTTTAAGTACTGTTCCCAGCCTCCGGGCGGACATCAGCGGGGAGTGATCAAGCCCCCAAGTTTATCTTGTTCAGAAGCTGCAGTTCGGGGAAAACGCGGGCCATAGGCTTCCAAATATTTCAGGCCCGCGCCGGTGTTATAAATGACAATTCTTTCTTCGGCTTTTAAAAATCCAGCCGCTAATAATTTCTCGAGCGCGGCGACGCAGGCTCCTCCTTCGGGAGCGGCGAAAAGGCCCTCTTCGCTTGCCAGTGCTATTGCGGCGTCAATTGCGTCCTGATCGGTGACAGCGATAGCCGTGCCGCCACTCTGGCGAATAGCATCCAAAATAAGGAAATCACCCAGCGGTTTCGGCACTCGTAAACCGGCCGCGACGGTGCTCGCATTTTCCCAGAATTCGCTCCGCGCGTCTCCTCGTTCGAATGCCCGGACTATTGGCGCGCACCCTGCCGCCTGCACCGCAATCATCTTAGGCCGCTTTACCCCTATCCACCCTAGGGCCTCCATCTCCGCGAAGGCTTTCCACATTCCGATCAAGCCCACTCCGCCGCCCGAAGGATAGAAAATCGCGCTTGGCAGCTCCCATTGGAGCTGCTCGGCAACCTCATAGCCCATGGTCTTCTTGCCTTCAATCCGGTAAGGCTCTTTGAGAGTGCTGACATCGAACCAACCTTCGGCGTCCTTGCGCGTGGCGACAATCTTTCCGCAATCGCTGATCAGCCCATCCACCAGCGTGACGTTCGCGCCGAACGCTTTGCATTCGATAAAGTTCGATTGCGGAACGTCCTTCGGCATGAAGATATGGGCCTCAATACCAGCAGCGGCGGCATAAGCGGCCATCGCACTCGCGGCATTGCCGGCTGAGGGAATCGCCACCTTGCGGATGCCTAACTCGACACACATTGAAATAGCGCACGAAAGTCCGCGAGCCTTAAACGATCCCGTTGGATTGATGCCTTCGTCTTTCACCCACAGATCGTGGGCGCCCAAACGTTTCCCCAGGCGCTTGGCGGCGATCAGCGGCGTCATTCCTTCGCCCAGCGATATAACCGATTCGGCATTCGTTGGAGGAAGCAGCGGCGCGTATCGCCACATGCTTTTCGGCGCGTCTTTCAGAGAATCACGCGACCAGGATCCACGGGCTTTCCTAAGATCGTAGCGAACCAGAAGCGGCCCGCCGCATTCGCATAAATTGTGGATCTGGCCCGCCGCGCGCGTCTTTCCGCAGAGGCTGCATTCCAGATGAGTAACGGTTTTCATGGCGGATTCTATTCTAACGTTTGAATCGATACCCGAGAATCATCTTCGCCAGCAGATGATCCGTGCCGCCAGTGATGCCGACGCCCACACCAAAGTTGAATTCCCAGTTGGGGCCGAAATCGATGTTGACCGCGGGAATGATCTGCTGTTGCTGCTCGCGGATCGGATCGAAGCCAGTTACCGGTCCGAGCGAGCCGTAATATTCGAGGCCGCCGGAAACCTTCTTGGTGAAGTTATATGTCACGTTGAAGTTGGGCGAGAAGACGACTCCGGCGCTTGTTCCCAGCCCATGAAAAGAGCGGTCGAAAGTTGGATTGAAGCTGAGGTACCAGGGGCCTATTTGCCTATCGACGATCGGTCGGATTTCCAGCGTCCAGGTATCGGAGGAGAAGGCTCGGCGTTGATAGCCGAACTCAAGCGATATGCTGGCGCCGACGGGCCATTTCCAATCCTCCGGAGCCCGGACCCGGGGACGGATATGATCGCCAACCCACTGCCATCCGTTGCTTTGATTGGCGCTGGTGAAAATGTAAAATCCGGTTTCGAACCAGGGCGTCCAGCCATGCGTGATCTCGATGGTTTCATGCCATGCATGATTGGTCGGTTGGACGCCGTCCTGCACGGTCTTCGTACCATGAAAAGTAAAGTTGTTATGCAGCTCCACCATGGTCTGCCCGGGCTTGACGGTCTCCGCGCCGTACACTTGAATTTCATAGTTTTCCTGAGCGCCGAGAACCACGGAAAAAACTATTAGAAAGAGAAAACGCACTTAGAGGAGCGCCTTTCGTAATAGCGCGATCTGCCCGGCGTGATACAAGTTGTGCTGAACGATACCGTGTAGCAGATAGTAAATAGGATACTGCGAGGCGCTAACCTTATCGTCCAGGCGATCGTCCGTCAGTTTGCGAATCGCCGCCCGCAAGGCACCATGCGTGTGAGTGAACCGCTGGAGAGTAGATTCCCATTGCTTCGCCGTAGGATCTTCGATCGCCGGCCAGTCCTCTTCTTCCGGCAGGCCGTCCAGAACATCTCCGCCAAGCGTGCGGGTGGCCATATTTTCCCAGGCCGCCAGATGTAGCACGATCTCCCAGATACTGTGGGCGTCCAAGACGGGGTGTGAGGCGGCGTCCTCCGCGGTCAGCCCCGCCAGCACTTCGTCAAGACAGGGCCCTACCCAGGCAACTCCGGAATGGGAACGCCGCAACTGATCTTCAATGCGCTGAATTTCCGTCATGGCAACCTACGGTTTATGATAACGAGAACCCTATGCGTCTACACGCTTGCCTGGCATTGGTTTTAATCGCCGTCGTCCCCGTCTTCGGCCAACGCAAATCGCAACAGCGGCGCGTTGTCCCGCCGGCTCAGGCGATGGACGAAGGCTACACAGCCAAAATCCGTGAGTACACTACCGAGCCGTTTTTTTCAACCGAGCTGGTGGATCATCTTCCAAAATCGGATACTGTTCCGACGCCCGAAAAAGTGCTCGGCTATGCCATCGGCACGCCTAATAAGCTCACCTACACAAAAGACATTAATCGTTATTTTCGCGAACTGGAAAAAGCCAGTCCCCGGGTGAAGGTCTTCGTCATCGGCCATTCGGAAGAGGGGCGCGAGACGCTGCTGGTGGCAATATCGGATGAGGCGAACATAGCAAAGCTCGACCGTTATCGCCAAATCACGGCGCGTTTAGCCGACCCGCGCAAAACTTCGCTCGACGAAGCTTCGAAGCTGGTGAATGAAGCGGTCCCTTTCTATTGGGCGTCGGGCAGTATTCACTCGCCGGAAACCGGATCGCCTGAGATGTTGATGGAACTCGGATATCGTCTGGCGGTGGAAGACAGTCCACTGGTGCGCAATATTCGCCAGAATTCCGTGGTGCTGATTACGCCGTGCACGGAAGTCGACGGGCGCGATCGTGAGGTGGACGTGTACAACTATCACCGAGCGTTCCCCGATAAAGCAACGCCACAGCTTGTCTATTGGGGGAAGTATGTCGCCCACGATAATAATCGCGACAGCATGGGGATGGCTCTGGAATTAAGCCGCATCATGATGAAGACTTTCCTCGACTGGCATCCGACGGTGCTCCACGATCTGCACGAATCGGTGCCCTTCCTCTATACCTCCACCGGGATGGGTCCTTACAACGCCTGGCTTGACCCGATCGTAGTGGATGAATGGCAAAAGATGGCGTATCACGAAATTGAGCAGATGACCAAGCGCGGCGTGCCGGGTGTTTGGACGCACGGCTTCTATGACGGATGGGCGCCGAATTACATGTTCTATGTCGCCAACGGGCACAATTCCATTGGTCGCTTTTACGAAACCTTCGGCGGGCGTGGCGCCGATACCGGGGAGCGGACTGTGCCGGCAAACCAGACGACGCGCACATGGTTTCGCCCCAATCCGCCGCTTGCGAAAGTGAAGTGGTCAATCCGCGACAATATCAATCTGCAGCAAAGCGCGATTCTTTTCGCGATGAATTACACGGCGACGAATAAGAAGGAGTTTCTCGACAATTTCTATTTGAAGAGCGCGCGATCGGTGAAGAAGGCAAGCGCGGAAGGCCCGGCGGCGTGGGTGATTCCGGGCGACGATCCGCGTCCGGTGGAAGCGGCAGGCCTTATGAGTCTGATGCAGGCTCAGGGCATAGAAGTACAGCGGTCGAGTGGGGAAATTGAGATCGCCAATAAGCAAGGGAAGCAGAAAATCCCCGCCGGCAGTTATGTGATTCGCATGGACCAACCTTACAGCCGCATGGCCGACATGTTGCTGGACACGCAATATTACAACGTCAACGATCCCGCTCCTTATGACGATACAGGCTGGTCGTTTGGGCCGCTGCGAAACGTGAAAACCATTCGCGTTACCGATAGCGCGATCCTCAAAGCCCCGATGACGCTACTGACAGATGGCATCCACACCCAAGGCCAGCTCTCGGGATCGGGAACAGCGGGATTTCTGATCGATCACAATACCGATAATACTCTGGCCACGTTTCGATTTCGCCTCAAGGACGTTCCGATGTTCGCCGCCGAGGAAGCATTTGAATCCGCCGGCCATCACTTCGCGGCGGGTACGTTCGTGATTAAGTCGGACGGAAATGCAGCGGGTCTTCGGGCCCAGGTGGATAAGGCCGCGGGCGAACTCGGATTGCACGCCTATGCTGTCGGCGAGCTTCCCAAGGTACCCATTCATCCGTTGGCGGCGCCGCGCATCGCATTGGTTCATAGCTGGCTGAATACGCAAAACGAAGGGTGGTATCGCATCGCCTTCGATCAGTTGCGGATCCCTTATGAATACATCTCCGATCATGTTCTGCGGAACACGCCGAACCTCCGGGCGAAGTGGGATGTCATTCTGTTTGGTCCAACGCCGGGCACCTCGCAGCGCGTTGTCAACGGCATGCCGATGCGCGGCGACCCGATTCCGTGGAAGAAGTCCGATGTCACGCCAAATCTTGGATCGTCGCCCGATACCACTGACGATATGCGCGGTGGCATGGGTTTGGAAGGTCTGGTAAACGTGAATAAATTCCTTGACGAAGGCGGCCTGTTCATCACGATTCAAGGTAACGTTTCGATCCCCATCGATTACGGTTTAGTGGATTCGGTCGCTATCGTTCCCGCCCGCGAATTGAAGGCTCGCGGCAGCGTCATGAACTCCACATTTAGCGACCGTATGAGCCCCATCGCTTATGGCTATGGGGAGAAGCTTGCGATTTATTTCAACCAGGCTCCGATCCTGCAGGTGAATGCCAATGGTGGCATCGGCGGAGGATTCGGCGGCGGCGGTGGCGCGGGGGATACGGCCGGAAGACCGACGGGTCGCGGGACATTGACCGATCCCGATGTCGTGCAAGGACGAGACTACATCGCGCCTGTTCCACGGCCCGAAGTCCGGCCGGGCGAAGAGCCGCCAATCGACGAAGAGATGCGCGAATTTCTGCGCCCATTCCTGCTTCCGGCGGATGCCCGGCCGCGTGTCGTTCTGCGATTTAGCGATGAGAAAGACCTGCTGATTTCAGGAATGCTGGCAGGCGGGAAAGAATTGGCGAACCGCCCGGCCGTGGTCGATGTGCCCCATGGAAAAGGTCACGTCGTGTTATTTGCCAATAATCCGGTATGGCGGAATGAGACGCAGGGCAGCTATTTCCTACTCTTTAATGCGATGCTAAATTATGATCATTTGGGCGCGGGTGCCGGCGCCAAGGCTACGGTAGCAAAAACGGAAGAATAGCTTGCACAAACCGCCGATGGTATACGTCAACCTAGTAGTGAAGTTGTGTTTCAATCTGAGTGCCATCTTGTTTGTGGCAATCGTTCCGGCTTTTGCTGGTGAATACGCTATTCTTTCCAACGGTTTCCGGATTTATGCCGCTAGCCACGAAAAGGACGCGAGCATATTTCGCCTGCATACCCGGGAGGGTGTAACCGAGATTCCGGTTGACCAAGTGGTTTCCTTCGAAGCGGAAGAATACGTTCCACCCCCGCCCGTGATAGCCGCTGCGCCTGCCGCCGTGCCGTCTGCGGCGAAGAATAAACCGCTGAGCATCCATCCCAAAGATCTAGTAGACCGGGCCGCGCTGCGAGCGGGTTTGCCTCCCGCCATCGTACATAGCGTCGCCAAGGCGGAATCGGGATATCGAACGGAGGCGGTGTCGCCGAAGGGTGCCATCGGAATTATGCAGTTGATGCCCGCCACCGCCGCAGCCTACTCGGCCGACCCCAAGAATCCGGAACAGAATGTCGATGCCGGCGCTCTCTATCTCCGCGAGATGCTTCTGCGTTATAACGGCGATGTGGCGAAGGCCTTGGCCGCGTACAATGCCGGGCCGGGTGCCGTGGATAAATACAACGGCGTGCCACCTTATCGGGAAACGCAGAACTACGTCAATAAAGTAATCCGCAGCTATAAGAGTATGGCGGCGAATGGCGAATCAAACAACTGAGCGTGAGTTTCTAAGCGAAGGTGTACGCGGCTGGTTGCATACGCCCGCTTCACCATCCGGAAACTCATTGGTTCTGACTCACGGCGCCGGATCGAACTGTAACTCTCCCCTGTTGAAAAGTGTCGCTGGCGCATTTGCCGACGCTGGGTTTACTGTGCTGCGATGCGACCTGCCGTATCGCCAATTGAAATCCAAAGGGCCCCCTTTTCCGGCGCAAGCGGCACGCGATCGGGAAGGCTTGCGCCAAGCGCTGCGGGATTTAATGGTGGAAGCTCCAGGCCGCCTGTTTCTGGGCGGACACTCTTATGGCGGACGCCAATCGACGATACTGGCGGCAGAGGATCCGGCCCTTGCCGAGGCTCTACTGCTGCTCTCCTATCCACTGCACCCGCCGCGAAAACCGGAGCAGTTACGAACGAATCACTTCCCCGCCCTGCAAACTCCAGCGCTGTTCGTGCACGGCACGCGCGATCCATTTGGCACGATTGCCGAGATGCGCCAACACTTGACGCTGATCCCGGCTAGAACGGCACTGCTCGAAATCTCCGCTGCCGGGCACGAGTTACGTGCCGACCCAAACGATATTCTTTCTTCGTTCACTACGTTCATCGCGTAAGATAGTTTTTCCATGCGCTGCTTTTTCGTTCTCCTACTCGGGGCTTCCGCCCTCTTTGCCGCCGGTCCGCTACGCTTCTCGATATTGCTGGATCCAACCTATGCTCCGAAAGGGGCTTCTGGCCGGATGCTGGTCTTCATGACGGATTCGCCCACGAAACGCGACAAGCTTGGCACTGGATTTTCCCCTGGCGAAAATTGGGTGGCGGCGATGGAGTTCGACCACATCGCTCCCGGTCAAACCGTCGAGTTTAATCCCGACGAGAAAGCCTATCCCAAACCGTTTTCACAAGGCAAGGTGGGCGACTACCAATTTATGGCCTTGCTGGATGTAAACCATAGTTATTCCGGCAAGGGTCAGGACGAGGGCGATCTGTATAGCGACGTGATCGCGGTGAAGGGTCTGAATCCGGCGAGTGCCGAGCCGCTCACATTGCGTCTTACGAAAGTGACGCCAAGCCGCGTCAAGCCGGTCGATACGGAAAACGTAAAGCTGGTGGAGTTTGAAAGTCCACTGCTTTCAAAGTTCTGGGGCCGCTCCATATTCGTTGAGGCCGGCGTTGTTTTGCCACCAAAATACGACCCGGCCAGCGATCGCCGCTATCCCACGGTTTATCACGTTCACGGTTTCGGCGGGAGTCACTGGAATGCGTGGCAGGCTGGACCGAAAATCGTGAAGTCGATAGAGGAAGGTAAGTCGGCGGAGATGGTGCACGTGTTCCTGAACGCATCGTTTGCCACCGGCCACCATGTCTTCGCCGATTCCGTGAATAACGGACCTTGGGGACAGGCCGTAACGCAGGAATTCATCCCCTTTTTGGAACAGAAATATAAATTGATAGCGAAGACGCACGCCCGCTTCCTGACGGGACATTCGTCTGGTGGATGGAGCACGCTATGGCTGGAGGTAACGTACCCCGACGTGTTCGGCGGAACGTGGTCGACCGCGCCCGATCCGGTGGACTTGACGAAGTTTACAGGAATCGATGCCACGCCCGGATCGACCCAGAATGCCTATCGGACGAAGGACGGCAAGCCGATCAATCTTGTGCGAATGAATGGGAAAGAGATCGCCACCATGGAAGAGTTCGCCAAACAGGAAGAGGTTACCGGAGAATACGGAGGTCAGATCGCTTCCTTTGAGTGGGTGTGGAGCCCTCGCGGCCCGGATGGACGGCCGATGAAACTCTTTGATCGAGCCACGGGAGAACAAAATCCTGAAGTGCAAAAAGCTTGGCAGAGGTACGATATTCGGCGCATCGTTACCGATAACTGGGCCACTCTGGGGCCGAAACTGCTAGGGAAAGTGCACATCGTCGTGGGATCGGAAGATACGTTTCATTTGGAAGAGCCGACGATGATTCTTTGCGATTACCTGAAGACCAAGGGCCGCGAGGATGTCTGCGAGATCGTGCCGAAGCGCAATCATATGGATCTGTATCAGCCTTACACGACTTACCCCGCCGGACTGGCGGCCCGAATCGACCAGGAAATGCGCGCAGCCTTTGAAGCGGGCGAGCATAAGGCGCAATGAGGTTCCTGCTCCCGCTGTTGTGGGCATCGATTTTATCGGCATCGAATTTCGATCATTCCGATTGGGATCGCGTATTGAAAACTTATGTCAGCGATTCGGGCGAGGTAGATTACGCGGCAATTAAGGGGAATCGTCAAGATCTGGATGCCTACGTAAACCGGTTAGCGGACGCAAGCCCGGAAAATCAGCCGGACAAATTCCCTGGCGCGAAAGATCAGTTGGCCTATTGGATGAATGCCTACAACGCCTTTGTGACGCAGGCTGTTGTCGACGCTTACCCGATCATGAGTGTGCGTCGTATCGGTCCCGGCGAAACGGATTTCTTCGTGAAGAAGCACTGCAAAGCCGGGGGCCGCCTCCTCAGCTTGCAGGACATCGAGACCAACTTTCTGCGGAAAGTTTCAGGGGATCCGAGAATTCATTTCGCGATTGTTTGCGCGTCGCTCAGTTGCCCGCGCTTGTCGCATGATGCCTTCAGCGGCGGAAACGTGGAATCGCAACTCGATTTCCTAACGCGGCAATTTTTCTCCGAGCGGCGCAATCTGTCAGTGGATGCCTTAACTCGCGAGGTGACGCTGAGCATGATTCTCACCTGGTATAAAAGTGACTTTCAAGCCGGGCAATCGAGCCTGGTGGACTATGCGAAACGATATGCTCCGCCGAGGATGGCCGAATTGATCGATGGTATCCGCAATCCAAAAGTGAAATTCCGCGAGTACGATTGGGCCATCAACGATGCCGGTTCCCGATCGCGGTCGAAATCACCCGTGGAGCGGGAGCTGACTATCTCGCGGTAAATTTCCCGCCCCAAGGCTACTGCCAAAACACGCCGCCAGACTGAGCGCCCCCGCAACGAAAGGAGCGGCGCCTGAAACGCCGAAGACGCACTTTCCAGGCGCTATCGCGGCCGGGGTCCAGCCAGAATTATTACCAATCCAGGACGAAGAAATCCGCGCGTCCGACACCGACAAATGAGAATAACTCGTTCATGGAATTGTAGGACGGATTTCCTGGGGCGTTGTCGAATTCCTTCGTGAAGTTATTCAGCGGACGCGGCGACAGGCAGCCAATCACCCAGCCGACGTGGGGCGCCTCATGGATTAAGATGCCCTGTTCCGGCCCCGGCTTGCCACCATGGACTCGAAAACATCGCCCGTCGTGTTTGCCGGGACGCAAATGCTTCACCGCGGAATTGCCCGGCTCAAAGGTGATCCAATAGGGATCGGGCTTAGGATGGAGTTGAACGTAAAACCCTTTGCCGTTGTCGGTTTTAAATCGTTCCATCGACGTAAAGCGCTTCACCTCGGTCATCGCTCCGACCGAGGAAAGCTCAAGGACTCCATTCTCTAATTGAATGCCTCCGCTGCCGCCTCCCGTCGATAACCTTGCGGCGGTGACTTTCGGACCTTTCACCGCGACCAATTCTCCCCAACGCCCGCTTTGAGCGCCATGCTTGAACGCCCGCAGTGGTGCTCTTGTCAGGATGAGTGTGACAGCCATTTCAGCTCCTTTGTAACCTTCAGACTAGTAGGCGACATCGGGCGCGAAATTTCGCAAAGAATCTATCTGCTCTCCGGAAGCGCGAAGGCGACGATGGAATCGCCTTGGGGCGTGAGATCCGCGTGGCCTCCGGCGGCGATGATTACGAATTGCCTGCCGGAGGCGGTGCGATAGGTCATGGGCGTGGCGCGGGCGCTGGTTGGCAGCTTACCTTTCCACAGAAGCTTTCCGCTTTCAACATCGAGCGCGCGCAGATACGGATCGAGTGTACCGGCCATGAAGACCAATCCACCGCCAGTGACGATGGGTCCGCCGAGGATAATCGATCCGGCCTGCTCGGCCATCGCCGGGTCCGGTATCATCGGCAGTGCTCCAAAGGGAACTTCCCATTTTTTCTCCCCGGTATTCGCGTCGATCGCGGCCACGGTCCCAAACGGCGGCGCGTTACAGGGAATGCCGTTCGGATTTCTCAGGAAGATCCGCGCCAATCCATAAGGCGTTCCGCGCTGCCGGGCATATTCGACGCCGCGTTCGGCGCCTTCCTGATCGTCGAATTTGTCGCGGGGGATCAGCCTAATGTATGCCGCTAACCGATTCGTGGGGACAATCAACAGACTATGCTGCGGATCGAACGCCACGCCGCCCCACGCCATTCCCCCGACATTACCGGGGAACACGATGGAGCCTTGCACGCTGGGTGGAGTAAAGATTCCCTCGGCGCGCTTGCTCTTAACGAAATCGGCGCACCACTTGCGATCTTCAGCGGTGGCCCCCCAAACGTTCTCCGCGGTCAGGCTTTGGGGAACCAGAGGCTTGGGGAGGATGGGAAAGGGCTGCGTCGGCGAAGCTTTCTCGCCGGGCACATCGCTTGCCGGCACCGGCCGTTCCTCCACGCCAAACAGCGGCTCGCCCGTTTCCCGGTTCAGCAGGAAGAGATTGCCGGTTTTTGAACCGACGGCGATCGCGGGGATCTCCTTGCCGTCCTTGCGCATCGTATATAGCGTCGGCTGCGAGGCGACATCGTAATCCCAAAGATCGTGATGAACGGTCTGAAAGAACCAGGCCATTTTTCCGCTGTCGGCATGTAAGGCGACCATCGAGTTCGCATAGCGATTATCGCCAAGACGTTCGCCACCGTAATAATCGGGACTGGGGCTGCCGGTGGGGAGGAAAACGAGATTGCGTTCCGCGTCCACCGAGATAATGGACCAGGTGTTGGCCGCACCGGTCCGCTGGCCGGGCATCGGATCCCAGGTCCAGCGAAGCTTGCCTGTGTGGACATCGAAGGCTCGCACCTCACCGCTGGCGGCGTCCACCCAGTTGTTGTCTGAGACGGCGGAGCCAACCACCACCAGGTCACCAATGACAGCGGGGGGCGATGTCTCGGCGTACTCGGACTTCTCATGCGGAGCATTCCGTAGACCGAGACGTAGATTTACCTGCCCGCCGACACCGAAGCCGTCCGAGGCTTTTCCTGTTGCGGCATCGATAGCAACAAGATGTGCGTCGATGGTTGCGACGAAGATTCTTCGCTGGCCGGTTTTCGAATCGGCCCACCAGGCGACGCCGCGATTGGCGAAGTCGCCATAGCCGGAATCAATTTCCGCATGCGGATCGAAAGCCCATTTCTGCTTGCCCGTGTCAGGATCGAGCGCGATCACTCGTCCAAATGCCGTGGAAACATAGAGTACGCCATCGATGAACAGCGGAGTGGTTTCGAATGCCGATGCCCGGCCATATTTTTTCGGCACGTACATGTCGCCCGCGTGAAAGGTCCAGGCAACCTGAAGCTTGCCGACATTGGCGCGGTTGATGTCCGCCAGGGGCGAGTATTTTGTGCCGCCCGCATCGTGTCCATAGACGGGCCAATCCGAAGAAGAGCTGGCGGCGTTCTTTTGTTGAGCGGAAAGTGCGCCGGTGAGAAGGAGAATCGGGATGATCTTCATCATAAGCAGGCTCGATAATACAACCGCTAGCCGAAGGATTGCCACAGTCGCGGTACGACAGGCACGAACCCAGGGACGGGAGGATCGCGGCAGGGGCTGAAATTCCAGCTAAGGTGAAGGCCGCGAAAACCTTAGGACTTTTTCCTTACGAGTCCTGGAACTTAAGTTAGAATGAAATCGTTCGTCTCATGTCCCCTTCCTGGCTTCGAATTGCCTATGTCGCCGTATTTTTACTCGCTATCGTCGCCGGCTTCACGCTATGGAGCGAGGTGGGCGGACAAGGCCACTTAGATCTAATGCCCTGGTATTGGAAACTAGGTGTGACGATCGGTTTAGCCTGGGCCACGGTGCGCGCGACCGTCTCCGCCGTGGAGCGGGAAAACGCCTGGAATATTCGCACGGTAGCCTGGACACTCGGCGCTCTAACGCTGCTGGGAATGATGGCGGCTCTGACGTATTACTATCACATCCACGAAGGCACGGACGAGACTGCGCCGGACGATTCGTCGGTAACGGCGGCCTTGTTTGAACCAGGAAAATTATTATGAATGCCACCACATTGTCTAAGGAACGATTCGGCACCTGGACCACCCCCAGAAACACTCTATCCATCGAATACTCCTTGCCGGCTATCGAACAGATTGGCGAGTTGGCGATAGAAGGCCGTGAAAAGCTGGCGCGAACCGGCGCGGAAATCGGCGGTGTCCTCTACGGCACCCGCGAGGAAAAGCGGATTCGTATATTAGCGATGCGTCCGCTGGTTTGCGAATACGCCAACGGGCCGACGTTTACGCTCTCGGACCGGGATCGATTGAAATTGCAAGATTTATTGCAGGTTATGGATCGTGAACCGGAGTTGGCGAAGCTGGTTCCACTCGGATTTTTTGTTTCGCATGCGGCCGGGGATCTGGCCCTCACGCCCAACGATTTGTTCTTGTATGACGAGTACTTTCCGGAATGGTGGCAACTGGCATTGGTAGTTCGGCCCGATAAAAGCGGCGCGGTAGATGCGGGATTTTTTGTACGCGAGAAGGATGGAACGGTCCGCACGACCAAGAGCTATCGCGAATTTCGGATCGAGCCACAGACGGTTCCCGTCAAGCCGGAACGGGAAGCAGTGGATGCCTCGAGGATATTCCGCAGGGCGCCGGCGGAGTCGGTGACGGCACTGCGGCATGGTCCCGCTATTTCAGGGTTTCCGGCCGAGAGACGGCCTCGGCGTTCGCGTCAATGGGTATGGCTGCTGCTGTGGGCCGCTGCTGTTGTCGGCGGAATTGCGGCGTTCCGATCCTATGCGCTGCCCGCTGCATCGGCGGGACTGGCGGCGCCCATCGAGTCGCTCAATCTGCGGCTATCGGAGAAGGGCGGTCAGATGCATTTGGATTGGGACCGCACCACGCATGCATTGACATCTTCGCCGCGGGCGACGGTGCAGATCACCGATGGCAGTGAAAACAAGACACTGAACCTGGACCAGAATCAGCTTGCGCATGGGTCTTTGAATTATTCGCGCAGAACGTCCGACGTATCGATGCAGATGACCGTGTATCCGGTTAACCAAACGCCGGTAACGGAGTTGACCCGATTTTTAGGACCGGCTCCATCGCCCGTGGTGAAAGACGTGGACGAGATGGCTAATATCCGCAATGAACGTGACGGGGCCATGGAGGAAATTGAGCGTCTACATCGCAAGATGGCGCGCCAGGCCGAGCGCGTGGAGAGTTTGGAGAAGACCGTCCAGATTCTGCAAAATCGCGTGGAAGTCGATCGAGCGCGATACGGCACGCCCAAGCCATAGGCGCTGCCAGGAAATTAAAACACCCACCGGTAATGCGATCTCATCTCACAGCACAGGACAAATACAGTCCAAATCGAGGAGATTACATGAATAGATTGAAATTTATTTCTTGCGCGATGTTGCTTGGATTGGCGAGCTTCGCTCTGCAGGCGCAGGACAAAGATATTGTCGATACGGCAGTGGGCGCGGGCAATTTCACAACGCTGGTGAAGGCTGTGCAGGCCGCCGGCCTGGTGGACACATTGAAGGGCGCCGGACCGTTCACCGTGTTCGCTCCAACCGATGAAGCTTTCGCGAAGCTGCCTCCCGGCGCGCTTGACAAGCTGCTGGCGAACAAAGAACAGTTGAAGAAGGTACTGCTCTATCACGTGCTTTCGGGCAAGGTCATGGCCGCCGATGTGAAGACGATGAAGGCAATGACGGTGGAAGGTGCCGAAGCTCAGATCATGGTCAAGGGTTCCACGGTAATGGTGGACAAGGCGAAGGTTATCAAGACCGACATCGTTTGTTCGAATGGCGTGATCCACGTGATCGACACCGTTCTGATGCCCAAGAAGTAGATTATCTAGTTGTGGTGAAAACCGCCTGGCGATGGCGGTTGTATTGGCGGTGGGGCGATAGATTTGTTGCATGTATTCGCCCCACAATAGAGTGGCCCGCCTATGATTTCCGCAAATCCCGCCCCGACATCTCCTTAGGCTGTTCGACGCCCATCATTGCCAGAATTGTCGGAGAGATATCCTGTAACGCCCCGTCTTGCCGCAGCGGCTTTTGCGCTTCGTCAACCACGATCAGCGGAACAGGATTCAGCGTGTGATATGTGTGCGGCCCCTTGGTAACCGGATCGATCATCGTCTCCGCATTTCCGTGATCGGCGGTGATAATCCACCGTCCACCACTCTGTTTCAACGCTTTATGAATTTCGCCCAGACACCCATCGACAACCTCAACGGCCTTTATCGTCGGCACCATCTTGCCGGAGTGTCCAACCATGTCGGCATTTGCGAAGTTCATCACAATGATGTCGAATTCACCCTTCCCGATAGCCTTCGATATCACTTCGGTAATACCGGCGGCGCTCATCTCGGGCTTCAAATCATACGTGGCCACTTTCGGTGAGGCCACCATCTCCCGCTCTTCTCCGCCATAGGGTTTTTCATTTCCACCATTGAAAAAATAGGTAACGTGAGCGTACTTCTCGGTCTCGGCGACGCGCAGATTCTTCCATTGCATTTGCGCCATCACGTTGGCCAGGATGTTGTTTGGATGCTCCGCCGGCAATACATAGGGAAGGTTCAGACCCTTCTCGTATTGCGTCATCATCGTGAAATGCAAATCGCGTGGGGCTAGCGAACGCGAAGGTTGTTCCAGCGACGGGTCCGTCAGAGCCAGCGTCATCTCGCGGGCACGATCGGCGCGATAGTTATAAAAGATGCAAGCGTCCTCATCGCGAATCAATCCCACCGGCTCGTTGTTTTGATTGACGATCGTGATGGGTTCGATGAACTCGTCGGTTATCCCCCGCTCGTAGGACTTTTTGACGGCTTCAATTGGATCCTGAAATTTGTGCCCGTTGCCCAACACCATCGCGCCGAACGCCAGCTCAATCCGGTCCCAACGCTTGTCCCGATCCATGGCGTAATAGCGGCCCGATACGCTGGCGATCTTACCGCAGCCAATCTCGCGCATCTGCTGCTGTACTTGTTCCAGGTAGCCCGCGCCGGTTTCGGGCCCGGTGTCGCGTCCATCCATAAAACAATGCACGAATACCTGGCTCAGCTGTTCCTGTTTAGCGAGTTTCAACAGCGCGTACAGATGGCTTAGCTGGGCGTGCACACCGCCGTCGCTACAGAGGCCCATCAAATGGAGCTGGTGACCGCGGGTATGCTTCATCGCCGCCCGTAGAACGGGATCTTTGGCAAAGTCCCCCGTCTGAATCATGAGATCGATTCGAGTCACATCCATGTGCACCACGCGCCCCGCGCCGATGTTTAAGTGCCCCACTTCGCTATTGCCCATCTGCCCGTCCGGCAGTCCGACGAAACGCCCCGACGTATGCACCAGAGTGTTGGGATAGAGCCGAATGATCTCGTCGTAATTTGGTTTGCGAGCGGCGGCAATGGCGTTGCCTTCAATGGCCGAAGAAAAGCCCCAACCATCGAGGATGGTGAGTATCAGCGGCTTGCCTGTCATTTCCGGAAAGCCTTTCGGCCAGGGAATTTCGCGCTATTGCCCAGCTCTTCTTCAATCCGCAGCAGCTGATTATATTTGGCGATGCGATCAGTCCGGCTGGCCGATCCGGTCTTGATCTGGCCGCAACCGGTGCCCACGGCGAGATCGGCAATGAACGCATCTTCGGTTTCACCCGAGCGGTGTGAAACCACGGCCGTATAGCCCGCTTTGGACGCCATCGCAATGGCCGCCAGCGTTTCGGTTAACGTGCCGATCTGGTTTACCTTGATCAGAATCGAGTTGGCGATTCCCTTGTCGATGCCTTTCTGCAGACGATCGGTGTTCGTGACAAAAAGATCGTCGCCGACAAGCTGAATCTTATCGCCCACCGCATCGGTGAGCGCCTTCCATCCGGTCCAATCGTCTTCAGCCATACCATCCTCAATCGACACGATGGGATATTGCTTCACCCAGTTGGCCCAGAATTCCACCATCTGTTCCGGCGTGCGTTCGCTCTTGTCGGACTTCTTGAAAACGTACTTGTGTTGATCCTTGTCGAAGAACTCGCTGGCCGCCGGATCGAGCGCGATGCCAATCTGCTCGCCGGGCTTATAGCCGGCTTTCATGATCGCCTCCATCACTACTTCGAGAGCTTCTTCGTTGGATTTCAGATTCGGCGCAAAGCCGCCTTCATCGCCCACTGCCGTCGAGTAGCCGCGCTTCTTCAGCACGCCCTTCAGAGTGTGGAACACCTCGGCGCCCCAGCGCAGCGCTTCGGAAAATTTCTCCGCGCCGTAGGGCACGATCATGAACTCCTGCGGGTCTACTGAATTGTCGGCATGGGCGCCGCCATTCAGGATATTCATCATCGGCACGGGCAGAATCGACGCCGACACACCGCCCAGATAACGATAAAGCGGCACCTGTTGGGAGATGGCGGCGGCCCGGGCAGTCGCCATCGATACGGCGAGCAGCGCGTTCGCACCCAGGCGGCCCTTATTCGCGGTGCCATCCAGCTCAATCATCCGGCGATCGACGGCGGCCTGCTGGCTTGCGTCCATGCCGATCAGAGCGACACCCAAATGCTCACGAATATTCACGACGGCGGTCATCACGCCCTTGCCCAGATAGCGCTTCGGATCGCCATCGCGCAGCTCGACCGCTTCATGCTCTCCCGTTGATGCGCCGGATGGTACCGCGGCGCGGCCAGTGCTGCCATCGGCGAGGATGACATCGGCCTCCACCGTGGGGTTCCCACGCGAATCGAGTATCTCTCTGCCAGTGATTTTAACTATTTCCATGATTGTCCTTCGAGGGTAAATGAGGGTCTAACTTGCTATTTTAGCGCGAGGAGTAAAGCTACGCCGGGCTATTTGCGAATGCGGCTCATTAATGCAACTGCTCCGCTATTTTGAGCCGTGCCACAGAACGCTTGGTTAACGCTAGAAAATGAAGCTGAGTCCACCGCGAACGGCGCGGGGGGCTTCGGTAAGAACAAGGCCGCGGTTGTCGAAGGTCGAGATGCCGAGATAACCTTCAGCCAGCATGTTGCGCAATTCGGCTGTGGCTTCCAGGCGTCCCGGCATACCCGGGAAAGATGGGATCGGCTGGCGGATAGTGACGTTCAAGCCGGTGTTGGGCGATGCTCTCTGCGTTTCGAAATTCCGGGCCAGCATCAGAGTTCCAGGATTCGACCAGCCGTAGCTGGCGCTAAACTTTGTGCCCGCTCCAGGAACGGTAGCCGTCAATTTACCGCTTGCCCAGGATCGGCTGGTGGCATGGACCAAGGAGCGGAGTTCGTCGGGTGAATTGCTTTCCAACTGACGACTGCCAGCCAGCAGAGCTCCGCCACGGCCGTAAGCGATACTCAACTCCATGTTGCCGCCGATGGCCTGCGTCATATTCGCCATGTAGCCGATAGTTTCGTAATTACCAATATTGAAGACCGCCGCGCGAGACCCCAGGTCGGGCATGATGTCGCTATCGCTAAAATAGTCGCCCACGCCGGCGATAGTGACGGCGGCATTGGAAACCGCGTCGCGATACACTGCCAGACCATAGCTTCGGCGGCCCGCTACATGGCGATAACCGAGCTCAAAACTTTCCGCACGCTGGACGCGGGTGTGTCCGGCACCGCGGCTGATACGGGGAACGCTAGCCAAAGCCGCCAAATCCTGCAAGAGTGCCATATCGCGAGACTCGCTGCCCTGTCTAAGGGTCGTTCTCGAGGGAGGTGGCGCGCCGGAACTGAAGGAAAACTCGATTTGATCGGCATCGTTTACGGTGTATGTCAGCACCGCGTAGGGGCTCAGATAATTGAGTCGGTCACCGAAGGAAACAGAATTGAGCGACATCCCATACATCATCTTTAGATTGTCGAGGATCTCCAGATGGTCGGTCATGTTAGCGGAAATCGTCCGCAAAGCCGGCACGCCTTCGGGTTGGGCCGAAAAAATTCCAGCCGCCGCCCGCGTGGGCAAATACAACTGGCGTATCGTAATCGAAATTTCGGGGCTCAGGAAACCGGGCTGCGCACGGCTATAACTGGTGTGGAAACCCGCCGCGGGAAGCCCGCTATGGGAGAGATAATCCACATTGCCACTGACCTGCAGCTGATTCGCACCGAACATCGATGTAGCTAAAGCGAACGCGGTTCCCAGATCGGGCAAGGTTGCTCCACCGGCGTAAGTCCCCGGATCTCCTGCGGAGATGCTGACTAATCCCCGCGTGTCCGAAAATACCGACGACGATCCGGAGCGGGAAGTACGGCTTCGCGGATCGGAGATATCGGGAGCCATATCAGGCCCAAAACGAAGCACGGGACGAGTGGATTGCGAGGTCCGCAATACCCATTTCCAATCGTCACTCATCAGCGCGCCCTGGCCTGGGGTCGAGTACACGATCTCGATAGAGCTAAAAACAGTAGCGAGATTTATATTCAGAACGCTTTCAATGCCCGCTTGGACGGCGATATTTTTGCGCACAGCGGGCACGAAACTGGCCATGCTGACATGGACGGAATAGTAATCGGGGTTGAGCGAAGCAAAGGAAAATGCCCCTTGTTCATTGGTCAGCGATTGTTGCAGTAGCTTATCGAAGCGATTGAAAAGCTGGACCGTGGCGCCCATCTGCGAAACGCCGGTGGCATCCTTGACGCGCCCCATGATTCCGCCCGAGAGTTTCCCGGTAGTGGTAGCAGCCTGCGTGGCACCACTATATAGCAGCGTTGCCGCCGCCAGACCGAGCACGAGATAGGTGCGCCGAGCGCTCATCCACGTCCTTTTCGTTCTAGGTTACCGTAAACGTTGCCGACGGGGTGAGAACCTCATTACGATTCTTGTCCGTCACCTTCATCTTTAAGATGTATTGACCGGGCTGCAGGTTGTTCAACGGAAGAAGTTTTTCGACAGTCACCTGCGTCGAGGCGCCAGGCATCTTCGCGACGTCTTCGCTGAAGTCGAAGACTTTCTCGTTGCTGCCGGCTTTCAGGATCTCGTAATCGATGGTTCCGTTCGCCTTTTGCGTCTTCTCGTCGGGAGAGAAGTTGTATAGTTGAACGTAAATCCCCATCTTTTCGTCACGCTTGAAGCTTTCGCCTACGCGCGGCCGCACCTTCGAGGTGCCGATAACAAACTGGCCGGTCCCGATGCTCTTCGTGGGAACTTTTTCGATCTGGTCTGCCAGAATCAGGCTGCTGGACCCCAGCCGGTCGTCTTCAAAATGCGGGACATCGAGCGCTTGCTCATAGCTGCAAACCGTGTTCCCCACGACATCCTTGGCCACGACGTTCAGCCGATACTTGCCGGGCGGCAGCGGCACCGTCTTCTGATAAATGGACTGTCCGAGAATTGCCTTCTCCAGCAGTTCGTTCGGAACCTCAACGGAGACGACATCTTCAAACACGTTGACCACGCGGCGGGCCATCGAAGTGATCCGGGCGTAGATATTAACCGTGGCCCGGGAGATGCCTTCCTTCTGGGCGAACTGCAAATCCTTGCGATTGAATTGCAGGGTAATCGCACTGAAGATGGAGGACGAAGTCACCGGAATAAAGTCGGTATGCACCTTCATCGGCAGCGTGTTGAACTTGATGCTTGAGTTGACCTGCGCTTCCAGATCCTTGAACTTCACTTTCGGCGCTTGCTGCAGTTTGGCGAAACGCTCCAGGCGCTCAAACTGATTCATGCTGGCCGGAAGCGGCGTGTTGCCCGTGCCCAAGTGCGTCCCGTCGGTACGGTTGAAGCGATCGGTCTTGTTCGAGAGCCCCATCTGCTCATTCATTGTCAACCCGGCGCCAGGAACGTTCAGCAGGGCATCTTTTTCCGAAGGATCCATCGACATGCGGTATTCGCCGCTCTGGGTGGTATCGACAAACTCAATCTCAACGTTCGTACCGATGTTCTCAATCCAGCGATAACGCCACTTCTCGAATGGATAGGTGGAAGTGGTGCCGCCGCCTTCTTCATACGGCCGCTCATAAGTGCCGCCCGAAGGATGGGATTCCACTTCGTCGGCTGGCCCAAACGTAATATAGATACGCCCACGATCGCTCTTCCAACCCGGTATGCCAGAGGCGAAGCGCTCATTGGCATAGGCGATCCGACGATAGTGTTCTTCCTTAAATTCGTTCTCTTCGGTGTCGGGCGTGGGATCGCGCCGAAGCCAGAACTGCTCCACGAAATTCTGACGCTCTTCGTCGGTATTAAATTGCTTGAACGCGGCCTTCTCTTCATCCGTGATGATGTAGACCACATCCTCGTTCAACCACTTCTTGTAGGGCGTTTCCAGTTCTTTGCGGAGGGCTTTCTCTTTCCTCTTGCGCTCTTTTTCCGTGAGCGGTTTAGCGATCGTTTCCCGGGAATCCGAACCTGTCACGGCTTTCTTGTCATCCGCCCGAAGCAGCGTTTGACCCGATAGCAGTGTAAACATCGAACAGACGGCTGGAAAAGATTTGGCTCGCATCATTAACGCACTCCTGGACGCATTCCTATCACCTTAGTGTACGGCTGATAATCGGGAGCGTCAAGCTAACCTCTAACTCTAGTGGCAGCAGAGCATTCCAGGTGCCACCGGTTGCGTGTTGGGGAGAGGGCGGTTACGGGAATGGCTTGTGTGAGCAGCAGGCACAGGTGTTCGAGTGCCGGCACAGACTTTTCACTCCCGAAGCTTCTGGACTACGATCAGCGGACGGGTAGGCACAGTTGTTCGGGGCTATTCACTTGGAGCGCGGGCTCGCCCGTGTGTAACAGGAATTCGTCGTTGGTGATTGCCCCACAATCCAGCGCTCGCGTGAAGTGATTCAGCAGGCCGTGGAATGTGGCTGCGTCATCGAAGATATTGCCCAGGCGGGTGGCTTGCGCCGCTTTTTCGCGGAAGCCTCGCAGACGGTCACCCATGATTTCCATACTTTCGAGGAAGAAAGTATAAGTCGCCGCATAGCGCACCGGAAGCTGCGCGGGGTGCAGATCCCAACTCCGGTAAAAGCCCGACGCCAGGGAGTGCCGAATATTCTGATAATGCAAACTCCAGCCCGCCGCTATCGCGTCCGCATCGCCCACGGGCAGAAGATTTGTCGCGCCGTCGGCTAGAGCGATTCCGGTCCCGGCGAACGCCGCTTGCATCGCGGCCCGGGCAAAATCGCAGGCCGGATGCCGCAGGTCCTGATAACCCGCGGTGATTCCGCAGGCGGCCGTGTAATCATAAGCTCCGAAGTGCGCGGCGGCCAGGCGGCCATTCCCGGCATCGGCAAATTCTTGCAGACGGGCCAGCGATTGTGGCGCTTCAATCATGATCTCCATCCCGATGGCGTACTGTTTCAATAGCCGTCGAAGCCCGGTGATCTGTTCGGGAACAGTGACTTTTGGCAGCGTGACCACGAAGTTGGGTGGCATCCGGCCGCCGGTCTTCGCTAGCATTTCGTCAAGGAACAAGCGAAGAGTGCGAATGCCGCGCTTGCGAAGTTCTTCGGTGAAGGCTTTGATGCGAATGCCGATGAAGGGGGGCAGTGTTCCCGCTGCTACACCTTGCGCAACCTGGGCGGCGGCGGAGATTGCATGGCCATCTTCCTCATCGTCCGAGCGATTGCCGTAACCGTCTTCAAAATCGATGCGATAATCTTCCACCGGCTCGCGCAGCAGCTTGGCCCGCATTCTTTCATAGGCGATTAAGAGCACAGCCGCCGGACCCGTCCAACCAATCGCCGTTCCGAGCGCAGCAGCGGAAGGCGCGTGGGTGTCGAGTGAGCGGATCGCCAGGGCTCCGAGTTTCGCGGTTGTATCGGCGCGGAATAAATGCGCTCCGCCGTACATAACGTGAATCGGTTGGCGGCCCTCGCATGGCCCGGGATAGCGCTTGGCGAAGGCAAGGTTCGCCTTGGTCACGCCGTGCATCGCGTATTTAATCTGATCGTCGGAAAGCGGCAACCTTTTAGTATAGGGCTCGCTCGATTATTTGCTCTTGCTCAGCTTGCGGAAGTATTCCGCCACGGCGCCCGAATAGCCCTGCGGAATCGGATCGGCGGCGCTGTTGCGAATCTGGCCGCGATCGTCCAGTTCCCGCCGCAGGCGTAATTCCAACCCTTCGATGGCCGGCAAAATCTGGCGCCGGATCTTTTCATCCAACTCAGCAGCGCTACCGGGATCGTTACCCGAGCGCCTCATTTCGCGTAGCGCATCCCCAATTTCCTTCGCCATCTCCGGATTGTCGCCGAGCGATTGCTGCACTTGGGTCAATTCGCGAATCGCTTCGCGGTAAGAGCGTCCCAACTCCTGTCCGGAATCGCTTCCGCCACCGCGCTGTCCGCCAGGCATCGCCGATCCGCGACGGCCGCTCATGCCTGCTTGCTGGCCCGATTGCCCAGATTGTTGACCCGACTGTTGACCACCGGGTTGTGAGCCACCGGGTTGCGATCCAGCTTGTTCACCGCGGCCAGACTCGCCGCCCTTACCCGATTGTCCGCCTTTACCAGACTCGCCGCCTTTACCAGACTCGCCGCCTTTACCAGACTCGCCGCCTTTACCAGACTCGCCGCCTTTACCAGATTGTCCGCCTTTACCAGACTCACCGCCTTTACCCGATTCACCGCTCTTACCAGACTCACCCTTACCCGACTGCCCATCCTTACCCGATTGCTTCCCATCCTTGCCCCGGCCCATCGCACTCTCCATCTCATGCCGAAGCTTTTCCATGCTCTCCAACGCCCGTGCCAGCTGTTCTTTATCCTTACCGCCACCTGCGGCGCCATTTTGATTCTTGTCGAGAGAGGCCTGCGCCTGCTTCAACTGATCGCTCATCTTGTCCAGGCCCTCGGCGGCCACGCGCTCGCTTGGACCCAGATACGACCCTTTACCCTGCTTGATCCAATTCACACTCGATTTCATCCGCAGCTTGATTTCTTTCTGCTGCATATCGCCCAACGCCTCGCGAATCTGCGACGAAGCCCCGGGGTTCGATCCAGCCATCCCATGAACGGCATCCTGCATCTTCTTCTCCAGACGCCCCAAGTCGTCGGCCATCTTCTGCTTCTCGCCGGCCATCTGTTCATTGCGCTGCTGATCCTGCCCTGTCAGCGACGGCTGATTGCCGTAAGCCTTCTGTAAACGATCGGCGAAATCGTGCTGACGGGCCGCCAGAGCTTGAGCGTCCTGCGCCAAATCGCCGATCTCCGAAGCCGCCTGCTGATGGCGCAAGCTCTTCATCGAATCCATCGCTTCCCGCAAGCGTTCCGATGCACGCTTGGCTCCCGCTTCCGATCCTGCGTCCTGCGAAGCGGCCTTACGCATGTCTTCGGTGGCCCGCGAAAGCTGTTCTAGAGACTTGCGCAAGCGATCTTCTGACTGCCGGCCGGCGCTATCCTGTTCTCCGGACTTTTGGCCCGATTGCCCCTTGTCCCCTTGCTGCCCCTTCTCTCCGCCGCGCGACATGGCGCTCTGGCTCTGGCGGCTCAACTGTTCCATCTTGCGCTGCAGTTCCTCGGCCTCGCGGCGCAGCATCTCCTGCTCCCAACGCTGCTGGAAGCTTGCCTTCTGCGCTTTTTTCTGCTGCTCGGCCAGTTCCTGTTGACGCCGCGCCAACTCCTCCAGCTTCTGCGCTACTTCATCGATGGCTTGCTGATTCTGAGCCGCCGCCGATTGTTGCCCGGTCTCATATTGATTCTTTTCCGTATCCAGCTCAAGATCAAAAAGATTATCCAGATCGCGGGCCGCGCCGCCACCGCCGCCACCCTGGCTTCCATAGGCGACTTGTATCTGACGGAAAATCGATTCCGCCCGCAACAGATGTTGCAAGCCCTTCTGCTCCGGCACCAGCGCGTTCTTCCACTGCTGAGCCTTCAGCTTGTCGGCGGCCGTGTTCATCTCCCCGGCGGCGAGTTGCATTTCCTTAGAGAACGTAGCGAAATCCTGACTCGTGCCCGTCAATTCCCGGCTCTTCATCCGCTCGGCCAATGCCTTCGCCTGATCGCGCATCTTGGCTTGCGTTTCGGCTAGAAATTTGCCATGCTCCACCGCCGTCGCCTGATCTTTTTGCGGAGTCTTGATCTCATTGAATGTCGCCGAGATAATCTCCCGTTGGCGCGGTGAAATTTCCGTCTTCGGCTCGCCACCGCCCGCCCCGCCAGACGCTTGCGACTGCGAGTATTCCTTTTCGTAGGGTTGCGCTTCCACGAAATAGATATCGCTCCGCGTGCTTTCCCGGGCATCGCGGGCTGAAGCATACATGGTCACCAGATCGCCCGGATTCAGCTTGAAATCCTCCAGCGCGATGATCGTCTTGCCGTCGGCTTTCTTGACGTTTTTATGGCCCAGCATGGAGATTGTTTTCTCCGGTGCGCCGTTTACTGAGTAATGCAGGTCCATCTCCTGCAGACCGTAATCGTCTTCCGCTTCCAGCGTCACCGGGACTTCCTCAATGGGATTCACCTTCGCGTCCCGCCCTGGCTTGGTGATGCGCACCACCGGCGGCAGGTCCTTCTTCGCTTCGATGAAATAATCCTCGCTCAAGCGCACCGCCTGCCCTTGATCGATAGTTCCAAAGTGATACGTCCCATCCTTCTGAATAGGCACCTTCGCCGTCAGCCGATTCCCTTCCCCCTTGAGCTCGATTTCACTATCGTCATCGAGCACGATCTTGCCGTTCTTCAGCGGCCGGTCGGTCTCTACTTCCAATTCGGCGACGGTCCCCTGCAGCGCACGCAGATCGCCGCCGGGATCTTCGACAACGCTCTTCAGGCCTAGCCAGGTAGGATAAATGTAAGTTACCCGCACCTTCTTCACTGCCGGCAAGTCGAGAACTTGCAGCGTATAGTTCGTGGACCGGATTCCACCCGCCTCAACGTAATACTCCACCGTCTCCGGCAACCCGGCGAATAGAAATTCGAATGCCGCGCCTTTCGGTTGGGGCTGCATCACCACTTCTTCCCACTTGGAGGTGCCCCGGTACTGCGCGAAGAGCCGCACTTTCTGCGCCTGGAATCCGCGAAGCTGGGCAGTCACAAGTTGGTCGGCACGCCGCCGCACGCTATGGTTGCCCGGTTTCACGTCGATGTCGTAGAACGGACGCAACCCCGTCTTCGGCGCCCCCGCCCATAACAGCGACGCTCCATAACCCAAATAGCCCGGCCCGGCGAGAATCAGCCATAGCAGGATGGCAATCGCCACTCCTCCGGAGGTGAGAAAGGCGAATAGGTTGCCACTCGGCGCTAGTTTTGCCGGTTCCATCCGTTGCGCCAGTGCCGCCGTATCGCTGGCCAGCAGTTCCAGGAAAGGGTCGCCCGCGGATTTGTGGCTTCGTTCGACGAAGGTCAGCAATCGCTCTTGAAACTCGGGGAACATCTGTTCGGCCTGACGAGCCGTGCGCCGATGGTTCAGCCGCAGTAGCGGAAGAATTAGTCCGAAGCTGATGGCTGCGGCGACCGCCAGAAACAGGGCGATGCGGGCCCACAGCAGGCTGACCGCCGAGAAGGCGTAGGAATTAATAATGACAACCAGAACGATAGTAATCGCCAGAGCTACCGCCGCGGCAATCGCCGACCCAATGGAAAATGCCTTCAGCCGAAGACGCGCTTCCAGGCGCTGCACGTAAGCATTCAGTTGATCGAAAGGGGTCAAGCGGCTTCCCTCCTCACTACAGTCTCATCTTCACGCGCTACCGAAAGATAACGATCGGCCACAAGCGACTCGGCAAGCGCCACCAGCAGTAATAAGATCACCAGATACGGGCCCAAGCTCCATTTTGTCGTGCGTTCGCCTGTTTCGCTGGACGCGTCAGACGGCGAAGTGTCACCCGATCCGGAGTTTTTCCACAGCGCCAGCGTCTCCGCCGGCAGGGGCGCTAAATCCGATTCCCGTCGGTCGGCATGGACCGCCAACATTTCCTGACGGCCGTTCGTGCGGCGGATTTCGTAGTAGCCTTCGCGATTCACCGCAAAGCTTTCGGCCGCTGCCGCTTCTTTCAAGGTCAGCGGACGCTTGCCCTCGGGATCAATTACTTCGACGGCGGTTCCCCGATCCTTGGAATTATGCAGGGAGATGTGGGAGCCGACCGGAATGTTGGCCGATCGTTGATCGATGCCCCCAAGATAGCCGGCGCTGCGATCGACGAATGGGACGAACGACGCGTGTAACGGAAAGTCGTTCGCGATGTTGTCGAACGTGGAAGCGAACATCAGCACTTTCCCTTCGCCTACCTGCTTTTCGGCAAGCACCGGAGTCTGATCGTCAAGGCGGGCGATGACGTGCGATTTTGCGGTACGGAAGCGCGTGATCTGATAAAAGCGTACCCCTTCCAGGCCGGCGCTACGGCTGACGGAAGGGTGCGCCGGGTCGATCACCGTGGCGGTCTGAAAACGATCGCCTTCGCGAGCGGCGTAGTGCGATTCGACAATCGCTTCCTCGGCGATGGGTATCTTCGATTCTCCAGCGGAGGCCGGTCCTAACGCCACCAGCACCGATCCGCCACCGGTTACATAGCGGCGCAGTGAATCCTCAAATGCGGCCGGAATTCGCCCCACGTTTGAAAGCACTACGAAGGCGTATTTCGTGGGCAGAATACTCGCCGTCTGGTCGACATTGATGGGTTCCAAATCGAAAGCCGGTTCGGCGGCGGCCTCCAGAGCGGTCTTGAAGTACAGAACGCTGCGCTGGTCTCGAGCTTCGTGAACGAACAGGATTTTTCGCGGATCGGCGCGTTCCACCGCGAATAGAAACCGGTCGTCCTGGGGTAACGTATCGCCGGGTTCGATGCGCACTTCCCCACGATTGAAGCCATACGTCGCGGAATCAAGAGATATGAATTCGACGGAAGCGCGGCCACCGGCGGGAACATCGACGGTTTTGGTAGCCTGCGTTTTTCCATTCAATGAGAGAACAACATTGCGCCGTGCGGCTTCCGTCCCATATCCCGCGATGGTGACTTGAATGCGGGCCTTCTTGGGCTCATAAAGACTGCGCGGGGCAGTCACCGTTTCCACCGCCCAATTCGGCGCGGGCTTCTCATCGGCCGGATGCAGAATCAACGACGTTCCCGGCGCCAGCCGAACGTCCGCAAACGACGGCGGCATCGACGATTTTTGCATGTCGCTGGCAAAATGCACTTCGATGGGCAGGTGTAACTGTTGCGCCGTCGTGCGCAGGAATCGCGAAAATTCGCCGAAAGAACTGTTGGCGTCGGACGGTTGAATAGCCGCAATGGCCGCCCGCAGGTCAGCGCTATTGTCCGTCGCCGCAGTCAGCAATTGCACTTGATTTGAGACCGAAATCACCTGCCCGACATCACCCGGATTCAGCCGCCCCAAGGCATTCGCCGCCTGCTGTTTGGCTTTTGCCAGACGATCTCCATAGCGCATGCTGAAGGAATTATCGATAGCCAAGACCAGCAATTTCTTGCCGCCGCCGGCAGCGATACTGCGCTTGATATAGGGATTCGCAAAGGCAAATATAAGCATTGCCAGCAGCGCCAAGCGTAATAACAGGAGCGATAAATAGCGCAGGCGCCGATGTTTGATGGAGCTCTGTGGCCGGCGCTCAAAAAACATCAGCGAGCTAAACGGCTTGGGCACGCTCTGATGTTTCCGCAGCATGTGCAGCCACACCGGCAGCCCAAGCGCGGCGATCGCCGCCAGAAACCACGGAGCCAGAAGACCCATTTACATCCGCGCCTTTCGGATCATCAGGTACTCCCGCAACGCCTCATCGAGTGGACGGTCCGTGGGAATTAGGAAGTAATCGATGCCCGCCGCTTGGGCCTTCGCCTGCAACCCTTCGATGTGCGCGTCCACCTTGCGGCGATACTCGCCCCGGGCATAATCGGGCGAAACTTCCAGCATGTCTTGCGTCTCCATATCCACCAGCAGCATCGGCTCGCCTACCGCCGGGTTAATCTCCTGTGGGTCTAAGACGTGGAACAGGATCAGTTCGTTTCCCCGGAACCGCAGCGGCTCGACGGTGGCGATGATGCGTTCCGGATCCTCGTAGAAATCCGAAAAGACCGCCACAATTCCCTTCCGGTGCGAAAAGTTCTGGAAGTGGGAAAAAGGCTTGGCGAAGTCGGTGCGAGTTCCCGGTTGCGCCGATTCAATCGCATGCAGGATGCGCGACATCTGGCCCTGGCGAGTGGAAGCTCCGACGTAATTGCGGACCTCATCGTCAAAGACAATCAACCCCGTGGCATCGCGCTGTTGATGGGCGAGATAGGCGATCGAGGCGGCCAGGTAACGGACATAATCGAGCTTGGGGATGGCATGCGAGGTGAACGACATCGAGGCACTCGAATCCATCAGGATCGTTAGTTGGCTGTTGGTCTCGCCATGATATCGCTTCAGGTAGGCTCGCTCGGTGCGGGCATACACATTCCAATCGACGTGACGCAAATCGTCACCGGGAGTGTAGGATCTATATTCCGCGAACTCCTGGCTGAATCCGAAATCGGGGGAGCGATGAAGGCCTGCTACGAACCCGTCCACCACCGTGCGCGCGATCAACTCCAGGCCGGAGATATTGGCCAGGACCGCAGGGCTGAGGTATCGCTGCAGCATGCTAGCTCCATGTTGGCACAGGTACCATACAGCGGTGCCGGTTTTTGAGTGCGAGAAAGCACGCAAGCCAACAGGGACTTGCGAAAAGCCGGCGACATTCAAGACGCCAGGCAGCGGAAACCAGCATTCTACATTGCGGCGCTACTTGCGCAACCACACCTCGACACGGCGGTTCTTATCTCGTCCCTCGGGCGTGCCGTTATCGGCAACGGGAAGTTCCTGGCCAAATCCAGTGACGAACGCCGGCGTGATCCCTTGGCGCTTCATCTGTTCGCCAACCGCTTGCGCCCGCTCCTTCGAAAGCTCGACATTCTTCGAAGCCGTGCCGGTGCTGTCGGCGAATCCTACCAGCATCACGCCCCGTCCCGAGAATCGGCCGTTCATCGCCAAGGCGAAGCGCTTAATGTCGTCCACCGCTTTCGGATCTAACTGGCTGCTCCCCGTTCGAAACCGGAAGTCCACCGTCAGGCGGTCCGCCGAAGGCATCAGTTGCAGGTAGCCGGCGGGCGCGTTTGTCGGGGTAGCGTTAGTGGTCATCACCTCCACTTTCTGGCCCACGAATCCACTTTTTTCCACCACATTTTGGCCGGCGGCGGATAGCGCGAAGCGGGCGAATTCCCGGGCATCCGGGATAGCGTTATCGGGGACGTAAAAGTATAAACGCCGGCTCAGTGGATAGGATTCGGTGCGCACCGTATTCATGTTTGGGACCAGCGCCGCCGCGCCCTTTTCCGATATCGCCAGCACCTTGGCTCCGGCTGCGTAAGGCAAGCCAACAAAGCCGATCGCTTCCCGGTCACTGGTAACCGCGCTAGCCAACGTGCGGCTATCCTCAAAGCGTTTCGCGGCGCCCATCAACGCCTTGCCCCGCAGGACCCGGTCTTTGAACGTGTCATACGTCCCCGATTTATCGTCGCGGGCATACACGTTCCATTTCTTTCCAGACGCTGCGCCGGCGAAAATCGCGGCCACTTCCTGAATCGTCATACTATCCACGGAGTTCGATTCATTGACGATTACCGCAACCCCGTCCAGACCGATAACACGCTCGTTGGCGTCCGCCGTCAGATCGCCCAGCCCCTTAGACCGCAAATCCGCTACTTCTGCTTTGTCGATCTTGCGCGATGCCATCCCGATGTCGCAGGTCTTCGCGGCCAGCCCGGCGAAGGCCGTGGATGTCCCATGAGCCTTGATCTCGACACTCACCGTCGCCCCGTTCGACGTACCGGAAACACGAGTTTCGTCGGGGGCGGAATTTTCGCGATGAATACCCGTCATACCCCGTTGCGTGAGCCACGCTTCTACCAACGCCGGCGCAAGCTCGGCGCCAATCGTATTCGATCCGCTGAGCCGCAGCAATGTTGTGGACGCTGTTGCCGTGGACACTGCTGCGCTGTTCTTGGGAGCATCCGCAACCTTCGCGCCGGAGCCTCGATGCGACCAGAAGTAATAGCCGCCAGCTCCAAGCAGAAGCAGCAATAAGATCGCCACAATAATCTTCGGAAGGGGATCGCCCGACGACTGGCCCGTCCTTTCGCCACCCGTAGCCGTCAGCGGGCGCTTGCATTCCGCGCAGGCGAATTCACTTCCCTCCGGCACATCTTGCGCCTCGTGCGTGTCGGCTTTGGTGCATAGCCCGAAATTCGTGCATTTCCCGTGTTGCGTTGCCATGAACCGTCGTTACCTTTGCTGAAGAATAGTGTCGGCCAACCGCGCTGCCTCAGTGTATGCGCGGACCGTCTTGTCGAGCGGATTCTTTCGTTCTGCCTTGACCGCGTCCAACTCCGCCAGAACTTTTTGTCCAAGTTCTTCGCGCTTCGATTGATGCAGGAAGTCACTCGTCAGAGAATGCCCAACCGCCGTAGCCAGCGCATCGGAGGCTTCGGCGTTGGGCGATGCCCAGGCCTCGGCGAAATCCTTCCCCAGCTTCATCGGATCACGGTCCATCCCACGCTCGTCCTTAGCCAATAGATACTGCCCGCTTACGCCTGTTTCGGGATCTTCCAACACCTGGACCAAGCCGATACCCTTGGCGATCAGCAAATGCGCCAGATAGCGCTTCGGATCGGCCTCGGGCATGAACAGATCGGGGAATTGAGCGCCATCGCCTTCGGTGTGAAGTTCGAACCTGGCCTGCTCGCCATCCGCGCCGCCCACCCGTTGCCGATACCGATCGCGGAGAAAAGCCACGTCCTCCAGATAGCGCGCCGGGAACAGATTGGTCAACGTAACAAGGGTGATCTCGCTTTGCCGCCCCGCGCTTTTGGTAATCTCCTTGGCCGCGGTCTGGGCGTTCTGGCTGAACTCACTCCGCAATGTTTCCCGGAATTCCGGCAGTTCCTGGGCGTCGGGCAGAATGATGGTCAGCGCCGAGACTTTCGATCCAAACGTTCCCGGCCCGCGCTTCCCTTCTTCGTTCCCGTTGAAGCGCACGTAATTTTTGGCATGAGAAAGGATGCCGATCACATAACTACGAAGCGCCTCGGGGTTTCCGCCATATTCCCGCTGCAACCGGTCGATCACACTAACGCCCAGCACGCGGGGACGATCCTTACTCTCGGCGACATACGTATTGTGGGCGTCGGTGGCGTTCTGCTCACAGGTGCTTTCCAAAGCCGTCGTGAATTTCTCGCGCGGTATTCGAACGTTGAACGATGTGAACGTCAGGCTCTCGCCCAGCAGAGCGATCAGCGCCTGGCGAACGGCCGCCGTTTGCTGCGTCTGCAAAGTTTTATCACGAATCAAAGCTTTGACGAAATCCTTGATCACTGCAGGCTTGTAAAAACGAATCACCTGTTTCTTCAGATCGTCCTGGCCCGTATCGGCCAGCCGCGCGTCGATCCCGGTCGCGAATGTCTTCACCGCCTCTTCAATCGTGCTGGCGGCGCGCGAAACCTCATTAGCAAGATCGTTTAGTTCCATGGTCAGGAACTGCATCAGATACTTCGCGTAATTGTAGGCTTCCACCTGGGTCTGCAGCGTGTACATCTGCGTCAGATGCTGGGCCTGGGCGTTAAAGAGGTCCGTCCGTTTGCCCATCATGCCGCTGATCCAACTGATCTCGGACCATTCCACACCGGTCGCCTTCACATGGCCTTGCGCCTCTAAAAGAGCACTCTGGAGCTTTTGCAGACGATCGTCAAACAGGTGCCCCCGTTCCTCCAGCGAAGCCAGCAGAGCGGATAAAAGACGTCCGGTGTCTTGCATTGACCGCGTACCATTCGCCCAATCCTGGAACAGTTCACGCTCGATGCGCGAGCGGAGTTCCCGGGCTTGATCGCGCGAGTCGGCCCGTTTGGTTTCGTAAAACTTGCGCACACCCAGGTCGCGATAATTGTCACTGTAAGCTTGCTGGTACATCTTCGACATCTGCGCCAGCCACACCCGCTCGTCGCTTGCGAACGATTCGCGAACCTGCATCTGGAAATTCGGCTGAAGATCCATCCAGAATTGCGGAATCGCTTTCCAGCGGCGGTTATTGGCTTCATCCGGCAGAATGCCAAGCGATAACGACAGATGTTCATCGGTCAGCCGCCAGCGCTCCACAATCTCCTTCTGGCGCACCAGTTCGCTAAAGGATTGGTTGGCCGGTTCATCCAGATAACCCACCGTGTCCGACCAGCGGTTGAACTGTAGCTGCAACGCCGCCTGACGCGCCAGCTGGTACGTCATATATTCGTGAATCTCTTCTTCCGGATAGGCAACCTGCTTAATCCCGAACGTGCAGAATAATCGCGACCGCTCGGCCCGCTTACTAACGGGAGATTCTTCGGCCCGGAAATCCATATTTTCATACGTCTCCATGCGGCGCAGCGAATCCCACGTCATCGACGATGCCGCCACCATCTTCTGATAGAGGAAAGAGGCTACGATATCGGGAAGTTCCTTATCCAGATCCACCTTGATGCGCTCTTCGTTTTCGTCCGAGAAGAGATAACAATTGTTGAACGGATCTTGCAGTTCAAGTCGGTCCTTGCGGCTCCCCGAAAGATCGTGCGGACGCCACGTTCCCGTTGCCAGGGCGTTCAATTCCAGCAGCGCCGCATAACCGTTGGCATGATAATTGGCCTGCGCGCGATTCGCCGGCGGCGTCCGATCGGGCAACAGCGCATACACGATAATGCGGTTGCTCTTGTCCGGATTCATAACCCGGATTTGCGAGACGACGTCAACGATACAACCGCTGCCTGTGCCGCCAGCCAACCCCGCGCAAACATGAAAAGTGGTGCCCGACACGCCACCCACTTCCATCTCCCGCACCAGATTTTGCAGTTGCTCGCGAAACTTTGTAATCTGGCAAGCAAACAGAAAGCGGCCCAGATGTCGTTTCTGCCCGCCAACGATATTTGCGGCATTGGCGGAATTCAGCAGGTCGCGAAACGCTTCCCGGTTGCCGATCCAGGGCGCGATGCCCGGGTAACTGCCGATGTTGTCGAGAACCGACCCCAGGTTGAGGCCGGAGATCAGCAACTGGCTCGATAACGGTAGCTGGACGCTTTGCCCCAGAATCTTCCAACTAGGATCGTCATGCTTCATCAGTTCGTCGCTTGAATCGACGTATAGATAACGGATGTTGACGCCTTTGGGCTGTTCGCTCCGAAAGCTCTGATAAATCGTTTTGCGAAACGAACGAATAATCTTACCGCCGGTACCGCCCAGACCTATCAATAGATGATTGGCATTCGCCATAGGTTTTCAGGTTACGACAGATCGCGAATCGATGACGGGTTCGCCGCTTGCCGTAACCGTTCGGCAGTCAGCGTTTGCCCACGAAATGTTTCTTAATGGACTCCAGGCACTGTTCCATCAACTCCAGAACCGCTTCACCCAGGCTGTCCGCTCCTGGCGTTTTGAACTCCAGCTCCATCGTCACTTCGCAAACTTCGGGCGACGTGTCGCCTTGCCGGACTTCCAGCCAGCCGGAGTAATGATGATCTTGCTCCGATCCCCATTCAATCCGCCGCTGCTGGCCGTGCAGCGTATAATTCCCGTGCTGATCGTAGGCCTTGCCCCGGGCCACGCCCTGGGTCCGAACGTGTCCGCCCGGCAGCAGTTCCGCGCTCTCCACGGTGGGTACAAACTGGTTCCAATTCTTTGGGTCGGAGATAAATTGAAAGACTGGGTCCGGTGCCACTTCCATCGCAATCGCTCTTTCGTAAGTTGCCATGTTTCCTCGCTAAGAAGATGCGGCAACAGCGGAAAATAGAGCACACAAAGTGCAAATCTATCGCAGGAGATCTTCCAGTTGCACCTTGGCGTCGGTTTTCTCGTCGCGATACTTGACGATTACCGGGGTGTACAGCGAGATGCCCCACTCTTTCCCAGCCCCTTGCGTGATCGCCCGCGAACCGGCCACCACCACCGCGCCTTCCGGGATGATCAGTGGTTCTTCGTCGGTGGCTTTATAGACTTCACCGCGAACCAAATCATAGACGGGGGTCGATCGATTCAAAATTGTACCCGACCCCAGAACCACCCGGCGCTTCACCACCGTGCCTTCATAAATGCCGCAATTGCCACCCACCATCACGTCCTCTTCGACGATCACCGGCAACGCCCCAATCGGCTCCAGGACGCCGCCGATCTGCGCCGCCGCCGAAATGTGACAGCCCCGGCCAATCTGGGCGCAGCTGCCTACCAGCGCGTGCGAATCGATCATGGTTCCGTTGTCTACATAAGCGCCAACATTGATAAACATCGGAGGCATACAAGTCACGGCGATGCCGATATAGCAACCGTCGCGGATACTGGAGCCGCCGGGAACGATGCGAATCCCACTCTCCGGCGGAATGAAGCGCACTGGATACGTCGATTTGTCGTAGAAAGGCTGGCGGCTGGCGTCGATCGACATATCGATGACTTTACCGATGCGGAACCCCGCCAGAATTCCCTTCTTCACCCAGTCATTCACGCGCCATCCGCTCTTGGCGCTCGAATCGGGCTGCGCGGCGCGAATTTCGCCGGAATTCAGCAATTTCTTGAAACGAGCGAATATTAAATGCTGCTCGGGTGTATATTCGTCGGGCTTTTCTTCATAAAGCTTCTCGATTTCAGTTTGCATGCAGTTTTAATGTGCGCAGAACCGCGATGATTTTCGCTTTCGAGGCTTCACTGGGAGGCACCATCGGTAAGCGCCACACTGGCTCCAGCAAACCCATTTCCGCCATGGCAGCCTTCACCGGTATCGGATTCGCTTCAATGAAGTTGACTTCCATAAGTGCAAACCATTGGCGTTGTATTTCTCGCGCGCCGGCGAAATCATTATCCAGTGCCAGCTGGGTAAGCCGTGCCATTTCCGCCGGAATTTCATTGGATACCACGGAAACCAGACCCTTGCCACCCAGCGCGATCAACGGAATAGTAATCGCATCGTCGCCCGATAGCACCAGGAAATCAGCGGGAACCTGTTGGATTACGGCAGCCATCTGACTGATGTTGCCGGACGCTTCCTTCACTCCGACAATGTTCGGAATCGCCGAAAGGCGGGCCAGCGTCGCCGGTTCGACATTCACCCCTGTACGGCCTTGGACGCTATAGATGATGATCGGAAGCGGGACGGCGGCGGCAATCGCTTTGTAATGTTGGAACAAACCTTCTTGCGTCGGCTTGTTGTAATACGGCGTGACAGAAAGCATGCCATCCACGCCGATGCGCTTCAGTTCGCTGGCCAGCTCAATCACTTCCGCCGTGTTGTAACCACCCGCGCCGCCCAGCACGGGTACTTTGCCGCCAGCCTCCTCCACCGTGATTTGGACGACTCGTAAATGTTCGGCGCGGGTCAGAGTCGGGATCTCCCCGGTAGTTCCGCAGGGCACCAGGAAGTGAATTCCCGCGTCGATCTGACGTCGCACCAACCGCCGCAATGCGCTCTCATCAAGCGTTAGATCCCTTTTAAACGGCGTAACTAACGCGGTTCCGCATCCTCTGAACATCCGGTCTCCTTGTTCGCGAATAGGATCTCGCTGAATTCAAAAAAGCCCTTATGGCTGGCGATCCACTGCGCTGCCTGTAGCGCACCACGGGCAAATCCTTCGCGGCTTCTGGCGGAGTGCTTTAACGTGATCGTGTCGGCGGCTGAATCAAAGCCGATTTCATGGGTACCCGGGTGCGCGCCGGCGCGATTCGAACTGACATCGACAGGCCGCTTGTATCCCGCCGATTTCATTCGCTCCACCAACTGCAACATCGTGCCCGAAGGCGCATCCTTCTTTGTGCTGTGATGAATTTCCCAGGCCCAGGCGCCATAATCACTGTCATCGGCCAGCAACTTCGCGGCCTCGGCCACCAGCCGAAAGAAAACGTTCACGCCGACTGAGAAGTTTGGACTCCAGACCAGCGCTCCGTTGTGCTTTTCCACGCCCGCCTTCACCTCGTCCAGACGATCAAGCCATCCCGTGGTGCCAACTACAACCGCCACGCCTAGCTTCAACAACCCGTCAACATTGCCCACAACCGCTTCTGGCACGGAAAACTCGATGGCCACGTCGGCATCCGCAGCCTTATCCAGGGCATCGCCAGCGTCGATTACGGCAGACACCGTGAAGCCGTAATCCGGCGCCAGCCGCTCAATCATTTTCCCCATTTTGCCGTAGCCGACAATTGCCAGTTTCATCTCAGTCGAAAACCGCCGGATCCAAGTCGGTAAAGAATTCCCGATGCAGCGCCGCCACCGCCGCATATAAATCCCGTCCGGCGACAACCAGACTCAGATTCAATAGCGAGGCGCCCTGGGAAATCATCCGCACGTTCACACCCTCAAGCGCCCGAAAAACGCGGCCGGCGACACCGGGCGTGTGCCGGATATTTTCGCCCACCAGACAAACGATGGCTTGGCTCTCTTCAACAGACACCGCCGAGAACTGCCGCAGTTCCTCACAAATCGGCCCGATCGATTGCAAACTGTCGATAGTCAGCGACACGCTCACCTCTGACGTCGCCACCATATCGACGGCCGTCTGGAAGCGATCGAAGACCTCGAAAATTCGCCGCAGAAACCCGTGCGCCATGAACATCCGGGTGGAGTGAATGTTCACCACCGCGATGTCGCGTTTGCAAGCAATCGCCTTGGCCGCATTCGCGCAGGGAGGCGCGCTCGATTCAATCCGCGTACCGCCGGCTTCCGGCCGCCTGGAATTCAAAATCATAACCGGAATATTCTTTTCAATTGCCGGCAGTACCGTGGCCGGATGCAGAACCTTGGCCCCAAAATACGCCAGCTCTGCGGCTTCGGCGAAGGAGCAGGTTTTTACGCGATGGCCGCCCTCCAGAATTGTCGGATCGCAGGTGAGCATGCCATCGACGTCGGTCCAAATCTGAATCTCGGAAGCGCAAATCCCCGCCCCCACGATCGAAGCTGTAAAGTCCGATCCGCCGCGGCCAAGCGTCGTCGTGACGCCGTCTTCCGTGGCCGCGATGAAGCCGCCCAACACCACCACATGATCCTCCAGCAAGGGCGGGAGTGCGGCTTCGCAACGCGCATACGATTCCCCCAGATTGGGAATGGCTTGCGTGTGCCGGCGATCGGTGACGATTAACTTTCGCGCGTCGACGTGTGCCGCGCTCATCCCCAATTCGCGAAACATGTGCGTCACCATCAGACTGGACAACCGCTCGCCATAGCTCGACACGGCATCGATCGAACGCGGCGTCAACTCACCCATCACGGCGATGCCCTTGATCAGTTGTCCTAGTTCGTCGAAATGCTCACCAATCCGATTGGTAAGGTCCATCGAATCGGGCGCCTCGCGCAAATGAAACAGCCGCAGATCGGCCAGCAGGTCTAAGGCCCGCGCTCGTTCGCCCTTCACCGCGTGATCGGCGATGGCCAGCAGCTTGTTCGTCGTCTTTCCCATCGCCGACACCACCACCACGGGCTTCTGGCCGATCCGGGAATTGACAATACCCGCCACTTTTTCCATGGCCGCCGCCGATTCCACCGACGATCCGCCAAATTTCATGACGATCATTCGCCCAGCAATCCTTGCGAATACATCACCTCGGCGTTCAGAATAGCCGCGCCGGCCGCACCGCGAATTGTATTGTGCCCCAAAGCGACAAACTTGTAGTCAAGCACGGGACACTCGCGCAAACGGCCCACGAAGATCGCCATCCCGTTCTCCCGCTCCACATCGCGGCGGGGCTGCGGCCGGTCTTGCTGCTCCATATAAAGCACCGGCTGTTTTGGCGCGCTGGGCAGATCACGCTCTTGCGGTAATCCACGAAAACTGTCGATTGCGGCCCGCAGTTGTTCAAGCGTCGGCTTCTGCCGCAGTTCCACCGACACGGTGATCGTATGCCCGTCCACCACCGGAACCCGATTACAGTGGGCGCTAACTTTGGCCGCAAGCGATTCAATTCGATCGGCGGAGAATTCGCCCAAAATCTTTTGCGTCTCCTGTTGCATCTTCTCTTCTTCGCTGCCAATGTACGGCACGACGTTGCCGATGATGTCCATGGAGGCGACGCCAGGATAACCGGCGCCGGAAATCGCTTGCATCGTGGTGACAATCACTTTCGTGATGCCGAATTGTTTAAACGGCGCTAGCGCCAGCGTCAACGTAATCGTGGAGCAGTTCGGATTCGTCACGATTTGCCCCGCCCATCCCCGCTCCCGTTTCTGTCTGGACAGAATCTGCAAGTGGCTCGCATTGATCTCCGGCACCAGCAATGGAACATCGCTCTCCATTCGATGGTTACGCGAATTCGACACCACCGTGTGTCCGGCCTCGGCGAATGCCCGCTCGATCTCCGTGGCCACTGCCGCATCCATCGCCGAAAATACCAGCCGCGGCGCGCTGCCCGGCTTGCACTCCCGCACCGTAAGGTCGCCGATCGTATTGGGCATCGCACCGTTCAGCCGCCACTGGGTCGCTTCCCGATATTTCTTTCCCGCCGAACGGTCGCTCGCGCCGGCCCAGGCAACTTCGAACCACGGATGATTACGCAGGAATTGGATGAAGTGCTGCCCCACCATCCCGGTGGCGCCCAACACTCCGACTTCAATTTTCGCTGAAGGAGGATTGATCATGAGAGTTGCAGGATGAGGCTCTTATAAATTTCAATTGCCTCGAGAATCTGTTTTTTGGGAATACGTTCTTCACTTGTATGGGCAACGTGGATGGTGCCAGGGCCGATCAGAAAGGGCTCACCCCATGCTCCGCCGAACGCCGGGATATCGGTTGTGTAGGACATCACGTCGGTTTCAAAACCCGGCAGACCCTTGAGATGCAGCGCCGGAATACAGAGGACTTCCTCCGCTTCGGCTAATCCCGCCACCGCCGCTTCTATCGCCCGGCGCGTGGTGTTGCCATCGTCCACCAAGCGGATAAATAGCTCGGCGCTGGCAGCGTCGGGGATTACGTTAGGCGCGCGCCCACCGCTGATCAGGCCGATGTTCAAAGTGCTCTGGCCAAGGTGTGGATCCACCGGCAATTCAATTTTGCGAATCGCCGCCAGCGCGTCCAACAGCTTCTCTATGGCCGATTCGCCCAGCTCAGGATAGGCCGAATGCGCCATTTTTCCCGTCGCGCGAATCTGATATCGCAAGGCGCCCTTTGAACCCAGCGCCAACTTGTTTTCCGTCGGCTCGCCGTTGATGAGGTAGCGGCTTCCGCGTGGCTGTTTAGCAGCGGCATACGCACCCGCGCTGTTCCGTTCTTCGCCCACTACAAACAAAAGTCCGAAATTGCGGTGCCCCGCGGCCAGCAGTTCCTCCACCGCCGTAATCATGGAAGCGATGATTCCCTTGGTGTCGCAAGCGCCGCGTCCCCAGATAAATTCATCGTCTTCATGCGATGGAAAGAACGGCGGTACCGTGTCGAAATGCGTGGATAAGGTCACCCGGGGTTCACCCCATTGCGCGAACACGTTTTGCCGGTGCGATTCCACATCCATATACTCGACAAACCCGCCATAGCGCTCCGCCATCGCCGCCAAATGGCCGTGCAGGTATTGTCCGGCGCGCTCTTCATTCAACGTCACGGATTCAATATCGACAAGTGCTCTGGTTAGAGCAAAAGGGTGCATAAATGTTTAAGGGGCGGAGCTGAAACCAAGAAGCGGGATACGCATGAAGGCGTACTTCACTCCCCGATAGCACTCCACCCGGCTTCAATTCCGGGTGACAGCGGGCAGGTATTAACCTGCGCCTCCAACTAACTTGCGCCACGAAGAGCCGCGCTCGCTAGTTTCGGCGGGAAATCATGCCGGCCCCTTTCCATCGGAAGTCCGAGCTCAATCGGAACCGCCTTCCCATGTACTAATGGCCCCCGCGCCTCTACCAGTTTTTCAAGGATAACACGCGCCGTGCCGGCAGACTTATGGCAAAGAACCACTGCGCCGCCACACCACTTGAAATGCCTCAAGCTCATTGCCTAGAGTCCGTCCGGCGCGAATAAACACGAGCTCATTCAAGCCTAAAGCCGAGGCCTCCACCGGCAATCCCTCTTCCACATAACGAGTATCCTGGCGTAGCGATATCGTCTTTTCACCTGCCAGGCGCGTTCGAATCACGATGAAGTCTGTTGCCAGCTTGAGGATGATTCCGCTGAACGTCAGATCGCCCCGAGGCGTCGACGTGGAAGCAAAACCATCAGCGGCGCGATCCTTGGCGCGGGCTCGCAGTGAATCCAGCACATGCAGCATCCGCGTATAGCAAACGCCCGATGGACCAACTCTATCAGCCAAAACTTCCACGGAATCGCCAACTCTCAGCGATGATGCCGGGATCGATTGCCGAGACCGTTCTATATACGTCCGCCGATCAAACCCACAACGATACTGCTGCCCGCCCGCCTCAATCGTAAGATCGGAAATCGTGGCGCTAACAAAGTGTCCGCGAAGAAAACCTACCGGCGCGCTATCCTGCGCCAATAGAAAGCACGGAGCCATCATCAACAGCCACCGCATAATTGTCACAGTATAGCCGGCATTTTCGTTCCAACGTTAACTAATGGCCACGCCAAGCAAAACCTCACGATATGCTTCGAGACCCGGAACGACGGTGTCCCGTAACTTGGCGGCGTCATCCCAGCGGCGCAGGGCGATGGCTTCGCGGTAGTAGGCGTTCGATTGAAATGCGCCAGCGGCAGATTCATTGAACGGTCCGCCTTGCAACTGCAAACTCTCGATCGACGATGGCGATAGCTCGCGATAGTAGGCAGGTTCGACGCGGCACAAGAATCGTTTCGCATCCACGTGCAGCCGTACGGGCTCAGTTACGGCGGGGCCAAAACGCAATCGTAGCCACGCGTCGCCCACAATCTCATGCCGCCCGTCGATCCCATGGGTTGCGACATCTTCCGCCCTGCCGTGTAGCAGGTGCCCGATATCGTGAACCAACGCCGCAGCAATCAAAGTATTTTCGGCTTCCGCCTGCCGGGCCAGCCACGCGGTTTGCAACGAATGCTGAAGCACAGACACCGCTTCCCCGAAATACGCCGCGTGGCCTTCGCGCTCGAATAATTGAATCACTTCATCGGCAACATTCATGAATATCCCACGCCCCTTTCACGCCACAAATAAACGGCCGCCGCGCCCGTGGATAGAAAGGCAACGCCGGCGAGAAGGGCGAACGCCCCAGTCCATCCCCATGCTATGGAGGCGCTGGCGAAACTGTTTCCCGCCAAGACACCTCCCAGGTAACCGATGCCGTCGATCCAACCCGAAGCCGTCGCGCTTCCTTGTTTGCCTCCAAAATCGAGCGACATCGCACCCGCGAAAAAGGAATACGGACCAATCAGGAGAAAGGCAACCGCGGCGATCAACCAGACTGGTGTGGCGGTCGATGCGAGTGGGTTCGTATACGCTAAGGCGAGCAACGCGGCGCCGGTCAACAGCAAACCGCAGAAGACGATCGACGCCCGGCCGCGCGGTCCAAGGCGATCGCTGACAACGCCCGCCAGGATCACCGACACTCCACCGGCCAGAGGAAAAAACGCGCTCTTCTGGGCAGCTTCGGCGGCACTGAATCCCAATGCCTGGGTGAAGTACGTCGGCGTCCACAGATTGAACGTTTCACGAATCAAAGTCGCACCCAGTGAAAGAAGACATACTAGCCAGAACGCCGGGCTGCGCGCCAACGTACCTAGCAACGATGGAAAGCTCGACGGTCGATGTTCCTCGCCTGCCTGCTTGAATAAGTTGGCGGGATTTACCGGCGGCTCGCGATATCCCATGGAACGCGGACTCTCCTTTAACAGGCAAATATTCCCCAGAAGCAGCAGACCCAGCACACCTGCCGCGAATGCAAAGAGCTCCCGCCAACCCGCACCATAGGCGATCATCATCGACATCACTTGCCGCGCCGCCGCATCGCCGAAAAGATAACTAAGACTGATTATTCCCATCACTGCCCCGTAGCTGGAATAGGAAAACCACTTCGACGTAATTTTCACCATCCCCGCCCAGCCCAGCGATTGCACCGTGCGGTTGCCCATCCAAGCGAGTGTGAACAACGGAATCCCGCCGGCCACGGAGAAGAGGATCGTGAATAGAATCGATCCCAGCATGCCTCCTAGAAAATTCCTACGCCCACCAAAAAAATCGGCGATCCATCCGGAGGCAAACTTCCCCGCCGCATACCCCAGCACTCCCCATGACGCGATGGCTCCTAAACTAACGCGTGCATCGCCGGCGGATATGCCGCGCGCGCTGAGATCCTTGATTAAGAGCGGCATCGCTACAGAAAGATCGGACCGGCAGAGATAATAGCCGGCATAACCGAATACCAGTAGCGCCACCGTTAGGTATTGCCGGGAACGAGGTGCCGGTTTCTCAGCCGCCGCTTCTGTTGCCTGCATTGTTTTTCCAGGGTCCCTCACCCCGATTGAGGTAGTGCTGAATCTCTTCAAGGATGCTCTCGCACTCCTCCAGACCGCCCGCCGTGTAGTGCGCTCCGGCGGCTAGTAGTTTTTGTTCAGCCTGCAAAAGCAGATCGCGCTTCACTCCATCCGCGGCGCTCCGCCACTCCTCCGCGGTCAACCCCACTTCGTTCCCGGTGCGCGTGATTCCAATCGTCCACATACCGGCATTCAGTCCTTCTTCGACATCCACCGTTGTATCGCCAATTTTCACCATCGCCCACATCGGATATACATTCAACCGCTCGGTATTGCGATAACACATCCATGGCGCGGGCCGGCCTTGTGGTACGTCGTCTGGACAAAGCGCCGCGTCCGGTTGGAGACCCTGCTCCAGCGCACGGGCAAGCAGATAATCGAGCATCGGGCGCGTGTAGCCAGTTGTGCTTCCGATTCTCAAACCGCGTGAGCGCATCAATTCCACCGCTTCACAGGCACCCGTAATCACGCTCGAATGCTCGCTCAAACACTCCCACTGCCGCGGGATAAAATTGGCGTAGAGCACTTCCGTATCGCTTGCCGACGGCAGCATGCCATGCGTATCGCTCCACCTTTCGCGAACCCGCGGCAAAGTCAGAATGGCCGCGATATGCGACTTCTTGGCCAGACCCATGGCCGACCTGGCCTCCGCAATCTCAATCGGAACGCCGGCATCGGAGAAGATCCCACGCAGTGCTTCCACCGGTGCCCGGCTACCGTGATCGACAATCGTTCCCGCCCAGTCCAGAATCACGCCGGCGAGTTTTGTCATTCGCTCCCTCCCAACATTAGTTAAGCCTAGGCCGCAAATAAAAATTTCCGATGACAACTTTCATGTACATTGCGCGATGTTCGCCCGAAGCGGCTGTCATCAAGTGTTCAGCCGCCTTTCGTCTGTTTGCAATCTGCGCAGCGTACGATCCAGAAAAGTCTTTTAAATCGGGATCCGAATTAACCACTTCCGCCACAAATCTAAGGAGCATTTCTGGATGAATCGAATCGGTAAATTATGTTTGCTGACGCTGTTGCTGGCAGGGGCCGTCCTCCACGCGCAGTCCACCTTTGGCGTCATCGTCGGCGTTGTGACTGACCCGTCCGGTGCCGTCGTACAAGGCGCGAATATTGAGGCGAAAAGCCAAAGTACTGGCAGAATCAGAAGCACCATCACGGGCACCGACGGCTTATATCAATTGGTCAACCTTGACCCTGATGTCTACACCATCACCATGTCCGCGAAAGGTTTTGCGAGCTCGGAACGCAAAGAAATTCAGCTACCGTCCCGGGAGACGATCCGCGTCGATGTACAACTTTCTTTGGATGGCGTGGCCAATACTTCTATTGAAGTACGAGAGACCGCGGTAAGCGAAAATTTAACGCGCTCGGATTCTAAATCAGGCACTGAAATTAATTCACTCGCGCTGAACTTTCGTGCCAGCGGTGCGCCCAGCCCCCTCGTTGTTGCCAACCTGGCGCCGAACGTACAGCCGGATGCAGCGGGTAACATTTCCATCGCTGGGCAGCTTCCCACCGCAACTTCGTTCTCGCTCGACGGAATTTCCACGCAGAACGTCCGTGTTGGTGGCCCGAATAAAGATTTGTTTCCATCGGTTGAGAGTATCGCCGAATTCCGCGTCAACACCGCCGGCAACAGCGCCGAGTTTTCCCAGCCTACCGACATAACCGTAGTTAGCCGCAGCGGCGGTAATCAATTTCATGGCGCTGGATTCTGGTTCCTCCAACGCAAGGATTGGAACTCCGCGGACTCTCTCACGAAAAACGTCAACAACGGCGATGCCGATTCGTACGGCGCCACGCTGAGCGGTCCCATTATTAAGAACCGCACCTTCTTCCTCTTCACCTACGAAGGTGTACGCCTTGACCAGAACACCTCCATCCAAACCTATACCGCTCCAGCCGCTTGGCGCACAGGTGATTTTTCGCAGTCGGGGCAAATCATTATCGATCCAACTACCAGGGCGCCGTTCCCAGGCAATATCATCCCGCCGAACCGTATCAATCCCGTTGCCCAGAAACTGCTCAATGCGCTTCTGCCCGCTCCTACCGTTATTAACAATTCCCTCAGCGCACGAAATTACAACGTCCTGTTTCCGGGCAACTACAGCGTCGACGGCTTCGACGGCCGCTTCGATCACAGCTTCGGATCGAATCACAAAGTATTTTTCGTGTTTCTAAGAAGCAAGTGACAGCGGCCGGAGCTAACGGCAACTCGGATTATGATGCCGTTTTGGGAACCTATAGCCAAGGCAGCGATCTGGCGAATTACGCCGGCTCCTACAACTGGATTGTGCGGCCCAATTTGATCAATGAATTCCGCGTTGGCTATACCAAGTCCGCTTACACATTCGGATACCCACTCGCGTCGCAAGGCGATGCTCTCATCTCCAGCCTGGGCATCCAAGGCTTGCCGGGATCGCCAAAGAACGGGCTCGGCGGCGTCCCTTCCCTCTATTTCCCCAGCTTGTTCGGTGGCCAAACTTCACCTGGCCATCCACGCCTACAGAAAAATGGAGTGCTTGATCTGAACGACGGTCTTACCTGGATCAAAGGCCGGCACACCATCAAGGCCGGCTTCGAATTTCGCCGCCTGAATTATCAGGACAACATCACCTTTCTCGCCGGCGACGAGTATGGAGATTATTTCTTCAGCGGCGCCTTCACCGGCGGTAGTAGCGATGCCCACGCCTTTGCCGGCGCGCTACTAGGGTTCGCCGATGCTACGGAGTTCGCCCAGAACGGTCCCGATGGCAAGCCCTTTGGCTATCACTACGGCGGATTCATTCAGGATGAATTCCGAATCCGTCCAAATTTCACCTTGACCGCTGGTATTCGCTACGAGATCAACACGCCCTTCGACGATGAAACGCACCAACTCGGCAACTTCGACAGAAATTTTCCGGGCGGACGCCTTATCGTGCAAGGGCAGGAAGGTCTGAATAATATTAGTCCGGCATGGCGCTCTCAAGTGGAGGGGCTGTACAACAACGTGCCGTTCGTCTCCAGCGATGCGGTGGGCCTGCCCATTACGTTGCGGAACACTTACAAAGGCAACATCCAACCACGCTTGGGACTGGCTTGGAATCGCGATAACAAGACCACCATCCGCGCCGCTGCGGGCATCTACTCAGTACCTGTATTGGGCGCTGTTCTCTATTCGCTCTTAGGTGTCGACACAAGCAATTTCGCCGGCTTCACCTCCACCGCCAGCGCGCCGTTGATCTTCCCCAACGTCTTCCCGAACGGCTCGGCCTCGAACCCCGGCATCCCCTCCTACCGTCGCGCCAATAGCTTCGACTTGAAAGATCCGCGAGCCATTCAGTGGACGTTTTCAATCGACCGGGAAATTCTGCGGGGCACCGTCGTCCGGGCAGCCTACACCGGGTCCCATACCTACAACTTGATCTACAGCCCGGATCTGAATCAGGTGCGGCCCAATACTGTCGGGTATGCCGCGCTTACCGCTACTCCTGTCCTGCGCCTGCAAAACCTGAAGTATCCTTCGTTCGGCGAAGTTCTCACTCGGGATAACGGCCCCAGCTCGAAGTATCACGCCCTGACATTGGAATTCAATCGCCGCTTTGCCCGCAGTCTGACCTTCACCAACAGCTACACCTGGGCTAAAAATTTAACCAACGCTCTGGGCGTAGCGCCGAATTCCAATATCGGCCAAGGCGGCCAAGGCGACAACGGACCGAACGTCAGCAACTATTACGACATCAAGGACGATACCGGAAACGCCGCCTTCACACGCCGCCATCGCTTCGTAAATACGTTCACCTACGATCTGCCGTTTGGCCGCGGCCGCGCATGCCTGGCCAACATCAGCCGTCCCGCGAACCTAATCGCCGGCGGATGGCGAGTAACCGGCGTAACTCTTCTTCAAAGCGGCCCCTACCTGACGCCTTACTTCACAAACGGCGATCCCTCGGGCACGAATCCGAAGCAGCGCAGCGTTCCTCAGCAGCGTCCCGACGTGGTTTCCGGAGTCAACGCAATCCCCGCAAATCAGACCGCTGCAAACTGGTTTAACGCCGCCGCCTTCTCCGTCCCCGCCGATAACATCGGCCGCTTCGGCAATGCCGGCGTGGGAATTCTGGAAGGCCCGGGCACAAAGGCCTTCTCCATGTCCGTGGGAAAGGATTTCAATCTTACCGAACGCTGCGGCCTGCGTTATGAGGCGCAGTTCGCCAACCTGTTTAACATCGAAAATTTCGCCAACCCTAACATGAATGTTAGAAGCAACTTTGGCCAAATTACTTCGCTCCAAAGCGTCGAGCAAGGTGGACCGCGCACCATTCAGATGACGTTGCGGCTCTTCTTCTAAAAGCCCGCCCGATCTGCGGTACCCTCCGCCAGTCCGAAAGAAAGCGTCATTCCCGATCCCCCGGGCGCAGTCGAAATATACACTCCGCTCGCGGGCTCAGCTTCGAAGAAGGGCTTATCGCGATGGAGCGCATACACGCCGTTCCAGCGTTGGGCAATGCGCGGATCCGGCAGCCGTAGAAACTTGCTGGCCTCGCGCAGAATCAAATCGTCAATCTCAGTCCTGTCGAACACATCGGGTGAGGCGCCGTATTCGTGCGAATCCCCTAGAGTAACGGCGCCGTCGGCTGTCGGCGATGCCAGAACATGGATCGCCCACTTGTCGTAATCGGGCATTTCGCGGGCGATTCGTTCCCGCAGATTCGCCAGCGTTGTACAGATCTGAAAAGCTTTATAAAACCGCAGCGTCAAACCCGCCGCCAGCGCCGGTCCCAATTGCCATCCGTTCGGCTGAGGCGCGGTGCGCATCATCTGCAGCTTGCATCGTGTCAATCCACTGTTCGCAAACAACGCGGGATATGGAGTTTCGAAATCTCGGCCCGAACAGACAATCGCGGCATCAACTCGCCATTGTTCATGCGCAGTCTCGATCATTGGAAGATCCACTCGCCGGACCGCCTCGCCAAACCGGATTTCGACACCTACCTGGCGTAAATATTCGCTCAATCCGGCGATCACCAGCGGTGGATCCACCGTGATCTCGCCAGCGCTCCAGAGTCCACCCTGCAAGCCCTCAGGTTGAATCGCATCGGACCGGCGGCACACTTGCTCAGGATTCTGCCATTCGCAAATATATCCGGCCTTAGGCCCGATCTCGGCGAACTCGCGCAACACCTCCGCTTCATCGGCTCTGTGCGCAACATGCAGCGAGCCCGTCGGAAGATATGGCAGACGCGCCGCTTGCAAAGCTTCCAGCCAGATATCGCGGCTGCGTAGCGCCATGGAATGCATTTCGCCAGCCGGCTGACCAATCGGCCAGATCATGCCGAAATTCCGAACCGATGCGCCGCGTGCCCGTGGATCACGCTCAAACAGCACCACCCGGCGGCCTCTCCGAGCCAGCACATAGGCGTGCGCCAACCCCAAAATGCCGCCCCCGACGATCGCGATTTCCGCCTGATTCATTTCTCTCGCTCCCGCTCAAATAAAACGTCATTATCGGCGAACACAGCACACAGGATAATGACAACGTAGCTGCTACAATAAATTTCTTCACCAACAGCAGGGGATCTGGATTGTCATCGTCATTGCTTGCGCGAGCGGGCTCTTGGTTTCTGAACTCGGGGATTCAGGAATCAAACGGAGGAGTCGCTCGTTACTATTTATCCGATCAGGGCCGCAATGCCCGCATTTCCACCGAGATCACAGGCTACGCCGCTAGCACGCTGGTCTATCTTCACGACATCACGGGCGACCCTCGCTATCTCGAGGCCGCAGTGCGCGCCGCCGATTTTCTCGTCAACGATGCCTGGAGCCCCGCGTCCGCCACCATTCCCTTTGAGCCCGTCTCCAATGGCGATCAGGCCTACGTCTACTTCTTCGATTGCGGCATTATCATCCGCGGATTGCTCGCCGTCTGGCGCATCACCCAACAGCCCTCGCTTCTGGAACGTGCCCGTGAAATCGGGCTCTCCATGGCGTTCGATTTTATCGCCGATGGCGTCTTTCATCCCGTTCTTACCCTGCCCGACAAACAGCCGCTCGATTATCAGCCTCGCTGGTCGCGCCAGCCCGGTTGCTATCAAGCGAAGTCGGCCATGGGTTGGTATGATTTGGGCATTGCCGTTGGGGATGTGAAACTCGCTCAGTTGTATGAATCCGTGCTCGCTTTTGGGATCCGCACGCATGCCGACTTTCTTCCCGGCAGCGATAATCCCGAACGAGTGATGGATCGCCTTCACGCTTATGGATACTTCCTGGAATCGCTTCTGCCCCTTGCCAGCCGCGCTGATTGCCGCGATGTCCTGACAACCGGTATCGAACGCATGAGCTTGTATCTTCGTCAGATCGCCTCCATGTTTGAGCGCTCTGACGTGTATGCCCAGTTGCTCCGGCTCCGCCTTTTCACCGAGCATGCCGGCGTTCTGAAACTCAATGAAGCCCAGGCCGCCGAAGAAGCCGCAAAGATCTCCGAATTCCAATTGCAATCGGCCGATCCCCACAACGACGGTGGTTTCTCGTTTGGCAGAAAGAGCAGCGCGTATCTCCCATTCACAAATCCCGTCTCCACGGCGTTTTGTCTCCAGGCCATCGCCATGTGGCAGGAGCGTCAGGCAGGCCATCTGCGCACCAAACTCGCTTCACTCATTTAGAAAATATCGCCTTGAATCACGGCATCAAAATCCTGCTCGCTTCCGGATCGGAAGATCTGCTTCCACGCGCCATTCAGGAGATGAATTCGATCTTCCCGGATTCTGAACTCGTAGTCGTTTCCGAATTTCCGCCGCCTACTGGACGCTGGATTCCCTACCATGTAGGGCGCGGTTTTAGCGATAACTTCGCGTTCTGTAAATCGAAACTGCGCGGAGAAAAAGTTCAACTCGCGGCTATAATTCTGGAACCTCGCGTTCCCTTTTGGCGGATGCGCCTCATGGGGTTGCTAATCGCGCCTTGGCGCTTGCTGGTCTTCAACGAAAATCTCGATCACTTCATGCTCCGTCCCAGTGGATTGCCGACAATGTTCCGGCACTTCCTCTGGCGCTCGAAAAATTTCGTCCGTTGGCAATTGAGCCCCAGCGGCCACCTCTATCACGCTTTCTGGATGCTTGCCCATCCCAGCGAATTGCGCCATCCGCTGTTGCGTTGGTCCGCGTTATTCGCCGGATCCATCGTAAAGCTGCAAAAACATTTCCTCTCGCCCGCGCGGGTGATTGAGAAGAATGAATCTCTATCACCCGGAATCTCCGTCGTCATTCCTTCACGGAATGGACGAGACCTTCTGGCGCGTCTGCTGCCCGGCCTTGTCGAACAATTGGGGCCGGGTGAAATCATCGTGGTCGATAACGGGTCGGATGACCATACGGCCGAATGGCTCCAGGCAGAGTATCCGCAAGTCATCGTCGAAACCAGCGATGCGCCTTTATCTTTCGCCCGCGCTGTGAATCGCGGAATTCACCGGGCCCTCTATTCGCACGTTTGCCTGCTAAATAACGACATGGTTTTGGAACTCGCGTTCTTCCACTCGTTGCAGCAAGCGTTTGATCGGGTTCCGGAGCTGTTTTGCGCCACGGCTCAAATCTTTCTCCCCGCCGGACAACGCCGTGAAGAGACGGGCAAAGCGATCATGCCCGACAAGCCCCCTAAAGGATTTCCCGTGGAATGCGACCTCCCGGTTCCTGGCGAAGACCTCAGTTACGTTCTTTATGGCAGCGGCGGATGCTCGCTCTTTTCCACTACGAAATTGCGCGCCCTGGGCTCTGTCGGCGAGATGTTTGAGCCCGCCTACGTCGAGGATCTCGATCTTGGCGTACGCGCATGGCAGCGCGGTTGGTCCACCGTCTTTGTAGCAGCGGCGAGAGTCCTGCACCTCCATCGCGCCACCACCTCGCGATACTTCAGCGATGAAGAATTACATCGCGTGCTGGAGGTCAATTACCTGCGCTTTTTGGCCCGCAGTGTCGCCTCCCCGCAAGTATTCGCAAGATTGTGGCGCAATGCGATCCACCGCCTGGCAGCCGACGGATGGACCAATGACAGCGCGCTGAAAGCGCTATCTGGCGCCTGGCGCGCGCCCCGATGGGTGGAAGCGCCCACCGGCGTAACCACTGATTTTCTTGCTCTAACAAACGGCAATGTAGCTGTCTTCTCCGGACGGCAACTCGCCGGCGCAACGCGCGTACTCATCGCCAGCCCCTATCTTCCCTTCCCGCTCTCGCACGGTGGCGCGGTGCGGATCTACAATCTGATGCGCCGCGCCGCCGCCGGCTTCTCGCTCATCCTGGTTGCCTTTGTCGACGAATTCCAAGTGGTGCCGGCGGAACTCCTCGACATCTGCGCGGAGGTAGTGTTAGTGCGCCGTCTCGGTAGCCATGCCCGTCCCGCGACCACCCGCCCCGACACCGTGGAAGAGTTCGATTCACCCGCTTATCGCGCCGCCATACGCCAGACAATCCGCAAATGGGAGCCACAAATCGCTCAGCTCGAATTCACGCAGATGGCGCAGTACGCCGCCGATTGCGCGCCTGCTAAGACGCTCCTCGTCGAACACGACATTACCTACGATCTGTTTGCCCAGATGTTATCCCGCGCCGACGATTGGGAAGTCTCACACCAGCATCGGCGCTGGGTTCGCTTTGAAACGCGGGCCTGGGCTCAAGTGGACGCCGTAATCACGATGTCGGAGCAGGATCGGCAAGTGGTGCACGGCGCCCCAGCCTTTTGTCTGCCGAACGGCGTCGACGTGGAACGGTTTCATCCCAGCGAAGTGCCCTGCCAACCGAATCGCATTTTATTTATCGGATCGTTTGCGCACCTGCCCAACGTTCTGGCCATGGAATTTTTCCTCCGTGAAGTATGGCCGCGCCTCACCTCGGTCCATCCGGTCCTTCACATCATCGCCGGATTGCGTCATCAATATTTCCTTGAGCGATACCGCGATCGTGCCACGCTGAACCTCGCCCAGGATGGAATTGAACTACAGGATTTCGTATCCGACGTGCGCCCCGCTTATGAACAGGCGGCTGTGGTAATCGCGCCGCTGCTGGCATCCGCCGGCACCAATATCAAGATCATGGAGGCTATGGCGATGGGCAAAGCCATTGTTACCACCGACGGCGGAATTCACGGTCTGGATCTGCTCAGCGGGCACGACGTGTTAGTGGCAAACACCGGCGAGGAACAAGCCGCCGCAATCGAAAAATTATTGAGCGACCCATCATTTCGGAAACGTATTGGGCAACAAGCCCGGCAGACCGCCATCGCCAAATACGACTGGGATTCCATCGCCACCGAACAGCGCGGGCTCTACCGCAGATTCGCCGGCAGCTAACCCTTCGATAGAACGATAGGAACCAGCTCTTCCATTTTATCGATCAGAAAATCGGGCACTACTTCCCGCAATGATTCCGGCTGGAATCCGAAGGTCACGCCACAAGCAAGCGTGCTCGCGTTGCGCGCCGTCTGCATATCCACGCTGCTATCGCCAACCATCAACGTCGCCGTTCGCTTTGCACCCGATTCCTGAATCAGGGAGTTGATCCCCACCGGGTCGGGTTTCTTTTGCTCGAAACTATTGCCCCCATAAATCTGGAAGAAATGTTTCTCCAACCCCAGTCCGGCTACGATTGCTTCGCTGATCCGCACCGGCTTATTGGTCAGTATCGCCATGGGAATTTTCGCCGCCAGCAGCTGATCCAGCGCCACCTTCACGCCCGGATACAGCCGCGTATACTCCAGCATGTGGTCGCGATAATATGCCAGAAAAAATCGCAGCGATTCCTCCACTTGCTCATCGCTTGCCGCCGGGCCCATCGCTCGCCGCATTAGAATCGGCGCGCCATTGCCGACATAGCTGTACACCGTTTCGTTTTCAATCGGCGGAAGCCCCATGTGCTTGCGCGATGCGTTTACGGCGTGCGCTAAATCCAATTTGGAATCGATCAGAGTGCCATCCAAATCGAAAATCACCAGCTCCATACGGCTCAAATCAGGCTTCCTCTTCTTTCACTTTCTTCTTCCGCTTCAGCCGCTCTTCCCACACTTTGCGGATCTCCCGCAAGCTCTCTTGATAGGCATCCTTCAGCTCTCGCGGCGCCATCGCCGCCACGTAGCCCGAGACTTCCACGGCATACGGCAATACCTTCGACTTAGTGAAAGCTTCCGGCGGGGGATTCGGTGTGAAAGCCATCACTACCGTGATCAGCGCGACCGCGAATACCGCCCCCCGCGCCAATCCAAAAACTCCGCCCATTAATCGATCGGCCCACGACAGCCCCACCCACTTAAACATCTTCGCCACCAGCTTGCCCACCAGCGCGCCCAGTACCAGAAAGCCGAAAAAGATCGCCAGAAATCCGAACATGCTGGCTATCGTCTTTGAAGTCGATAGATATTTCATCACCCACGCCGCGGGCTCGCCGTAAAACCACATCCCGCACAGAATGCCCGCCACTGCCGCGCATAACCCGATGCTTACGCGAGCGAAACCGGACAGAAATCCCGTAATGACGGATAGCCCGATTACGAATATCAAAAGTAAATCGAGATAGCTTACAGGCATGGCGCTCACAGTTCTCGTCCGGCCAGTACCCGGTACGCTTCCTTGTACTTTTCGCTTGTCTTGCCCGCGACATCGTCCGGGAGAGCGGGCGCCGGCGGCTGTTTATTCCAGTGTATGGATTCCAGATAATCGCGCACGAACTGCTTATCGTAAGACGGTTGCGCGCCCCCTGGACTATAAGTGTCAACAGGCCAGAAGCGCGAAGAATCGGGCGTCAGTACTTCGTCACCAAGAATCAGTTCCTCGCCCGCGAATCCAAATTCCAGTTTCGTATCGGCGATCAAAATTCCCCGCGTCAACGCGTACTCCGAAGCGCGGCGATAGATCTCGAGCGTAAGCTCACGCAGCCGTTCCGCCAGCTTCACTCCCGTTACCGCGGCCATCGCCTGCATGGAAATATTCTCGTCGTGGCCCGATTGCGCTTTTGTCGCCGGTGTAAAAATCGGCTCCGGCAGCCGGTCGCTCTCCCGCAGTCCGGCAGGCAGCGCAATGCCGCAAACGCTTCCCTTCTCGCGATATTCTTTCCACCCCGACCCCGAAAGATAGCCCCGCGCCACGCACTCCACCTCCACCATCTTTGCCTTCCGCACCAACATCGACCGCCCTTCCAACTGATCGCCGTAACGCCGGAACGGCTCGGGATATTGGCTCACATCGGCAGTCAGAAAATGGTTCGGAACCACGTCGCGCAGGAAATCGAGCCAGAAAATTGTCATCTGCGTCAGCACCCGCCCCTTGTCGGGAATGCCTGTCGCAAGAATATAATCGAATGCCGAAATCCTGTCCGTGGCGACGATCACCATACGATCTTCCAACGCGTAGATGTCCCGCACCTTACCACGCGCGTGAACCGCCATCCCCGGTAAATTGGATTCCAATAGTACGGACACTATGCGTCAATCTTAGCGCGGATTCGTTTGTTGCTGGAACAAATCACACCCGCTGTGTTTCAAACCCGCGGCGGACGATAAGATGTTCCTGTGAGCGATCTGCTGGAGATTCACATACCAATCAGCCCAACGCCAAATTTCTTTAACCGCATTCATTACCTGGCTGCTTCCCTCCACGTTCACGGCCGCGATCTTAGCCAGAGCCGACTCATCGTTACTGTAGGCGCCGATCGGGAGCCTGCCGATTTGCAATCTCTTCTGCCATGGTCTCGCCAATTCCCGATCGATTGGCATTGGATGGATCGCCGCCTCTTTCGCGACGACAGCTATTACGCCACCGCCCTCGATCGCTTTCGCCGCCCATTCTCCGCCCGTAACGTCATGATGCTCGATGCCGACACCATCTTTCGCGGCGATCTCATTGACCTGATCGCGAAAATCGAACAAGATGGCTGCTTCTACGGCATGCCCGCCCTTGGCTCGCCCTGGCATCAATGCTGGGAAGAACGGTCCGATCGCGATTGGTGGCAAGCCGTATTCAACGCCGCCAGTCTCGGACCCGTTCCTTATGTCTCCCAATATTCCTGTTGGGGCGTTATTTGGGGTAAGGAAACAGATCGCTTTTGTCCGCCTTATTTCAATCTCGGCGTTTTAATCGCCCCGGCGTCCAGCATGACTCGCCTTGGCTCGGTCATTTTTCAAAATATGCGCTACGTCGAACAGGTGAAGGATTTTATATACAAGTGCCAAATCGCCCTTACTCTCTCGATCGTTCAAATAGGGCTCGATTACCGCCCATTGCCCATGCGTTACAACATGCCGAACCACCCACTGATCGCCAGTCATTTTTCAGCCGAGGCCGCGGATTCACGCATCCTTCACTATCTGGCAGCCGATAATGCATACTTTCAGAAAGATCGTGATCTCGAAAATCCGCAAACAGTAGCCCGCTGGCTGAACGCCTCTCCGCCAGTTACTCCCATCGATACTCTGCTCCGCCAGAGTTTTGAGGACGCCCACGCGGTGGTCACTAAAATATAATCATGCCAATCGACGAACAATTCGCGGAAATCGGTAATAATATAACCATATATCCTGGAGCGCGCATTCTTAATCGCCCCAGCATTACCGTCGGGTCTAATGTCATCATCGATGATTTCGTCTTCATCGGCCAACATCGCCGCATCATTATCGGCAATCATGTCCATATCGCCTCGCATGCTTCCATCACCGGCGGTGGCGAATGTATCTGCTGTGATTTCTCGGGCATCTCCTCCGGCGCGCGCATCCTCACCGGTACGGACGACCTGGCTGCTGGCGGTCTCACCGGTCCGACCATTCCCCCCGATCTCCGCGCCGTGATTCGCGGCCGTGTCGGCATCGGACCGCACGCAGTCATCGGGGCCAACGCCGTGGTGCTTCCGAATGTCGTTATTGGGACCGGCGCCATCATTGGTGCCGGCTCCGTCGTAACAAGATCGCTTGATGCCTGGGGGATTTACACTGGGGCTCCCGCGCGCCAAATCGGCACTCGCGATGCCACGAAAACTCTCGCCTTGGAAGCTGAGCTCTTCGCTCGCGAAGGTGTCCCGGAAAAGCGATTTCTCGACGTGGGCCTCCTGTGATCCGATTCATTCGTCCTACTTTTCCCGAGCCGCAAGAGTGGATCCCGTTTCTAATGCCGGCTTACTCTCAGAAGCGCTTTAGCAATTTCGGAGTCGTCAGCCAACAGTTGGAACAGGAAATCACCGCCGCCTATTGCCCGCCAGGACGCGAAGCCGTTCTCGCCGCTAGCGGCACGGCCGGAATCACAGCAGGCCTCATGGCGCTGGGAATCACCGGGAATGTGGCTCTGCCGTCGTTTACTTTTCCCGCCACTTTGCAAGCTGTCTTAGCCGCCGGCTGCGTCCCCTTACTGGCCGATGTCGATCCCGTCACCTGGGAGTTGAGTCCCGCCGCGCTCGATACGCTTGCGTCCAAAACATCTTTGCAAGCCGTCGTCGCAGTGCGCAGTTTCGGCCTTTGTCGCGATATGTCGGCGCTCGAAATAAGTTGTCGAGGGCTCGGCATTCCGCTGATCCTCGATTCGGCGGCGGCCTGCGGAGGACAATTACCCGATGGGCGCTTCGCTGGTGGCGAGGGCATGCTTGAAGTATTCTCACTGCACGCCACAAAGGTATTCGCAGTCGGCGAAGGCGGCGTAATTTTCGCTCCGCATCATCTGGCCGCGCCACTAAAACGAGCCATGAACTTCGGCCTCATGGGTGACGTCCTCACCCCCGGTTTCAACGGAAAGGTCAGCGAAATCACTGCCGCCGTGGGCCTCGCCGTTCTTCGCCACATGCCCGCTTTCCTCCAGCGGAGATCGGAACTCGGCCGGCTTTACGCCCGATTTTTCGCTCACTATCCAGCAATCGATTGCGCTTCTGATCCGGGCTCCCCGCCCTGGCAGTGTTTTCCCGCGCTGTTCCCGCGTAACGCCGATGTTGCCGCTATCCAGCGGCAGGCACTCGAGGCAGGCCTAGAGCTACGCCGCTATTACCATCCTGCATTGCACGTCGCCGCGAAGTCGTCGTCATCCACCGCGCCGGTCCCCTTAGCGGTCAGCGAAGATCTCGCCAGTCGCATGCTCTGTTTTCCGGTCTACTCGGATATGACTGCCGAAGAGCACGATCGGGTCCTGGCCATCACTGCGAAGTTGCTAAACGCCGCGCCGGTCTCCCCATAGCTCGACGTGCAGCCGCGGGCAATAGCGATATCCCAGACGCTTGCATTCCTCCACAACCCACGCCCCCCGCTCCATCATTTGTTGAGCCGTGATTCCCTCCGGCATCAGCAGCACGCGATCCGTTTGCCCGTCCACTTCCTTCACCAGTTCTTCAGCCTCGGTGATATCCCGTTCGTTCGATACAACAAATTTCAGCTGATAGTTATAACCGGCCATCAGCTTCCGAACAATCTCCGGCTGATGCCGCAAGCTGTCGTGCCGCACTGCCCATCGTCCTTCCTCACGCGTCAGCGGTGTCGAGTTCGAAAGTTTCGGACTGATGCTCATTAAGTCGCACGCTACATCCTGCAACACCGTACCAGCCGTCTCAATCGTAATGTGCTGGCCCGCCGCGCGCAGTTTGCGGGTCAACGCCACCACCTCGGGAAACAGCATCGGCTCTCCGCCCGTCACCACCACATATGCCGCCCCATAGCCCAGTGCCGACTTGACGATTTCATCCACTTCCATCGCCCCGCCCTGCGGATCCCAGGAAGTGTACGGCGTATCGCACCAATCGCAGCGCAGATTGCAGCCACTCGTGCGAATGAAAACCGAGGGCACTCCGCTCAGCATCCCCTCGCCCTGAATCGAATAGAAAATCTCGGCGATCCGCAAGCTCACGTCGCGTACTCCAACGGGTCTATCATTCCCGCCTCGTCGAAACCCTTGCGCCGTAGCAGACAGGAGTCGCACTGGCCGCATGCCCGCCCATCGCGCAAAGGATCGTAACAACTGCGTGTCAGCGAAAAGTCGACACCCACCTCGCGCCCGGTGCGGACAATTTCCGCCTTCGACATCTTCATCAATGGCGTATGAATGCGAATGTTCGTTCGGCCCTCCACTCCTGCCGCCGTCGCCAGATTCGCCATCCGTTCGAAGGCCACGATAAACTCCGGCCGGCAATCGGGATAGCCCGAGTAATCGATCGCGTTCACGCCCAGGAAAATATCCGAACATTCCAGCGTCTCGCACCAGGCCAGCGCGAAGGAAAGAAAAATCGTATTTCTCGCCGGCACATAAGTGATCGGAATACCCGGCCCGATGTCCGCCGCGTTCGCATGTTTGGGCACTTCTATTTCAGCCGTCAAGGCCGACCCGCCAAAGGCTCGCAGGTCGATGCGCGCTATCTGGTGGCTGCTCACGCCCATCGCCTTCGCGATATTCGAAGCCGCTTCCAACTCCATCCGGTGCCTCTGGCCATAATCGAACGACAGCGCATAACATTCATATCCATCGCGCCGCGCCAAGGCAAGACACGTCGACGAATCCAACCCGCCGCTCAACAGACACACTGCTCTCATTTTTCTTTTAGTCTAACGGACAAGAATTCTAACCGGACGATCCAGTCCGAGACTTCCGCGGCAGTGGGCTACTTTGAAAATTTACACCAACTGGGTACCAGTCTGCTGGGGAACACCAACCGCTTGCGGTTTTGACTGATACAATTCCCGAAAGATTCCTGTTAACTAACGATGGGGAGTTATGGACGTGGGTAAGCAGATCTATTATTAGCTGTTTGGATTTTTGTTCATCGCGGCAGTTGGCTTCGGGCTAAGTGACGACCCACCAAACTTGGCGTCCATCGCCGGATGCGTCCTCGGGCTACTTAGGGTTTGCTCGATTGTAGCCGGTGTCTTATGGATAACCAATCGCTCAAAAACCTGCGAACTACGAAGGCCCTCGGAGAACGCGCTATCTTTTGGGTCTCGATTGCGGTACCCGTAGTGATGTTGAATGCTCGACGCAGGAAATGATGGGTGGAGATCAACAATTGGGTGGAGATCAACAATGAGGCGAGCAGTTCATCCGGCCGTACCCAGATACCGTTCCCTTGTCGACGACGAGACTGTTTCAGGATTTGATCGACACGATTCGAAGAAATTGGCATTGCTTGAAAACAGGAAGGGTCGGTGATGTCGCTTTATTCCAGGCTTGCTGCCAGGGTGGTTTTCTTCACGCTGTGGGGTTGCGGCCAGCCTCGCAAGCCCTCGGTAGTGGAACTTTTTAATCTTAGGACTGAATGCACGCGACTGGGCGACAAGCTGTCGGAAGAGCGTCGCGACATTCTAGCCGAAAACGAATGGCACCAAGCACGGTATGACGCCATAAGAAACCGGTGCTTTGTAGTGACTAATTTTTATATCGGCAAAGAGCTAAACCGAAACCTCTACGATGCACAGACTAAGGAAATGCTAGCCTATATCGTTTCCTCAACACCCGGGCGATCTCATGGGAACGTACTTACTGACAAGCCGAATGATCACGATGCCGATAAGGCTAGAGCTTACATTGACCGAATGATGACCGATGAGCGCGAATAGTGAATGAATGGCGGGCCCTTCTATTTCGGGACACCGAAGTATGGGGCGCACTATGAGGCAGATGGATCTGGAGTACTATATCGAGGGCTCCGAGATTCAGCCGATTATTTTAGTTGAGGTGTATTTATGAGCAAATTGCTTTTAATCGCAAGCTTGTCGACGGGTATCGGGATAGCGCAGGCTCCGGTCGCTCGCATCCAGGACGTTCGCTCAATCTATGTCGATTCACTCGGACGTGATGAGGGCGCTGATACGATCCGCAGCAAGATCATTACTCAACTCGTAAAGAGTGGGCGCTTCGAGGTTGCCATCGCCCCCGACAATGCAGATGCAGTACTGACTGGCTCCGGCTCACTGACAAAGACCTATAGTAGCGATGCGAACGGGAGCGGCGATACCTCTTACCACGCGTCGGCTGGTGTGCAACTCGTAGTTGGAGGTAAAATCATTTGGGCCGAAGACATTAACAACAGATACGGTTGGAATCCGTATAAGGGCAAGAGTGCCTCAGGGAACCTCGCGGAACGAATTGTCAAAGCGTTACTAGAAGCTGACTCGCCCACGCCCACAAAGCAAAAGAAGCACTCGTGACCAAGCAAAGGCAGCTCCTCATGGAAATGAAATGGCAAAAGGGTTGCCCGGTAGTTACAGCATCGTTCATGGCATACCAGAACCAATCATCAGGACCCGGGTAGCGATACATTAGAATGAGATTGTTTAAAACGTAATTGAGACAATTACCCGTCAATAACCACTTGAGTCGATAAAAGTGGAGTAGTTCTCGGGTTACGGGGCCTTAGCCAGCCTCCCGCCGAAGCGGAAGATGCCTTCAAATTCCTAGTCAAAGGGGCCCTCAGCTGGGCAGTTGGTCAGCTTAAAATGATCTTCTACCGCTTCCGCCACGCTAACCCAATCCAACACAACATCCCCAGTGTCACTTCCACACTCGCCATCCGCGCCAGTACCAGTTCGTAGCCGCCATCGTAATTCAGTGCAATGTCGCAACCTCCATTGCAGCCGGCGTCGATCGTGATCAGCCCAATACCATCGCCCGTCACGGGGCGATCCTTGCCGTCGACAGTCGCATGCCACCCTGGCGTATATGTCTCCTGCACGGAAATGAGTTGTCCTGGATAAGCCGTCGCCTCGATCCGCGCGGAATGCCGGCTGGTCCAATAGAGCGGCGCCAGCGGCAGCGATTCATCGTCCAGGGCCGCCGCGTAAACAGCCAATGCATCCACATCCAAACCGTTTATCGGTGGACGCTCAACAATCGCTTTTGCCGGAACTACATGGGCCAGCGATGCACTGCGCTGTGGGATGCGATAGATCATGTCATCGCCTTCCTTCCACACCAGCGGCAACACTCCGTCGAACTTCCAGGGATGTAAGAAGGCTTTGTAAATCTCCCGGCTCCGCGGACCGGTCGCGTTGACGCCATGCACGCCGTACACTTTCAGCCATAGCGCCGAAATCTCTCCATCGCGCGCTCCGCCGTTCATGCCCCAGTACAAGGTATAGAGCGCAATGCGCAGCATCCTGTTTCGGCTGCATCGGATCATGCCCGCCATGAAACTGCGGATTGTCCGTAAAGACGTCATAGAGAAATGAACTCGACCCCGCCACGAACACCCGCCGGTCTTGAAAATACATATCCAGCAATCGAGCCGTCTTATATTCAATCGTCCTGTCGATATCGGCCCGCCGGATTAACTGGTGCGCGAAAAGAACGTCATGCCGTAACATTCCGGCTAACAGAATACTCAGTCCGGCCGCAACCGCCAATCGGGAATTCTTCGGCAGCCGTTCGCAGCCCATCACGATCGCGTATCCAGCCATCAGGCATAGCCCCAAATCCATTTCCAGGTGATAGCGATGTGGTTGGGGAACGATACTGCAGTGCAACACCGTACCCAAAATCACGATTGCGCTCACAACCCACGTGAACCCCAGCAGAATCCGCAAGTGCCGCGGCCAACGCTGCGTAGCCCAAAAAAGCAATAGCAACAGAACGAACATCGCTACCGTCGCCATAATCGACTGCGGGGTTGGGCGGTGGTCTCCATCGACAGTCGGCGAGTTCACCCGAATCGCCTGCACGACTGACGGCGGGACGAACGGCGAAATCCACAGATAGCTGAAAACGCCGATGACACCAGCCCATCGCAATGCCGGCCACCAGTCTTTTCGCTCCAGCGACAACAAAATACACAGCGTGAAGATCGCAATCGAGACGGCGCCAAAGGCGTTTGCCACCGTCGCCGCGGCCGTGAAGACTCCAGCCAGCAAGCCGTACCAGAGGGTTCGCTTCGTAATCGCCAGATAGAGAAACAGCGCCGCGATCGGAAGCAGCGCCAGGGCCATGATATGCGGAGCCTCGCCGTAGCGCACCAGTACATCCAGGCGTCGCAAATCCCACGGTCCATCGTTATCGTGGCGGAGCACTGGAATCAGCATCGCTGAAGGCGAAAATAGGGAATACAACACTGCGCTGAGGAAACTTGCCAGCGGCTTCCCCGACAGCACCCAGGCAAAAAGAAATACGCAAACCGGCGTCAGGCAGTAGAAAAAGGCCGACACCGCGTGGAACGCATGGGCCGGAGTAAAGTGCAGAGCGCTACTGGCGGCGGCCACCACGTAATGTAATCCAGGGAAGTAGGTATTGCCGAAAGGCAGCCCCAGATCCCATTCGGGAAACCACAGCAGATCGCCCGGGTGGCTGGCGATGGCCTTGGCCAGGGCGATATATGTCCCTTCGTTGGAATTCAGATAAGCGGAAAATTCAATACGAAATAAACGGGCGGCAATCAGGACATTTATAGCGAAGAGAAACAGCGCGCCCAGCAGGCACTTCAGCCGCACCGCGCCAGTGTAGCATCCGGATTTCGCCGCGCCGATCGGCGGCCATGAGGATCATAGAATATATCTATTGGACGGATCTCCAATAACCGATTATCCTGGTATTGTTGTCGAGTTATTCTCCCTGCTGAGTGCTCCCCAGTTCATCCGCCGACAGTTGCCACGACCGCTTCTGTAACAATTTCGAAATATAGGAGATCACATTTATGAAATCAATTACCAGAAGTGTTGCCTTTTTTGGCTTGGCCGTCGCTGCATTGCCGGTCTTCGCCCAATCCCGCCACCGCATTGAAGTCCAGGTGCCGTTCGCCTTCACCGCCGGACAATCGGAGCTTCCCGCCGGTACATATGTAATCGACGAAACGGCCACGGGCATACTCTCCATCAGTGGAGCCGGTCGCACAGGTTCCATCCTGGTCGGCGCAATTCCCACCGGCGATCCGAAACGCCTCGGTGCCCCCGGCCTGACCTTCGAACGTCACGATGGCCGCGCCACGCTAGCCTACATCTGGGCCGGCGATACATCGGGTTGGTCGCTCACCCATCGCTAAAAGCGAGACCACCTTCCCCGCTCGCCAACCTTTTTCGCTATCATCACAGGTAGTGCTGGCGGTTGGTTCAGGTGAGGTCCGCCTGAAACGCGTTGCGCACAAGAACGAAGGGGAGGTGAGTTTTAAGTTGGCTGAAGTCAACGTACAGGACGGAGAAACACTGGAAAGTGCTCTTCGCCGCTTTAAGCGCAAAGTACAGCAAGAGGACATCATTAAGGAGATTAAGCGTCACTCCTTCTACCTCAAGCCCGGCGAGAAAAAGCGTACCAAGGAAGCCCTCGCCCGAAAGCGCAATCGAAAGAAGCGCAGCAAGGATGTCGAGTAAGACTCCTCCCGGGGACGAGACAACTCGTCCCCTTTTCTCTTATCGTTACCTCGTTCGCGGCCGGGTCCAAGGAGTCGGCTTCCGCTATTTCGTTCAAAGTATCGCCCTCAACCTCGGCATCGAAGGATATGTCCGTAATCTCGATTCCGGTCACGTCGAAGTCTACGCCGTTGGCACCAAACCCCAATTAGACGAATTCGCCGGCTATCTCTGGAAAGGCCCCGCCTATTCCGAAGTCAATGGCGTCGAAGAATCCGAGTCCGCGCCGGAATCCGTCCAAAATTTCCGCATCCGCCATTAGCCGCGTTATGAGCTCCAAAGTCGAATTTCAGCTGCCAGCCTATCCCGGACGCCGCAATTTCACTTACCCCACCGCCATCACCGCCGACGAGTCCGAACTCATCTGGACTAGCGTCAAGGGCAGCGGAACCATCGCCTATCGTGAAATCACTGCGATCGAACTCCCCCTGGGCGACCCCGATCCTGGTCAATGGACCGGCCGTTGCATCATTTCCGGGGCTCGCGGCCAGGTCCTCCAAGTCCGCTGTGGAAGCCCTGCCGTGTACGCGGAATTCGTTCGCTTCCTGCATCGGCAACTCAGCGCCGGAGATCGAACCCGCATCTCTTTTGAGACCGACGGGAACCGTACCCCAAAAGCCGACCGCTTGATCGCCTTTGGATATTTACCGTGCGCCGCGCTAGGCATCGGAGCTTTCCTCGTAATCGCCGATAAGCGCCTGGCGATGGGCATCGCCGTCGGCGCGATTGCGGCCTGGTTTGTCTATGCCGCCATCGTAGATGCACTGCTCCCGAAATCGCCGACGACCTACACGCCCGACCCCCTCGATGAGAAGTTCTTGCCCCGCTAAGCCGCCCCGAATGCCCGCCCCCCGATGCTACAATTGCTTGTTCTCATGAGTTCTCCCCTAAAAGCGTTCATCCGCGAGATTCCCGATTTTCCCAAGCCGGGCATTCTCTTTTACGACATCACCACCCTGCTGAAGGAACCTAGCGGACTCGCCGGAGTGATCGACGGCTTGAAGGATCATTACATCTCCAAGCCAATCGACGTGGTAATTGGAATTGAGGCCCGCGGCTTCATCTTCGCTCCCGCAGTAGCTTTTGCGCTGGGAATTGGCTTCGTTCCGGTGCGTAAGCCGAAAAAACTGCCCGCCGCCGTCGAACGGGAAGAATACGCACTCGAATATGGCACTGATGTCCTGGAGATTCATAAGGATGCGATTCAGCCTGGGCAGAACGTGTTGATCGTCGACGACGTCTTAGCCACGGGCGGAACGGCGGCGGCTGTCACTCGTCTGGTGGAGCGCCTGGGCGGTAAAGTCGCGGGATTAGGCTTCGTTATTGAACTCGAGTTCCTCCACGGACGCGACAAACTCCCCGAACGCGATGTATTCTCACTCGTAACGTACTGATGTCCGCCGCCCGGTCCGTTCGGATTCGCTCGCTGGCAAAGGTAAACCTCGATCTCCGTGTGCTTTACAAGCGTCCAGACGGTTTTCACGAGTTACGTACCGTCTTCCAGACCATTTCGCTAGCCGATACGATCGAAATTGGCTTCGTTCCGCAAAAAAGGACCCAAGTCGCAATCGCGGGCAATGTCGACATCCCCGGCAACCTAATCGTGAAGGCCGCCGAAATGGTGCTCGATTCCGCCCGGGTCGCCGGCGCAGTCACATTCCGGCTCGATAAAAAGATTCCCATGGGCGGGGGGCTCGGGGGCGGGTCCAGTAACGCCGCCGCCGTGCTTCTGGCGCTACCGGTTCTGATCGGCCGCGATCTCGCCGCGGATAAGCTGCACGAAATGGCTGCGTCTCTGGGGAGCGACGTACCTTTTTTCCTGCTCGGTGGCACCGCCCTGGGGCTCGGGCGCGGCACCGAACTTTACCCCCTTGCCGACCTCAAACCGGCGTCCGGAATTCTTATCGCCCCGGGGGTCCATCTCTCAACCGCCGATGCCTATCGCAACCTTGCCCGCGAGGCTCAGCCCAAATTGACAGAGGGGCTGTCGTCATGTAGTATTAATAGTTTCCGGGCCTATGTCTGGGAGATAGGAAAGTCTTGCTCAGCGGAGGCCGGCTCGGCATTTTGTACCAACGATTTTGAGAGCGTCGCCTTCCGTCAATTTCCGCGGTTATCATCGATCAAACGAAAACTGATAAAAGCGGGTGCGAAACCAGCTCTAATGTCAGGCAGCGGATCTGCTCTTTTTGGAATCTTCCCGACAATAGAAGATAGCAACCGGGCCATGGCTGCGTTTTCGAGAGAAAAGGTTTACCCGATCACCCTGGTGAATCGCAAACGTTATCAGCAGATGTGGTGGCGGCAATTGCGCGAACACAGGAGAGAGCAAGAATGGCCGCCCCGAAGCCGGTACGCGCGATGAGATTCGACCGTCTAAAAATCTTCACGGGAAATGCAAACCCGACCCTCGCAATGGAAATCTGCGATGCCCTCGATTGTCCACTCGGGGAGGCCATGGTTCGTCCCTTTTCCGATGGCGAAATTCATCTCCAGATCCAGGAAAACGTGCGCGGCGCCGACGTATTCGTGGTCCAACCCACATGCACCCCCGTCGATCATCACCTGATGGAACTGCTCCTGATGATGGACGCCCTCAAGCGGGCTTCGGCGGAACGCATCACCGCCGTCCTGCCTTATTATGGATACGCCCGCCAGGATCGTAAAGATAAGCCCCGCATGCCGATCTCGGCTCGTCTGATCGCCAGCCTACTCGAAACCGCCGGGGCCGACCGCGTTCTTGCCCTGGACCTCCACGCCGCTCAAATTCAAGGCTTCTTCGACGTTCCCGTGGATCATCTGTTTGCCACACCTGTGATGATCGATTATTTCGATTCGCTCAAGGACAAAAACGTCACCGTGGTCTCCCCTGATGCCGGTGGCGTCGAACGCGCCCGGGCCTTCGCCAAGCGTCTGGAAGTTCCCCTGGCCATCATCGATAAACGTCGCACCGAAGTGAACGTCGCTGAAGTGATGCACATCATCGGCGATGTCGAAGGCCAGGATTGTCTCATCGTCGACGATCTGATCGATACCGCCGGCACGCTGGTCAAGGGTTGCGAATCGCTGCTCCTGCAGGGTGCGAATTCGGTTCGGGCCTGCGCCACCCACGCCGTCTTATCGGGTCCGGCCGTGGAGCGCATCAAGGCCTCAGGCCTGACCGAAGTTGTCGTTACCAATTCCATCCCCTTGCGGGAAGAGGCCGCGCAATGCGATCGCATTCGCAAGTTGTCTGTAGCTCCCCTTCTCGCCCAGGCCATCCAATCCATCCATGAGGATGGGTCTGTTAGCACGCTATTTGTATGAGAACGATTTAAGAGGATTATATGAAGAAAGACATCACCATCGTTGCCGAACCGCGCGCCGAGCGTGGAAAGAACGAAGCCCGCCGTCTCCGTGTGCGCGGCTTTATTCCGTCTGTCGTTTATGGAGCCGAGCGTGAGCCGGTAGCCGTTTCCGTCAATCCCAAGGAAGTGAATCGGATTCTGCACAGCAAGACCGGTCACAACACCATTTTTAATCTGGATGTCACTGGCGTCGAAAATACTCCCGTAATGCTCGTCGATTGGCAGAACGATCCGGTACGGGATCATCTGTTGCACGTCGATCTGAAGCGCATCGATCTTACCAAGCGCATTCAAGTGAAGGTTCCCGTGCATACGTCGGGCGAACCGAAGGGCGTCAAGCTCCAGGGCGGCCTGCATGAAATCGTCACCCGCGAAATTGAAATCGAGTGCCTCCCGGACGACATTCCCGAGGATTTCACCATGGAAGTCGGGGAACTCTCGATCGGCGAATCCATTCGCGCTAGCGATATTCCGTTAACCGGCTCGATGAAGTTGTTGAGCCCGCCGGAACAGGTAATCTCGCATATTGTCGCGCCGAAGGCCGAACCTGCCGCCGAAGAAGCCGCCGCCACCCCCGAACCGGAAGTGATCAAGAAGGGCAAGAAGGACGATGCCGCCGCCGCACCAGAGGCAGCCGCTCCCGAAGCCAAGAAGAAAAAGTAAGCTCGTTTGTAAATTCCCGTGGGCGACGTTCAGTATCTGGTTGTGGGCCTGGGTAATCCAGGCGAGGAATACGCGAACTCGCCCCATAATCTCGGCTTTCTTGTCGTAGATCGGCTGGCCGAACGCAATTCCATCCGGATATCCCGGAAGGAGAATATGGCTCTGGTAGGTTTGGGTTCGTTTGGTAATATACCGCTGGCGCTGGCTCAGCCCCAAACCTTTATGAATTTGAGCGGCCCCAGTGTGAAGGGGTTGCTGGAACGATATGGGCTGGGGATAGACCGTTTAATCGTCGTTCACGACGAACTCGATCTTCCCTGGCAGTCGCTGCGCGTTAAACCCGACGGCTCGCCCGCCGGACACAATGGCATGAAAAGCATTGTCGCCAGCCTCGGTACCACCCAGTTTGTCCGGGTTCGCCTGGGCATCCATCCTGGTCATCCGATCCAGGGTGCGCAGTTCGTGCTCGCGCCGTTTAAGCGGGCACTACGGGAAGAATTGGAATCGATCGTCGGCTTCTCCGCCGCTGCGGTCGAATCCATAATCGCTGAAGGCGTCGAAAAGTCCATGACGAAATTTAATCGTCGCGCCCCAAGCTTAAAAGAGGAAGAATGAGGATTTACGAAGAGTTGTTTATCGTTCGGCCCGATGCGACCGACGAAGAGATCGATCCACTGGTAGATCAGCTAAAGCAGGTCATCAGCTTAAATGGCGGCACCACCGATAAGGTAGATAAATGGGGTGTTCGCCGTCTCGCCTACCGCGTTGAAAAACGCAACGAAGGCTACTACATCCTGGTCCAGTTTACTTCCGGCCCCGATACCGTCAAGGAAGTGGAACGCCGTCTTCGCGTCTCCGACATGGTGATGAAACACATCACCGTTCGCATCGACGAGAAAATGAAGAAGATCGAAAAGCGGAAAAAAGCTCGTGAAAAGCGCGCCCACCGCAAGCCCGCTCCGGCTGCCGCTCCAGCGCAACCGACGGCGGAACAGATCATGGCGAACTCGGTTGTATCGAACGCGGTTCCCGGCGAACCCGTCCGGGAGAAGGAGTAATAGATGGCCGAAGCAAGAGGCGGAAGACCGATCAGCGCATCCCAGCGCCCCACCGGCGGCGACAAAACGATCGGCACGAAGAAGCAATATTTCCGGCGTAAAAAACTCTGCCGGTTTTGCGTCGAAAAAATCGACGATATCAATTATAAGGATGTGAGAATGCTCTCCTCCTTCATCTCCGAGCGCGGCAAGATCACGCCCCGCCGGATCTCCGGCGTGTGCGCTCCGCACCAACGCCGTTTGAGCGAGGCGATCAAGCAGGCGCGCAACATCGCGCTGATTGCTTTCGCATCGCAGATTTAAAGGAAACGCCATGGAAGTCATTCTCAGAGAAGACATCGAAAAATTAGGCCAGCGCGGCGAGACTGTTACTGTCGCCAATGGCTATGCCCGTAATTTCCTGCTGCCGAAGCGCTTGGCTGTCGCGGCTACGGACTCTAACAAGAAGATCGTCGAGCAGGAACGGCAGGGGCATCTGCGCCGTGAAGCCAAGGAGCAAGGCGAGGCGGCCGACTTGGCTAAGATGTTGGCCAACGTCTCCATCAACATCTCGCAGAAGGCCGGCGAGAACGATCATCTGTTCGGATCGGTCACTGTAAAGGATCTGGCGGAGGCTCTGGAAAAGCAGGGCTTCACCATAGAACGCCGCAAGATTCAATTGGAAGAGCCCATCAAGGCGCTGGGCGATTACAAGGTTTCCGTTCGCCTCCACCGTGAAGTTACGGTGGAAATTCCCGTCCACGTTACCCGCGACGAGTAGTTACCAAATCTAAGTCCGGCGTTTCCTCAAAGCGCCGGATTTCCCCTCCCTTCCTTCTCAAAATTACTCACACTTCCTGGTCCCCGGGCGATGAGTATTTCGTGATAGAAATTAGACCAACGCGTTATCTATGGATTTTGCTGTCGACCCTGGCTATCATCGCCACCTTCGGCGGTACCCGAGCCTACCTCGCCTCCGCTGTGCCGGAACCAATTGGATTGAAAGTCACTGACCGCGACGGCAAGCACGTCTTGCGCATCAGTTGGAATGCTAAGCTCGCCTCGGCGGCGGATCAGGGGGCTATTCAGATCTTCGACGGCCCATCCTCAGGCATAATCCGCTTAAGCAAGCAACAGTTACGACAGGCTGCGTTTCTCTATCCGCGAACAAGCGACGATGTTGAGATATGCTTGGCCGTCTTTAAAACCGATGGTACGGCGTCAAAGGATATCGTCCGCTACCTTGTCCCGCCGGGGCTCGAGGAATGATCAAGTCAACCTTGGTTTTACTTGCCCACTAAATCGCTAAACGCGGTGGCCGAACGCACCAGGGATTGGCCGCCGTCGCAGATGTAAACGGCGCCGGTGATAAATGACGCGGCTTCCGAGCAGAGGAACAAGGCCAAGTCCGCCAGCTCATCTTTGGTTCCATAGCGGCGCATCGGGATGCCATTTGTGATCTTCGCCCGCATCTCCTCCGTGGGCGCCAGGCGTCGTATTCCTTCGGTTTCCTCGGTCGGCCCGGGTGAAATGCAATTGGCGCGAACAGCCGGACCCCACTCGACGGCGATCGTCTTCATCAGGATCTCGACACCCGCTTTACCCGCGCAGACATGCGATTGAAACGCGATTGGAAGAAATGCGTGCGTCGCCGAGATGCTAATCACCGCCGCGCCAGGTTTACGTAGCGAATCGTAAGCCGCCCGACATGTATTGAACGTACCCAACAAGTCGATGTCGATTACGGACTTGAATGCATTGGCCGACATGCCCGCAACCGCCGCGGGGAAGTTCCCGGCGGCGCCGCAGACCACGATATCGATCAGTCCGAAGGTCTCCTTCGTCTTGTCCACCGCGGCCTGCATCGCGGCAAAGTCACGGACATCGGCGGCAAAGGTAGCGGCTATTCCACCAGCCGTTTGAATCAACGCCGCTGCCACGTCCAGCTTGTCCTGCTTGCGTCCGATCAGCATCACTTTCGCTCCGTGTTCGGCGAACCGCTCCGCCATACGCTGCGTGATACCGCTACCGCCGCCAGTCAAAAGAGCGACCTTGTCTTTCAGGAGATTGTCACGGAAGATGGAGGACATTGACGACTAGAATACAGGGTAGACGGCAAGGCCTGCTCATAAGCCTCGTACACGGAATCGAAGACGCCATCCCACGATAATGACCGGGCGTGTTCGCGGGCGGCAACCCGCATCTTCGCTAGCAATCCGCCGTCATCGCATATCTCGCGGATCGCCCGGATGAAGCCAAGATCGTCAGCGGCAACGAATCCCGAGAGCCCGCTTTGAATCAAATATTTCGGACCGCCCGACGCAGTCACGACAGCGGGAACCCCCGAGGCTAACGCTTCAATCACGACGTTGCCGTAGGTGTCCGTATGCGAGGGGAACGCGAAAACATCCATGTTCGCGTAGGCCCGCGCTAGCGCCTCACCCTTCAAGACGCCGGTAAATTCGGCGTTCTTCAAATTCGCCGCCAACCATTGCCGTTCGCTGCCATCGCCTATAATCAGAAATCGAAAATTCGCATGGCCCGACTCGATCAGGGCGCGCTCAATCTCCACAAGAAAACGCACGTTCTTTTCCGGTGTCACGCGGCCGACATATCCGATCACGAAATCCCCATCGGCGCGATCCCGCTTGTCCGGCGAAAACATCGACGTGTCCGAACCACGCTGCATCAGGAAGGCAGGCTGACCTGTGCGCTGTTGCAGCAGCTCCACCAGTTCCTGATTCGGCGCCAGCACTACACGCGCCAGCTTGTAATACTGCGTGCATAGCGCGAGTGTGCTTTGCTCGGTGGCCAGAGTTAGCGAATCCAGAGGGCCATTGGGCAGGAATCGAAACAGTTTGTGCAGCCGCCGCGCGGCGAATTCATGCAGGTTCGTGTGCCATGACGCCACCAGCGGGATCTTCAACTCATGCGCCAGATACGCCGCTAAAATTCCATTGTCGCTTGGTCCCGTAATATGCAGGATGTCGGCGCGAAAATCACGCAGAATTCCGGCTACGTATTTTCGATAGCGAAAGAATAGCGGATCGAAGTTCATGTCGCATTCCACGGGGAACGCCGCGCGCCCGCGCTGCAATTCGAGTGTGGTGACGCTGCCTTCGGTTGCGATTTCCGTTCGCGGACCGGCGTGGACGCTTAAGAAAGGATACTGCCGGCGGCGCGCGAACGCGTCAAACTGACGGCTGGTCAGAGCGACGCCATTCACCTCATGAAACGAGTCGGTGAAGAACGCCACGCGCGGGCGAAATGTCACAAGCACGCCTCTTGCTTAGCGGCCAGGGCGAAGCGCAGGGCGGAACGGAAGCTGGGGTTTTCCACCAGACGCATGGTCATGACGAAATGTCTGACCACCGACGGACCGCCGTCACCCCAGATTTCGGAGATCGGCTTTATGGCGTCTTGCTGATCGCGAAAGAAAACGCGATCGGCCCAGGTATGTCCGCCTTCGGGGTGTTCGGGATATTCTTTCACTACGTCCCACATAGTCTGAACAATGCGCATCTTCAGAGGCTCGCGATACTGCGACATGAAAAGAATCTCGCTCTTCTTATCATTGCGGATTTCGTCGACGAATTCTGGCCAGCTCACCGCGTTCGTAAGGTTGAGAATGGCATTCGGTTCGTATCCGTGACGATCGCCGCCGGAAATTACCGGCAGGCTGGCATCGCGGCCCAGCCAGGTCACCTGCGAATTTTCCTCCCACGAACGAAGCCCATTCAGCTCTAACGCATGCATTTGATGGCCGTGCCGTTCCAGCAACCGGCCGAGTGTCTGCGCATGTTTAGATGCGCCGATTCCTTTTTCGTCCCACATCGGATGATTCAGGATTAGAAGCGTTTCCGGAAAGTTGTTGAGCATGGCAAGCAAACCGCCCAAATCTTCCGGCTCAGGGTTCGCGGTGAATGCGGCCAACTCTTTCATGATGTCGCCGGCATCGCGTGGAGGCAGATTGTGAACGCCCATATGGAAAAACGTGGAGCCAAAAGGGATGGTCCACTCTACCGATATCGGCTGCGGCTTGTCCTTGGCAAACATTCCGAGCATCACGCCAGCCTGAATGTTGTCGTGATCGCTCAGCGATACCAGCGCTTCCAATCCGAGTTCGCGTTCAATCTGGCCGATTTCCAAACGTAACGCCTCGCGCGGAGTAAGAGGAGGACGCCAAAAGGCACGGGCAAAATCGAGCGGGTGACCCATATTATCGTGATACTTTTGTTGCTGCCGGATAATTGCTTTCCCCAAATACGGAATCTTTCCCGTGTAACGCGGGATCATGTCCAGACTTTCTTCTGATTGGCTGGTGTGGCTATGTAGGGAAACCGCCGTGCGGAATTGCTTCAGCACCGAACGGTCTTTCCAGATCAAATGGGTGTTCGAGCCGGATCTCATGCCTCCTAGCGTGCGTCGTTTGTGTTTAGACGAGATGGGGGTTCAATGAATTTCACATGAAACAAAGAGCCCCGGAATTGTTTGTTCCCATCGGTGGCAGCGAATCCGGGATTAATTCGCCGGTTTTGGGAGAGGATCGGGTTTCGGAACCCTCGGTAGCATTTCCGGCCGGACCGCCGTGTTATACACAAACGCCGCCATGATCGCCGACGCTTGCATCACATCGCCTTTTTGCACCCGATCGTAAAGATCCATGTTGGAGTGATGGGTGCGCGTCTGATACTCCATCGGATCCTGCAGGAAGCCGAAGCCCGGCAAGCCGATATAGGTGAATGCGGTGTGGTCCGTACCGCCCGGCGCGCGCGTTGCCGGTGAGGACCTGCCCAGTACGGCCGTGGCACCTAGATCGTGAAACGGTTCCAGCCACGCTTCGAAAATAGGCGCCACCATCTCATCGCCGCCGACGCTAATGCCGCGGAATTTACCGGTTCCCGTATCATCGTTGTAATAAGCGTCCAGCTTGTTGTATTCGGCGCCAATCTGCATCGTTTTGCGATCGGCGAAATGTTCCTTCACATAGGCCAGCGAGCCGAGTAACCCCTCTTCTTCGCCGCCCCAGAACGCTACCCGGACGGTTCGCGGCATAGGCACCTTCAGGGTTGTAAGGATGCGCACGGCTTCCAGAGCAATCGCGGTTCCGGTCGCGTTATCGGTAGCGCCAGTGCCCCCGTGCCACGAATCCAGATGCCCGCCAAGCATCACGATCTCGTCCTTCTTGGTCGAGCCCGGGATCTCGCCGATGACGTTGAAGCCGTCCTGATCGTCGGTGAGAAACTCCGCTTGAATGTCGAATTTCAGCTTTACCGGAATCTTCTTTTCGAGCAAACGCACGATGCGGTTGTAGTGCTCGGGAGTCAGCGCGACCATCGGCGGTGGAATCGGGTCCTTCGGATCGCGAGATCCACCGGCGGCGGCGAAGACAGTTCCGCCATCGCCGCTGCCGCCGTATTGCAATACCACCAGCGCCCCTTCGTCCTTCAAGAATTGGTTCATCTTATTGCGGAAACGCACAACCGCTTCCCGATCGATTGGCGGCGTGGCCGGGCCGCGCGGCGACGGTCCCCCGAATGGATTTGGACGCGCCGGATCATAGCTACTAGCCCTTGACAGAAGCTCTTCGTTGGTCAATCGCCGGGCCATCGGCTCAGCGATCATTTCAATCTGCTTGGGCTCCATCGTCAACACAACCTTGTCCCGCAGCTTGCCTTTGAACTTCTCGAAATCGGCTTCGGTCTTGATCACGGCCAGGATCGGTTCACCGGTGACAACGCCCTTGGTTCCAGGAGTCCAGGCGAGCGGGACGCCGATCAGCGGCTGATATTGCGGCTCAATCAAATGGGCCGAGAAATTTGTCAGCTTCCAGCTCTGCCCAAAAGGTCCCCACTTCTCCAGGTGGACGTTCGTCATTCCGTAGGATTTCATTCGTTCCATCAGCCACTGGGCCGCGGCGCGATGGCCTGGCGAGTTATTCAGGCGCGGTCCATAGACCTCGCTCAGGTAAAACAAATGGTCCATCACCTGCGAGTTTTCAAACGCCTCGGCCTTGATGCGATGGATCATCGACAGGTCCACCTTCTCCTGCGCGGAAAGCGGCGCCAAGGCCAGCAGCAATAGAGAAATGGTTTTCATTGGGTACCTGTCCTCTCGCTTAGTAGATTCCATAATCGGGCCAGCAGGTGTCCTCGCTAATCGCCCGAAAAATTCCAATAACCGGAGCCGGCGGCGGAGGAACGACAAATTTCGGGTCCAGCACCTTGGCGATCTGGTCGCGCAGATCTTCCAGATGGAGCCGCGTTTCCCGGTCCGTGGTCTTCGGCAGGGCGCGCGAGAGTTCCCCGCTCAGCGTTTTTAATTCGCCCCGAAGCAATGGCCGCGTATCGTCTTGCACCGCTCCGCGTCCGTTTAACTTATCGGCGACGAGTTCCATATAACCACGTTGTAAATTACGGCGGTAAGCATCCACCTTCGGGCTGGCCGCTTCCAATTCCTTAAACACACCCTTGCGAACATCGGTGAGAAAATCGTCGGCGCGATATACTTTCATCCCATCCAGCGCCTCCCCTTCTGAGAGACGCGCGATGCGCCGGTTGTCGAGCAGAGTGGACAAGACACGCATCTGCGTTGACTTGATGCGATCCAGCGCGCCCGTTGGTTCAATGCGCCGCAAGATTTCCGGCCTGATGAGTAGGGTGGGCGTGGCGAACGCGTTTTCGTTCAGGAAGCGTACAGCAGCCACCTGCTTTTCGCGGCCCACCGGCATAAACCGAACGCCATCCTGGCCGGAATGTTTTTCCTGTGAATCAAGACCGCCAACAATGACGGCGACGTGATTCATCTCCAGCGCCCATTGGCCCAGCACTCTTCCATAAACCGAGTTGAGATCGTCGAATGGCTCGCCTTGTTTCGCCGTAGCGGCCTTCAGCAGATAACCCATGACTCGATTCAGATTCTTCAGGCCGAGCGCAGTAGACGCAACCGCATCGGCATCGCCCACGGCTTCTGTATTCTCACCGGGATCGGAACCGAAAGTCCCCGCCGTAGAGAACCGCAGCCACGGAGTCTTATCCTGTTCGCGAGCCCACTCATCGAGCGTCTTCTTCTCTTCGTCGGAATTCTTCGCCCCGGCGATGGGTGCGTAGCCCCAATGGGTAGCCCACTTATCGTAGGGGCCGATCTTCGGAATCAGATCTTCAACCGCGATCTTGTCTTCTGGCTGAGCGACATAATTGAAGCGCGAGTAATCCATCAAGGTTGGCGTGTGGCCCATCTTCTTTACCCATTCGGAATCGCGGACTTTCCCGGCGGGATACAGCGAACTCGCCTTCATGTTGTGCTGGAAGCCCAGTGTATGGCCGACTTCGTGGGCAACAACATACTGCAGCAGTGCTCCCATCAGGTCGTCGGGCAAGGGCAGCGTTTGGGCTCGCGGGTCGTTCGGCGACGCTTGGGTGAAATACCAATCGCGGCTCAAGTTCATAACGTTGTGATAGAACTGAATGTCGGCGTTCAGGATTTCACCTGTACGGGGATCGGAAATGTGCGGACCTGACGCGTTCTCAATCGTCGAGGGCAGCCAACGAATCACCGAGTAACGCACATCCTCGGGGCTCCATTCCGGGTCCTCTTCAGGAGTCGGCGCAAGCTTGGCGATAATTGCATTCTTGAAACCGGCTTCTTCAAAAGCAATCTGCCATTCTTCGATGCCTTTCATTAGATACGGACGCCACTTCACCGGCGTCGCTGGATCGATGTAGTAAACAATCGGCTTCACGGGCTCTGAAAGCGCGGCATTCGGGTCTTTCTTTTCCAGACGCCACTTCGCAATATAGGTGCGGCGCGGGGCCCGGTGCTCATCCTGTCCAAAATCCATTTGCGAGGTGCTGAAATAGCCGACGCGCGAATCGAATAGGCGGGCTTGCATCGGATGGTCGGGGAGTTTCACCATGCTGTAGTGCATCAAGACGGTCGCGCTCCCCGGCTTCATTCCCCCGGCGAAGAATGGATTTGGTTGGGGCACATTGGGCGTGAAAGTAGGTGGCTCGATCGGAGTTGTAAACGTCTGCGTGGCTTCCACTTCGATGTTCTGCGGGAATGGCGAGATGCGCTCGATGAAGGAACGAGCCGGATCCATCGCCCGGGCACGAAGGCGGGCACGTGGACTGAACTCGGGGACTTCTGTCGCGAACAGGCGCGTGACTTCGATCACCGGAGCATCGTCTTTGCCGAATGCTTCAATATTGAAAGCCATCACGATGGTGTCGTTATTAGAAGCTTGCACGGCACGGGCGATCGGTAACGTATGGTCGGCGACAACCTCATAAGACACGCTCCGCAGCAGAACCCGGTTATCATGCCGCTCCCATCGCACCACGTGATTGCCGGCCATCTGGCCGCCGTAGCCGACACCGATCGTGGTCTTGGCAATCTGCGAGACCCACAGAAACTCCTTGCCCAGTTCGGATTTGGGGATCTCATAGTAATACTTGTTCTTGATCACGTGCACAGTGAACAAGCCCGCCTTCGACTTGGCGTCCTTCGTGATCACTTTGTCGTAGGGTTTGGGATCGGGCTCGGGAATACGTGGTGCGGCAAGGTTGACGCCCGGAATGGGTTGGGAAGGATCGGCGGGTGGCGTTTGTGCGTTGAGGGACCATAACACTGCCCCAAAGACAAAAAGGCTGATGTGTTTCATGAGTAGATTTATTGTATGCGAGGTTGCGGGCGGCCGGTTGCCGGATGTGGGTGTCACAACCCACATGTTTACGTCTGTTAGAATGATGGCTGCTAGGAGGATACTGCATGGGTCCCGTGGGCGTGCCGGAAATGGTGATCATTTTCATCGTCGCCCTGGTTCTGTTTGGCCCTAAGAAGCTGCCGGAACTAGGCCGTACAATCGGAAAGGCGATTACGGAATTTCGACGTGCTTCAAACGAACTGAAGTCTACGTTTGAACGCGAAATGCAAACTCTCGAGCGGGAAAATTCGGATTTTAGGGAAGTGGCGAAAAGTTTTACGGGGGAGATTCAGTCCAGTTACGACTCCACCCACCATGACGCCGCCTACCATGACTACGGGGCGTACAACTCCGAGTCTCATGATTCCACCGCAACACACACTTCCACTGTAGGCGTATCCGCACCTTCGGACGCCGAATCGCAGCTTGTTGAAACTCCGTCGACTGGGGCCATGAAGGAATTGGCGCCGGCGACGAACGGAACTGTTCCGAGAACTCCTGGGACCGAGTTGGCAACCGCCAGTTCGCGACCGGCGGGACATTTCGGCGAACCGGAACTTTCAGCGGGCGCGGACTAATAGCTAACTAAAAAATGGCAGACGATCCAAAGGGCCCGCCCGGGTCCACGGGCGAAGAACCGTCATCGGAACAGGCGCATGGACCGGCTTCTTACGACCCCTCGGGCACATCGGTACAAGGCCGTTACGACGAGCCGTATGCTTACAATCCTGAGGTAGTTACAGAGAAGGCCGTTACCGTTGCGCCTGTCGTGAAAACGTTACAGGGCCCGGTGAAACCGCCGCCTCCCCCTCCGCCGCCGGACGATCCCGCCGATGCGGAAGAAGATGGCATGCTTCGCATGTCGTTCCTCGACCATTTAGACGAATTGCGGCGGCGGATCATTTTCATCCTTTATGGTCTGGGAGTGGCGTTCATTTCCTGCGTCTACTTCTCCGACAAGCTGTGGCTGATCGCCAGTGAACCGGCCACCAGCGCCTTGCGAAACCTCGGCGTAAATCCCCCGAAGTTGGCGGCACTAACTCCGATGGAAAGCTTCTCCACCATCTGGGTAAAGTTGCCACTGCTGACATCGCTGTTTGTGGTATCACCTTGGGTTTTATATCAGGTCTGGGCTTTCATCTCTCCCGGCTTGTATAAAAAAGAGCGTCGTTGGGCTGCTCCGTTCGTGATCGTCTCGGCCGGCCTTTTCATTAGCGGGGGAATGTTCGCCTACTTCGTAGCCTTCCGCTATGGAATCGAATTCTTATTGGGGATCGGGCGCGATATCAACGTAACGCCCGTCATCTCTATTAGTGAATATTTTGATTTGTTCGTGAACGTGACACTCGGCATCGGCCTTGTTTTCGAGTTGCCGATGATCATCTTCTTCCTCACTTTGCTGCGCTTGGCTTCGCCGAAATTCCTGCTGGAACACTCGCGCTACGCCATTCTGGCCATTGTGATCCTCGCCGCGATTATCACGCCGACCCCGGATATCTTCAACCTGATGCTGTTCGCGGTGCCGATGTGCCTGCTGTTCTTCATCGGAGTATTCGCCAGCTATGTCCTGGTTTTAAGGCGCGAAAAACTGCCCTTCCCGTGGAAGGCCTTCGCTTTGACAATGCTTGTAATAGTCGCTCTCGCGGTTGGTTGTGTGGTTGTCGCGATTCGCTATTACCATTACCACTTACTAACTTACTGGCCGTTTATAAGCCGCTAAGTTACTCGCGGCCCGGATGAAAGTTATTCGGGCCACGAGATCTAAGGACGTCCAGTTATTCAGGGAACTGGACGAGGTCCGCCCTTCGCTTCATGACCGGGCTTATAGATGAGCGCGGCGGAAAGCAAAGTGGCCGGATGAGGTTCCTCGACTTTTCAGCCTAATCCGCACGTCCTGAGATGCTAATCCTGTTCGCTAGTTTGTAACTTAGTTATTTGGAATACGAGTAAGCTGTCGACTAATGAGAATAGGCGATGACCAACCTCATTCAATCACTACAGTATTGTAAAACCAGGGATTTAACGAACAGGAAGGTCTGCGAGGCAGTCTTCAAGGGTCGAGATTTTGAAATCAATGGGAAAGGACTTCATCAATGTTCTGCCTCCTTTGCTCAATTTGGGACTTTCTGAATGTAACATGATACGCGGCATAGGACAAGAGAAAATTTGGTTAAGCGGAATTAAGCTCAGCGACTAACTACGCAACATTTCCATAAAGCGTTCGCTTAGCGCAACCGCACTGTCGTTGTCGGGTGCGATCACCAATACCGTATCATCGCCTGCCACAGTCCCGACTACATCCGGCCATTGTTCGTTATCAAGAGCGACCGCCAGCGAACTGGCGTGCGCCGGTGATGTCCGCAACACAACCAGATTCTGAGCCACGCGAACGTCCCATAAAAATTCGCCCGCCACCGATGCGAACTGCGGACGGCCAGGCTCAGTATCAACTTGCCGATAACCCTCAGCCGTCTTCAGTAGGCCCAAATCGCGAATATCACGCGACAGGGTTACCTGGGTCGCGGGAATGCCCAAGCCGCGAAGCGCCACGGCAAGGTCCTCTTGGGTGAAGATCTCCTTGCCCCGGATCAGCTTCAGGATTTGCCCCTGTCGATAGCTCTTGTTCATGATCGTAAGCGCTGCAGGCGTTCCTCGGCCTCATCGAGCGCTAGCGCTACGGCGCGCGGGCCGGTGCCCCCGGCAATCTCGCGTGACTTCATGCCTTCCGGCGGCGAGAGTAAAGCTGCCATCGCCGAAGTAAACTCAGGCGCGAAGGCGGCCAGATCCGCCGCCGTCCAATCGGCTGGCTTCTTGCCGGCGCGCACGCTGGACAATACCAAACGCCCTACAATCTGATGGGCCTGATGGAACGGCGTGCCGTTGCGAGCCAGCGCTTCGGCCAGATCGGTGGCCACCACCCAACTCTCTTCCGCCGCCGCTGCTGGACGATCGACGTTCAGCTTCGCCCCATCCACCACGGAACGCGCCATCTCAATCGACCCAGTCAACTGATCCGCTGCATCGAACAGCGGCTCCTTGTCTTCCTGCATATCCCGGTTGTAAGTCATCGGCAAACCCTTCATCGTGACAAACAAGGAATTGTAACTGCCGAAAACACGCCCCGACTTACCGCGGATCAACTCGAGTGAGTCGGGATTCTTCTTTTGGGGCATCAAACTGGAACCGCTGGTAACATCATCACCCAGTTCCAGCCAGGCAAACTCTTCGCTGGAATAAAGGATCCAATCCTCGGCGAGCCGGCTCAGGTGCAGCATCGTGACCGATGCGGCGTGAAGGAAATCGAGCGCGAAGTCACGGTCGGCGGACACATCCATGCTGTTGCGCGTGATCGACGCGAAACCCAAATCGCGGGCCATGCCGTCGCGATCGAACGGGAAACCGCTTCCCGCAAGTGCACCCGAACCGAGCGGAAAGACATTCACCCTGGCCCGAGTCTGTTGTAGGCGCTCGTAATCGCGGGCGAACATTTCAAAGTAAGCGAGTAAGTAGTGCGGCCACAATACCGCTTGCGCCCGCCGCATATGCGTGTAACCGGGAATCACGGCATCGGGATATTGCCGGGCCATTTTCAACAGCGCGGCGAGCAACGTCCCCAGATGCGTCAGGATGCGATCGATTTCTTCGCGCAGCCAAAGGCGAACGTCTAACGATACTTGTTCATTACGGCTGCGTCCGGTGTGAATCTTATCGGCTAGACCGGCCACCTTTTCTTTCAGCTTGCGGATCACCAATGTGTGAACGTCTTCATCGGTGGCATCTTCGTAAAAGGTTTGTGACTTCGCATCCTCGCGAATCGCCTCAAAGGCCGCGCACAACTGGTCGCACTCTTCCACCGTCAAAATTCCCACGCCCCGCAGGCCACGGGCAAATGCCTGTGACCCGCGCGCATCCACATCCACCAGCCGCTTATCGAAATGCAGCGAGCCGGAAAAGCTCTCGAAGATTGCGGACGGTCCTGATTCGAACCGTCCTCCCCAAAGTTTCATGGGCTACTTTTTCTCCAGCAACGCTCGCATCTTAAGCGGAAGCCCAATCAAGTTGATGAAGCCCAGCGCGTCCTTCTGATCGTACTCGGCCCCCATCGTGAAACTGGCGATATGCAACGAGTAGAGCGAATATGGCGATTTACGGCTGACTGGTTCCAGATTGCCCTTGTACAAGCGCATGGTGATCTCACCCGTGACATTGTTGCTGGTGACATCGAAGAACGCGTCCAGCGCCTCCCGCAACGGCGTGAACCATAGGCCGTTATAAACCAATTCCGCGTAATCGAGCGCCAATTTTTGCTTGTAATGTAGTGTGCTCTTGTCCAGTGTCAGCGATTCAAGTTCCCGATGCGCCGCCATGATGATGGTGCCCCCCGGCGTTTCATAGCAACCGCGCGACTTCATCCCGACGAAGCGATTCTCCACCAGATCGATCCGTCCAATCCCATGTTCGCTGCCCATCGCGTTCAGCGTCTCAAGCAGCGCTAAACCCGCAAGCTGCTTCCCATCGACGGAAACCGGGGTGCCGTTCTCAAATCCCACGGTCACGTCGAGCGATTTATCGGGCGCTTCTTTCGGACTCTTGGTCAGCATCCAGATGCCGTCCGAAGGAGGGTTAGCCGGATCTTCCAGCTCACCGCCTTCATGCGAAATATGCCAGATGTTTCGATCGCGGCTGTAGATCTTGGTAGTCGATTGGGCGATTGGCACGTTGTGCTTGGCGGCATACTCAATGGCGTCTTCACGGGAAATAATATCCCACTCGCGCCATGGTGCAATCACCGGAAGATGCGGGGCCAGCGCCTTGTAAGTGAGCTCAAACCGAACCTGATCGTTACCCTTCCCGGTGCATCCGTGAGCCAGTGCATCGCAACCGGTAGCGAGCGCGACTTCCACTTGACGCTTGGCCAGCAATGGACGCGCGATCGACGTTCCCAGGAGATATTTGTGCTCGTAGATACCGCCGGCGCGAACCATCTTCCACAGATATTCGCTGACAAATTCCTCGCGCATATCTTCCACGTGAACTTCCGAAGCGCCCGTCTTCAGCGCTTTTTGTTCCAGGCCGGTAAGCTCTTCCCCGCCCTGCCCGATGTCGCCGCACACGGCAACCACCTCGCATCCATAATGTTCTTTCAGCCACGGGATGATGATCGATGTATCCAAACCGCCCGAATAGGCGAGTGCTACTTTTTTAGGTTTATTCATAATAGTTTCAAATTACCTCTGCCGCGGCTTCGACAAGGTTGCGGCGTCGAAGGCGAGCCAGGATCACCCATAATATCCGCGCCAGAAACGACATCAGCAAGATCGCCGCGTAATCTACTGGACCGGCGACAATCGTCTTCGCCTGCCACAAATAATGGATAACCGCTAGCACGGCGCTTACATAAATCAGGCGATGCAACAGGGTCCAACGCCGGCCGCCCATCCAGCGAATTGCCCGGTCGAAGGAAGTAAGAGCCAGCGGCACCATCAGCAATAGAGCCGTAAATCCGGCGATAAAAAAGCGCCGGTAGGTTAGATCTTCGGTGATCACTTGACGGCTCCACTGGGCATCGATGGCGAAGTAATGCCAGCCGTGGATGCAGCCGTAAAAGAACGTGAACAGTCCCAGCATGCGGCGGATTCGAAGCAGTCCGCCCATCGCCGGCAAACGCCGTAGCGGCGTAACCGCAAGCGTCAACATTAGAAATCGCAGTGTCCACAGTCCAAGAAAACGCGACACGAACTCGATCGAATTAATCCCCAGATCGTTGCGCTGCCACTTCCGAATCAGATAGAGCAGCGGAAGCAGGCTGAGGCCAAAGACGAGCCTTGGATACCACGGGCTCTTCCAGAACCGGGTGAGGATTCGGCGCAAGTTCTAGCTTGGCAGAATTCGCCGATGCATGGCTAAAGCACCATCATCAGCAGCGCTTTCTGGGCGTGCAGGCGATTCTCAGCCTGATCGAAAATGATGGATTGGGGCGATTCCATCACGGCATCGGTTGTCTCCTGATTGCGCTTTGCCGGCAAGCAATGCAGAAAGACCGCTTCGGGCCTGGCAGCGGCCATCAGCGCTTCGTTTACCTGATAGGGACGGAAGATCGCACGGCGTTCGATGGCTTCCGACTCCTGCCCCATGCTGGCCCAAACATCCGTATAAACAATGTGCGCGCCTTGCACCGCTTCCTGCGGCGAGCGCGTGATCTGCACCTTCGTACCGCTATGAACTGCCAGCGAATTCGCTTCTTCCACAATCGCTGCCTTTGGTTCATAACCCGCGGGATGGGCCAACGCGAAATCCAAACCAAGCCTTGCGCAATTCAACATCAGCGAGTGCGCGACATTGTTGCCATCACCGATGAAGGCCAACTTCAAACCCGCAAGATGTCCGAAATGTTCCTGAATAGTCTGCAGGTCGGCCAGAATTTGGCACGGATGATACAGGTCGCTCAGAGCGTTGATCACCGGCACGCTGGACCACTTCGCCAACTCATCAATCGTGTGCTGGGTGAATGTGCGAGCGACGATGCCGTTCGTCCAGCGGTCCAGATTACGGGCCACATCCTTAATAGGTTCCCGCTCGCCGATTAGCCCGGAATTTAGAACTGAATCGCCACCAAGTTGTTTGATGGCGAGCTCAAACGTCATGCGCGTGCGAAGGGATGGCTTTTCGAATAGCAAGCTCAAGTAGCGGCCTTGCAGAGCCTGCGCATAGCGCGATGGAGTTCGCTTCACTTTACCGGCGAGTTCGAGCAAGTACAATACTTCATCGCGAGAGATATCGAGATCCCTCGTAACATCGCTGGCGGCGATCTTCCAGTTGGCGCTAGTGGTAGCGGACAAAGCCATCATTCCTCCGCTGAATGATTATTCAGACAAATGAATAATAATACAATTTTCAATTGGATGCAACCGCTGTGGGGTCCCTGAATATGGATACGCCTGACCATCACGATGATGACGGATGCCGCAGAGCGCGGATGACACCTTTTCCGTCGATGAGATAGAGCCTATCTTCGGAAACTTCGGGAAGGGCGAATCCGCCCGTGGGTTCATTGTCCGGCAGTGTATGCAGACATTCTCCTGTTTCCGGATTCAGGATGTCGATCGCTCTGATACCGGAGGCATAAAGCAATCCCGTGATGGGACTGAATCTGACGGACATGGCGTACCGCGAGCAAGGGATTTTGCGAATCAGACGAGTGCCCTCAAACATAAACAGTGTTTCCGATTTGGAGCGGCGTGGCATCTTAGTTGCCATCTCCGCCCCGGATGGCGCTCGGAAAAGCAGGACATGCGATGGCATTCCGGCGGCGAATGCTACGCGAAGCCGGGGCCATTGCGGACTGCCTTGCACCTCTCCGCTGCGTGGTTCCAAGTAATACAGTGAGTCCGCAGCGACAACGATCTGGTTGTTAACCAGGAACAGATGACTGATGCAGGGTCCGTCGAGCTCGCTTCGCCACATGACCTTTCCATCGTCAACTGAGTAGGCGAGCACGACCCCTCCGTTTGTGGCGGTGATCACCAGGCTACCTGCAACGACGGCGGACGCGTTCACCGAGGCTCGCGGTTCAGCCGAGGTTTCGCTCTTCCAAATTGTTTGCCCCGTTTCGACATCCAGGCAATGCAGCCATCCATGACGATCGCCGAGGAACAGGCGAGTTCCATCGAGAATAGGTTAGGAATAGATCGTGTCGCGGTCGGGGCCGTAGGGACAGAATTCCCAAATTCCCGGCCGGGTGACCGTGGAACTGCCGAAGCGGGGTAGCTCGCAACGCCAGCGGATGGCCCCCGTTGTAGCGTCAAGCGCGTACACGCATCCGGGAGTAAATACCGAGACAAACAGCATGCCGGCGGACAGGCGGATAGCCGGGAGGTCACTGAACGACGGTATCAGCGCCTGTTTGACACCAGGCAAAGACGTGCTCCACACGGCGAGCTCATCAGTATGAAGCGGCGGGTGAAGCAGCGTGGGCCGTGCAGTCATCGTTCTTCAGTTAAGCACTCCGCTTGGAGCTTGCGCTTGTTTGTACTATGTACAGATGCTGAATAGAAGACGATTTTTCGGTCTATCCGCCGGCGTTGCCGCAGCCGCGATCGAAGCTCGGGGTGCCCAACTACCCGATTGTATCCGCCAGTTGCGTCCGATGACCAGCGGCATCGTGCCCATCTCCGATGACGAACGCCTGGCACGTATCGAAAAGGCTCGGCGGCTGATGGTGGAGAACAAAATTGACGCGATGTTTCTTGAGCCCGGTTCCAGCCTCTATTACTACACGGGCACGCGTTGGGGCAATAGCGAGAGAACGTTCGGAGCCGTCATCCCGGCAAATGGCGAGCTTGCCTTTGTAGTTCCAGGATTCGAAGAAGAGCGGGCTCGCGAGGTAATCCGCTTTTCAAAAGACATTCGCGTCTGGCAGGAGGATGAGAGCCCGTATGAGCGGATCGCCGGAATCTTGAAGGATCGCGGCATCGCGAGCGGCCGAATCGCGATGGAGGAACAGGTGCGCTTCTTCATTTCCGATGGCGTTCATCAGGCTGCCCCTTCGCTAGTAATAACAAGCGCCACGCCGGTGACGGCCGGATGCCGGATGATCAAGTCGCCCGCCGAGATTGCTTTGCTGCAGCGGGCAAACGATATGTTGCTTGCGTCCTACCGGGCAATTATTCCGACACTCCATATAGGGATGACGCCAGCCGAATTGCGCGGGAATTGTTCGGTGGCGTTGGAGGCGCTGGGCACACGCGGAGGGGCGCTGGTCGGCTTCGGGAAATTCTCGGCGTTTCCGCATGGCAGCATTCAACCGCAGAAGTTACAAGAAGGCGACGTTGTGCTGATGGATGGCGGATGCGCGGTGGAAGGCTATCAAGCGGACATTACGCGGACCGTGGTTTTTGGCAAGCCGACACAAAGGCAACGCGATGTTTGGAACCTGGAGCGCAAGGCGCAGGACGCGGCACTTGCGGCGGCGAAGGTGGGGGCGACATGCGAATCCGTCGACGCGGCGGCGCGCAAAGTAATCTCCGATGGCGGCTTCGGGCCGGATTACCGGGTGCCAGGACTACCGCATCGGACCGGGCACGGCATCGGTCTGGATGGCCATGAATGGACCAACTTCGTCCGCGGCAACAAGACGAAAATTCAGCCTGGCATGTGCTTTAGCGACGAACCGACAATCACCATTTACGGGGAATTTGGAATACGTCTGGAAGATTGCCTATACATCACCGAGCAAGGCGGCAAGATGTTCACGGCGCAAAGCCCATCGATTGAGCAACCGTTTGGTTAGCCGTTATTCGTAACGGAGCGCGACCACCGGATCAAGCCGGGCCGCCTTATTGGCCGGCCAGATTCCGAAGAACAATCCGATACCCACGCTCACCAGCACGCCGGTGACGGCGGCCCACATTGGAACTGTGGTGGGGAGCGATGGGAATACCAGACGCGCGGCCAGCGAGATCAACCAACCGAACGTCATACCCAGTAAGCCGCCTAATCCGGTGAGCACAACGGCCTCAGTTAGAAACTGCGTGGTGATGTCGATTCTTCGGGCTCCCAGAGCTTTGCGAATTCCGATTTCGCGGGTGCGTTCCGTCACCGATACCAACATGATGTTCATCACGCCGATGCCGCCCACCAGCAGGCCGATGGAACTGAGCACCACCATCACCAGTGCGGTAATCGCTGTGACATTGTGGAAATCTTCCACCAACTGATCGGAAGTGGAGATAGAAAAGTTGTCGCTCTTGGAATACGGCACACGGCGTTCCTGGCGCAGCACCGCGCGCGTTTCATCAATGGCGGCAGCGAGTTTGCCGGGCTTGGCCACCACCATCAACATATGTTCTTTCGCACTGGGAAACAACTTCTTCATCGTGAAATAAGGAAAGAGAACCCGGTTATCGGGTTGGCCGGGGAAGGACGCCGCCGGTCTGGACATGACGCCGATCACTTCAAACTCATGTCCATTCACTTCCATCATTTTGCCTATCGGCTGGACATTCGAAAATAGCGATTTATAAACATCCTCGCCGATCACGACCACGGGTTGGCGGTGACGGCTTTCAGAGTCGGTGAAAAAGCGCCCGAAGAGCAATTCTCCCTGGCCCCCACTGGCATAGTCTTCCTCAGTGCCGCCGATGTCGAGATTATAAACGTCGTTACCCTTGTAGCGAGCCTTATCGATTCCTTCCACTGGAAACAAATAGGGGCTGACGTGTTCCACCGAAGGACAGCGCTCGGCTATCGCAACGGCGTTCTCATACGTCAGATTTTTGCGCTGCCGTTCTTCGGCGGTGAGATTACCAAAGCGGATTCCGATGGGAAAGCGAAAGACGATTGCCGTATTCGTACCGAAGCTTTTTATGACATTCGTAATCGCGCCATCCAGCCCCGTCAGAATGGAACCCACTCCGATAATTGTCCCGGTGCCGATAATCACTCCGAGAACAGTAAGAAATGCCCGCAATTTATGTTCGCGGATCGTCGCGAAGGCCAAACCGACCGCCGCCAGGATTTGTCGCATTATGCTTCCGCCCGCAGTGCTTCGATGGGGTCCAGTTTAGCCGCCTGCCGTGCCGGATAGATTCCAAAAAATAAACCGACGGCCGTCGATAGAGAGAGGCCGATGACCACGGCCGAAAGAGGCATCGCCATCGGAACAGGGGTGAAAAGCTTGACGGCTATCGTTAAGGTCCACGCAATCATAACGCCCATGACGCCTCCGGCGCCGGAGAGCATCGCCGATTCCACCAGGAACTGATTTAAGATATCCTGGCGACGCGCGCCCACCGATTTGCGAATGCCGATTTCACGAGTGCGTTCCGTCACCACGGCCAGCATAATGTTCATGATTACCACTCCGCCCACTACCATGAACACAGACACCACGGCGATGGCGGTAGCGGCAATCGCGCCGGTCAGGTTATCCCAGGCGCTCACCAACAGATCGGAGGAAACGATGGAGAAGGAATCCTCCTGCTGCGGACGCTGATGGCGGTAGGCGCGCAAGAGCATCCGAACTTCATCCTGCGCCTGATTCAGCACTGTCTGATCGCGGGCCAAAGCCGAGTAGTAGACGCCCATCCGCGAACCCCAGATCTTGAAGTACGTGCCGGCCGGAATATAAACAAAATTATCCTGCGATTGTCCAAAAACGCTGCCCTTAATTTTCGACACGCCGATAATCTCAAATGGACGTCCATCAATTGTGATGGACTTGCCTAGCGGATCGCGATTGGGAAAGAAACGCTCCTTCAGATCGTTGCCGATGAACGCGACTTCGAGATGCTTCTGGTCCTCAATGTCTGATAAAAATCGGCCATTCGCCACGCCCGTATTGTTGATCACGGCAAAGTTCGCGCTCACTCCCGCGGTTTGCACGCCATCGATCAGCTCACCGCCGAACGCCACTTTGGCTTGGCGGCTGGCTCCGATGGCGAGCTCCCGCACCAGGGTGACGTGGGTTTTGAGAAAGTCGAATTCGGCGGGGCTCAGTTGCGGATTCTTACGCTGCAATTCCAAAAATTTCTTGGGGTCGAAATTACCGATGAATGCCATGCGCACGATCCGGAATCCTTCGGCGCCCATGCTCGAAACACTTTCGGCGATATAGCGATTCATGCCGTTGATGACGGACATCACCGCAATCAGTGTCGTAGTGGCCAAAATAATCCCCAACAACGTGAGAAAACTACGCAGCTTGCTGGAGCGCAGGGAGTTCAGCGCGACGCGGGCCGACTCGGTGAAGGATGCGTGGGAATTCACTCAAATTAACGACGAGTTTGGTCGCCGACTTGTTCCCGTTTCGCCGATGATTCCGCCCGCCAGGCGGCTGTAATCTGCTGGATCCACGTCAGAACCACACTATCGAGCCAGAACCGCGGTTGTTTCGCCGCGATAAAGCCCAGATGCCCGCCATGTTCTACGGCGAGGAGTTGCAAGTGGGGATTGGTGCGAAACTCCGGGCGGTCATACACGCGAAATGGAATTAAAGGATCGTCTTTGGCCTGGATTACCAGCGTTGGAACGCGGATCCTATCCAGAAAGAGCATCGACGATTGTGTCCCGTAATATTTCTCCGCGCCGCCGAAACCGAAGAATCGGCCGGTGTATTGATCGTCGAAATCGTAGATTGTGGAAATCTTGTCCAGTCCTTCCACGGGATATATTTCAGGCGCTTCCAGGTGGCGGACGCGAATGCGCTGTTTCAGACGGCTCAAGAATCGCCACTCGTAGATGAAATTCGCCGGACGTTCAATGTACTTGACGCAGGCCGCCAGATCGATGGGCGTGGAGACGGCACACACACCGTGAATCCACTGCGCCGCCGAATCGCCTAACTCGCCGGCAAGCTTTAGAACGACATTGCCGCCGAGCGAAAATCCTCCTAGAAAGATGGGGTTGCCATATTCTTTCGAGATTTGTTTAATTACCGAAAGTAGATCCGATGTTTGCCCGGCGTGGTAATTCGTGGCGGCCAAAGATTCGGTGCCCCCACAGCTTCGCATGTTGAACCGGTGGACGGCGTAACCAAGTTGTAACGCTGCCACCGCCATGCTACGGGCGTAGCCGGCCTCACTGGAGCCTTCCAGTCCGTGGACTAAAATGAGCTCGCCGAATGTTTTGCCAAGTGGCCGCTGGGAGTGAACGAGAATCTTGACGCCCGGTTCGGTGTCGTAGACATGGGGTGTTACGGGAAAATCTATTCCGTGGGTGGGCCGGCGCCAAAAATTGCCAGCGATAGTAAGAAGGTGGGGATTACGGAAGAAGGGAACGAAGGGGAGCAAACAATTATTTTAGTTCACGTAGCCTCAATTTGGTTCACTAATCCTATGGGGAGCAACTTCCTCCAAGCGCTCCCGTATAGGATGAGCGGAAATGCTGATAGCTACTGTACGGATTCCGTGCCCTTGCGATTCATCTCTTCGGTCATGATGATGGCTTCCGCCAGTTCCCGCATAGGCCGGCGCAGGCGGCGGCTTTCATTGCGAAGCCGCAGATAGGACTCTTCTTCGGTCAGGCTCTGGCGATGCTGCAGGATGCCTTTCGCCCGCTCCACCAGCTTGCGTGTTTCCAGCTGACGGCGCATTTCATTCGTCTCTTCCTGTAGACGCTCATTCTCACGTTCCAGCATGCTTCTGGAAATCGTGGTTCCCATCTGCTCGCCGATGAATGTCAATAACGCAACCTCGCTCGGGGCATGATCATGCGGCCGGCGGTGGTGGACGTTGATCACGCCAATCACCTCGCCACGGTTTACTAAGGGGACGGAAAGGAACGCTTCAAAGGTGTCTTCGATCAGACCCTGGAAATATTTGAATCGCCGATCCGAAGCGGCATTCGAAGAAAGTGCAACGACGGACTTGTGCTCAGCTACCCAGCCGGTCACGCCTTCGCCCATCTTCATGCGAATTTTGCCAAGATCCGCCGCGTGTGGAACTTGCGAGGCTCTTAGCACGATCTCACCCGTTTCATGCTCAATCAGGTAAACGAGGCACGCATCACATTCGGTCACGCTCACCGTCAATCCCACGATCTCGCCTAACATCGAGTCCAGGGAGAGTTCGGAACTAACGATACTGCTGATCCGATGTAGAAGTGCTACCTGTGAGGTAGGGGCTTCCATGGTGTACATTGTCGCCATAATCAAGACTATGCCCGGATTGCCCCGCGGTCCAATCGAAACTTTTTATGGGACCTATACTGAGAGTACGGTGAAAAACGCTGCACGAACCCGCCTTGTAATCGCCCTGGGCATGGTTCTGACGGGTGTGGTTCTGAGCGGAAATCTGTACGCCGCCAACCGCAAATGGGTAGTGGCCAAAGCACCGGGTGTAGAGATTTACACCAACGGTAATGAAGGGCTTTGCCACCGCGTTTTCAATCAGTTCCAGCAGGCTCGGCGCGTTTTTCAATCGGCCGTGGCAGGCGGGCAGGATGTTCCTTTAGCGGTCCGCGTGATCGTATTTGCCGACGATGAAGATTGGAAAGCTGTGCGTCCGGCAGTGAGCTCCAGCGGCTTCTTTCAGAGCGGGCCGGAGCGCGATTATATCGCTTTACGCTACTCCGGCGAACAGTCTGATCGCATATTGTTTCACGAATATGTTCACCTGGTTCTGAACCACTCGTCGGTGGTGCTGCCCACATGGCTGGAAGAAGGAACCGCCGAGTTCTACTCGACGCTGGAAACGGGCGACGGCGAAGTTCGCATCGGCCTGCCGATTCAACCCCATTTGGCAACGCTTGCCAACCAGACTTGGCTTGGGGCCGACGCGTTCCGTGGGATCAACCACGCGAGTCCTTATTACAACGAGGTAGAAAAGGTCGGCATCTTTTACGCCCAGAGCTGGGCGCTGGTTCATATGTTGAATCTCTCGCCCCGGTATCGCGATAACCTGCCGCGCTTTCTTCTGGGTCTGGCGGATAACAAATCGCCAGAGGTGGCGTTTGAGGCGGCGTTTGGCGAGAAATTCGATGCCACCCTGATCGCCTTACGAGACTACGTTCGCGGTAACCGGCTCGGAAACATTAGCGTGGAATTGCCCCCCAGTGAGCGGACCGCCGCCCAGGTGGAGACGATAACGCCATCCGCGGCGCTTCTGCTGCGGGCGGATCTCTTCGCCCAGACCGGGCGCACGCAGACTGCCGAAGCGTTGTATCAGCGCATCGTCAAGGATTTTGAACCCAATGCGGAGATAGAAACCGCTCTCGGCAGTTTGGCGCTGAAGCAAGGGCACGATGGCGAAGCCCGGCGGCATCTGGAGCGGGCGATATCGCTGGGCAGCAAGGAAGGCGCGACGTACTTCGAATATGCCATGCTGTTGCGCGATGCCAAGGCGCCGAGGGAAGAGGTGGATGCCGCGTTACGCCAGGCCGTCGAGATGAATCCGAATTTCGCCGAAGCCCAGTTCCTATTGGGACTGCGCGCTTCTGAGCGGCAGGCGTTCGCCGAGTCTGTCGGGCATCTGAAAATCGCCGTGCGAATTCTGCCGCGCCAGGTTTACTTCTGGCATGCCCTGGCCTACTCGTATCACAAGCTGGGCGAAGACGCCCAGTCTCGCGATGCCGCCTATCATGCTCTTAATGCCGCCGGAACGGAGCAGGAACAGGAGATGGCGCGCGCCGCTCTCCGGCTGACAGGCGATGTAGCGTTGCCCTCGTCGACCAAGCCCGCCGTATCTGTGCCGCCGTCGTGGGAGAACAAGCGCGGTGAGCATCGCGCCGAGGGCAAGCTGACGCGCTTCGAGTGTCTCGCCGAGGGCGCGCGGCTCTGGCTCGACATTAAAGGCGAAAAGAAATCATTCGACATTATCGACCCCAACCATATCGCGATCAGGAACGGGCCGGCGGGATCGTTGCAGTTCACCTGCGGACCGCAAAGCGGTGTGGCGATCGCCGTCGAATACACCGCGGCGAATGAAGTGACGGCAATCGAATATCGTTAACGGATCTGCTGGACGATCAGTTTTCCTTCGTTTTCCCAAGCGCCGATTACGGATCCATTGCCAAGGCTGACGATCGCCGGAAACGCGCCGCGTCCCATGGTCTTCGATTGGGTTGGTGTTTTCAATTCGATCTCGCCGCCCTTCGACCAGATGGCATACAGCGCTCGATCGGTTAAGGCGATGGCGATATCCTTCCCTTCGCCGATCTTCGTTTCGGCCTCGCCAGGCACAGCGGTAAACAGCTCTTTCTCGCGCCTCCAGGCGGTGATGATGCGGTTGCCCGATTGGGCGATTCCACCGCCATCCGTCGGGCAGGCTTTCAGGGCCCAGTGCCCTTTCCCCAGTTGGCGCGCGGGATCGAAACGCACGCCGTCGGCGGAGGTAGCGATGTACAGATCGCGATTGCCATTCAGCGAGTTCCGAAACATCGCCATGATCTTTCCACTGTCGTCGATCGCCAGCGAAGGATGGCAGCATTCGCAGATGGAACCGCTGGGGGATTCATAAACCAGCGTATTCTTCGACCATGTTTTTCCCCCGTCGGTGGATTGCGATCCAAACAATTTCGCTCCCGTGTTTGTTCCCGTGCCGCGCTGATCCAACCACGTGGAGAACAGCAGGCCATGCGTGTTGGAGGCCATGGCGTGGAAGCCTTCCCGGGCCGCCGCCGCCACATCGTTTACCACCTTGCCTTCGCTCCACGTTTTGCCCCGATCGACCGAGCGCCAGGCCAGCAGATTTTCATTGCCCGCATCCTTGCCGGCAACCGCCGTAATCACAATCGCATTTCCTGAAAATGCAATGCGCGGACCGCGGTGCCATCCCAACGCGAGTACATCGGGTGTGGCCACCTTGACGGGGATCGAGAACGATCGTCCACCATCGGCCGACTGGGTGAAGTAGATCGATTTTCCACAACCGAAGGTCATTGCGGCGATGGAACCTTGGGAGGCCAATTGCGGCTGCCGGCAGGCGCCATCGGGCGATACCGGACCGACAGTAATCGCTAGGAATGCCGTAAGCAGCAAAGGACTCATACCCGCCAGTGTAGCGGGCTTTAAGCCATCAGCAAGCCAAATCGCCGAAGATTGTGGAGGTTCACATCGATCTTCGACGCAACCTCTTCGGCCGTCAACGAAGGCACGGCGGCGAGCAGGTCGCGCATCAGTTCGGCGCGGTTTCGCGTTCCATCCAGCAGCAGCATCAACTGCCGGGCGATCTCGTCTTCGACGATGATGTGCGAATGCAGCAGCGTCGAGACGACCCTCCCGTTTTGCACTTCGAGCCTTGCTAAGGCGCTGACTGCCGGGCGCTCGCCGATGGTTCCGGCGACTGGCAAGACGCAAGTCCGGGCGTCGATCAAGTTGGCCAGATACATTCGCAAAAGTAGTTCCGCCAGCGCCGGTGAGGCGTCCGGCATGTTCGCAAAGGGCACCGCCGTGGGCCATTGCGCGGTTAGCATCTCCAGGATGGCGATGGTCTGCGGCTGGTTGGTAGCTGCGTGCGCGCTGCCGTCGGGCGTTGTGAAAGCACGGGTTCCGGCAGGCGAGTCTGCATCCGGGTCACGTTCGATAGCCGCCGAGGCGAAGTGAAATCCGGCGATTTTGCCCGAACTTAAGGCACGATCGAGTGGCACGTTCGCGTGGCATAACAGAGTTTGGCGAAATTTGCGAAAGCGGGCGAAGTCTAAATACTGTTCGTAGGCGATTAGGTTTTTGTTCGCCAACTGGCGGAGTGTTTCGGCGGCCTCGGGCTTAAGCATCGACGCCTGCATATCGATGATGTGGCTCTCGCCCAAATACTGCAGTTGGTAAGACTCGGCGTGCGCCGCGAAATCCTTGAAATAGGCAGGGGCGAAGCAGGGCGCGAATTCGTCATGAAACACGACGTGATCGTCGCGTTCTTCCATCGCCTCCAGTTCCTGGCGCAGCATGGCTTGCGCGGGGTCGGGCTTTTGCCGGGCATCGATCACGAAATCGACAAACGCTTTTCCTTGCGCCACGCGCTCGCCATCGTCTTCCAGGTCTTGCGTATGATAGACCATCATGTCGCGCAGGATGTCGCGCACATGGCAACCGGGGTAGGCGTTATAGCTGACGAAGGCCACTCCCTGGGCAGCCAGATTCGTGTGACATACCGCCAGCAGCTTGTCGCGAACGGGCGCTGGAACCCAAGCATAGACTCCGTGGGCGATGATGTAATCGAACTCTCCGAGCTCCGCCGTCACATCCAGCAGATTCATCTGACGCAATTCGATATTGGCTAAGCCAAGGGCCCGGATTCGCTCCTGCCCGAGCGCGATCGGGGCCGCCGCGAGATCGATTCCCAGGCACCGGCAGTGGGGGAATCCAAGCGCGATGGGAATCAGGTTGCCACCTTCGCTGCAGCCGATTTCCAATACCCGGCAATGCGCAATCGGCGCGGGATTCATACCGAAAAGCCGGGCCACGACAGCCATCCGGTCGGGATGGCTTTGCGAATGGGGGCGGCACGGATAGAGTACGCGATCGTAATCGTTAGCCGGGGTGTTCATCACTGCTACAGTAGCGCAGGCATTCTCGCCTGAGGGGACATTCCGCGGCGGTTATCGGCGGCGGAGCCAGGCCAAAGCGAAGATCCCGAGCGAAACGATTGTGATCGCGCCGGTTCGGGAACGTCGACCGCATCGCTCAGCCTCGCGGTAAACGTCACACGCTCCACCTTGCTGAAGGTCAGGGTACCTAAACTGGAGCCGACGCCAGTAAAAAAATGTCGGGAAACGCGGCGAGCAGGGGTCCTTTCGATGTCGTAATGTCATAGCCGGTGATACCGGGATCGCTGAATCGAGCAGGTATCCGGCCGTTAAATCCGCGAGTGCGATGTTGCTCGTAGCCTTAAAAATCACAAAGTATTTTCCGTCGTTCAACAGCCCGCTTCCCACCCCGTCGATACTGACGTTACAGGTACGAATGGCGTTAACTATTGGAACGCCGTATTGACGATCAGGTCTGTGCCGGTAGTGCCGCTGAATTGAAACGCCGCTTCTTGAAAAGTCGCGGCTGGGGCGCTTGCGGTGCCCGTGGCTAAACCGGAAAAAGTAAACGTAATCGGGGCCGCGTGAGCCGTCAGGGCGGAGGCTAACAGGATCAGTGCCGCAGTGCAGTGGAGACGCATATGGCCTAGGATAGGCCCGCATCGACTCTATCTTGTACGCCTTTGTGTAGGAACGGCAAGGCCCGGCCACTGCATCGCGATTGGAAAGATGGACGCTGAGTTAGATGTTACGCACGAAGATGGTAGCCGGGGCGGAAACGCGGGTGTCGAGCATAATCGTCAACGGCTCGTTGCCTTGCGGCACGTTCGGGGAGAGCAGGAACTGTACTTGTCGTCCGTTGATCGATGTCGCGATGTGATCTACGCCGCCAACGTTAATGTGAAGCCTGGACGGCAGCACCGCGATGCCGGGATCGGCAAGCCCAGTAACAAACAGCGTGATCAGATCGCCGGCATGGGCCGGGTGATTGGAATCCACCGCTGTGTTAGTGCCCGTAATTACGTTGGTGATCACCGGCGGAGGAGCGTCGACATTCATCATCACGGGATAGATGGGATCGCCACTGCTATCGGTCAAACTGACCAGCGCCCCGCCGTTAGGAACTCCCGGCGGCACGATAAAGCTAATCTGTCCATTTCCGCTCGAGACGATAGTGGCCGGCTGACCCGCCACGGTGAGCGTTAATGTCGAAGAGGGAAGATTCAGCACGTTCGCTATGGCCGTACCACCCACCGGCGTGCCAGTTAATCCGGTTGCCGCATTCACAATTGGGCCGCTGATCACCGTCAGATTATGGAATGCCGGAAGCAGTTGAATGGCGAACGGCTGGGAGAACGTGCTCAAGCCGTTCGACACGGAAACTTGCGTGCTGAACGGCAAGGCGTTGGCGCTTACCGCCACATTGGCCACAAGGTGCGTAGGACTGAGCACCCAGACCCGGCGCACCACGATATCGCTCGATCCGAATCCGACCTTCGCTTCCCCGTCGACAAAGTTTCCGTTCTGGATCTGGATGTCGATTGCCGCTTCCGCTCCCGCTGGAATCGTGCTGGGGTATACGCCAATGCCGGCGGCGCTAGTGAGCGCGGCATTAGGGTCGAAGGCGGGGCCGTCATAGGTGTAGGTCGGCGGAGGATATTGCAGATACAACGAGCTTTGTCCGTCGTTATTCAAGGCAACGACATTGGCCACATAGCCGCTGGCCGCGGGCGGCGGAGTGACCAGGATACTGCTGTCCGGATTGACACGGATTTGGGCCGCCAGAGCGCCGTCGAATAGAATGCGCGTATCCGGCTGCAAGGTATTTCCGCTGATCGTCACCGCGCGATTACCCTTATCGTCAAACGCCGGCGTCACTGCCGTCACAACCGGGGGTGGATTGTGCACCAGTGTAAACGCGCCAGGTAATACATACAAATCGTTGTTCAGGGCGAAGGTCATGTGACGCGGACCGTCGCCCGAGAACGTCGCCAGATCCACTTCCAGATAGTTTTGGCTATAGGCCCGCACCGATCCTGGCAGCACGCGAGCCGATCCTCCGATGGCCGTTGCACTTACTCCGGAAAGAAGACCTCCATTCGAATTAAACAAACCCGCGCCGGTGACGTACACTCCGGCACTGCTTGCTCCTACCGGTAAAACCGCTCCCTTCACCGCCACCGCGTTTAAGGCTAGCGCCGGGTAGGCGACGCTGGGGAAGCTATACGTACTTACCGCGTAGAGGCTGGTGGCACTGCGTTTATTGACGTAGAAATTGGTGGAGTCGGCGCTGGCACCGGCGCTGACGTATACCGCCGAGGCCTGATTCCAATCCTTCGTGCCGGGATAAAATTGTGTGTCGAAGGGAGATCCCACGGGGATCTCCTTACCGGATGCATCCACCGGATATTGCAAGCCGCCGGGAGTCAATTCGCCCGAGGCGGGAGGCGGTAGCGGATGCGCATATACATAATACTGGCCAGGTGGAACGGCATCGATGCGATACGTTCCATCGGGATTGCTCAGCGCGCTAATTGTCGGCCCACTGGGTGAAATCGCCACTACGGACGCCAGATTCACGCCGTCGCCGCCCGAGTAGGCCACACGCCCCGTGATGCTCCCTGTTGCCGACAGAAATCCGGCACCGGGATAGAGCAAGGAAATACCGGCGATATCGTCGGCGCCAAGCGGCTTTGCTTTACTTGTCGAGCGCGTAAAGCTGGTTGACATCACGCTGGATGAGAACGTATGTTGCAAGCCCAGCGTATGCCCGAATTCATGCACCAGCGTCGTGAAGAAAGCCTCGCTGAAACTAGGTGTTTGGGTCAGATCGCGGCGCAGCTTCAACTTGGATCGCATGATCGGCACAAAAGGCACGCCCGACGCGGTGGAAATGGTGGCCGAGGCGGCGTTCAAGGGCATCGTGATCCCACCCAGGGCCGCCAGTCCAGGAGGAACGTCATCATCGAAGACCACGTCGATGCCCGGCGTATTTTGCGTACTGCCGAAGGTCTCGAGCCCTCCAAAGGCCAGCCGCAGATCGGAAGAGGGTACATCGTTCCATTGCCGCCCGGCCAGGCGAATCTGGCTGATTACGGCGGCGAAACTGTCACCCGGCGCCAATGGGGACGGGCCTTGATCGGAAATGAAGTAGAAAACCGTTTTGTTTTGCAGCGCGTTCAGATCGAATTTGAAAGGAATCGGACCAGAGCCAAACCGGCCATTGAAGATCACGTAGAAGTAATAGGCCTGAGCCGAGGTGGCAAGTAACAGCGATGCCGCGACAAGCGGTAACAGGCGGCGGAACTTGCAGCTCCAGTTCATTGCGCTTGCTGCCCCGAGGTCGTTCGAATGCGCGCGGTGACATCCCGCAAGTTCAGCGAGATGGCCTGATCGCGAACCGGTTGCCCGCTCTTTGGATCGAGCATCATCTCTTCGGTGGCTGGCCGCTTTAGAAGAACGTCGCCGACCTGGGGCGCGGTCAGCGTGAATAAACCTTGCGACAAACCGATAATCTGCGTCATACCGCTCTTGCCGGTCCAAAGAAACAAGAAATATTCTTCGCCCGCAGTCAAAACCGGGGCTCCGGCGAAGACTTGGCGGTAACCTTGATACACCCCGCCCGGAACAGCTACATCCACCTGTGAGGCTATCTTTCCTTTCAACTGGCTGGATACGGTTACGCGGTAGTGCGTGTAAACCAAGGAATTATGGCTCTCGGTGTAGGAGGCTCCTATCCGGCCTCGGACAATCGAAGTGGATTTCACGATCATATCGTCCACCGACAACTTTTCGAGCGTTGCCGCGGACAGCGTCAGCGTCAGGAAAAAGATCGGAATGGAAGACAAACAGCGCATGTGGAATTAATAAGCCAGCACGGTCGTAACATCACTGTAGCACTTATTCCGCCTCCCTAACTGTCTGAAAGTACAGGAGCGGACTGGCCTATTTTGTGGATATGGGACACGCGCTGAGACAAAACGGGACAACCGAAGCAGTCACACCTAACGAGAAAGTGCGATGCTCCGCACGGTGCCGTCCACTAGCCGAATCTGCGCCAATCCGTCCTCGCCGAACGCGTAGCGAAACGATTCGATGAAGCCTTCTTCTTCGGGCATCGACAGCTTTGAGACCGGATCGCCCAGCCTGGCAAGCATCTCTTTACGGCTCATACCGGGAGTGATGGCCGACACTTCTTCGCGGGTCAAGACACGGGGCTTCGGGGGCTCGGGCGGCTTTTCCGCTACTTTCTGTTCGGCCGGCGGAGGGTTCACTTCGGGCGGCACATCGGCCGATAAATAATAGGTGACCTTCAAAATCTTTACCTGCAACGATCCAGCCTTGCAGGGCTTGCGCAACAACAAGCTTTCGGCGAAAACCGCATCGGTGGATTTCATCAGGATGCTGGTATTCACCACCAGAGCCTTCGCTCCATCGGCAACCACACCCAAATTGGTGGCATGCTCTTTCAGCAGCAAATCATCGGCGCCTTCGATGCGCCAAGTCACTGTTACGGGCTTGCCGTAGGTGTGTTTGAACTGAAAACGGATGCTTGGCTCCTGCCAGAAGGGATCGAGCGCGCTGCAATCCGCCGTGAACTGCAAGCCGTGGACGTCGGCGTCATGCTGCCACTGCTCGGACGCGGCGAGAACCGTAGCCGGGAGCAGCAGGAAACCTACCAGGATCGGCGATAGTGCGCGGTTGTTCATTCGTGAAGACTTGCTGTTCTGGTTGACGCTAAGTGATCGGCATCGGTGAAGCAGGACTTTAATACTACGAACTATTTGGCGGGGCTTTCGTGGGCTCATCGGTAGGTGGTACCACCAGCCCATCCTCCGCAACCTGATGATTCTGCGGGGGTACAGTACTCGAGTAGGGTATTTTACTTAATGGTGGTAAGTAGTTGCCCGATAGAACGAGGGCGAAATTCCCGCTATCATGCAAGGACCGGCGAATGTACGGGCAAAAGCCGGACGTGTCTGTTATGAAGCTTCCACCGCTTGATCGCCGGCTTGAAATGAGGACGTCGCAGCACGACGTGGCTCATTGGCAGGCCGCCGCGACCAAAGCCGGTTATCGATCGATGACGGAGTGGATCAGGCATACCCTGAATAAGGAAATCGAAGGGGGAGTCCGGCAGGCGGTCCTGAATCGTCCGGCGATTGCTACTACCCGCCTGGAAAATGGAATTCGTGTCGTCAGCGAGTCGATTCCCGGCTCCAAGCGAATCGAATTAGGAGCCTTTGTCGAATGCGGTTGGCGCGATGAGGGGGAAGAGCGCCCGGGCTTGGCGGAATTGTGCCAACGTCTGTTGCTAGCCGGGACCAGCAGCCGCGACGAACGGCAGATCGCCACCGAGACCTATCCGACGGCCGGGTTTGTGGCCCGCGATTACACTTGCTTTCATGCCTCGGTTCCAGGCGAAGGATGCTGGGAAGTAATGGATTTGCTGGGCGACGTGTTCCTCAATTCCACCTTTCCCCAGGAGTGCCTGGAACGCGAACGGCGATCGTTACTGCTGGAATGGAACGAATCGTGCGACGAACCAAGGCGTTATTTGGAACACCTCCGCCGGGGTACGCTGCAGGCCCGGCGAAACGCTTTGCGGCGCTTCGACCGCACCGATGTCATTTACTTTGTGCAACGGCACTACACACCCGGCCGAATCGTACTGGCCGCCGCCGGCGACGTTTTCCACGAGGATCTTGTAGCCCAGGCCCGGGACGCTTTCTGGCGTCTGGAAGGCGAGGATACGCCGGCAGCGGGGGCCGCGCCGAAGCGCCCACCTCTGTGGACCGAAGAAGAACCGTTTACCCATTCCTACTTTTGCCTGGAAGTGGCCGCGAACGCAAGCGGGGCTGACCGCTGGGGTCTGTATGCTCTGGCCGAGATTCTGGGCGAGCGCTTGCACTGGTGTCTTTATCGCGATCTTGACTTGGTCGCCACGGTAAATTGCGCTTGTGAAATTGGAAAGGGTACGGCCCGCGTGGTGGTTCGAGGCAGCGCTTTACCAGAGAATGAATTTGCCGCGGTACAGGAAATTCTATCGGCTTGGCGGGAACTGGTTACCTGGAGTTCGGCGGCGACTCCGGCGGAGATCGAACGCGCCAAGCGCCGGCTTCGCACGCGCAATTCCTGGCAGGGCGACCATACATACAATCGCTTCCAGCGGATCGGGCTGGACGAACTGTATTTCGGCAAGACCATGCCTGAGGAACGTATGCTGGCGGAAATCGATCTGGTAAATGCCGGGATGTTACGGCAGATAGCACGGCGCCTGGGTAATGAACGTTTAGGTAATGAGCGGCTGGAGATGAATCTAGCGGTAGTGGGCCCGGTGGAACGGGGCGCGTCGGCTGGACTGCTGGAAAAAGCAGCCGCCGCACCAAGGGCTTTGGGCCTTGCCATATGACGGCGGGAATCGGGATGATCGCGTGGTTTTGCCGGAATTATGGTGGAACAAAGCGGGGAGGTTGTCTTGCTAGCTAAGAAAGTAGATATGTTGCGTGAAGCCGTCGCGGCGGCTCGCAGCGGCAACAAAGGGGCGGCGCGGCACCTGCTGCAAAAAGCGTGTGCCCAGGATCCGAATAATGAGCAGGCTTGGTTGTGGCGCGCCTCGCTGGCCGAAACACCGGACGAAGCGCGTGGCTATCTGGAAAAAGTGTTGCAGCTTGATCCGAATCACAAGACCGCTCTTTCCTGGCTGGCTCGGCTGCGCAACGAACCGCAACGTTCCACGCCCGTCGGTTCCGGACTCCGCTCCGGTTCGCCTGCCGCTACCCCAGCCCCGGCGCAGCGCCCGCCCGCTCCTCCTGCTGCGGTGACGGCTCCAGTTCACACTGACGTCGCGCCACCGCCCACCGAGAAACCGAAGGCGGCCCCGGCGTGGCCTGTTCCCGCCCGTCATCCGTCGCAGACGGTAGGGAATCCTGTCGTTCCGGCGGCCGTTACTCCGGCAGTGGCGGCGGCTTCGGCGGTTCCTCACGGACCAATTTTGGTTCCACCTAGAACCGCGGCACCTCCAGCCCCTACCCTAAGCCCATCTCACGGGCAAGCCACGCGGGTGCGGCCCGTGCCAGCCGACGATGACGAAGTGGAGGCGCACGGGGCATCGGCCACCGATTGTCCAATGTGTGGTTTCGCCAACGGCGCGCTGAACGCTAAATGTACGAATTGCAAGGCGATCCTTTCGCTGGCCGATGTCGACGCCATCACCAAGAGCCGCGATGCCAATGAAGATCTGGTGAAGCAAGCCGTGGAACGCTATCAACGGATGATTCCGAACGGCGGCGCGCAGGCCCACATTAACCTCGCCGTGGCGTATCTGAACCTGCATAGCGCCAGTGAAGCCCTGCGCCATCTGAAGGCGGCGGCGAAGCTGGCCCCGCACGAGCCGCACTTGGAACAGGCGCTGAAAACAGTGCAGAAGCGGGCCCTCATCCTGATCGTGGATGACAGCGCGACAGTCCGGAAGCTGGTCACCTCTACGCTCGAACGCAATAATTATCGAACGATTGTGGCAGCCGACGGCATGGAAGCCCTTGCCAAGCTCAACGAAGACATTCCCGATCTGGTTCTGCTCGATATTACGATGCCCCGCATGGGCGGCTACCAGGTTTGCAAGATCATCAAGGATAATGCCACGACGAAGAAAGTGCCGGTGGTGATGCTTTCCGGCAACGACGGCTTCTTCGACAAGGTAAAAGGACGGCTGGCGGGCGCCACCGATTATTTGACGAAGCCCTTTGAACCCTCGCTCCTGGTCAAGTCGCTGGAGAAGTACCTGAAAGCGTAATTTGTCCTCCCACCGTAATGTAATCCCCGCTAACTGACGATAAATACGCTTACTATCGGCAGTGAGGGAGCGCACACGGAAGATATGGGAAAGACAATTCTGCTGGTGGATGATAGTCCAACTGACATTCGCCTGATGACTGCCGCTCTTGAGGGCCGGGGTTACATCCTCCTGACGGCCACCGATGGCGAGGAAGCTCTTATCAAGACGGCGCAACAGCGGCCGGATCTGATTTTGCTGGACATCGTTCTCCCCAAGAAAAATGGTTTTCAGGTTTGCCGGATGGTGAAAACCACGCCGGCGACCAAAGGGACAAAGGTAATCCTGGTGAGCAGCAAAACCCAGGATGCCGATCGTTTCTGGGGCCTGAAGCAAGGCGCGGACGAATACCTTACCAAGCCATTTACCGCCGATGAATTGGCAGCCTCGGTGGCGAGAAATCTGTAAAGGACTTTCCGCTCCCGGACAGCCGCGCGCGGATCAATGGACGCAATGGCCGACGAGTTCGATCACCCTAACCTAACCGATCCGGATGCCTGGCCGCTATCTGTCGAAGATGATGAGCAGGATGCCCCCTTTATCGTTGAAGAGCCGGGCTTTTCCATGTTCGGCGATCCTTTGCCGTCATCCCAGCCGCCGACCGGGGCGGTGGCTGAAGAAGATCCGATGGACCTGATGCTGGCCGAACTTCTGATGGACGTCGACATCGATCCTCTAGCGGACGGCGAAGAGCCAGCACTGGCGTTTGAGGACATGGCGCCGGCAATCCACGAAGATTTGTTTGCCTTACCGCTGGAAGCTGCGGCGGCGGCGACGGCCGAGCCGGAAGTCGCGGAATCGCCGGCGGAGATCTTTCTTCAATACACAGCGCTCCAGGCCACCGCACCACAGGCCACCGCACCACAGGCCACGGCGGCGGTCCCGGTCGATTCCAGTCCTGCCGCGGACTTGGCGCCAGCAACAGATTTCGCCGCGGCTGATTTTGCGATCACCGATTTCGCCGCAACGGATTTTGCCCATACCGATTTTGACCTGCCCGATTTGCAGATTCCCGAACCGCCGTTCTTCGCCGAGCCCGGCACAACCGATGAGGATCTGATGGGAGCCGCCGCTGCCGCCGCTGCGTTTGAGGAGTTCGGTCCCGCGCCGGAACCGCAATTCCTGCAGCCTTCGGAACTCGAAGAAGTGCAAGCGGGCAGTCTGGACCGGCTGATTGAGCAGATGGATCGCGAAGTCCGGGCAACACCTCTGGAAGTAGTGCCCGCAAAACGGGAAGTGGAGGGGAAAACCGAGAAGTATGTGGTCTTCTCGCTCTCGGGGATCCGCTATGCCTTACCGATTCAGAACGTACTCGAAATGGAGAAAGTCCCGGGCATTACCATTGTGCCCAACCTTCCGGAATTTGTGCGCGGGGTGACGAATTTGCGCGGCGAGATCATAGCTGTGTTGGATCTCCGGGTACTATTTGGCCTGGATCAGCCCGACCTATTGGACCGGCGGCGAATTCTTGTCGTTCGCGGCGGGCACGATCCCATTACAACGGCAATTATCGTGGACGAGGTTCGGGGGATCGCTTCGTTGGTGACGGACCGGCTCACGAAACCTTTAGTGGAACAGGGGCGTATCGATTCCCTGCTCCGCGGAGTTTTCGAACAGGACGAGCATTCGCTCCATGTCCTTGATGTGGATAAATTATTCCTTGCGCCGGAACTACGGCAATTTGAAGCGAATTGAGATTGTAAGAAGGAGTTATTGAGAAATGATCGAGTGGATCACTAAACGAAACATATCGTGGAAGCTGGGCATTTTGGTTCTGTTGATGCTGATTCCGATCGTGGTGCTGGGCGGCTTCTTCTTATCCGGCGAGCAGAAACGGATCGCCGCCACCCAGGACAAGATCGCCAGCCTGGATTATCTGGTGCCGTTGCGCACGCTGCTGCAACATACTTCGGAACATCGCGATTTCTCCGCCCGGGCCGTCAGCGGCGATGGCGCGGCCAGATCGCGGGTAGTCGATTCCGATTCGAAAATCGAGAAAGACTTTAACGACCTGGAGACGGTGGATAAGCGCTTCACGAAAGCGAACACGACACAAAACCTGACCGCCGTCCGGGCCAAATGGAATGAGTTGAAAGCCAATCGCACATCGGGCACCGTCAAGGAAACAATCGACATCCACACCAAGCTGATCAACGACATATTGGGCCAGATCCGGCTGGTGGCCGACAACGCCATCGTCACCGATCAGGACATCGATACTTACTATCTTGGCAACGCCATCGCGCAGCAGATTCCCAGCGGCGTTCAGGCCTTGGGTGAGTTGAGCGCTTACGGGTCGGCGGTCCGCGCGCGCGGCAAGCTGACCGAAGAAGATCGCTATCAGATTACCGCGCTGAACGAAAACGTAAACCGCTTCACCAGTAATATCCGCGCTGGACTTTCAACCGGTACCGCCGGCAATGCCGATCTGCGTAGCCGGATCGATACCGCGGCCCAGAGTGCGGCGGGCGCGGCGCAATTGCTGGTATCGCAAAACGATTCGCTGGTCCGTTCCCAAGGCGGAGGCGACCTGGAGACTTACGCCCAGCAGGCTTCAACGGCCATGGGCCAATTCCTGAACCTGGATGACATCGTCACCACGGCCTACAAAGAGACGCTGGTCCAACGCTCCACCGATCAGCGCAAGGGTCTGTGGATTGAGATCGCCATTGCCTTCGTCGCCCTGCTGCTGGCCGCTTATCTGGCCTTCGCCGTAAGCCGCACGGTTACCACGCAGATTCATGCCATCAGCGATCTGTTTGGCCAGATCGGGATAGGAAACTTCTCCGCCCGTTCGGAAGTCACCAGTCCCGACGAGTTGGGGCAGATGGCGAAATCGCTGAACGGCATGCTGGATAACACATTGAGCTTGATCCAATCGCGCGACGAACGCGACAAGCTGCAGCAGAGCATCCGCAAGCTGCTGGAAGAAATGGCGGGCGTGGCCGAAGGCGATCTGACGAAGGAAGCCGAAGTGACCGCCGATGTGACGGGCGCTATCGCCGACTCGTTCAACTTCATGTTGTCCGAACTGCGGCGGATCATCAGCACCGTGCAGGACACCACGCTGCACGTAAGCTCCTCGGCCAATGAAGTACAGACCACCACCGAACACCTGGCGTTGGGCAGCGAATCCCAGGCGATGCAGATCGTCGAAGCCTCGGCATCGATTGATGAAATCGCCGTCTCGATTCAACAGGTGTCGGCCAACGCATCCACCGCTTCCGCCGTCGCCGACCAAGCGTTGAAAAGCGCAAAAAACGGCAGTGAATCGGTGCAGAAAACCATCACCGGGATGAACAGTATCCGCACCCAGGTGCAGCAGACATCGAAACGCATCAAACGCCTGGGAGAAAGCTCGCAGGAAATTGGTGAGATCGTACAGCTGATCGGCGACATCGCCGACCGCACCAGCATTCTCGCGTTGAACGCCTCCATCCAAGCCGCGATGGCCGGCGAAGCGGGCAAGGGATTCGCGGTAGTGGCCGAAGAAGTGGAACGATTAGCTGAGCGTTCGACAGAAGCGACGAAGCGGATCGCCACCCTGATCAAATCCATTCAAAGCGATACCAATGAGGCGATTTCGGCGATGGAAGAAACCACGCGCGAGGTTGTGGGAGGATCCAATCTGGCAAACAACGCAGGGCAGGCGCTGGGTGAAATCGAGTTGGTTTCGAATCAGCTTTCGGAGATCATTTCCTCTATCTCGATGGCCTCGCTCCAGCAGGCCCGGGGTTCCGACTCGGTAGCAAAATCGATGACCGATATATCCGAGGTGACGCAGCAAACCGCGGCCGGCGCCAAACAAGCGGCGGTGTCGATTCGCAAACTGGCTGAGCTCGCAGATGAACTGCGCGGGTCGCTCGGCAGATTCAAATTGCCCAATTACGGGCATGGGCCCGATGGCAAAACCACCGGCGCAACCGGCAGGTGGTTGAGCTTGAGTGCTACGCCACGGTAATGATGGCAGACCCGCCGGCCCGGCCCGAACTGAGTGCCGACGAGCTGGCGCAATGGAACGAACTGGTGGAGGAACGTTGCGGAACGCATTTCACGGCGAGCCGCGCCCATTACCTGAGGAATTGTCTGTGGGAGCGCATGAGAACGCTGGGGCTGGCAACCTATGCCGGGTATTACAAGGCCATCACGGATGGCGCCAGTGGTCAAACAGAATGGCTGGCGTTACTCGAAAGATTGCTGAATCGCCAAACCAGCTTCTTTCGCCACACGCCATCCTACACGGCTTTACAAAATATTGTTCTGCCGCAATTGTTAGAAGAGCGGCGGCATGGAAGCGCTGCTATCGATCTGTGGAGCGCGGGGTGTTCCACTGGCGAAGAACCATATTCGCTGGCGATGTCGGCGCTGGAAGCCACCGGGGCGCGCAAGGATGTGGCGGTGCGAGTGCTGGCTTCCGACATCAGTGAAACGGCGCTGGAGCGGGCCCGGCGTGGAGTTTACACAACCAGAGCGGCGGCCTCGATTCCGCTTGCGATTAGAAAACGATATATGACGCTGATCGAAGAAGAACGGGATGTACATTACGAGATCGGTCCGGCGGTGCGATCGCTGGTGCGCTTCGACAGCTTCAATCTGATTCAGCCCGGCACCTATCCGGCGGGCCAGCGCGATGTCATCTTCTGTCACAACGTGCTGATCTATTTGAAGGATGCAAAGAAAATGCGGATCGTCGAACAGCTGGGGCAGAAGCTGAATCGTGGAGGGTTTCTGTTCCTTGCACCGGGAGAGATGATCGGCCAGAAGTTCCCTGGTCTGCAAGCGGTGAAATTCGAAAGCTCACTCGTTTACCGGAGAGAGCAATAAAGCTTATGGCGCGATATCTGGATCGGGACATCATTGCGGGCTTCGTCGAGGAAGTGGAAGAATACCTTCCGAAAATCCACCAAGGGTTGGAACATCTGCGCCAGCATCCCACAGAGTTGGACGGGCTGGAAGAAATCCATCGCGTAACCCACAGCATTAAGGGCGCCGCTTCGATGGTCGGGCTGACGGCGCTAAGCCACATCGCGTTCTTCGAGGAAGAAGCGTTAGAGGATCTGGCTTCGGGGAAGCTGAAGTGTACACCGGCCGTGATCGAGTTGCTGCAAAATACCGCCGCTCAAATCGAAGCCTACATCGGCGAGCTGATGGATGGGACGCTCCAAGAGGCAGCGGTACTCACGACGGTCGTACAGTGGTTCCGGCGTTTACGGAATCAACCGGAATCGGGCGATGAAGCGGAAATTCGTGCTTTGCTGGGCGCGGCGGGCGAACAGGCAGTGTCGTTCGGTACCGCCGCGCCACAGCCCGGCGCCGAGCTTTCGCCGGAGTTGCTACAGGTCTTTCGGGCCGAGGCCGATGAGCAATTGCAACAAGTCAGCGTGCTGCTGCGTGAATTCGAACGCGACCCAACGAAGACAAACCTGCTGGCGGATGTGCAGCGCATCGTTCATACCTTGAAGGGCGCCGCCAACATGACGGGTCTGCACGCAGCCAGCCACCTCTCCCATCGCATGGAAGACATGCTGGAACGAATTGTCGAGGGCAGTGCTGCGCCGAGTCCCGATATGATTGCGGTCCTATACCTCACCGCCGACACTTTGGGCGATCTGGCGGCAACTGGCGATACCGGACAAGCGGGCGACCTTCTCTCGTATTACGACATCTTGCTCAACGGAGAATCTTCGGGTCCCGCCGCTGCCCCCACCACCACCCAGGAAGAAGCGGAGGTGGAAGAAATTCCAGCGGACCTGATTGAAACATTTCGGCAGGAAGCCGAAGAGCATCTGCAGCTGATTGCCGAGGCGTTTCGGGAAATCGAAGCACAACCGGCGAACATGACTGCCTTGCAGGAAGTCCGCCGTAGCATGCATACGTTGAAGGGCGCGGCCGGGATGGTGGGATTGAAGTCGCTGGGAAAACTGGCCCACCGATCCGAGGATCTACTGGACCGGATGCACGAAGACAACGTGCCCGCTACGCCGGAAATCATCGCGCTGCTGCAAGCGACAGCCGACCTGATGGACGGCATGTCGTCCGGACGAGCCGGTCAAGACGCGCAGGTTCGACTGCATGAACTCTACGCTGCCTATGACGGCATGTTGGGCAGCACGGAAAGGGCACAGGGCCGCGCGGCAGACGAGCCCGAGACCGGTGACGTAGCCATCGAGGACGTTCCTCGCGACATCCTGGAAACGTTCCAGGAAGAAGCCGGCGAACATCTGCGGGCTATCGGAGAAGCGCTGCGGCAACTGGAAACGAATCCGCCAGGCGCAGCGGCAAATCAGGATCTGCTGCAGGATGTGCGGCGCAGTATGCACACCCTGAAGGGCGCCGCGGGGATGGTCGGTTTACGCACTTTGAGCAAGGTCGCCCATCGCTCGGAAGATCTTCTCGACCGCATGAACGATGACGATAAACCGGCGACACCGGAGATCCTCAATCTTCTGCACGCCTCGGCGGACATAATTGAGATGCTGGCCGGAGGGGCATCCGGTTCCACCTTTCGCTCCACGCTGGTGGAGTTGTATGGGCAATACGATCTGTTGCTTGGCGAAGAAGTAGCAGCGCCGCGTCCGCACTTCGAACCGCTGGAACAGGAGCACGCATTTCTGGTTCCCGCTCCGGTGCCGGAACAGCCCGCCGAACCATCGGAAGGCGCATCGCAATCTAGATCGGGACAATTCATACGGGTCCCCATCGAACGCCTGGACGAGCTGGTGCGCCTGGTGGCCGAACTGGTGGTCAGCCGCTCCACGTTCGAGCAGCATCTGGAAAATTACGCTCGTGAGCGCAGTGAACTGGAGCTTAGTCTGGCGCGACTGAAGCGCATCTCAGGGCGTCTGGAAACGGTTTACGAAGTCAGCGCTCTGCAGGGCGGATTCGGAACGTTGGCGGTGCGCGGCGTAGTGAATGGAAAGCCCATCGCGGCGGAGAAGAGCGCGCCCAAAAATATCGTCTCCGGCGGCGCCCACGCCGACGATTTCGACGCCCTGGAATTCGACCGTTATACCGACTTCCATCTGATGTCCCGCGAACTCGCCGAGAGTGCCAGCGATATCTCGGCGTCAGGTGGCGAGTTGAGCCGCATCAAAGGGGACTTTGACGGCTACCTCAATCGCCTGGGCCGCCTCACCAGCGAATTTCAAGACAAGCTGATGCGTCTTCGGATGGTGCCTTTGCGGACTATCGCTTCGCGTCTGCACCGTACCGTCCGGATGACGGCCTCGAATCGCGAAAAGCAGGTCGATCTTGTGCTGGAAGGCGAGGCGATCGAGCTCGATAAGACCGTCCTTGAAGATATGGTGGGCCCTCTCGATCATCTTCTGCGCAACGCCGTCGATCACGGGATCGAGTCGGTCGAAAATCGCCTTGCCGCGGGCAAGAGCGAACGTGGCAAAATCGTCCTCAGAGCTTCCAATGAAGGCACTGAGGTAGTGATTCGGATCAGCGATGACGGCGGTGGAATTAATCCGGAGGCGGTGCGTGCGGCGGCGGTCCGCACTGGATTTATTCGTCAGCACGATGCCGATGCCCTCAACGATGAAGAGCTCTACGACCTGATCTTTCATCCCGGCTTTACGACCGCGCGCGAAGTTAGCGAGGTGTCCGGACGCGGCGTTGGGATGGACGTCGTAAAGTCGACCGTACTTCGCCGCAAGGGAAGCATCGCGGTGGAAACCGCAATCGGAAAAGGGACCACGTTTACGATTCGCCTTCCGCTGACGCTGGGCATCACGCGCGTGCTTCTGGTGAAGGCTTCGAATGAGATTCTGGCAATTCCGTTGAGCACCGTCACACAGATCCTGCGAATTGAACGCGGGCAAATCGAACAGATCGGCGGACGTCCGGTTCTGCGCATGGATAGCCGCCTGATCCCGGCAAACACGCTGGGGGATCTGTTGAAGTTGCGCCATCCGCCGGACCACGCATTGAAACGCATCCCGGTTTTAATTCTCACAATCGGCGACCGCAAAATGGCCGTCATGGTGGATGAACTGATCGAGGCGCGGGAAGTAGTGGTGAAGACGCTGGGCCAACTTCTGCGGCGCGTACCGGGCATTAGCGGCGCCACTTTGATGGGCGATGGCCGCGTGGTGTTGATCGTGAATCCGGCCGACCTTGTCGATAGAATTGACCGCCGCGACATGCCGGCGCGGGCTCCAGTGCGGGTCCCGGAAACAAAGAGCCGTCTGTTCGATGTCATGATCGTGGACGATTCGCTCAGCGTTCGGCGCGTAATTTCGAACCTGATCAAGAACACCGGTTGGAACCCGATTGCCGCCAAAGATGGCGTGGAAGCCCTGGAGATTTTGGAACGATCTCCGAATAAGCCCGACGTCATCCTGATGGATATCGAAATGCCCCGCATGGATGGCTATGAACTGACCGCGACCCTGCGGGGGCAGGAGACGTATCGCCGCATTCCTATTGTGATGCTCACCTCGCGATCGGGCGACAAGCATCGCAACAAAGCTTTCGAAGTGGGCGTAACCGATTACCTGGTCAAGCCGTATCAGGACGAGACTCTGTTATCGGTGATCCGCCGCGTGGTAAGAGAATCGCGAATGGCGCAATTGCGCTGAGTAAAAACTGATGATCGCGGCAAAACGGATCCGCGTTTTAGTAGCCGACGACTCTCGCTTTGTGTGCCGGCTACTGGTGTCGTTTTTGGAATCGTCGGGCGATTTGGAAGTAGTGGCAATCGCCCTCGACGGGCGCGAAGCGATCGATAAAATCAAGGAACTGCGGCCCGATGCCGTGACGCTGGATCTGGAAATGCCAAAGATGGACGGGCTGGAAGCGTTGGCTGAAATCATGCGCGACTGTCCTACTCCCGTCGTCGCGGTGAGTGGAGTGAGCGGACGGTCGGCGGCGCGAACGCTGCAGGCCCTAGACCTTGGCGCGGTCGATTTCGTTTTAAAATACACGCCCGGCGAGAATACCCGTCCTGAGGATCTCTGCCGCGAGATCGTGGCCAAAGTGCGGGCGGCATCGAAGGTTCGTTTGATCCGCGCACGGCCCCGAACTGTCCCCACTCCAGCGCCGATAAAGCCGGTCGACGTGGTATCGGATCTTTCCCACGAGGCGATGGACGGGATTCGCGGCGGCTTGATCGTAATCGGAGCTTCCACTGGAGGGCCGCTCGCGTTGCGCGAATTATTGAGCCGGCTTCCCGAGAATTTCCCGGCGGCGATTCTCATCGTCCAGCATATGCCCGGCGCCTTCACCGGCGTTCTTGCCGCGCAGCTGAATCGGCACTGCGCATTGCGAGTACGCGAGGCCGAAGATGGTGCATCGCTCGAACCCGGGCTCGTTTTGGTTGCCCCCGGCGGATTTCATTTGATTGTGAAACCGGGGCTGCGCGTGGCACTGCAACAAGGCCCGGAGATCGGCGGCCATTGTCCGGCGATCGATGTCACGATGGAATCCGCCGCGCAAACATATGGCACGCAGGTTAAAGGTGTGCTGCTGACGGGCATGGGTGAGGACGGCGCGAAGGGAATGATGGCGATTCGCGGCAAGGGCGGCGCAACCTTTGCTCAGGATGCGGCCAGTTGCGTGGTGAACGGAATGCCACTGCGGGCAATCGAAAAAGGTGTGGTAGACCACGTCGCCCCGCCCGCCGAGATTGGTGATATGTTGCTGCGAAGAGTGGCCGGTGCCGTTAGATGAGACAAAAACAAATGCTATCCGTGGAGGATTCATGGCTGCAATGACGAACGCTACACCGCTTCGCCTGCTTCGCGTAGTGGCCGATAAGCAGGTCTACGCTCTGGAAGAATCGGCCGTGCTTTCCATCAATCCGGCATCTTCGCTGAAGCGCAATAAGGCGCCGGGAAATCCGCTCGGTTGGTTGCCCGATGAAACGCCGGTCTACTCGTTAGATGGCCTTCTGCATCGGCGCGAAGAGTCTGCGTTTTCAAACGGCGCTCTGCTGGAAATGCAGGGTATGACGCCGTGGGCGTTGGCGGTGGACCGCGTCGGCGGGGAGATAGAAGTATTCAGCGATCAGATCTCCGCGCTCCCGCGCATAGCCCGAAATAGTTGTCACTCCTGCATTCAAGGAGCGTTGGTTACGGACTCCGAAATCGTTTATGTAATCTCTCCCCAGCATTTGCATCCATCGGCGATTGCCCCGGCCGAGGAGCCGGAACGTTGGCAGCCGCCGAAAGCCGAGGCATCCGAGTTGGAATCAGGTGACAAGGTGCGCCACATCCTGGCGTTCAAACTTTATAACGAGGATCCGCCCGATATCAATGTGTTGTTCGCGCTTAGCCTTTCACAAGTGATCGAAATTCTCGGGCCTACTGACATCACTCCTCTACCTTATTCGCCTCCGGGAATTCTGGGAATGATTAACTGGCGCAATCGCGCGATACCAGTGGTCGACCTGGGAAGAAAGGTCGCGCTGCCACCTCTCTTAAGCTATCGCCGGCCGGCCCGTATGCTGATCGCCCGTGCCACCACTGCGCCCGACCTTATGGCGATCCCCGTTACGATGGACCTTCGCGGCGGCCGCCTGCCGATCCCTCACCGCGAGTGCGATTATGACCTGCCCCTCAACCCAATGCTGGTTCGAGGTGCCTATGAACTGGACGGTGAAGTGCTGGTTATTCCCGATCTTGATCACGTGCTGAGCTAACGTCTTCGTATGTTACACTCGCCGCAATGCGCATCGTTGCTCTGCTGCTGGCCTTCGCCGTTCGTTGTTCATTCGCCGCTTCCACCATTTCCGATAACGCCGATGTAAAGGGCGCCGAGCGATTCTTTGAAGCCTGGATACAAGGGCAGATCGCTTATCGTGGACTACCCGGAATCGCCGTCGGCGTGATCCACGATCAGGAACTCGTCTGGGCAAAGGGCTTCGGTTATGCCGATGTCGATTTAAAAACTCCGGTCACGCCAAGCACGAAATTCCGCATGGCTTCGCACAGCAAGCTCTTTACCGCGACCGCCATTATGCAACTGCGCGATGCCGGAAAAGTTCACCTCGATGATCCCGTGGAGAAATATCTGCCGTGGTTCAAGGTGCAACCATTACAGGCAGGCGACCTGACGATCACGTTGGAAGAACTGCTGACGCATAGCGCCGGCTTACCGCGTGAAGCCGGGCCGCACTGGTCCGAACTCTCTTTCCCCGATGCGGCGGGTGTGCAAAAGTTTATCGCCACCCATCCTGTTCCCTACTCTCCTGAAATCCGTTGGAAGTATTCCAATCTCGGATTCACTATCGCCGGAATGGTAGTGGAGGCCGTATCGGGCGGGCCTTGGGCCAACTACGTTCAAACCCATATTTTCGATCCGCTGGGAATGGCAAGCTCCAGCGTAGACAAGCCCGTTGAAGGCCTGGCCACCGGTTACGGCCGCCGCATGCCCGATGGAACCCGAGCCAAGATGCCGTTCGTCGATGCTCGTTCGATGGCAGCCGCCACCGGGATCACTTCGACAGTCGAGGATATGGCAAAGTTTGTATCACTTCAATTTCGCAGCGGCGCGGTTGGCGGCAGCCAGATCCTCAGCACAGGCGCGCTACGCCAGATGCACCGCGTACGCATGTTGGAAAATAACTGGGAGCGCGGCAATGCCATCGGTTTCGCTGTCAGCCGGTATAAGGGCAAGGTGTACATCGGACACGGTGGATCGTACCCTGGCTATAAGACGCAAACCTTCATCCAGCTTGATTCGAAAGTAGGCGTCGTGGTTCTTACTAACGGCGACGATTCCAACGCTTCGGATATCGCCGATCACCTGATGCAATCGGTAGGTGAGGCTGTTGCTAAGACCACGGAGGTGCATCCGTCAAATCTCGCCTGGAACCCGGCCTGGAGCCGTTTCGCGGGCATCTATCGAAGCCGGAATAGTGATTCGCAGGTAGTGGAACTCAATCAGCGCCTGGTGCTGCTGGATCCGTCAGGACCGTTTCCGGAACACCCAGGTAGCCTGGTTCCGATCGGCGATGATAAGTTTCGGCTCGAGGCGGATACTGGCGGCGCACCCGTCGGAGAGACGGTCAGATTCATCGAGAAAGATGGAAGAATGCGTATGTATACCGGCGAGAGCTACGCCGATCGCGTTCAATAAGTCAGATTCTTCAACGCCACTCGCCGGTAAGAATAAAAGCAGCCCAGTAGTACGGGGAACGCCAGCGTTCCTGGCTCATCATCCACTGCTGCGCCGAACGAAGCGCCGCCGCCGGACCAAGATTTTCCACCCACAAGCCTCGATAAAATCGCTCCATGAATTGCGCGGTCGCCTGATCGTCGACACTCCATAGAGTCGCCACCACCGCTCGCGCGCCAGCGTACAGGAATCCGCGATTCAGCCCGATAATACCTTCGCCGCTCACCTCCGGCCCGAGCGCGGTTCGGCACGCGCTGAGTACCACCAGCCGGGCGTTGAGCGAAAGATTATAGATCTCGTAAAGCCTGACGCGTCCCTCGCGCGGATGGCCCTCCGCGTCCATCGTGGAGAAGGCGATACTCGAAAGTTCCGGGCGAGTTGTATCGAGTAAAGCATGCGAAGCGATATGGATGAATCGAAACGTGGACAGATCCCGGCGTCGTAAGACTGATGAATTTGCATCGAGTCCTAATACCTGTTCCGCTCGTCCGGTGCCGGCTATCGCGGATATTCGTTGTGCTTCCTCTCTCGACCAGCGTAGGCGGGGAAGCGTCTCACGCGAATCCGCAGCGACCGGTGAACGCTCGTCTTCTTTGCTGAATACCGGATCGGCGACGATCAGGATTTTCTTCGCATTTGTGGGGGATTCCCGATGTTCGCGGCGGATTTCGATCAACACCGAGGCGGCCGGCAGATATACAATTTCATGCCCGGCTCCTAACCTTGCTCCAGTCTTCAAGGCTAGAAGCGGAAAGGGGATCAGCGAAAGTGGCCCGTCCGGAACAATCACAATGCGTTTCCGGCCGATCCATTCCGCAACAGGTCCAATAAGGATCTCGCCAAGAATTCCAGCTTCGCGATTCACCGCAACATCGGCCAGTTGCTGACGCTGCTCTGTCGCCCCCGCGGTCTCACGGGCCACACGTCGATTCCGTTCCGTCAACGCTGCATACAGTTTGCGGATCGGGCCATCCAGCTTTTCGACGCCCGGTAACTTCACCTGCCGCAGAGACGTGGAAGTAACAGCCCACACAAAACTACGTTCGGGGCCAGTGAAATATTCAAGCAGAACGGTATCCGCATCAAGGCCGTATTTCTGTACATCGGCGACGCCGGGGGCAAGCGGTAGAGCCAAATTCGCGTAGTGAGGATTCGCTTCCCGGATACGTCCATCCAATTCCTGGCGTTGCTCCAGCAAGAGATCGAACCGCGTCAGCGCCTGCGCGCTCGAGGCACGGGCGAGTCTCTCGGCCTGCGAATTCAGCTCGGAATCCAGCCGATCCTCCCGCGCGCGTAGCCGGGGCTCGAGAACATTCCGTAGATCGCTCCGGTTACTTGTCAATGCATCCAGCAGCCCCCTGGCATGCGCTTCTTCGCTAGTTGCGAATGCTTCGCCACGCGAGTTGTGACGATCGCCGCTTTCAAACAGCAGCCGGATCCGCAGTGCAAATGCCTCGCGCTTGGATGACAGGAATGCGCTGCGCAGATTTGTCGCCAGCAGAGAGGATCGCGCCGTCTCAATCACCGCGATCGCCTGATCGGCGTAGGACAACGCCGCGCGTCGGTCTTCGCGCATCCGGCACACCTCCGCCAGTCCCACCAGCGATACCGATTCAGCGATACGATCGCCCGTTTCCCGCTCCAGCAAAAGCGCACGATCGAAGTCCGACTGCGCCTGCTCCAGCTTGCGTTCGGCGAGATGCACTTTGCCCAGCACCTGCCATGACCAAGCCTCGCCCGCCCGGTCTCCTAACTCATGAAAGAGGCCGATCGATTGTGTTATCAAATCTTCGGCCCGCCCCGAATCCGCGTTACCAAACGCTTCGCCGAGCCCTTGCAGCGCGTAAGCTTCACCTCGCTTATGGTGATTGGCCCGGGCAAGATCCAAGGCTTGTCCGTAAAACGTTCGCGCCGGATCAAATGCCGATTGGGCAAGCCGCAGTTGCCCAAGATTGTTGAGGGATTCGGCAATCCCCGCGCTATCATCAAATTTCTTGCGCAGACCCAACGCCGCTTGGTGAGACTCTTCAGCCTGCTGCATGGATCCCAGGTAGGAATAAATCACTCCGCGATCGTTCCATACAGCGGCTTCATTGCGCGCATCTTTCAACTCTCGCCATAGGGGCAGCACTTCGTTGTATTTATCCAGCGCGTGTTGCGCATCGCCCAAACAAAAATAATCTTTAGCGATGCCGAGAAGCGAGTATGCTTGCCGCGCGGGATCGCCGAGCTCGCGGCGAATCGCGTACGCCTGCTGCGTATTGGTGAGAGCTTCCGCACAATCGCCGAGGATGAATTGCGCCGCACCTAAATTATGTAGCGACGTGGATAGCTCATAGGTCTGCGCCATCTGGCGCTGGAGTGAAATCGCCTGTTCGAACAATGGAATCGATCCGCGAATGTCTTCCGTCTGCAGCCGCGAAAATGCCATGGCGTAGAGCATCGCCGCCTGCACTCGCTTGTCAGCAATCTTGCCGGCGCCTTCCGCTTTTAAAAGTACATCGTTGTATCTTGCGGCACCGGCCAACGCCTGAAGGCGCGCTAGGGTCAGAAACGATTGCAAATATGTATCCGTGGTCGCGCCGGCCTGACTTTCCGTTCCGTCGAACGCCGCCAGGATGACATCGGTGATCGCGCCCTTGGCAGATTCCCTCAGTGCCGCAAGTTGCGCGTACGATCGGAAAGCCCCCACATCCCGCTCGTCATCAATGGTCGCAGCCCGCCGGACGCTCACGCTTGCCGTAACATTTCTGGCTGCTACGTCTTTCCGCGCGAGTGAAATCGTTACCTGAAAACTTTGCTGCCCGATAGCGGCAACTTCGGCTGATCCGCCGGACCCGCCCAAGCTCGCCGAGCGCGCCACGGGTGAACCGGCTTGATCGAGTAATACAATGCTGACCGAGGTTTCGGGCGCTACGGCCGCGATGCGTAAATATTCTCCGGCCGCCACGACGATTCGAAATGTACGCGATTCGCTTCGCGAAAGCGTGAAGGTTATCGGGTTGGTAAGCTGTGGAATCTCCGGCTCCGCGCGAAGCCAACAGGAGCCAATCAGAGCGGCGATGATCGGCGCAACGCAAGTCCCGCGCGCAAGCATTCCAGCTAGTTTACACCTGCGAAATCATTGCGCCATGAGCATTTCGTCGAGCACTCGGCCCGACGATCCACTCGGGATCTCGACGTCGAGCATGGTTGCCAGCGTCGGCGCAATATCGTTGACGGCGATGTTACGGTTGTACCGGCCCGCTTTAATCCCAGGCCCCATAAAGATTACCGGTACATGGGTATCGTAGTTGAACGGCGTGGAATGCGTGGTGTGCGCAGGTTCTTTCATCGCGCCCATCCAGTATGGTTCCAGGAGGACCACCAGATCTCCGCTGCGCCTGGGAAAGAAGCCAAAGTTCATGCTCGCGGCAATATCGTCGCCAGTTACGCCGGACGACAATTGATCGCGATTGTAGATTCGGAAAGCATGGGCCTGCGGCGTCAAAAGAATCGCGTCACTCACGGTATTGTAGACATCGTGGTGGCTGATTTTCTTCTCGTCGATTACCTTCCAGTTGAAGTACATAGTTTCGTATACAGAGGCTGTGATCCAATCGGCTTCGCCGAACTTTCGGTTCAGCGCGGCTCGAACGACATCTTCGATATCAAGAAACATATAGCCGCCGGGCATCTTGTGACCTTGATTCACTTCCGGTGTAGGCGATACGCCATGGTCGGCGCTCAGTACCACAATCGTATTCGCCACGCCTACCTGCTTATCGATCGCCGCCAACAATTTCCCAATCGACTTATCGGTGCGTAGGCACATGTCGCGCACCTCTGGCGAATCGGGGCCCACCTGGTGTCCAACATAATCATTGGCCGAAAACGAGACTGTTAGAACATCGGTGCCGCCGTGATTTCCCAGATTCTCGCCGGTAAGCGCTTCCTCGGCGAAGCTCTCCAGAATATCGTTGCCCCATGGGCTCGCCGGAATCTTTTCATAGGGCCGCAAACTGCCGGGCGTCGCGTGGAAATCCCAGGAATCGAAGCCATCCCACTTCTGCTTAACGTACTTCGCCGCCTGCTTCTTTTCGTTAAATCGCTTCGCCCAATCGGGAAGCGCGGCGAAATAAAACGTGCTGCTGACGAAGTTTCCCGTGGAATCGTCGAACCAGTAAGCGCCGTTTGCCCGGTGGCCGGATGGAAGAACCGCGCTGCGAGCCTTGAGCGACATACCGATTACGCGCGAAGCCTCGTGCGCATTTCGAACTTCATCGCCTACGGTCGATACCAGAAGCCGATTCGGGGATGCCGCATCCCAATCCTCACAGCGGGTTCCGGGCTTTTCATCGCGGCCGCCGACGATATGCTGATCCCAATCGCAAACGCTCGTCACCTGCTTGCCGGTTTCGCGATCATACCAACTGTTGCCTACCATCCCGCTTACCGACGGCATTGCGCCCGTCATGATGATGCTGTGCCCTACCGCCGTAACTGTGGGCGATTGTCGGTAGCGGGCGTTGGTAAACACCGCCCCTTCGTTCAATAGCTTTGCCAAGCCGCCGGTATATTCCTGGCGAAATCGCGTCAAATAATCGTAGCGAAACTGATCGATCACAATCGCTACGACAAGCTTCGGCTTTTTTGACGCTTGTCCGAACACAGTCAGGGCCACCAGGAACAACAGCGGAATACGTTTGATCATGAAGCACTCAGGGTAGCAAAGGGAAAATACAGGCGTATGAAAAGGCAGGCGATTTAACCTGCCTCGGGGAGAGGGTTACTGCCCTACAATATTGAACGTCGTCGTGCCCGCAACACGGACTTTTTCATAAGCCTTGGTCCAATCGGCATGATACGGGGCCGATGGATAGGCCTTAAGAACGGCTTCGTCGGCCATCTCCATGCAGACTCCATATTGCCGCTGAACGCCAGCGATATCGCCGGGAACGGTTTCGCCGCCCATCAGTTTCTTTCGCATTTCCGGATCTACCTTAGCGGCCATTGCAAGATTCAACGGCGATGCCAGCTTGCCGTACCAGACCTTGGAAATACCGTCGATCTTTGAGGGCAAGGCATCGGTGGCGGCGTAAAAGGCCTTCCAGTCGTCGGGTGTCGCATCCTTGATCGCGGTGAATGCAAAGCAGTGCATCAGCTTCTTTTCGCTGGCCTGCATCATACCCGCCGCGCACAGCGCCAGGCATAGCAAATTTCTCATTTTCATTGTTCTCTCCCCTTTACGATTTATGCAAAAACTTCTCTATCCCTTGTTTCACTTCATCCGTCATTCTAGCGATTGCGTTCGCTTGCGCGCCGGCTTCGATTGCTTGATCAAACGTCATTCCATCCAGGTGATACAGCAAATTTTTCGATAGCCTCACCGCGGATGCCGGCCGGCTAGCGAGCTGGGTAAGATACGCTTCAGCCGACACATCGAACTCCGCATCTGGATAGACGCGGTTCACCATTCCAATGTCACGCGCCGTGGACGACGAAATCACTTCCCCGCCGGCGATCAATTCAAAGGCCCGCTTTTCCGGCACCGAGCGCCGCAGTATCGCCATGACCATCGCCGGAATAAATCCAATTTTCACTTCCGGATATCCGAATTGCGCCGATTCCGAGGCCAGGACGAGATCCGCCGCCGTCGCCACCCCGCAGCCGCCAGCAAGAGCTCTGCCTCGCACCACGGCTACCAGAGGCCGCGGATGATGACGCATCTGTATGAACAACTCGCCCATGGCACGGGCGTCATCCATGATTTCCAGAACACCGCTGTCTCGCGATTTTAGAATTCCGGCTAGGTCGGCGCCCGAACAGAAATCCGCACCGGCACCGGTAATCGTCACCACGCGCACTTCTTTTAGCGGAATGGTCGAAGCAAGCGCAAGCTTCATCTCCGACACCATTTCGGCATCAAGAGCATTGCGTTTTTCCGGACGATTCATCGTAATGCGGGCGATTCCCCGCTCGATGCTAAACAGGATTTTCTGGTATTGCGCCATCGGGCAGCGTGACCTCCATCCGCAGCAAGGCCGAGCTATAAGTCTTGCCTTGCGCATCGGTCTTCAGCGACAGGGTGCCGCCGCCATCCAGACTTTCGTGCAGCAGAAAATTCAGGGCATGCAGATTGGGCAACTCAAAGCGCTCAACCTTGCCGTAGCAGATACCCTTGAAATGTTCTTTCACGCGATCGGCGGTAACTTGCTGCACCAAAATCGAATAGTGTCTGGGATCGCGCGCGATCAAACCGACGTTCGCCGTATCGCCCTTGTCGCCTGATCGGGCATGAGCAATTCGCAGCAGGGGGACGCGCATTATCTTGCCTCCTCGACGATCACTTGCGGGGTAACCGCGGTCTTCGGAATCAGCGCCGGCCAGTAGGCGACAATCTCCTCCACCTTGGGCCGGCCACTCGCTAGACCCGTTACCGTCGGAGGTCCGTTGAGCGCCAGCGGTGCGATTTCTTTCGTGAAGCGCTCCACCACAGCACGATCGCCAGACCGTACGCCGACACGCAGAACCACCTCTCCGGCATCGGGATTCGGTTCACCCGCAAGCGGACCATGGCAGGCATTGGCGCCGACGAATTCCGTCAAAATGTGATCGAATTTCAGACCCAGCCGATCAAGGCGAGTTCGAAGGATAACATCAGCTGCCTTGGCTTTCTTGTAAGCGGCGGGCCAAGCGTACACCAACGTACCGACGGCTTTAAACCCCGCCGAATAGCTTACTGACACTTTATAAAACGGAGTGGCGGGATTGCCTTGGATGCCCGAAAATCGCACTCGATTTTCTCCATCAGCGGCGAGTTGAATCGTCGTAAAGTCGGCCACACAATCGGGCGTGATGTAAGCCTTGGGGTCTCCCATTTCGTACAGCAATTGTTCCTTAATCGATTCCACGCTGACGCGGCCGCCCGTTCCTTCGTGCTTCGTAATCGTGAAAGTCCCGTCGGGCTCGGCTTCGATGATGGGATAGCCGATCCCGGCAAGATCCGGAATCGTTTCCCAATCCACCTGACAATTCCCGCCAGTGCATTGCGCGCCGCATTCCACGGTGTGTCCGGCGACTGTTCCCGCTGACAACTTGTCCCAATCCTCCGCGCCCCAACCGAATTCATGAATCATCGGTCCAAGCGCCAGCCCGGTATCGGTACAGCGGCCGGTGATCACGATATGCGCTCCTTGATTCAGCGCCTCGGCGATTCCGAAAGCGCCAAAATACACGTTCGCGCTTTGCACGCGATCGCGAACCGTCGATAGCGGCTGCCCCGTATCCATGTTCTTTAACGGAATGCCCGCGGCAATAAACTCGTCCAGCCTGCCCAGAATGTCATCCCCGGCGACGATCGCGACCTTAAAACGTCCAGCGAGATTCAACTTGCGGGCAACTTCGATCACCGCTTCGCGGCACGCCATCGGATTCACGCCGCCGGCGTTTGCCACCACTTTGATATTCCTTTCCAGCAGGGCCGGTAATGTACGCGCAATCACGTCGATAAAATCCCGTGCATAGCCAAAACGCGGATCGCGCGATTTTTGCTTCTGCAAGATCGACATCGTCACTTCGGCTAGGTAATCGAGCGTAAGGTAATCCAGCGGGCCGCGATTCACCTGTTGTACCGGTGCCTCCACGGAATCGCCCCAGAATCCCTGTCCATTCGCGATTCGAATCATCGGTTAAATGTTTTCTTCCTTCGCAATAATTTCCTTCATGATTTCCGAAGTACCCGCGCCGACGGTCATCAGGCGGACATCGCGCCACAGACGGCCAATCGGGTAATCGGTCGTATATCCGAAACCACCGAAGATTTGCATGCAGTCATAAGTTACGCGCTGCTGTAGCTCGGTTGCGTATAGCTTCGCCATGGAAATTTCTTTCACGCAGCGTTCACCGCGATTGATCAAATCCACGGCGCGATACACCAACCAGCGACCTGCTTCGACGGCCGTCAGATGCTCGGCGAACTTGTGTCGCCAAACTTGAAATTTACGAATTGGGCCACCGAACGCCGAACGCTCCGCGCCGTAGTCGAGTGCCAGGCGAAGCGCGCGATCCATTCCTGCAAGGGCGCCAATCGCCGCCGCCAGGCGCTCCCCTTGGAAGTTCTGCATGATGTAGTAAAAGCCGCGATTCAACTCGCCCAGCAGATACCGCTGCGGGATACGGCACTCATCGAAAAACAGTTCAGCTGTATCGGATGAAAGATTGCCGATCTTGTGCAGCTTCTTTCCAACGGAAAATCCCTTGGTCTTCGTGGGAAGCAAAACGAATGAAATACCCTTGTGCCGGTCTGCAGCGGTGCGGACGCCGAGAATCAGAAAGTCGGCGCGAGTGCCGTTCGTAATCCAAAGTTTTTGCCCGGAGATTACCAAGTCTCCACCATCGTATCGGGCGCGCGTCGTCATCGCCGCAACATCCGACCCTCCACCTGGTTCGCTGATTGCGAGAGCCGCGATCGCATCGCCGGCTATCGCTGGCTTTAGAAATTCATCCTTCTGTTCCGCGGTACCCAGTTCGTTCAGTGCCGGCAGCGTGATCTCCGATTGCACCATCAGGGCCATATTCACGCCGCCATTATCGGAAAATGCCATCGATTCCAGATACGCCGCCGTGGCCCACCAATTCATTTCCTGGCCGCCCCAGGTCTCAGGCAACCGAATTCCAAAAAGACCCAAATCCGCCGCTTGCTGGAACACCTCGCGAGGAAAAATGCCGGCTTCATCCCACTCGGCGGAGTGCGGTTGCAATTGCTCGATACAGAAGCGCTTTACGGTCTGGCGGATCAGATCGTGTTCATGGGTAAAATACGGAAACTCTAACTTCTGTTCTTGAACGGCAACTTGGCTCATTCTCGATTCTCCGAATCTTTTGACGACACCATTGATTGTAGTTCGACGGGATCCGGCAAGCGCATCGTGAGCGCTATTTCTTGGCACTCATCTCCTGAATTGCCGCCAGTTGCCCGCGCGCCGACGGGGCATCCGGGCCTTCTGGCGCAAGCTCCAAATATCGCGCCAGATGGGGTTTCGCTGCGGCATAATCGTTCTTCTGCATCAGGATTACGCCGTACAAGTATTCGGCTTGTGGCACGGTGTGCGAAGGGTCGGTACGGATAGCTTCCTGCACCGACTTCTCCGCCAGATCGTAATGTTTCAAAGCGGATTGGGCCAGCCCGTTGAGGAGCCAGGCGCGCGGCACATCTTCGGAATCCAGCTTCAACAGCTTGTTGGTAATTTCCAAAGTCTCTGGCCAAAGTTTCTTATTTGCCATGACAAAAGCTAGCTGGTCGTAAGGATAAATAAACTTGGGATCCGCCGCGATAGCCTGTTCGTAGGCCTTCCGCGCGCCGTCCAGATCATGCTTCTTGACGCTCAATTGACCCAGTTCAAACCATGCCGCGGCGTATTGCGGATAGATGCTGACGGCCTTCTGATAAGAGGCTTGGGCCTCATCTTCTTTTCCTTTAGCCTGTAAATCGCGCGCATGGTCGAAGACCTTGCGGGCGTCCTTGGGCGCGCTGTCGGACGTGGCGCTCGTCGTGCTGCCCTCCACGCCGCTCACCTTGTGTAAAACGATTGCGCCGAGTTCCGGATGATCGGCGAGTTTCTTTCCAGTCAGGTCAAGATCGTCCGAGCGAAAGCCCGCCAGCTTAGCGCGAATATGGCACCCATCCACCATCACGCTCGCTGGGCCGCCGCTAATTCCCTGCACGCGGTCCGACGAGATTCCGTGCGTATCGGAATAGATCGGCCTTAAGCGGAGACTGAAACGACCCTTCGCATCAGATTTCCCTTCGATTGCGGTTTTGGCTTGGCAAGTACGTTCGATGGAAGCGCCACTGGCGGGCGAGCCGTCTTCGAAGATCACCTTGCCGTAAGCGGGCATAAATTCTCCGCTTCTATCGCGGCTCAAATCGTTCAATTCGTCGTACGGCGTACCGGGCCCGTGTGGATTCGCAGTTGAGGTACCGCGCTGTGCGGAAGCTACAGCGGCAAGCGAGCAAAGCAGAAAAAGCTGTTTCATCATTGCATCCCGGGGCTAATTATATCGCCGATTGGATCCTCAATTAAAGTGCTTTTCTGGCCTCGACGACCCTTATGGCGGCTTCCGCCGCGTTTGCGTGAAGCGCCGTCAGGTGGCCCATCTTGCGGCCAGGGCGCGGTTCAAGCTTCCCATAAAGATGCAGCTTGACCGCATCGAACCCGCAGGCCGCCGCCCAATTTGGCTCGCCATTATTCCATAAATCGCCCAACAAATTCGCCATCGCCGCGGGACGCATCTGCACGGTCGAACCCAACGGCAATCCGCAAACTGCCCGCAGTTGCTGTTCAAATTGGCTGGTGATACAGGAATCGAGCGTAAGATGTCCGGAATTATGGGGCCTGGGCGCTAGTTCATTAATCAGCAAAGAACCGTCGCGCTTGACGAAGAATTCCACGCACAAGACACCGAGTACATCCAGCTCTTCGAACACGGCGCGGGCAATCTCAATGGCCTCCGCCGCTACTTTCGTTGAGACCCGCGCCGGCGAAATCGACACATCCAGGATGTGATTGCGATGCTGATTTTCGATCGCGCCGTAATGAACGAATTGCTTGTCGAAGCCGCGCGCGCCGACCACCGAAACTTCGCAGTTGAAATCAATGAAGGCTTCAAGCACGGCGTCGCAGCGTCCGATACTTGCCCATGCTTCGTTCGCCTGTTCAGCCGAGGTGACGCGAGCTTGCCCCTTGCCGTCATAGCCAAAATCGGCGGTCTTGAGAATTGCCGGACATCCCAGGTCTTGTATCGCGGCCGCGAGATCTTGCGCATTACGCACGATGCGAAAGGGCGTAAGCGGAAGCCCGGCGTTAGTGAGAAATGTTTTTTCGCGGATGCGGTGCTGCGTGGTGTGCAAAATTTCTCCGCTCGGACGGACCGGCGCGAATCGCGCGGCGACCTCAGCGGTCGGCGCAGGCACGTTCTCAAATTCAAATGTCACCACGGCGACATTGCGGGCGAAATCTCCGATAGCGTCTAGGTCGTTGTATTCGGCTTGGATCTCGACGTCGGCGATTTGTCCGGTAGGCGTATCGAATTCCGGCGAGAGCGTGTGAACCCGATAGCCCATGCGGCGCGCGGCGATAGCGAACATCCGGCCCAGTTGGCCACTCCCCAGGACGCCGATGGCTGCGCCCGGGAGAATGGGCTTCATGACAGCGAATCCTCGGCAACCTTTTTCGTTTGCACTTCGCGAAAGACGCGCAACCGGCCGCGCAGTTCGGGACGAGTGTTGGCGAGGATCGCGATCGCCAGCAGCGCGGCGTTGATTGCCCCAGGTTTGCCGATAGCGAGCGTTCCAACGGGTATGCCGCCGGGCATCTGGACGATGGACAGTAGCGAATCCATTCCTTTCAGCGCGGCGCTTTCGACCGGTACTCCGAGCACTGGTAACAGAGTTTGGGCGGCTACCATTCCAGGTAAGTGAGCCGCACCACCGGCGCCCGCGATGATCACTTCCAGGCCCCGCGATTCAGCCGTCGCGGCGTAATTCGACATGCGCTCCGGCGTGCGATGCGCGGACACAATCTGGCACTCATGGGCTACCCCGAATTGCGAAAGCAGCTCGGCGGCGTGCTGCATGGTGTCCCAATCGGACTTGCTTCCCATGATCACGCCCACAAGTGGATTTTCAGAATTCATGCCGACGGTTTACGAGCCGGAGTACCCGGGCTTGCCCTCTAAGCTCATAGTCGAATCTATTACGATACCGCACGCGCCAGACCCGGTCGGGAGAGATCGAAAGGGCCGCAAGTTCACCGCCTCTGCTAGTCTGGGTGAAACTATGTCAGCGTCGCTCCGCGTCTTTCTAACTGAAGAACAGATCCGCACCCGAGTTCGCGAAATTGGAGCCGAGATCGATCGCGATTATCCGGACCGCCCCGTCTATTTAATCGCCATTCTGAAGGGCGCGTTTATCTTCCTTGCGGACCTTTCGCGAGCCATCACCAACCACACGCGGATTGAGTTCATGGCCATTTCGAGTTATGGAAAAGGGAAAACAACTTCCGGCCAGGTGCGGGTGATCAAAGACCTGGATGTATCGATTGAAGGCCAGGATGTCGTCATCGTGGAAGACATTGTCGATAGTGGCATCACGCTGAATTATCTGTATCAGATTCTGGAACAGCGCAAACCGAAATCGCTTCGTATCGTTGCGCTTCTGGATAAGCCGGATCGGCGCCTGCGGCCGGTGGAAGTGAAGTACGTCGGCTTTAAGATCCCCGACGAGTTCGTGGTGGGTTACGGGCTCGACTTCGCCGAAGACTATCGCAACTTGAAAGACATTTGCATTCTCAGCGAAGAATAGTGTCCGGCGCCTACTCTTGCCGCTCGGGAATAGTGAAGTGAAATGTCGAGCCCGCGTCCAATGCGGACTCAACCCACAGCTCACCCCCGTGCCGCTCGACAATTTTCTTGCATATCGCCAAGCCGATTCCCGTTCCCGGATACTCACGTCCGTGCAGACGTCGAAAGCTATGGAAGATGCGTTCATGAAACTCCGCATCGATTCCGATCCCGTTGTCGCGCAGCGAGATTTTCCATAGGCCGGCGATTTGTGCGGCGGAAGCGTGCACCCGCAGGGCACGTTCGGCGCGGTATTTAATCGCATTGCTCAACAGGTTTTGGAAAAGCTGGACCATTTGAAAACGTTCGGCGTGAATCGTCGGAAGAGGGCCTTGGGTGATCTCGGCTTCACTTTCGCTGATGGAGTAATGGAGATTGGTTCGAACTCCCTCGAAAACTTCCGCGAGATCCACCGGCTTTAAAATTCTGGGTGAGCCATCGTCGATCTTGGAATAAGCCAGGACATCGGCGATCAACAAGCTCATGCGATTCACACCATCGAGAATGAACTCGATCATTTCATCGGCATCGCCGCCGATGGCTCCCGAATAGCGCTTGGCGAAAAGCTTCGTGTAACCGCCGATGCTCCGTAGGGGCTCCTGCAAATCGTGCGATGCCATGGAGGCGAACTGCTGTAAGGCGAAGTTGGAGCGAGCCAACTCGGTGGCCGCGCGTTGCCGGGCCGTCGCATCATGAAAGACGATTACGCTTCCAGAGACCGTGCCTTTGCGATCGCGAATGGGCGCGGAGCGGCAATCCACCAACGTCTCCTTGCCCGTTTTCGAAATCAGAATCGCCGAAAGTACTTTTCCCGACTCGGGTGTCGGCGGGGCGGTCGGGGAACGATCACTCTCCTCTAACAGAGTGATCACATCGTCGGTGGATCGGCCCGCGGCGTCCTCTTCCACCCATCCGGTAAGAGTCTGCGCTACTGGATTCAGCAGAAGGACGCGATTTTCAATGTCTGCCGCAAGCACACCATCGGCAATGCTGGACAGAGTTACTTTCAGCCAGCTGCGATCTTCTTCCATCGCGTTTTCAACCCCGCGGCGGTAAGTGATATCGAAGCACGAACCAACATAGCCGCCAAACGAGCCATCGGGATTTAGCCGCGGCACGCCGCGGTCGAGTACCCAGCAGTAAACGCCATCGCGGCGGCGCAAACGGTACTCGAGTTCGAAATCGCGGCGGGCGTGAAAGGCGCCGAGATAGGTTTTTAAATACTCGTCCACGTCCTCCGGGTGAATGGCAGCGGTATGCCCCAAACCCACGGCCTCATCGTGGGACATGCCGACGAAATCCAGCTTGCGCTTGCTAAAAAAAGTAGCCAGCGAATCTGGCCCGGTAATCCAAAGCATTGCCGGACTATGTTCCGAAATGTCGGTTAAACGCCGCTGCGTTACGCGTAGCGCAAGCTCGAGTTCTTCCACTCGCTGGCGCAAACGAAATATTTCCGGCGAATTTTCGGAAGGCATTACAAGAAATCAGACCAGGCCTTCGCCTGCCTACAATGGGCGGAACATTTAAACGGCTGGCAGGGGCTTTACCTTTGGTGGTGGAAGTTCTCGCGCCTGGCACTGCGATTCAAAACCTTTCACTCCATGTTTTCCATCGCAGAACGGCTTATTTTCCGATTGTCCGCAGCGGCAAAGCGAAATTACCGTGCGGCCGGCAAGTCCGAATTCCCTGCCCTCGGCGTCTTGAATCGTAAAATCACCTTCAATGCGAATCGGGCCATTATTGATGACCGTAACCTTCGTTGACATTCTGCGATGTTAGCAGATTAGCCATCTATAATAAACAAGATGAGAATCGGCATAGCGGCGTATTGGCTAGTAGCCTTTTCTGTCGTGGGCGGGGCTCAGCCTACTGATCCGGAAGCGGCAATTGGACGATTGGAAGAAATACGGATCCGAATGCTGGAGAGCCTTAACCGGCAGCCCAACTACACTTGTTTGGAGACCGTGGAGCGGACGCGGCGCCGTGCACCTGCCAGGCGTCTAGAGCTTGTCGATACCCTGCGAATGGAAGTAGCGCTGGTTGCCGGGCGTGAGATGTTCGCCTGGCCGGGCGCCAAGAATTTCGAGAACTCCGATCTGCGGAAGATGGTCCCCAACGGCACCATTGGTAATGGAAATTTCGCCTTGCACGCCCGAAGCATTTTCGGATCGTCGGCGGCAAAGTTCGTCTATGCCGGATCTTCGAATATCGGCGGGCGGATGGCGGATCGTTTCGATTTCAAAATTCCGCTGAGCAATAGCGGATATTCCTTGCGCGTGGAAGACCGCTCCGCAGTGGTGGCTTATCATGGCTCATTCTGGGCGGATTCGGGAACGTTAGACATCCTTCGTCTTGAAGTAGACGCCGATGATATTCCGGCATTTTTGCAAATCTCCTCGGCCACCAATCGCATGGACTACCGGCGAATTCGCATTGGCGCGAGTGATTTCCTGCTGCCTTCAGACTCCGAGTTATCACTCGTAGATCTCCATCGCAATGAACATCGAAATCTAATCCAGCTTACCGCTTGCCGTGAATATCTAGGTGAGTCGGTGCTGTCGTTTGCCGATCCGGAACCCGTCCCCAAGGTTCAGAAACCGACAGAACCTTCTGTCGAAGCCGAACTCCCGGCGGGATTACGCGTGACTCTCGTTTTGACAACGGTACTCGATTCGAAGAAATCGATGGTGGGTGACGTACTCGAAGCGAAGGTGCTGTTCGCGGTCAAAGACAAACACAACGTCCTTATTCCCAAGGGCGCGATTGCACGCGGACGCATCACCCGCTTGGAACGCATAGAGGGCTGCGTGTTGACTGGCTTCCGCTTTTCCGACCTCGATTACGGTCACATGCATGCCAACTTTTTGGCATCGCTGCGCGAGGTACAAATGAGTCCTCTCGAGCTGGCTTGGAAAGGTTCGGAAGGTGGCGGCACCACGCCCAGTCCGGCGAGGACGTCGATCATCCTTGATCGCGAGCAAGGGTCGGGTTCATTTTGTATTCGCGGAAGTCAGGTTTATCTGGGCCTGGGATTTCAGACCACTTGGATCACTCTGCCGAAGCCCGCCCGTATCCAAAATATTCAGGAGAAACATTGATTCAACTTGAACAGGATAATTTTGCGCTCTTCGAAGACGCGCTTGACTTCGCCAGTCAACAGGTCCGCTCGACAATTGAGCGCGATCCTGATTTTTATCCAACCTATACGCAAGATGGCCGCTGGAAGCATGAAGGCGAAACGTGGACGCATTGGTGCGACGGATTTTTTCCCGGCATGATGTGGATCTTCCGTAAACGGGCCGAAAGCCGGGGCTCCGCTACGGCGGCGTACTGGCTGCAGCAAGCTGTCCGTTACTCGAAGCCGCTGGAGCCGCGGCGGTTTGACGAGGAGGTCCATGATCTGGGTTTTATTTTCCTGTCGTCGTACTATCGCTGGTATCAGTTCACCAAGGATCCGGCGCTGAAGCAGGTGATCGTCGAGGCCGGGCAAACTCTGGCGCTGCGCTACAACCAGAAGGGGCAGTATCTGCGTTCGTTTGTTGGAGCGGATTCGCTCTTCATCGACATTATGATGAACGTGGGAATTATCTTTTATGCGGCGCGCGAGACAGGCGATAGAAGATTGCGCGAGATTGCGATTCGTCACGCACGCGCTACCCAACGTGTATTGGTTCGCGGTGACGGATCGACCGCGCATGAAGGGATCTTCGACCTGGAGACAGGCGAATTCCTCCGTCAAACAACTCACCAGGGATATCGCGGTGGCTCCTGCTGGGCGCGCGGATTGGCTTGGTCGATTGCCGGATTTACGACATGCTATGAATACAGCCGCGATCCGCATTTTCTCGCCACAGCTAGCGCGTGCGCGGATTACTATATCGCGCAGACTCCCGGGGATGGCGTTCCACCGTGGGATTTCAACGCTCCCCCAGAAAGCCGCCAGATTGTGGATACTTCGGCCGCTGCGATCGCCGCATCCGGCTTCTTGCGTCTGTGCCGCTTAACTGCCGACCCGGTTAAGGGTCACCTCTATTGGTCGATCGCGCAGAAGATTTTGCGGACTCTGTGTAGCGAATATTTGGCGAAAGGCGATCCGAGTTGGGAAGGCGTGTTGAAAGGCGGGGTCTATCACATGCACATGGAACTGGGTATTGAAGAATCGGTAATGTGGGGGGATTACTTCTTCGTGGAAGCGTTGGAAACAACTCTACGCGGGCGCGAGGCTGCTACAGTCTCGCGCCCTTCGATGAACGTGAACTAGGGTTGCGGCTGCTGCATGGTCGCAGGAGCCGATCCGCCAAACTTAACACCAATCACTTCACCGGAGACTACCATTTCCACGCGGCGGTTTTGTTGACGGCCGGCGGCGTTGTCATTGGAAGCAACCGGCTGGGTCTTGCCGAATCCACGTGCGGTTACAATGCTGGAGCTTAGCCCCTGTTCAATCAGGTATTCGCGAACAGTATTGGCGCGTTGTTCCGACAGCTTCTGATTGAACTCATCGCTTCCGACGCTATCGGTGTGACCTTCGATTTCCAGCTTTAGGCCAGGGTGCGATAAAACGATCCCCGAGATTTTAGAAAGCTTCTCACGGGTACCGGAATGCAGCGTATACTTGCCGAAGTCAAACAGCACATCGGACATGTTTACGATCAATCCGCGGGCAGAATCGCGAGTTTCCAGGATCACGTTCAACTGATCCAGCAATTGCTTACGCAGCTGGACTTGATCGGTCTCGGCTTTCTGGCGCAGGCGATCTGATTCAGCGGCGGCCATACGGGAACGGTCGGCATCGGCGGCAAGAGCCTGTTGTTGGGCAATCGCAGCAGCCTTGGCGGCTTCGGCTTCCACTCGAGCCTGATCGGCTGAGGCGCGTTCCGTGCGGGCCTTCTCGGCAGCCTGGTCGGCTTCAGCCTTTGCTCGCTCGGCGGCGGCGCGATCCATCTGAGCGGAGTTGCGCTCGCGTTCGGCAAGGGCTCGATCGCGCTCGGCTTGCGCACGCTTTTCCGCTTCCATCTGCTGCAACCGGCCTTGCTCGGCGGCATCGGCATTCGCTTTCGCTTCACGATCGGAAGCAGCTTGCCGTTCTTGCGCTAAGGCTTCGTCGGCTTGGCGCTTGATCGAAAGGATGCGGGCGTTCTCGGCAGTTTGAACGGCTTCTCGCGACGTCATCTGAACGGGCTTCATGCCCGCTTTTCGGTCTTGATAATCTTCGGCTTGCTGTAGCAAGTTGGCCGACTTGTCGAAAACATCTTTGGCGTAGCGATCGGCGCCGGCGTAGCGGGCCATCTCCACGGCATTGCGGGCCTCGTACAACTCCAGCGGAACTTTGCCGTTCATCATCACTGGATGTAACCGTGCGGGCGCAACGTTCAGCGTGTACTGACCGCGCTGCAAAAGGTCAAACTTGGCGTTGATCTCTTCAAACTTGCCCAGGGTTTCCGGGCGCACATAGTTTTCCATCACCACAACGTCACTTGGCTGGGTAACGCCGAAATAAGGTTCAGCGGTGACGATCAAGCCAAAAGCTTGCAGGTCGGTTGTGACATCCAGGTGGCTATCGTCGCCATTCAACAGGACCTCACCCAGATTCTTGGAGCGTCCCTCGGGCGTAATCGCCCACATAACGTACGTTAAATATTCAGGACCGAAGCGCGTGGCGGACTGCAATTTGCTCATCTTCGCTTTCACTTCGATATACCCTTGACGGCTGTTTACGTCAATTGTGCCCTTGGCTTCCGGGGCCAGCGCGGTGCCCTTAAAATCTAATTTCGTCCAGCCACTGCGGTGCCGGTAACTGATGGCTTGGGTGGTTCTGGAAACAACGGTTACGCGATAAATTGGCGCCGTCCCAATGTCGGTAGTTTGTGAGGGAGAAGTCTGAGTGGGATTTGGAACCTGGGCGGAGAGTACTCCAGCCAAGGTCAGTAATAGCGGTATCGTCGATTTCATAGGCATTCCTCCGGCTGAACAGATGCACGTCGTTCGCCAAATAGACCTCGTGGCAAATCAACGGATTACGCGCGGATAAGCCTAGAAATTTTACCGAACGGAAAGAACCGCACCGTTGGAGTGCTTCTTTACGCCACGTAGCGCGGTGATTGCCAGCGCACATAGATAAAGACAACCACCGACGATCAGCGTTACACGTAATCCGAAATAAATCGCTAAAAAGATCGCGCCGGCTGATCCTAAGACGCTGGATGCGGCGTTCAGAGACCACGCCCAGCGGACCGAAGGATTGTGCCAAACTTCCAATCGGGCCAACCCCCGCGGGAACGGCATTCCCATTAGAAACGCGACGGGCGCAATCAGCATCGATGTCACCAGCATCTTCACAGGAAGCGGCCAACCGGCCCCCACCATCGTGACAGGAGAAGCGACGAAGGCAAGCACGATGACAAGGATCGTTATGCCCGCAAGAACCAGATGCAGCCGCTGCTGGGAATCGCCTACGATGCGCCGGCTCCAAAAGCTTCCCAGTCCGCTGGCGATCAGCATGGAAAAAATAATGACGGTCAGCGCGTAGGTGGGGTGCCCCAGAAATAGCACGAATTTCTGAATCAAGGCCACCTGAATCAAGATGTAGCCCGACCCGATAAAGAGGAAGTAAAGCAGGAAGCGGAAGACGCCGGTCTCAGTAGGCAAGCGGCTCTTGAGCAGCAGGCGCGGCAGGATAAGAATCAGCGCCGTTGCCAGTAAGCTGACGCCGAGCAAGCCGAAAAGCAGAGGCACGGCGCGATTAATTTTATAGTCGGCGCTTTCCGTATTGGCATGGCGGAGAAATTCGATCAGATCACGCGGTTGCACAGTATAAAAGAAAAACGGCCGGTCGTCGCTGACCGGTGAAATGTCGTAGCGATAGTGATCTTCGAAGCTAGCCGGATCGCTGGTGAGTAGCAACTGCCCAAATGGATTCACGGCTGTGTCGCCAGGGACGTAGACGGCCTCGCGCTTCGATTCGCTTAGCGCCAGGCGCAAACGGGCAATGTCATCGGGCTGGAACGGCTTGCGCGAAATGAGGACGGTATCCTGAGCTCCCCATTGTTTTATCTTTTCGTGATCCTCGCGAATCACAATCACGTGCTTCGCGATATCTCGCTCGCCGAGTCGATTCAGCGCATCCGTGGCGAGCGAAACCAAACGCAGCGACTCGCGCGGTGGATCGAATCCCCAGCGTGTAAAGGCGAGCAATCCATCGTCGGTCAGATGGCTCAAGTAATCGTAAAACGCATCGGTGGTATAGAGATTATTCTCCGATAACGCAAACGCTCCAGCCGCGGTGGAGGCCCAGGTATCCACCAAGGTCGCCTGAATCACCTGATATTTGTCGTGGCTGCGTCGAACGAAACTACGGCCGTCCTCGACTACGATATGAACTTCCGGACGATAGTATAAGCCGTGGCTCAATTGCGGGAATCGCTCGCACATAATGGTTGTCGCGATGATCGGGTTAATCTCGACACCGGTAATGTCTTTGCTGCCCGAGGCCAGCGCCCGCGAGACGTCCCAACCGCCGCCAGGGCCGATGATCAGGGCCTTTGCGCCCGGCCGGACCACATAAGGAAACCCGGGACCTTGATGAAGCAAATCGGACCGCTCTTGCGCCGTGATGTGGTCCCAATCAAATGGCGCCACGCCGGTAGAGGCGTCGGCATCGATGATGATAATCTTTCGGCCGCTGTTCCCATCCGATTCAAGAGCGATTCGCGAAAAGCTGTTCCAGCGAACAAAATCTTCATTTACGAGTGTCTGGCCCTTGGCGTATTTCACATCCACTAAATGAGCCCGGGCATTGATGACAACCAAGCCCACCAAGGCCAGCGCGAGCGTGACGCCCATGGCCCGGCGCTTCCTGGCTTCGGCGATGTTATACCAGATAGAAGACGAGACGGCGAAGAGGATTCCGGCGACGATCACGGTGTTTGGCCCGCCCACAAGATTCAACAGCGGAATCAGCGCAAGGCAGCCGGCGGCGGCACCCAATAGATCGAAGAAATAGACTTTCTCAATGCGCTCGATCGACTCGGAAATCGCTAGCGACACAATCGCCCCGGCGATCAGAAACGGTAACGCGCTGGCGAAGTAAACAAGAGCCAGCGTAGTGTTGCTGAATTCACCTTTGCGGGTTAAAACGAACCATAGCGACAGCAGAGACACGATGCCGTTGGCCGCGGCAAGGGCACCCAACTTTTCAAATAAGCCGCCCTTTAATCCGCCAACCACGTACGAACACACTCCGCCGACGCCCAAGCCGAATAGCGCGATGGAGATAGCCAGAAATGCGAAATGATAATAGAAAACGACGGAGAATATACGCGTGAGCGATAGTTCCAGCAACAGCGTGGCCAGTGTAGTGAGGCTTACTCCAAGATAGAACTGCGGCCAACTATGGCGATCCTTGAGCTGGAATGAACTGATACGCGACAAGATATTACTGTAGCGCAGCGGCAATCGCTGACCACTTCGCCGTCAGCCCGCGAGCAAGCCTTTCACTACCGCGAGGGCCTTCCCGCCAACTTGTAATCCGACGCGGGGAACGACCAGCATAAGCGGCAGCATGGGCGCTAACGAGCGATTCGGGAAGGCTCGCAACCCAATCAGAATCAGTAGGGGCGCGAGCGTTCGTCCGAAAGCGAAAACTTCGCTCCAGGCGTCTGTGCTGGAAAGAAAGATCGCGAGCAATGCGTACAGGTAGACTGCGAGGTCTTCTGGTTTATATTTTTTCAACAAGGCCTGGCGGATGGCGGCCACGATGGCCAAACCCATCCCGATCAAAGCTAAATAATCCAGAGTGGTGGCAAGGGCGGCGATCGCCTCAGGCGGTGGATAGGGGAATGGATGAAGGATGCGCTCCACGTAGCCGTACAGCGGAATCGGCAAGAGCCAGCCGCCGGGGTCGGGACCGGTATTTCGCTGAACGAATCCAAACCAGGCGAGCGCCGGAATTGCCGCCGTTGCATAGAGCAGCGCTCGGCTGAAATCTTTTTGAATTACAAGATGGAGGCAGTAGCCGCCCAACAGCGCAAATCCAGTTTCTCTCGATAGGGCGGCGGCGGCCAGCACACACCACAGCATGACGAAGCTAGCGCGCTTCAATGCCAGGACGAAGCCGACACAGAGGGCGGCCAGCGACCCATCGACAGTCATGCGGTCAAGCGACACCACCACCGGCGGAAAGACCAGAAAAACCAAGCCCCATAAAGCCGATTGCCCATGCGCAACGCTCCACTGCGCCAGCCATAAGGCTCCCAGGAAAACGAACGCCAGCACTACCGCGAAATAGGCGGCATCAATGGCCGAATCTTGCCCCAGCGCCAGGAGATAGGCCAAGCCGGGGATCAGGATCCTGCGCCAACGCAAGCGCGGAGCGTCGACAGATGTTATAAAACCGCGGCGAAAAAAAGGATCGTGGGCGATGTAGTGATAAACCTGCCCATCGTAGCCTGGACTGTTCGGAAACAAGTACACATGCTCGGAAGCCAAGGCGGCGGGCACCGGTTCGGCTGATCCGGCGCAGAACAGCGCGGTCCAATTGCTGTGATAATTAAACCGCACAATCGTGTACAGCCAGGCGGCTGCAAGCAAGCCGGCAAGTGCGGCGATAACGACCGGATTTCTGGCGAGTCGCAACGACGAAAGTTTCCCGTTTACATCATCGCGGTAGGCGGCGCGGGCTCATCGGGGCTACCGGCGCTGCCGAGCGGAAGGCGAATCATCAGCAACGCCAAGCCTGCGAGCACAACCAGACCAAACATATAAGAAGGGGTTTGAAAAATGACTGGCAAGTATCCCTTAGGCAGGAACTGCATGCCGGCCCAGACCAGCCCAAGTATCGCCTCACCTGCAATTAGGCCGGAAGCCGTAAGTACGCCGGCGTTTTCGACACGAGCTTTTTGGGCATCATTGTAACCGCGCTTCTCCCATAACCGGTTGCTCAGTTCGCGGATCACCCCGCCAATGAAAATAGCGAACGTCGTTTCGAAGGGAAGGTACATGCCGACCGAGACCAACATCGGGCTCTTCACCTGCATCATGATCAGCGCCACTCCCATGAAGATGCCGACGACGACGAGTGGCCACGGCATATCCCCGCCGACGATTCCTTGGGACAGAGTCGCCATCAAACCAGCTTGCGGAGCCGACAGTTGGCGGTCGCCAAAGCCGATGCCGCCGCTACGGATGTTGCCGGCGTGCAGTAGCAGCAAGGGGAAGTACATCACCAGGCTGGCGACGACAACGGCGATCAGCTCGACAATCTGGATGGTGCGCGGGGTACCGCCAAGAATGTAGCCCGCTTTGAAATCCTGCAGGAGTTCGCCGGCAACCGCCGACGATACACAGACCACGGCGGCCACTCCAAGCACAACCGCGACACCTTCCGGGCCGGCGACACCGAGCGACACCATCAGCAGCGCGGCGATGATCAAAGTGGAAAGCGTAAGGCCTGAGATGGGGTTGTTCGACGACCCGATCATGCCCACCAGATTCCCCGACACGGTGGCGAAGAAAAATCCGACGATGATCATTACGATAGCGGCGATCACGCCCGCGATTACGTGACCCGAAAAATAGATGTAAAGGGCGATCATCAACACGAACATGAGGGCGATCATGGCGAAGACGAACTTGAAACTCATGTACTGCTCCGTGCGGGAGAGCTTCTTTACCTCTTCGTCCGTCTGGCCAAGATCGGAGATGGCGCGGCGGATTCCGGCGAAGAGGTTGGCGCGCATTCGATATAACGTGTACGCTGCGCCGACCAGCATCCCGCCGACAGCGATGGGCCGCACGATGAATCGCCAAACCGCCGCGGCAAGCGCTCCCCAGCTTTCATCGCCCGTGGAGCCCGGTGGAAGATAGGCATGCAACTGCGGCCCGAGAAAGAACACCAGCAGCGGCACCATCAGGCCCCAAGCCAGAACGCCCCCGGAAAATTGTAGCGATGCCAAGCGTAAACCAATGATGTAGCCGACGCCCAAATACGCGGGACTGACGCTGGGCGCGGCAAGCGTGCTGACACCGCCGGCGCCCAGGATCTGTTTCGACCCCATCGCTCCCAGACGAACCTGGCTCTTGCCCAACGTGCCGATATTCAGAATATATTCGTGATCGGCGGCGAACAATTGAAAGCGGCCCAGAAGATAGATAATGCCGCCCACGCCGATATTCCAGAACAGATACTTCGCCGCTTCCGCACCCCGCCTGCCGGCCTTATGAATCTCAGCGGCGGCTACCGATTCGGGAAAGGGAAGATCGGGATCTTCCACCATCACGCGCCGCACCAGGGACACGAAGAGGACACCCAGTACGCCGCCAACCATCATCAACGCCGTGGATTTCCAATATGCCTCGGGGGTATCAAAACTCGCCCAAGCGCCGGAGATAACGAATGCGGGAATCGTGAAGATGGCCCCGGCGGCAACCGATTCACCAATGGAGCCGGCCGTTCGAGCGATATTTTCTTCCAGCAGCGAACCCTTCCAAACTCGTAGCACGGCCATGGAAATAACCGCCGCCGGATAAGTGGCCGCGATCGTGATGCCCGCTCGCAGACCCAGATAGGCGTTAGCCGCGCCCAGGATGATGGTCATCACCAAGCCGAGCATTACCGCTCGAGCCGTAAATTCCGGCATCTTGACGTTCTCGGGTACAAAGGGCCGGTGGCGCGGTTGTTCTGTCATCAGTTTGTAGTCCGTCCGATGGGTAGCATGATAACAGCTTGCGGCGAGTGAAGCCGCCAGTGGCTTACATGTAATCGGGCGGCTCAATACCAAGCAGGTCGAGAGTCCAGGCAAGTTGGCGGCGGAAGTAATCCGTCATCCACAGCAGGAAAGTTCGCTTCCCGGCGTCTTCTTCTTTCAGCACCGGATTGTCATGATAAAAAGTGTTGAAGGCCTGCGCCAACTGAAAGGCGTATTTGGCAACATGCGCCGGTTCACCAGAGGCTACCGCGCGATCCAGCGCCATGCCCGCTTTCGAGGCCGCGAGCAAGGATTGCCAGAGCCCTTCCGACGTTAGATAACGATCGAGCATCGGTCGATCGATCACGGCGGAGAAATCCGGTATGCTCTCGCCTCGATCGGCGAGCTTGTCTAGAATCTTGCGGGCTCGTAGCGCGGCGTATTGGACATAGGGTCCTGTTTCACCCTCGAAACTCAACGCCTCTTGCATGTCGAAGGCGATCACGGAATTGCGTGTGAACTTCAACATGAAGTAGCGCAAGGCTCCGGCTGAGAGCTGTTTGGCGACGCGCAGCCTATCCTCGGACGACGTTTCGGGATGGCGTGAATCCACCTCACGGGATGCGGCTTCAATCAGCTTGTCGATCAGATCGTCGGCCTTAACGCCCAGACCTTTGCGGCCCGATACCTCTACATAGGATCGCTTCTTGTCTTCATCGGAAAGCTCAATACCGAGTTCGACGCAGGTACGCGGCGTTAGCGCCACCATCTCGTACGAGAAATGGATCGAACGATCCGCTTGTTCGTCATAACCCAGAGCGCGCAAGCCGGCGACGACGACGTCTTGCAGATAGGATTGGCGCGAATCGATGACATTATAAACTCGACCGCCCTTCCCGAACGAGGGAGTGACACTTTGATTTGCTTCGTCCGTGGACACCCAAGCCACGTGACCATTTTCGTAAGTGCTCCAGATGCGATAGAAGAAGTCTTTGCCGAGCAATCCGAACTTCCACAATTGATACGCGATGTCTTTCCCGACATAGGTGACGGTGCCGTTGGAGCGTACAATCACCTTGCTGTCGTCCTGCTCCGCCGAATCTGAAAATGCCGAGCCAGGCATCACCCAACAGCCGGCATTCTTGCCTTCGGTTTCCAGATAGATCGCCTTTTTCTCCTTGAGAAGTTCAAACGCCTTGGCCCAAAATTGTAGATGAAGAATTTCGCTCTCGCGGGGTAGGACGTCGTAGACGATGCCGATCCGCCACATCGTTTTTAGATGAGCGCGGACAATCGCGTCGGCCACGACATTCGCTAATTGCGCCAGTCCGCCGTGCCCCGATTCGATTTGATGCAGCATATCGCGCCGCCACTGGAGCGACTCGGGATGGTCTTTATAATATTGCGATGTGCGGGCGTAAAGATCCCAACAAACATAATCGAAGGGCCTGTTCGCTGAGCCGATAAGCGCCTGCACATCGCCGGTTGTCAGTTTTTCGAGATGATGAAATCCAACCACGACATCGGCTACCTGCACGCCGGTGTTATCGATATAATTCTGGACTTCCACATCCTGCCCCAGAGCGCGGAGCATTCGCACGAAAGTATCGCCGAGGATGGCATTGCGAAGGTGTCCAATGTGCGCGGCCTTGTTGGGATTGATGTTCGTGTGTTCGACGATGATCTTGCCGGGCAAGGATGATGACGAACTGCTCTGTGCACCGGCGTGTAGCACCATTGAAGCGTAAAAACCGCGATCCAGGCGAACATTGATGTAGCCATTCCCGGCAACTTCCATGGACGCCACGCCTTCGATGGAGCCAAGATCTGCCACCATCTCCGCCGCGATTGCCTTCGGTGCTTGGCGCAACTGCCGGGCCAACTGGAAGGCGACAGGCACGGCCATTTCACCGAAGGACGCCTGTTTGGGCTGTTCTAAACCGATGGGCGCGTCGACACCGTATCTGATCTTTACGTGCGCGGCGAACGTGTCGCCAATCTTCTTCTCCAGTTGATGAAACACTGTACCAGTGTAAGCGCAAGGCCTTGCGGGACCCGCACGCTACAATGTGATTGTGCCCAAGGTAACCTTTGTCAATTATGACAAGACTGTGGAATTTGAGTCCGGTAAGCTGCCCTATTCCGAACACGGTAAGCCCGAGTCTTTGCTAGATATCGCGATACATGAAGGCCTTCACATCGAACATGCCTGCGGGGGGAACTGCGCCTGCACTACGTGTCACGTCATTTTGAAGAGCGGCGATAATAACCTGTCTCCAATGGATGAAGATGAAGCGGATCGCCTGGACATGGCGCCGGGATTGACTTTGCATTCGCGCCTGGCCTGTCAGTGTGTGGTCACTGGCGATGTCGTTTTCGAGATTCCTTCGTGGAATCGAAACTACGTCAGCGAAGGCGGTGGATCGATGAATCTTGGCGATGCGATTCCGAATTCCAAGAAGTAAGTTTCGCTGCGAGTAACCCCCATCAACGTGCCTAAAGTTACCTTTGTCAATTTCGATAAGACCGTGGAGTTTGAGTCCGGCAAATTGCCTTATGCCGAGCACGGCAATCGCGAATCCGTGTTGGATGTAGCTCTCAATTTCGGCATTCCGTTAGAACACGTTTGCGGCGGAAATTGCTCCTGCACCACGTGCCATATCATCGTGAAGAGCGGCGCTGAGAATCTTTCGCCGATTGAGGAGTATGAAGCCGATACCGTCGAGATGGCGGTGGGCCTGACACTGCACTCGCGACTAGGATGCCAGGCGATCGTCCGCGGCGATGTAGTCATCGAGATCCCGCCAGAGGCCTGACGGAACTACTTTCCGAAGGTGGCTAGAAAGCGATCGACAAGATCGTCCGGCAAGTCGATATTTAAATTCACCTTCTGATCTTGCTGCGTGACTTTGATGCTATCGTAGACGCGCAGAAGATCGTCCTGGCCTGGCTTTGTGCTGAGGCGGCCGACGCCGATCAACCCGCGCAGCGCGTCGTGAACCTTCTTTGCGCCATCGGAATCCCGGCACGACGCGATGCCTACCAACCTCACACCGCTACGCAGATCGGCACTGAGAGACCCTCTATCCAGGGCACGGGCGAATTGATTCAGATTCCCGAGGTTGCTGTTCTCTGGAAATCCGAACCCCACTCCGCCCGCGAAGACCGCCCAGAACTGGCTCTCCTTCGGCACAGTCTTGATCTGATCGAGCAGCGCCTGGGGGATCCCGCGCGACTTTTGCCGCTCGTCGATAATTTTTTTGAGATAGGCGGTGGATCCGCCCACCGCTGTTGAGGGGCTGATGAAAACCACGGCGTTCCGTTCGTCGCCATACATCACGAAGCCGTTATAAGACGAGCGTGTCACGCCTTCGCCTTCCAGCTTCGGTTCCATATCCGATCCGAATTTTCCGCGGGCCATCAACGCGCCATCTTTACCATTACTGCAAAAGAGTAGTTCCCAAATGTCCTTGCGAGGATCGACGCCGGTCTTCTTGGCGAACTCGTCCAGTTGACTGAGCGGAAGCTTCGCGACGTGCTTTTGATACACAGGGGTCGCTTGTAATTTTTCGACGCGCGTACCGATTAGGTAAGTTGTGTCGGCCGGGACCAGAGTCGCCAGCGCGGGGTCCACTGCAACGACCGCCTTATCTTCTTTAGAACGGCATCCAACCAGAGCGCCTAGAAAGCAAAATAGGATCAGGCTTCGTAGCACTAGAAATCTCTCCTCGCAAATAGAGCCAGGGCCGCGGCCAGAACGACTCCGGCGAATAAGGCCGAACTCCAAACGGGCATCCAACTGTCCACGCCCTTCTGCGTAATAATATTCAGTGTCATCCTGCCAACGTCATATGTCTTCGGGAGCACATAATAGAGCGCTTTCCAGAGTGTGCGCGACCATTCGGACGACAGCAGTTTCACCATCGTATCCTTCTGCGCCAGAATGATTCCGATGATCATCAAGCCAACGGTGATCATAGTGGCCAGCGCGGCGCTATCCCAAAGAACGCCGATCAATACGACGACGCTAAGCAGGACCGCGAAACTGAAGACCGTGGTCACGATAGATATCAAAAACTCCGGACCCCAAATCCCTGTCTTGATTCCGAAGACGATCCAGATACCCAGCACCAGGAAGGTGGCGTTCGCGGCGACGACGAGGATGTTCCCCAGAAAGCGGCCGAGCAATATATGGGTTCTTGAAACCGGTTTCGATAACAGTAACTCAATGCGTCCAGGTTCAAGCACGCTGGGAATCAAACCCGCCGATGCGAATACCGCAAGGAACATTCCCCAGCTGTAGAGGAAGGTAGCGATGCCGCCGTAGACGTTAGTCACCAGCTTGTGTACGTCGGTACGATCGCCGGTTTGCATTCCGAAAAGGCTGATCGTAGCTGTGGCGCCGGCCACGATGTCGATACGCATCAACAGCAGAAAGAAAAGGATGAGGATGGCCGAAAGCCCAAATAATCCCCAGAATATCTTACGCGCCAGAGCTTCGCGGAAGGTGTCACGGACCAGAGCCTCGGTTGCGATGAACATTACCCTTCCACCGTTTTCACGAAGATTTCTTCCAGCGTACTGGTGGTCGGGACAAGCGCTTCTACATCGCAGCGCTGCGCGCGCAGCAGATCGATTGCGGCGTTGGCGTCTTCGCGGCTGGTGAAGAGAAAATCGATCAGGTGATCGCGGGCCGCGGCAGATACGGAACGCGCGCTGATCTCGGCGCGAAGTGAGTCTGAAAGCTCACCGGCTGTCAGCCGATAACCCTTACCGGCCGTCAAGTCATGAACTTTCCCGGCCAAGGCGACCTTGCCCTTATTGATAATGGCAACGTATTCACAGAAGACTTCCACTTCCGCGAGTTGGTGCGAGTTGATGAAGATAGTGACGCCCTTTTCCTGAAGAGACTGCAGAATTTCTCGGATGTGACGGCGGCCGACAGGATCGACTCCGTCAGTGGGTTCATCGAGAATCAGGAGCGACGGCGAGTGCAGCAGCGCCTGCGCCAAGCCAACCCGCTGGAGCATTCCTTTGGAATATTTGCCCAGCCGCACGCTGGACCATTTGGGATCGAGACCGACCAGATCAAGCAGTTCGGGAATTTTCTTTTTACGCACGGCGGAATCGAGACCGGACAGGGCACCATAAAAATCGAGCATTCCGGCACCGGTGAAGTAGGTAGGAAATCGGTGGTTCTCGGGAAGATAGCCGATCGGACGGCGTGCCTCTGGCTCAGTGGCATCCCGGCCGAAAATTCTCGCGCTGCCCTGCGTGGCATGCACGGCGGAGAGCAAAATCTTGACCGTGGTAGTCTTGCCCGCGCCGTTCGGTCCAAGTAGACCAAAGGCCGTGCCACGGGGGGCTTGGATCGTAATACCATCCACGGCGCGCACCTCTCGCCGCGACCAGCGAGAACGATATACCTTTACGAGTTGGTCAGTTTCTACGGCGTAGTCGGAAGAGGACACTCTGTAACCTGATACGAAGGTGGGGCGCGCGCCGTTCGATCAACTCTTCGGATCGAAGACTTCTTCGAGTGTCTTGGCGTCTACAAAGTTAACCGCCCATTGCTCGATAGACTGCGTTAACGCGTTGTCGATGCGGTCGGCAACCCAAGCTGGGAGGGGAAAGAAGCGCCGTTCCATCTGCCTTGAGAGGACTGTTCGTTCGCCGGTGAGTTGACCTTTCTCGTACAATCGACGAAGAACTTTGTTCTCCATGGGATCGATGATGGCCGGCATGTTTCGCTCCTCTTGCTCGACTAACTCTTCCAAACCACGTAAATCCGATACTACCAAAAGCTTTGCCCAGGCTTGTACACGTCCCGCTCGATCCAGGCCGGCGAGGCGCTTGACAATTTGCCGAAGAAGCTTCTTCGATCAAGTCTTTCCTGTCAAAATCGCAAGAAATGTTGTCCTCGATAGAGGCGCTCGCTAATAGACGTTGCCCGTCGAGGTCACGGATGTTCACCAGCCGATACTTGTAATCGAGTACGCCGTCGACGCGCTTCGAATCCTGCATCCTTATGGGCTCATTGCCCACGTACACTACTTGCTGAACGGGATTTCAGAGTACTGACCGCTAAACAGGACGAAGTATTCCAACATCCTCCGCGCCATTTGCGGATCGTTGGTGGTCTGCAACTCCAGTTGATACAAACGCCCATCTTCAAGACGCGCCAGCATATCAACGCGCGGGTGGGAGGGCTTGGCAACTTCAACGTTCAGCCATTCGCGGACTGGTGCGCCCGCCAGCGCCTCAGGCAATCGCGACGGCCTGAAAACTCTTTCAGAATGCTGTCGAATTTTATGGCGGGCCTCCGCGCGCGCTCTGTATCAGGCGGCCGACAGTCCGCGCAAATTCCAACCGCAGATTGTACTCGCTTCCAACTTGTTCCCTGCCGGCCCCGGCCAGTGAGTTTCCAAACTCAGGTAACCGTGGTAGCCGTCTTTAAGCAACGCCGCGATTTGCCCCTTCCAATCCACGACGCGAGTGCCTAGTGGCCCCCAGATTGGCATATGCCCTTCCATGTGGCAATCTTTGGCGTGAACGTGCACGATCCGGTTTACGGGTAGAGACCGGTAGCCGTCGGGGAATGGAGTTTCTCCGCCGACGAGTGCGTTCGCCGGATCCCACACCAGCTTTAAGTTTGGATGGGTGACGGCCGCCAGAGCGACCGCACTTTCGGCACCGGTCCCAATGTTACAGGCATGCTCGTTTTCCAGACCAATAATCACGCCCTCTTTGGCAGCCATAGCGGCGAGAGCCCCGAGAGCCCCAACCACCTGATCGAAACATCGATCGGGTTCAACCGTTCGCCAGTATGAGAAGACGCGGATAATCTTCGCGCCGGTCATCCTCGCGATTTCGAACGCGCGCTGCGTCAGTCGCGGCTGATCCTCGAATGTATGTTTGGATGCGAAAACATCCTGCTGAAATCGCGTGTCCACTTCATACCCTGGCAAGACGCACTTCAGCAGCGGTGAAGCGATGGAAATCACGGCCATGTCCCTCGCCAGAACCATATCTGTCGCCCGGCGAACCTCCTCGTCCGAAAGATCCATGATGTTCTTGCCCCATACGACGCGTAGTTCTGCGCCAGTCATGCCAATGGCCGCCATCGCGTTGAGAGCGATTTCTAAATCTGGAGAAAATTCGTCAGTGATTGCGCCAATCGGGAGACGGGGCGTCATAGCGTAATGATTTGGTCGGGCATGTTCCCCGACAGCGCTTTGTAAAGGTCGGGAAAACAGCCGATGGGCACATCGTCGAAAAGCTTGTCGGCGATCTCGCGCTCATAGCAGCATTGATCGCAACCCATCAGCAGCATTCCCGATTTCTTCGCGACATTCACTAACCGCTCGCCTATCGGATTTCCCTTTTGCAGCACGTAGCAGTTGTCTTCGAAAAAGAACATGCCAACCACGTCGACTCCATGCCGCCCTTCTTCCAACTGTGGAAGGATCATCTTGCCGAGTTTGTAGGAAACGGTGTGCCCTTGCGTCGAAAATATATACGCTACCTTCATAATGATTCGTCCAGTGTAGCGTGGAAGGCACGGATGACAAGATGACTCCTATCGCGGCGCCACTTGGGAATTTCAGGATGCAAAGCTAATAAAGTATCGGCCGATATTTTCCGGCAGTCGTGCGGCGTGGAACCGGCGGCCAGCTCCGCCAGATGTTCGCACAGCGCCACCAGAGTTAAACAAGATGTGCATTGATAACTGACCGCGTCTACCCGGCCGCAGCGAAACATTACCGAGAAAGCCGCGCAGTTGCCATCGGCGTCGAAAACCCGAGTTCCGACGGTTGCGATCGTGCGATGCAGCGCCTGTTGAAAATAATCGTAAACGGATCTCACAATTGACCCCTTTTTAGCGTAGCAAAGGCGCCCTGTGCTAACCTGATTGCTTGCGCCGGTTAACACTATGCCGGCCCGGGTAAGTGAAGCTTTCATCCTGCGTACCTATCCGCTTAGGGAAGCAGACCTCATAGTTAGTTTCCTGAGCCGGGATCAAGGTAAATTGCGCGGTGTGGCACGCCGGGCGCGCCGGCCGAAGAGCACGTTCGGCTCAGGTTTAGAACGATTATCTTACGTAAAGTTCTCATATTTTCAGCGGGAAAATCGGGAGTTAGTAAATCTGGATTCCTGTGAGTTAGTGCAGTCGCAGTTTGGATTATTAGGCGATTACGCCGCCGGAGTTGCACTGGATTATCTGTCGGAAGTATGCGATCAACTGCTTCCCCCAGGTGAGCCAAGTGAGCGTTTTTTCCGTCTGCTGATTGCAGTTTTGGAAGACCTCCACGTCGAGGGCAACGTATGGAAGGCGATCAATTATTTCACGCTCTGGGCGGTGCGGCTTTCCGGATTTTTGCCTGAGCTGCGAGTAAAGCCGGAGTCGATTATTATTGCCGCGGAAATCTTCCGCTACCCGGTGAGCCAACTCCCGGAACGAGAGTGGACCAAGGCGACCGCCGCCGATCTACGGCGGTTTCTGATCCGCCAAATCGAAGAGCATGTGGAGCGCAGACTGATTACCGTACCGGTGTTGGAAGCAATTTAATGGACTCGTTTCAACAAACTCTTTTCAAGCTGAAGAACTTCTGGTCTGAGCGGGGCTGCATCATTCAGGAACCGTACGATATTGAAGTTGGCGCCGGAACGATGTGTCCGGAAACATTTCTCCGCGTTTTGGGTCCGAACCCCTATCGCGTGGCATATGTGCAACCCAGCCGCCGGCCCGCCGACGGACGCTATGGCGAGAATCCTAATCGCCTGTTTAAGCATCAGCAGTTGCAAGTGATCCTCAAGCCGTCGCCAAAGGACGTTCTGGATCAGTACCTGGCCAGTTTGCAGGCGATTGGCATCGATCTTCGCAAGCACGATATCAAGTTCGAAGAAGACAATTGGGAAGCGCCGACACTGGGGGCATGGGGCATCGGCTGGCAGGTGATGCTGGACGGTTTGGAGATTACGCAGTTCACCTATTTCCAGCAGTGCGGCGGAATCGATTTGGAACTTGTGCCGGCGGAGATCACTTATGGTTTGGAGCGTCTGGTTGCCTTTCTGCAAGAGAAGGACAGCCTCTACGACATTCAATGGACGCCCGGTGTCTCGTATAGAGATGTGCGATTTAAGGATGAGCTGCAAGGCTCGGTTTACAATTTCGAGTTAGCGGACGTGGGTACTCTGTGGACACTTTTTGGACTCTACGAAAAAGAGGGCCAGCGCTTGTTGGACCTTTATCCGAAGTATCCGGACAAGGAACGTTTCCCGGTATTGCCGACTTACGAACAGGTCTTGAAATGTTCTAACCTGTTCAACCTGCTGGATGCCCGCGGAGCGATCAGCGTTACGGAACGCGTGGGCATGATTAGGCGGGTGCGCAAGCTGGCTGTTGGCGTCGCGCAAATCTGGGTGGATCAGCAGCAATTCGGAGTGGCGGCATGAGCCTCCCGTTCCTACTTGAAATTGGAGCTGAAGAAATTCCCGATTGGATGATCGTTCCCGCGCTGAGCAATTTGCGCGAACTCTTCCAGCAGGTTCTGAGCGAACACAAGCTGGGAGGTTCGGTTACCTGGGTGGATGCGACGCCGCGACGTTTGGTTTTACGCGCCGATAACCTGATTGATCGCCAGAGTGACACGGAAGAACTCGTGTTAGGTCCCCCGAAATCGGCGGGGGTCGGGGCGGCCGGCGGCTTCGCGAAAAAGAACGGCATTACAGTGGACATGCTGGGTACGGAGGTGAACGCGAAGGGTGAGTACTTCAGCTTTCGCAAGAAGGTCTCCGGACGCTTGACTAGCGAGATCCTAGCGGAACAAATTCCCCATATCATTCAAAAGATTTATTTTCCGAAGGCGATGTATTGGACGGGCAAGGGTGGTCCGCGCTTCATCCGGCCGATTCGCTGGATGGTGGCGCTGTTGGGCGATGCTGTTGTTCGCTTCGAACTTGCGGGTGTCGAGTCAAGCACTGTCACGGCGGGGCATCGGATACTCGGGCGGGCGCAGGTGCCTGTCACCATCGATACGTTCGAAGCGCAGCTCAGAGAAAACGGAGTCCTCCTGCACGCCGAGGAGCGCCGGCGGAAAATCGAGTCGGAGATCGCGTCCTTCAAGGCGATTGTACATAGCGATGCAAGGCTGCTGGAGACGCTGACTTACATCACCGAATGGCCTACGGCGATTCTGGGGGGCTTCGATCCGCAATATCTGGCGCTGCCCAGTGAAGTTCTGGTGACGGTGATGCGCCATCATCAAAAATACTTTTCCGTCGACGATGCCGAAGGCAAGCTGGCGCCGCATTTTATTGCGGTAATGAATACGGACTCCGATCCCGATGGGCTGGTCCGCACGGGCAATGAACGAGTACTGCGCGCGCGGTTCAACGACGCCCGATTTTTCTGGGATGTCGATCAGCACAAGCCGCTGGTCGATCGTCTGCCCGATCTGGCTAACGTTACGTTCCAGGCCAAGCTCGGGTCATACCTGGAGAAGACGCATCGTGTGGTGGCGCTTGTGACAGAGCTTGGCGGCGATGCGAATGCACAGCGCGCTGCCTTGCTGGCCAAAGCCGATTTACCGACGGAGATGGTGAAGGAGTTCACCGATCTGCAGGGTATCGTCGGCGGGCTGTATGCGAAGGCGCAAGGCGAACCGGAAGAAGTCTCGCGGGCGATTTACGAACACTATAAGCCGCTCAGCATGGACGATTCGATTCCCTCCAGCGCGAACGGCCGCCTGGTTTCGCTGGCCGATAAGTTGGATACGTTGCGCGGCTGCTTTAGCGTCGGCCTGATTCCCAGTGGGTCGAAAGATCCATTTGCTTTGCGGCGCGCGGCGCAAGGCGTCGTCAAAATTCTTGTCGAAGGGAAAATGACGCTTGCGCTTATCGACCTACTCAACGGGAACGAACAACTGGTCGGGTTCTTTGAAGACCGGGTGAAGTTTTATTTCAAAGATACGCGCGGTTTTCAATATGACGAGGTTGCCGCGACGATGGCTGCCGGGTGGAGTGATCTGGTGGATTTGGAATCGCGTTTGAAGCGAATCCAGCGGGTGCGGCCAACGCCCGATTTTGAACCGCTCGCCGCCAGTTTCAAGCGCATCAAGAACATCTTGAAGCAGGCGGAATTTCAAGGTGGCTCATTCAACCCGGATCTGCTTGAAGAAGGGCCGGAGCGGGATCTGCATGAAGCGATCGAGCAGACTGCGGGTAAGCCGATAGAAGACCGGATTGCTCGATTGCGGCCCAGGGTGGACACCTTCTTCGACAAAGTTTTGGTGAACGCATCGGATCCCAAGGTCCGCGAAAACCGCCTTACGCTACTGAACAATCTTTTGACCGAATTCTCGACGATTGCCGACTTCTCGGAAATTGTCACTCACTAATGGAGCTTCTATGACCACCTACGTATATTCGTTCGGCGGCGGTACCGCCGATGGCGACGGCAAAATGAAAGACGTCCTCGGCGGTAAGGGCGCGGGTCTGGCGGAGATGTCGCGCGCCGGAGTTCCCGTACCGCCGGGCTTCACGATCTCGACTGAAGTGTGTACGATTTATTTCCGCAATGGCAAGAAGGTTACGTCGGAAATCGATCAGCAGATATCAGCCGCGCTGAGCAAGCTGGAAGGCCAGATGGGCCAGAAGCTGGGCGACGCGTCGAATCCGTTGCTGCTCAGTGTTCGTTCCGGGGCGCGCTTCTCCATGCCCGGCATGATGAACACGATTTTGAATCTGGGCTTGAACGACAAGACGGTGGAAGGCCTCGCGGCGAAGAGCAACAATCCGCGATTCGCCTACGATTGCTATCGGCGGTTCATCCAGATGTTTGGCGAGGTCGCTCTGGAAATCGACATGGAAAAGTTCGATCACATCTTCGATTCGCGCAAGGCGAAGATGAAGCGCAAGCTGGATACGGACCTGACCGCCGAGGACCTGAAATCGATCATCGCCGACTACAAGAATCTGGTGCAAAGGGCCACCGGCAAGGCGTTCCCGCAAGATGCCCGGCAGCAACTGGCGATGTCGCGCGACGCGGTATTCGGCAGTTGGTGGAATCCGAAAGCAGCCTACTACAGGCGGATGGAAAAGATCCCCGATGAGATCGGCACGGCGGCGAATGTGCAAGCCATGGTGTTCGGCAATAACGGCAACAACTCGGGAACGGGAGTGGGCTTCACGCGCGACCCCGGTACAGGCGAGAAGGTATTCTACGGCGAATTTCTGATCAACGCGCAGGGCGAAGATGTGGTGGCGGGGATCCGCACGCCGCAACCGATCTCCGAACTCAAAGCGCTGATGCCCGAGGCTTACAAGCAACTGCACACCATCACCACGAGCCTGGAAAAGCACTATCGGGACATGCAGGATTTCGAATTTACGATTGAAGACGGCAAGCTCTTCATGCTGCAGACACGCAACGGCAAGCGTACGGGTCCCGCGGCGGTTCGGACGGCGGTGGAGATGGCCGAAGAAGGCATGATCTCAAAGAAGGAAGCGGTGATGCGCGTTGCGCCGCAGCAGCTGGACCAATTGCTGCATCCGGTGTTCGATGTCGCCTCCCTGCGCGCGCTGACGAAAGTTGCCAATGGTATTTCCGCGTCTCCAGGAGCGGCTGTGGGCCGGGTTGCGTTCTCGGCGGAAGATGCCGTGGAGATGGCGCCGAAGGGTCCGGTGATTCTGGTCCGGAAGGAAACGACGCCCGACGATATTCACGGCATGGACGTGGCGAAAGGAATTCTGACCGCGGTGGGTGGCAAGTCGAGCCATGCCGCAGTGGTTGCGCGGGGCATGGGCCGGCCGTGCATCGTGGGCGCGGGCAGCATCGACATCAGCGAGGCCAATAAGCAATTCACGGTAAAGGTTGGCGAGAAGCTGGTGACGGTGAAGGAAGGCGATTGGATCTCAATGGATGGGTCCACTGCAAACGTTTATTTGGGCCAGGCGAAGACCAACGATCCCGATCCAAAGTCCCCGCTCTTTGCCAAGCTGATGACGTGGGCCGACACCTTCCGCGGTGAATTCGGAGTTCGGGCGAACGCCGATATTCCGCGTGACGCAAAGGCCGCCCGGATGTTTGGCGCCGAAGGCATCGGACTATGCCGGACGGAGCATATGTTCTTCGCCGAGGATCGCATCCCGCACATGCAGGCGATGATTCTTGCGCGGGATGAAAAGACGCGCAAGAAGGCCCTGCTGAAGCTTCTGCCGATGCAGCGCAAGGATTTCGCCGGCCTGTTTACGGCGATGGATGGATACCCGGTTGTGATCCGCACGCTGGATCCGCCACTACATGAATTCCTGCCGAAGCGCGAAAATCTGATGGTGGATCTGGCCCGCTTGCCGCATGCTTCGCCGAAAGACAAGAAAGAAATGTCGACGGCATACAACATCCCCGTTCCGGAGTTGAAGAAGCAATTACCCGATCTGTTGAAGCGCGTGGAGGAGTTGCACGAATTCAACCCGATGCTGGGTCACCGCGGGTGCCGCCTGGGTATCACTTATCCGGACATAACGGAAATGCAGGCCCGGGCGATTTTCGAGGCCGTCGTGCTGGTGGCGAAGAAGGGTATAAAAGTGATTCCCGAAGTTATGATTCCGCTGGTGGGCAACGTCAAGGAATTCGAGAACCAGAAGGCGATTGTCACCAAGGTGGCCGACGAAGTGCTTGGCGCGGCGGGCTTGAAAAAGCTAAAGTACCTGGTGGGAACGATGATTGAAATTCCGCGCGCGGCGCTTACCGCCGATGAGATCGCCAAGGAAGCGGAGTTCTTCAGCTTCGGAACGAACGATCTGACGCAGACCACGATGGGGATCTCGCGAGACGACTATACGAAGTTTTCCAAGGAATACGAAAACCTGAAGATCTTCAAGTCGGATCCGTTCCAATCCATCGATCAGGAAGGCGTGGGTAAGCTGATCGATTATGCGGTGCAGCTGGGCCGCAAGGTAAACCACAAGCTGGAAATCGGTATCTGCGGCGAACATGGCGGCGATCCGGCGTCGGTGGAATTCTGCTATCGCGTCGGCATGGACTATGTTTCATGCTCTCCGTATCGTGTACCGATCGCGCGTCTAGCGGCGGCGCAGGCGGCCATCTCGGGTTCCGATAAGACCGAGACTCAGCGCACGGCGTAAGCGCTCAATTTGTGAGGCAGGCCCGCGTCTGCCTCACTATCCCCCAATCCTCACTCCTCGTATCACCAGCGGAAACTCGCTTACGATTTGTCCGGCGACTGGCCGGCTGGCTGCCAGTGGATCCACCTCATCTTTGAGAATGGTGACATCCAGCATTACGTCGGCCGTGAAACCTCCCTCCCCCGATAAGGCTCGCGCGGCTTCCAGATAAATAATCGTGCCGAAAGGACGCAGCGCCTCGGGGGCTAGGCCTGCCGCACCGATGACATCGTGATTGAAGGTCTTCCCGATGCGGGCGCCAAATTCAGCCAGGGCCGTCATGGTGGCTTCCGGTCCGTTCGCTTCGAGAGAGCGAGTGATGCCACGCCGGGCCGCGATTGCCCCGGCGACTACGTCTGCTTCGGCGATGAACAGGTGGTTCAAAATCCGCCTCCCATTTGCAGAGCGCGCGGCTGAAAGAACGCTGTTCAGGTTGATAGCCGTGTTCTCGTAATAAGCGGCGGTCGCGGTCTTCCCCAAACTTTGAAGGTGGTTCTGTATGGCGGTAAGCTTGCGGCCCAGTGCGCTATCGCCATCACCGCTGCTGATTCGCGACAGCAGCCATTCGAGCTCCCCGTCGTCCGGAGTGGTTGCGCCATTACGCCGAGCACCAAACAACGAATAGGCCAGCACCGCGAACATTCCTGAATTGACACCGACGGCTTCATAGCATGCTGGATCCTGGAAATAGTAAGTGGCTACCAACTGACGCATCGCGCGTTGCAAAGAGACCGAGACCCGGCTCAGGCGATCCGCTTCGTGACTATCCAAGGGCAGTAGCCAGGGCGCGCTTGCCGATGCCGGAAGGCTGATGTCGAGATTGAGCAGAACGTTGCCAGGCTGCGTCAACTTGGGAGCCGGCTGACCCGGCAGTGCGGCGAAGTAGGTGTTCACGTACCCGGTTATCTGACGATCGAATTCCGTGGGGCTCATCTGGCGATTTGCTTGCCGGAGGCTGTATGTGTAACCGATCGCGCCCACGCTATGAACCCGGACATTGTTCGAAGAGGCACCGGAGGCGGCGATGTGCGAGGCAATGGTCAAAGAACTGTTCCGTGCCATGTTAGCCGTATGGCGGCTGACCGCGTCGGTGGCGCGGGCATCGTAGACGAATACCCGGCCGTTGTCTTCAAGCGGTGCACAGCTGGCGAGAGAATCGACTGCATGGTCGTCGGTCGAACTACCCCAGGGCATGTTCAACTCCTGGTGTGTGTGGCGCTTCAGCTGGTGAGTGAGCGCTGCTTTGCCGATGATTACGCCAGCTTGTTCCGTCATCAACACATCCTCAAACCTGCCCCCGATCGCGTCTTGCAGCAATGCCGGGAGCGCTGGATTCATTACCGCGAAATCAAAGGTGATATCGAGCAGGGCGGTATTCGTGGTTGCGGATTGATAGGTGGCGGCGAAGTCCATTTTATAGCCGCGATTGAGGGCAGCGGCCGCCTCTTGATAGATGGAAGCTCGTTTTGTGAGGAGAAATTGAAGCAGTTTACGGATCTTCTCAAGATCCTGGAGGTGAAAAGAATCGATCTGCTTTCCGAGGAACGAAGCCAATTTGGCTTTCAGAAACGTATCCATGCGATCGAGGGTTAGCTGCTCTGCCTGTTGCGAAAGTGCAGCGATCGGTTCAAGATTCAGGGCATGAACGATCTGGTTTTGAATCGCCCGAAGAAAGTTTTCGGTCTGGCTGCCATCCAGAACAGCGGTGACGTTGGCGACGGTTTTACGAATGGTTTCCAGTTGCGGCGCGGTGAAATTTAGAAGGCCGAAAACGTTCCCGGAAGCGATGGCATCAAGGAATTGGCCGCCGGGCGTTTGGAAAAATCCGACGGTTCCAATCAGGGAAGCCACGGTATCCGCAATCTGGGCGTCGTTTCCGCTGGCGAAGATCGCGGCTCGAGCCTTGATATCGCGAATCGCCTCATTACCGTCGGCGTAGTGGAGCAGCAGGCTGGAGACATCATGGCTGAGGTTGTTCCAGGTGGACAGATAAGTCTTCAGTTGCTTTTGGGCCGCACTGAATGCAGTCTTGGGGTCTATTCCGGTGACCTCGTGCAACAAGGCCAAGCTCCGATTCAGACCCACATTCGCCAGGACGCCTTCGAGCGTTTTTGCCGATCCGTTCCACTTGGCGAGAGTTTCCAGATCGGCGACTAGCTGGGAAGGATGAACACCGAAGATGGCGCGGATGAAATCGTCGGGCGTCTGGCTTCGAAGCGGGATAGCCAAATTGCCAACGAGGCCGGCATGGAGCGCGAAGTCCCAGCCGCTGGCGCGCGTTTTGAAGATACGCAATCGAATCTTAGGGTCGATCGATTCGCGGCCGAGGATAACCGTGTAGGCACCGGAAGCGGTGAACCCAAGAGCGGCGTCGATGCCGAGTTGGAGCTTTAGCCCAAGATCGCCAGTCCAACCACCCGATTTTGCAAAACGAAGCCAATTGTAGTTCAGTCCGTACTGCACGCCGAGCTTCAACCCGATGTGTCCATTGACCTTGCAGACGATCGAAGTACCGGGTTCGAGATCGCTTGGCGAGTGAACGGCGGCCGGCAAGGTCCAGCTATTGATGAGGCCGGTAATTTCTTCCAGGCCGCTGAGTGTAGCGTCGTCAAACCGGCGGACAACGGCGTAAAGCGCATCGCTGGCGGCGTCGCCACTGATCGTCACCGACGCTGCCGGCGCTAAAGCTACGGCACCGCTGGCCGCCGCCGTCGCATTCAATCCCCAGCGGAGAACGGTGGAGTGGGACTCGGGGCTGTGCGGGAAATCTATTGCTGGATCAAGGTCCAAGATCTTGCAGAGGGATGCCGAGGAGCGATAGATTCCCAGGCCGGAGAGGGCATGACCGCTAGCGCTGAAGGTTACCGGGCCGATGGGTATTCCGTTAGCGGGACCCTGAATGTGAATCCGGCCGATTTCCATTTCCACTAGCGGGAACGGCTGATCTAAAAACACGCCGGGCGCATTTACGGTCAGCAGCGTAGCGCCAAGTTGGATCGTAGGCACAGAGATCTCCTTGCTGCCGCCGATTGTGAGCGATCGATTCCGATCGGGTCAGGCCGACATCGGCTTACGATTCACAATTCGATGGTGAATTAAATCGCCTTGGCGGCTGTGATCGGCCGGGCGATTCCGGGCTATTTCATTTTCCGGGCGAAGAAATCCGCTGTGGCTTTGTAGGCGCTAATCCAATGGTCGAAGGTCAGGAAATCATGCACCTCATCGGGGAATATGAGTTGCTCAAAGGCCACGCCCTGTTTGCGCAACGCTTCTACAAGCTGAACCGTTTCCGAGAACGGGACGTTGCGATCGTCGTCTCCGTGAATTAAGAGAACGGGCGATTTCCAGGTACTGACGGACGACATCGGCGATGATTCGTAGGCGATCCGGGCGATGTCGGGATTGGCTTTCGGATCGTAGCTTGGCGAGAAATTACGCGTTACCACGTTCCAATCGTGAACCCCATGGAAGTCGACACCGGCCGCAAAAAGGTCGGATGCCCGTGACAGGCCCATCGCCGTCAGGTAGCCGCCATAGGAGCCGCCCCAGAGCCCAATGCGGGCCGGATCGACGTCAGGCCGATTGCGCATATACAAGCCAGCGCCCATCACGTCGTTGTACTCACTGGCCCCGGCGGCGCCGTAATTAAGAGCTTCGCGAAAGTTTAAACCGTAGCCGATTCCGCTGCGGTAATTCACGCTCAACACGATATAGCCGAGGCTGGCGAGGTATTGGTTCATGGCGTACGCGTTGTTGTAGTAATACATGTAATGCCAGCCGAGCAGCATCTGGCGGCGGGATCCGCCATGGAAGAAAATTAGCGCCGGATGCTTGCCGGTAGCGGCATTGCGGGGCATAAAAAGCTGGGCGTGAATCTTCATTCCATCGGAAGCGGAGAGAAGCACCGGCTGCGGTTCGACGAGCTCCGAGGCCGGAAATTCAGATGGTATGGCGTCCAGCGCAAGGTCGCGAATTTTGCCATCGGCCAATTGGATTGCGGCGCGAGCGGGCTGCCGCGATCCTGATCGGAGGAAGGCGAAGCCGCCGGTGAGCGCGACTGGATTCCACTCAATGCCATCGCCACTGGTGATGGCGACCGGCTTCGCTCCGGGATCGGCGCGCACCCGCCAAATGTGCCGCCGATCGGCGTCGTCCTGATTGGATGAAAAAACCGCGCCTTGCTGGCCAGCGCCTGCGCTTACATGCTCAACTTCGAAATCACCGGGTGTCAGCAGCACGGCTTCGCCGCCATCGGCCGCGATGGAATACAGATGCAGCCAGCCATCGGCTTCCCAAGGGAAGACCAATCGATTCCCAGCCCAGACGATCTGGTGCTCACCCACGACTTCGTGCGGTACACTGCCCGGTCCGCGCCGAGCATGCCATATTTCATGTCCAGTTCCCGTTTCCACATTGGCGATGCGAATGGACCAGGGCTCGGCTTCGCGGTCGGGCCCAAAGCGGAACCCCCGCGTCGAGGTGGGCACGCGGATGAAGGCGATGTTCTTCCCGTCGGCAGACCATGCCGGAGCGGAATCGACATCGACGCTGGGATCGAGATATTGCACAACGCTAGTAAGAAATCGATAGACACCGACAAACGAATGCCCACCGCGATTGCTAACGAAGGCCAAAGTCTGTCCATCGGGGGACCAGCTCAAGGTGCTGAACCGGCCGCGTCCACGGATTAGCTGGAGGGGCTTTGGATCCGCTCCCGTCGCGGCGACCCAGACTTGCGCATCCTTCACGAAAGCCAGGCGATCGCCGGAGGGCGAGACTGCCGGCGAGTTTCCATCGGCTAGCTTTTTGGATCCGCCGCCGGCCAGGGGAACGATGAATATCGATTGCGCGATGAGGGCCGGACTACTGCGGGGGTTGGGATTCTCACGCCCCATTTCGAAATCGCCACCACGCACATAGACGATCGCGCTGCCATCGCGCAGCCATTGCATCTGCTCAATTTCCTGACCGTCGTCGTCGCGAAACGCAGTTAGTCGGCGTCCCCTGTAATCTGGAGCCTCAGCCACCCAGATATTGCGCGCGCCGCGTTCATTCAACGTCCAGGCGACCTTATCGCCGTTCGGAGAGGCCATCAATCCGGAAGGAAACGGCGCGCTCATGATCTGTTCGAGGGAGGCTGCGGCGCACAGGCGGAAACAAGCCAGGAGCACGAAGACGAGGGGAAATCTCATAGTGGATGAGTGTAACAGTTGGGTCACAACAGCGGTGGGAAAGAACACAGGTGGGCAGAAACACAGGTGGGTAAAAACACAAAGAGCCCGGAAGCTTTTCAGGGCTCCGGGCTCTCAGGTTTTCTGGGAGAAAAATCTATTCGGTTGGACGGCGCTTCAGAGTGGGACGGTCATCTTCGTCGCCCTTGCTCTTCTTATCGCTGTCGCCATCAATTGTACCCGATCCAGGATTCCGTTTCAGGCGAGGTCGGTTCAGGTCTTTATCGTCGATCTTGCGGCGATTGTGCATGGCGTACAAACGATTCTTCACGTCGTTGAATTCCGAGGTGGTGACGACGTACTCGGGCTTCTCTTTCAAGAGCTCCTGAATATTTTTCTGAGCGTTCTTGATTCGATCGTCAGTGAGCGGATGGGTAGAAAACACCTTGTTCATCGTTCCCGGCTTTTTCTTTTCCAGCGACTCGATCTTTTCAAAGAAGTCCACAAAAGCGGTAGGATCGTACCCGGTTTTGTACATGTATTCGAGGCCAAGCATGTCGGCTTCGGATTCATAAGCGCGGGAGAAGGAAAGGAAACCAATGGGTATCAGGATACTGGCTGCCTGGCGAACACCATAGCCTGCCCAGCCACCCATGAAGATGAGCGGAATGGATGCCAGGTTGACGATCTGCCCCTTGGTTGCCTGGCGTGTGCCGTGACGGGCGGCGACGTGGGCGATCTCATGGGCCATTACACCGGCCAGTTCGGCTTCGCTGTCGGCTTTCAAAATCAGTCCGGAGTTCACGAAGAAGAATCCGCCGGGAAGGGCGAAAGCATTTACTTCCTCGCTATCGATTACCTTGATGGTGAACGGGACCTTCGCGTCGGAGTTCCGTACGAGATTCTGTCCCACGCGATTGACGTACTCGGCGATGACAGGATCGTCGATGATCTTTGCCTGGCGCTCCACATCCTGGGCGAGCCCTTTACCGATGGCGATTTCCTTTTCGAGCGAGTACCAGTTAACGCCTTTCGCAACATCGCGGTCGCCGATGGCATCCGGATCCTTCTTTTTGTTGTCGGCGAGAAGGGAATATGGAGTGGTTAGGGCAAGAACCAACAAGAGGTTCAAACCGGGGGATCGGCTAAGGCGCATGGAAAGAGCTCCTTGGGCGGACTGCTGTTCTTGTATCAGTATAAACCTTCATCAGGTATAACGTATAGTCAAAAGAATGGGTTTCGAAATTGTGGAAAATACTGTCTGGAATGAGTACCGCGACCAGTTTCCGGTGACCGAGCGGCTGATTTACCTGAATCATGCCGCCGTTTCCCCGCTGTGTAAAGCGGCGGCGGATTCGATGCAGTGGCTGACCGACGATGCCTACCGGTTTGGATCGTTGCACTATGACAAATGGCTGGCGGCTTATGCCGGATTGCGAAAATCGGCGGCGCGCCTGATCAATGCCGACCGGGCTGAGATTGCCATCGTGAAGAACACCTCGGAGGGCATTTGCACGGTGGCGATGGGCATCGATTGGAAGCCCGGGGACAAGATTGTGGCCTTTCGCGAGGAGTTCCCGTCTAATTTCTACCCCTGGAAGTTGCTGGAAGAACGGGGGGTGAAGGTGGCCTGGTTGTCGGCTGAGGATCCACTCGATAAAATCGACGCCGCCTGCCATGGGGCCCGCCTTTTGGCTATCAGCTTCGTTCAATACTTGAGCGGATACCGGGCCGACATCCGCGGCATTGGCGAGATCTGTCATCGCCACGGCACTATTTTTCTGGTGGACGCAATTCAAGGGTTGGGGGTGTTTCCGCTGGACGTACAAGCTGACCATATTGACGCGCTGGCGGCCGATGGGCACAAGTGGCTGATGGGTCCGGAAGGCTGCGGAATCCTGTATGTTTCGCGAAAGTTGCAGGATCAGGTTTCGCCGCTGGAGTTTGGATGGACCAACGTCGCCGGCTCCAGCGACTATGCTTCGCGCGATATGACGCTCCGCGACGATGCTGGAAAGTTCGAATGCGGGACCTTGAATACGGTGGGTTGTTTTGGGCTGTGGAAAGCGATCGAGTTCGTTCTGGAGGTGGGAGTGGAACGGATCGGGCCGCAAGTTCAGTCGCTGGCGGACCAGATTTACGACGGCGTGCGGCGCAAGGGCTACGAAACACTCGGGCAGCGAACTGCGAAAAACGGAGCCGGGATCGTTAGCTTTCGACGCCACGATCTCGACTCCGGGGTTTTGGTAAACAACTTAAAAGCGGAGGGGATAACGTGTGCACCCCGCCAAGGCTGGGTCCGCGCCGCCCCTCACTTTTACATCAGTCCAGCGGATGTTGAGACGATGCTCAAGAATCTGCCTTAGTTAGTAGCGACGCTGATCAGGGCGCCGGCCTGCGAACTTACGCCGCCGATGGTGAGAACCACAGGCTGATCGCCGCTTGTGGTTGCCGCCGGGACTACGACGTTAATTTGGAACAGTCCGATGAATGTCATTCCGGAATAAGTTACCGTCGCGGGCGCGCCGCCGATAGTTACGGTGGGCAAAACGGCGGAAGGCGCGGGAAGATTCGGTACGCCGGTGAAATCCTGCGGGGGATTCGTGGCTCCGAGACCGGTGGCGTAGAGTATGATCGTCTCGCCCGGTTTGGCCGGAGTGCTGCTGTTGGGGAATAGCGTCACCGGGCCGATGAGGCTGAAGTCGGCATGGGTGGCAGCGATGTAATTGCTCTTCGAGATGAAGAAGGCCGGGGCGTAAGTGGCTTCGGTAACGGTGCCACTGGCGCTGACCAAACCGTTATTCGAGATCACGACCTGGACCGGACCCTGCTTGGGATCTGCCGGCGCAACCAAATTCACCTGCGACGGGCTGATGAAGTACACATAGGCCGGAATGCCGTCGATGGTTGCGGTTACTCCGTCAAGAGTTGTCGGCACTTTGTTATTGATGAAATCCGCGGGAGTCCAGGTACGGGTTGTCGACGCCAGATTCGCGCCTACGACTGTTACAAATCCACCGGGCGAGATGGTGGTTCCGAAGCTGGCGGCGTTGGCAATGCCGTTAGCCGTAATGGCCGGACCGGCTTGCAAGCTGCCGAGAAATCCATGCGTTTCATCGGCCGTGCCGGCGGTGAAATAGACGGCATTACGGTCACCCCCGTTGCCGCCGTTACCGGGGTTCAAAGCCCAGAGACCGGGAATTTTGATCGCGACGTTCTTGGTGTCCTGCAACGCCGCGATGAACGCGCCCGTTGTGGGGTTATAGACGTTAATGGCACCGTCGCCAAAATTGCCGACGAGGACATCATTGGCATAATCTCCAAATCCTGCGGGAGCAATCGTGATGCCCCACGGAGAATTCAAGTTGCCACCGGCGATCAACTTCTGCAGCAGCTTGCCGTCGAGGTCATAGATATCGACATAGCCGTTTCCGACGCCCGAGACATCGTCTTTCTTCGCTGCGTTCTGCTTGGCATAGGTGACATAAATCTTGCCGCCCAAAGCCTGCACGTTGAAGGGCGCGAAGCCCGCTGGAATCGCCGGGTCGGTAAACGCGCCGGCAATCGTTACCGGCTGCCAGTTCTGGTCATACATTTCCACGGCGGCGGCATTGAAGTTTGCCGCGTATAGGCGTGGCGTGCCACCGGTGGGGATTGCCAGAGCCAGTCCTTTATATACCGCGCCTTTCGCTGAGTTATCCACAACTACGAAGGCTTGGGCGGTGTTAACAGCTCCGCTCCAGCCGGACAGTGTGCCGCTTTCCGTGGCGAATACGAAGTTCGACCCCTTGCCAGTGCTATTGGGCACCAGGAAAGCTGTTGTGGTTCCGTTAAAGACACAACCTGTGGGCGTGCCTCCCGCCAGTGAATTCGAATCTGCGGGAATGGACGGCTTGAGGGTGGCATTCGGTACGCCGGCACTGGAGTAAAGGGTCGACAGGCCGGTGCCGTTATCGGAAATCCAAAAGGGACTTGTGGCCGACGAGCAGATGCCCCAGGGGTTAACGAGATTGGGGTCGACATGGTCGGCACCCGCTCCGGCTATATCTGAAACCAGATTGTGTTGAATGTATTGATTGGCCGCTGGCATCAGCCGCGCGGACAGGGAAAGTAAAGCCACAAACAGTGTGCTCTTTCTAGACATCTATTGAATCGCCTCCATAGCGTTCTGCACCATTACATCCTAGATTGTGAGTAAATGCACGTCTAAAGACGGTGACAATTGTGTTTTGGTTGCTGCGATTATTGCAATTTGTGTGGCAGACTCCAGTGCTGGTTTACCGCCACTACACGAAATGAAAAACAGGAGAGTGCGCCCGCGGCCATGGCCCACGCCCGGGGCACGCCGAATCGCAATGCGATTACCATGATCGCGGCGCCGGCCAAGGCGGCAACGGCATAGATGTCGGCGCGGAGGATGCCTGGAATGCGCGCTAGAAAAACATCGCGAATGGTGCCGCCACCCACGCCCGTGATGGTGCCCATGAGGATTGCCAGGAACGGCTTGATTTCGTAATCCAAGGCTTTGGCCGCGCCGGCGACGGCGAACAAGGCAAGGCCCGCCGCATCGAGTCCGACAATCAGAACAGCGGGCGCTTGGACGATCCAGTGATTCAGGAGAAACGCCAGCGCACCGCCCGCGAAGGCGGCCATTGGGTAACGCGGATCGCGAATGGAAGCCGGTGGAACGGCTCCAATCAAGAGGTCGCGAAAGACTCCGCCGCCGAGTGCGGTGGCAAATGCCAGAACCATGATTCCGAACAGATCAAGATTCGCGTCCATTGCGGCGAGCGCCCCTTCGACGCCGAGGAATACGGTGGCGGCGAGGTCGACGGCGAGCAGGAATCTGTCATAGATTTTCTTCATGCCATTATTGTTTTAGCGGAGATAAGAAAGTCCCCGGTGGTTGGAACGATTTGTTCGATTTTTAATGTTTCATTCATGTGGCCGGGTAATTTATAGAGGATCATCCGATGAATTTGATTCCGAACATGCGGCAATTGGATGACAAATCGTTACCCTACTGTCAACTCTTTGTAAACGTCCCGTTTCGATAATCCGCGCTCGCGCGCCACCTGCTTGATGGCGTCCATGCGGGCCAGACCTTCGCGCTCATGAGCCTCCACCGCTTCCCGTAGTGGCGTGTCGTCGACGACAAAGACCGTGGCCTTTCCGATGAGCACGGTCATCTCGCCTTTGATGGCCGGCCGCGCTCGCAGAACTTGCGCCAACTCGCCGGCGGTTCCGCGGAGGAATTCTTCATGGAGCTTGGTCAATTCGCGGGCGATGACCACGGGCCGCGGTCCGAGCACGGTTTCCATATCGTCCAGCGCTTCGAGGATACGATGCGGCGTTTCGTAGAAGACGAGCGTTGCCTGTTCTTCTTTCAAACGCTCCAAAATCTTGTGCCGCTGCGTTGATTTCGGCGGCAGAAATCCGCAGAAGCGAAAAGAATCGGTGGGTAGTCCGGAAGCGCTCAAAGCCAGCAGCGAGGCCGACGCGCCGGGTATGGGTGTCACCTTGATTCCGGCGTCCACCGCGGCTGAAACCAGACGATAGCCGGGATCGGAAACCAAGGGTGTGCCGGCGTCGGTGATCAGGGCGATGCTGGTTCCCTGTTGCAGGCGGGCGGTCAACTCCAAGGCACGATCGATTTCATTGTGATCGTGATAGCTGACCAAAGGCTTGGTAATTAAATAATGATCCAGCAGCTTTCGCGATTGACGGGTATCTTCGCAAGCTATCAGGTCAACTTCGCGCAGCACGCGGACGGCGCGGTAAGTCATGTCTTCCAGATTACCGATGGGCGTAGCCACTACATAGAGTGTTCCACTCATATAAGCCTTTGTTCGGGCCTGCTACGATGTAACGATAACCTGGGCATGACAGCAGTGAGTGTAACGCAAATTGCCCGGTCTGACGGATGGCGTCCATCGAACAAAATCGCGCGGAAACGGCGTTGCCAGGGTATTACATCTGGACCGCGCCAGAAAAGCCGATCACGATCCAATTGAGTCTGGACGCGATCGATCGTATTTCGCAGGTGGTGATGCAAGGCTTCGGTGCTGTCCCGCGGCGGGGCGCTGAAGTAGGCGGGATTTTGCTGGGCGCGGTTGTACCGGGCGATCATTTAATTTTACGGATCGACGATTTCGCCGAAGTCGCCTGTGAGCATCGCTTCGGACCGTCGTTCCTGCTCTCGGAAAAAGATGCGGCGGGATTCGACGAAGCGTATTGGCGCTGGCAACCGGACCCGGAAAACAAGATTCACAGCGCCGGATATTTTCGCAGCCACACGCGCGACGGGCTTTCACTGAGCGACGAAGACCTGAAACTCTTCGGGAAGTATTTCGCAAATCCGCCGAATGTCGGGCTGCTGATCAAGCCATCGGCGACGCGGGTACCTTCGGCGGGTTTTTTCTTTTACGAAGACGGCAAGTTGCAGAATGAGACGTATCGCGAATTTCCGTTCCGGCGGAGCGACCACGACGGGTCAGCTGGAAGCTCCACCCGGCGGCCGCTTTCCGATCCTGCCCGACCGCGACGGCAGCGCCGCCCGGAGCCTACTCCGGAACCTGCCCGGGAACCGGCTCGGGAGCCGATGGTGCCGCAGGAAAAGACGCTGGTCCGGCCGCTGTTTCATTTGCCACCGGAAGACCCGATTGAAGCACCGGCTCCTCCGGCATCTCTCTTTCCCGAATCCGAACCGGATTACTCGCCCACCTCGTCATTACCGTTTTTGAGAGGGAAGCGGGAGTGGGTGTGGGTGTCGCTTTCCTTTCTGATGCTGCTGCTGGGTGTCCTGCTGGGCTTTATGGCGGCACGAAGTTTCGATGCCCGGGCCCGGGCCAATGCCACTGCCAATCCGTTTGGCCTGAACCTTACCGTTACCAATACCGACGACACGCTGCAGTTGCGATGGGACCGGCAATCGGCGGCGATTCGCGCGGCGCAAAAGGGCACGCTGGAGATTACAGACGGAGCCTTCAGCAAGCGCGTGGAGCTGGACCCGGCACAGCTGCAGAACGGCAGTGTGATTTATCGCTATGGCTCGAAGAAAGTCACGTTCCGTCTGGAGGTGTTGGCCCATGACCGGAACACGGTGAGCGAAATCAGCGAATGGAAACAGCGATGAAATCCCAGGCATAGCCGATGCCCGATTGGTTTCCACTCTGGCTAAGCCTTCGCGTCGCCGCCATTTCCACCGTGCTGTCCTTTGGGCTTGGTTTGTGGATCGCCTATATTCTGGCGAATCGAAATTTTCGCGGTAAAGAAGTTCTGGACGCGGCGATTACACTTCCGCTGGTGTTGCCGCCCACGGTGCTGGGCTACTATCTGCTGGTGGTACTGGGGCGCAACAGCATCTTCGGCCAAATGCATGAATGGATTTTTGGCGGTCCGCTGGTGTTTACCTGGCAGGCCGCGGTGGTTGCGGCGATTTTTCACTCGGCGCCGCTGCTGATCAAGTCGGCTCGAGCGGCCCTGGAATCGGTGGACCATCACTACGAACGGGCGGCGCGCACGTTGGGTGCATCGGAGTGGCGATTGTTCTGGCGGGTTACGCTGCCTCTTGCGCGGCGAAATATCCTGGCGGCCACGGCTCTGGCGTTCGCTCGTTCCCTAGGCGATTTTGGGGTAACGATCATGATTGCCGGAAACATTCCGCATAGCACGCAGACCATTTCAGTGGCGATCTACGATGCGGTGGAAGCTGGCAACGGCAGCCTGGCGCGGACGCTGGTGATTGTAATCTCGGTGATCGCGATGGCGATCTTGTGGGTGGCGAATCGTCTGAATCCGAATCCCATGGGCGCGCGGCAGACGAGCCGATGATAGAGGTCCGCATCGGCAAGAGCTTCCCATCGGGCAAGGAATCCGCGGGCTTTTCGTTAGACGTGGAGTTCAGCGCCGAGGCCGGGATCAGCGCTCTGTTCGGATCGAGCGGGGCCGGCAAAACACTCACACTCGATTCGATTGCCGGGTTCGCGCGGCCCGATGCGGGGCGGATCTTGCTAGATGGCGCGATCCTGTTTGACGCCGTGGCAGGGGTCCACTTGGCGCCGCGCGATCGTCGATGCGGCTACGTGTTCCAAAACTACGCGCTGTTCCCAAACATGACTTTGCGGCAAAATCTGGAGTTCGCCGCCGAACGCCAGCCGAGGCTGGAACGCCATCGGCGGATCAATGAAACGATCGAGCGATTTCGGCTGGGCGATGTCGCCGGGAGAAAGCCGCATCAACTTTCGGGAGGGCAGAAGCAGCGCTGTTCCATCGCCCGGGCGCTGGTGGGGGTTCCGAAAATCCTGTTGCTGGATGAGCCCTCGCGGGGCCTGGATGCTCCTCTGCGGGCGGACCTTTATGCGGTGCTGCGCCAGGTTCACGAGGATTTCCGCATTCCCATCCTGCTGGTGACGCATGACCTGGAAGAGTGCTTCCAGCTGGCCCAAAACATGCTGGTGATGCGCGAAGGACGCATTGTTCAAAGCGGGCCTCCGCGGGATGTTCTAAGCCGTCCGGCAAGCCGCGAAGTGGCGCAATTACTCGGCGGGTTTAATTTGTTACAGGGCGAGATCCGGGCGCTGGATCCAGGCCGGAATTCGAGCCGTATCCGAGTAGGCGAGTTTGAATTGACGGGTCCGTATTTTCCCGGCCATCTGATTGGCGACCGGATCTCGATTTGTAGCCGCACCGACGCCGCGCGGGCGCTGCCGCGGGATGGGCGTCCCAGCGAGAATCAGATAGCGGTGGAACTGCTGCGTGTTATTCCACGGGCAGCGGGACTGCGTCTGGAATTTTCTGGTGAGCTAGCCGCTGAATGCCCGGGCGGCGAAATCGATGCCGCGGTTACCGATTGGGTGCTTGAATTTCCGCCACATTCGCTTCAAATTATCTGAGCGAACATTACACAACTTTAAGGCGCTATCCGGTGGATCGTTGTTATACTCAGGCTGTCTACGAATGACAACATCAAGGGGATTTTTGAATGACTCGACGCACTAGCATCGCACTGGCGATTGCCGCTTTGGCCACGTTTGCCGTGGCGTCAAATGCTGAGGGTAAGGCCGATTTTTCCGGTGAGTGGAAACTCAATACCGACAAGAGCAATTTCGGTCCGATTCCAGCACCCGACAAGATGATTCGTAAGGTGAAGCACGACGATCCCAGCATTAAAATCTCTACCATGCAATCGGGTCAACAAGGGGAGACGACCACCGAACTTGCCTATACCACCGACGGTAAAGAGAGCGTCAATATGATTCGCGGGAGTGAAGCCAAGAGCACCGCCAAGTGGGTAGGCGACCAGATGGTGGTGGATACGAAGCGCGACATGCAGGGCGCCGAGATCACGCAGAAAGAAACGTGGACTCTTTCCAAGGACGGAAAGACACTTACCATCAACAACCACATTAATGCGCCGCAGGGCGAGTTTGATATTCTCGTCGTGATGGACAAGCAGTAAATTCAAATAGCGAGGACATTCATCCATGAAGAGAGCTCAATTTGTACTCGCAATAGCGGCTATGATCGGCAGCGCCGCGATGATGCGAGCCGACGAGAAGCCGACATTTGCCGGAGACTGGAAACTCGATGTCGACAAGAGCGACTTCGGTCCCGCTCCCATTCCGGACACCTACACCCGCCACATAGAGCAGAAAGATACCGCTATTCGTGTAAAGCAGACCCAGACCGGCGCTCAGGGCGAGCAAACGACAGATATTCACTTCACGACCGACGGCAAAGAGGTAGTGAACGACGTTCAAGGGAACGAGGCGAAAATTGTCGCCGTTTGGGAAGGCAAGAACCTGGTGATCACTACCAATATAGATATTCAGGGAAATAAAATCGTCTTGAAACAAGTCTGGGCGCTGAGCGACGACGGAAAAGCGATGAGCGATGTGATTCACATCACCGGTCCGCAGGGTGAGTTCGATATCAAGGTCGCGCTGAAGAAAGTTTAACTCCCCGATGAACGGCAATCGGCGATCCTTCCGCTACGAATGCCGACGCAGGTTTAGCGCGGAGCACGGGTTCGAATTCCGGTCCGTATAACTCGGCGGCATCACATGCGAGTGTCGATGCCGCCGCCTGCCAGACCCTCCAGGATGGATGCTCCACCTGGTACTCAAGCGTTCCCCCATCGCGTTGCGCCGTATAGCCCCAATAGTGTTCAGTAATGAATTCTTCCTGCGATCCGCCGGTCAATGCGGCGGGAGCGCCCTCGATTTGGGCGGTGATCGCGTTCCAAATTCCGTCTTTACGCCATTCATAACGGACTTGCGTATCGTCGATGCTGTGTCGCATTGGCAGGGCGATATATTTTTCGTTATAGAGGGCCCGAGCAATGGTTGCGATGGCTCGCTTGGGGACGATTTCCTTGATGAACACCACGCCTCGACGGTCACCCCGGCGCACATAAAATCGCAAATTCACTTCTTCAAAATCGGTGTGCATGGGGATCGGCATTCTCAGTATCCGGGTATGCAAAAAGAGAAAGCCGACAACACTGACATACGTTTTGCCATTCCAGAAATCTATGTCGACACCATAGGGAAGATAGCGTTGTAGCAGCGCCGGATCGATTTCATAATTGATCATCACCAGGTTGCGCCACTCGGCTGTCAGAAAGGGCATTGTCGCGACCGTTGTCACAAAGTAGTCTAACGCGGGTACCTGTCCTATGATGACTAAGAATGGCAATAAAACAGAGCGGCGGAGAAATGTAATGAGACTGACAGTATGGATGGCGATAGGCGCTTTCGCGTTGTTGAACGCGGCAGATCCAGCGTGTGCCCAGGCGATTCTGGGAAAAAATCTGATTGTAAACGGCGATGCGGAAGCGGGCGCTGGGGGTGACGGGTCGACTGCCGTGACTTCCATCCCCGGGTGGACGAAAACCGGACCGCTGGATGTGCTTACCTACGTTTCGAAGTTCGAATTAACTCCGGCTTCTTTATCCCCGATCAACCACGGCAATAATTTCTTTTACGGCGGACGCAAGGCGCCATCGTCGAGCATTACGCAAGACGTCGACATTTCGGCATTAGCCAGCACGGTTGACACGAACTCCGTCGTTTACGATTTCTCGGGCTATCTAGGGGCTTATCAGGATTACGAGGATACGGGGATGTTGACCGCCGTTTTCAAGGGCAGCAGCGGCGCAGCTTTGGTTACTGTTACGCTTCCGTTCCCGTCAGCGGCCGATCGGCGCGATGTCACGGGTATCGAGCTGCGGCGTCAAATCGGCCCGGTCCCGAGCGGTGCGCGCAAGGTGACGGTGACCCTGACGTTTACAATTTCGAACAGCGGAAATTACGACAACGCCTGCGCCGACAACCTATCGTTGATTCTGAATACCGGCGCCCAGAACGTGTTTGGCACGAACCTAATCGTGAATCCCGGCGGCGACATCGGGCCTGCTGAAGATTCGATTTTTGCGGTGGCGCAGGACATTCCCGGATGGTCGCGTGTTGGGAACTTCTCCGTGGCGCTGTATGGCGAGGCTTCGAGCTTTCTTGTTACGGATCCGGGTCCAGCGGATCGCGGAAGCAACTATTTTGCGGGCGGAACCGGCGAAGCAGGATCTACCGCTGCGCAGGATATCGACGTCTCGGGCGCGAGTTCGGCAATCGATGCCGGAAACGTGACCTATGCTTTATCGGCGTGGCTCGGCGGATATTCTTCGCAGGAAGACAATGCGGTGCTCAAAGTCAATTTTCAGAATTGGGCTGGGACCACGCTATCTTCGGCGACTCTGGGTCCGGTTAATTCGGGCGATCGGCAAGGCATGACATCGGAAGTGCAGCGGGCGACGAATGGTGTACTGCCCGCAGGAACCCGAAAGATCAACGTGAATCTGATCATGACTCGCCTGGAGGGATCGTACGATGATGGTTACGCGGATTCGCTTTCACTAGTTCTAACCAATACCGGCGGGGCTCCGGTGATTACCGCGGCCGGGGTGGTGAACGCCGGCAGTTACGCCGGCAACGGAGTGGCGCCCGGTGAAATCGTGACGATCTTTGGGACCAACCTGGGGCCGGGAACTCTGGTTTCCAATACGGTGACCAATGGCACGCTGGGTACGTCTGCCGGCGGGACGACGGTTCGCTTCGATGGTGTCGCCGCGCCGCTGCTGTACTCTTCCGGTGGATCGGTTAGTGTCGTGGTGCCCTATGAGACTTTCGGGAAGGCGGCCACCAGCATCCAGGTTCAATATCAGAGCGGGTTATCGAATACTGTCTCGGTTCCGATTGTTACCGCGTCGCCAGCGATCTTCACGCTGGATGCGTCGGGCAAGGGTCCGGGCGCGATCCTCAATGTAGATTTCACGTTGAACAGCGCTAACAGACCGGTGGCTCGCGGTGGTGCGGTGATGGTATACGGGACAGGTGAAGGGCAAACGAATCCCGGCGGCTCTAATGGTTTAATCGCGGTGGCGGCAAGCCCGTTTCCCATTCTTCCGGTAACCGCTAGCGTGGGTGGAAAGCCGGCGCAAGTGCTGTACGGCGGCGCGGCGCCTGGTCTGGTGGCGGGTGCTTTCCAGGTGAACGTCCTGATTCCAGCCGACGCTCCCAGCGGCGCCGCGATCCCGATCGTGATCACGGTGGGCGATAAATCCAGCCGGGCCGATGTCACGGTAGCGATTCAGTAGAACAACCTTCGGGGCTTTCGTGAAACGCGGCGCGATGCGCGGTAGCGAGGGCCCCGGAACAACGCTCCTATCGCGCTGCTATCACGCTGCTATCACGCTGCTATCATGGGCGCTCAAACACTATTCCCTGAGTGAAAGAGGATCTTTGATGCAGTGTTCGCGTATAGCACCCGGCGTTTTATTTCTTACGATCGCGGCCTCCGTTTCGGCACAAAGCAATCATAAAATCACTACGCCGCAAGAAGCGCTGGGCTTTAACGTGGGCGACGATTACCGGCTTGCCACTTATACGCAACTCGAGTCCTGGTGGAAGAGACTGGCGTCTGAATCCGATCGGCTGAAGCTGGTGGAAATCGGCAAGACGGAAGAAGGCCGCACGCAGTATATGACGATAATCACGTCAGCCGAAAATCATAAGAAGCTGGCTCGTTATAAGGAGATTGCAGGGAAACTGGCGCACGCCGAAGGCCTTACCGACGGTGAGGCAAAAGCTCTGGCTCATGAGGGGAAAGCGGTGGTGTGGATTGATGGCGGGCTGCATGCCGATGAGGTTCTTGGTGCACATCAACTAATGGATCTGGTTTACCAGATGGCCACCCGCAAGGATGACGAGACCTTGCGAATTCTGAACGACGTGATCATCCTGGCGGTGCAGGCGAACCCCGATGGGATGGAACTGGTGTCTTCGTGGTACATGCGCGACGCCGACGAGAAGAAGCGCAAAACCACCCAGTTGCCGCGGCTCTATCAGAAGTATATCGGCCACGATAATAATCGCGATTTCTACATGTCAAACATGAAGGAGACCACGAATATGAACCGCCAATTGTTCAGCGAATGGTTTCCGCAGATCATGTACAACCATCATCAAACTGGGCCGGCGGGGGCGGTAATGTTCGCTCCGCCCTTTCGCGATCCGTTCAATTATCATTACCATCCGCTGGTGCCGACCGAGTTGGAGATGGTTGGCGCGGCGATGCACAGCCGGTTTGTGGCAGAAGGAAAACCGGGGACCACGATGCGCAGCGGCGCACCCTATTCCACCTGGTATAACGGCGGTCTGCGGACCGTCACCTACTTTCACAATATGATAGGCCTGCTGACGGAAACCATCGGGAATCCGACACCGCAGGAGGTTCCACTGGTGCCCGAACGGCAGCTTCCGAAGAGCGATCTTCCCTTCCCCGTGCCTCCGCAGGTGTGGCACTTCAAGCAATCCATCGACTATTCGCTTACCGCTAACCTTGCGGTTCTGGATCTGGCATCGAAGTATCGCGAGACGTTCCTGTACAACATTTACTTGATGGGTAAGGAATCGATCGCCGATGGCAATCGCGACTCATGGACAGTGACGCCGAAGAGAATCGATGCCTTGAAAGCTGCCGCTGCCAAGGATGCGAAGCCGCCCGCGGAGAACGCTCCGGTCAATCCTTTTACCGCTGGCGTGGTGCCCACGAAATTCTACGCATCGATGCTTCACAATCCCGCCGATCGCGATCCGCGGGGGTACATTATCCCCGCCGATCAAAGCGATTTTCCGACAGCCACGAAGTTCATCAACACCTTGATCAAGACTGGCGTCACGGTGGAGCGCGCCAGTGCGGCGTTCACGGTGAATGGCAAGCAATACGCCGCCAATTCCTGGGTGGTGAAAACGGCGCAGGCTTTCCGGCCCCACATCCTGGACATGTTTGAGCCGCAGGATCATCCGAATGATTTTCAATATCCGGGCGGACCTCCGATCCCGCCCTACGACGTGACGGGGTACACGCTGGCGTTTCAAATGGGCGTCCAATTCGATCGTATTCTTGAACCGTTCGATGGCCCGTTCCAGCCAGTGACGGGCTTACAAAAGCCACCCGCGGGTAAGGTGGAGGGTCCGGCGAATCCCGCGGGCTATTTGCTGAGCCATGAGGTGAACGATTCATTCGTAGTGATCAATCGCCTGTTGAAGAATGGCGACGAAGTTTACTGGCTGAAAGATTCCATCACTGCCCTGGGGCGCAAACTTGGGCCGGGAACGATTTGGGTTCCGGCGCGAGCGCAAACACGGGCGATTCTGGAAACAGCGGCGGCGGAATTGGGCGTAGATTCTGAAGGGGTGGGCGGGAAGCCGGATGGTCCTTCGATTAAACTCAAGCCGGTTCGTATCGGACTGTGGGATCAATACGGCGGATCGATGCCGTCGGGTTGGACCCGCTGGATCCTGGAACAATTCGAATTCCCGTATGAGGTGGTGTATCCGGCGGCGCTTGATGAAGGAAATCTCGCGGCCCGATTCGATGTACTGGTGTTCCCTAGCGGGGCAATGCCACGAACCGCACCGAGTAGAGGATTCATGCAGCCGCAGCCAAAGCCGGAGGAGATTCCCGAAGAATTTCGTTCCCGCCTGGGCTACGTCACAACGGAAAAGACGGTGCCGCAATTGCGGAAATTTGTCGAAGGCGGGGGAACGATAGTCACGATTGGCGAATCAACCAGCCTGGCCGGTTACTTCGGCTTACCGCTGAAAAATGGCTTGCTGGAGAAGACTCCGGATGGCCAGGAAAAGCCGCTGCCGCGCGAGAAGTTCTTCGTGCCGGGATCGTTACTCACGGCGAGCATCGATAATAACGATCCTGTCGCATACGGGATGCCGGCGACGGCGGACGTGTTCTTCGAGAACAGCCCGGTGTTCCGTCTTGCGCCCGACGCCGAGTTAAAAGGGTTGAAGCCCGTGGCCTGGTTCCCGACGGCAACTCCGCTGCATAGTGGATGGGCTTGGGGCCAGGGGTATCTGGAAAATACGGTGTCGGTTGCGGAGGCGTCGATGGGCGAAGGCCACATTTTCTTGTTGGGTGCTGAAGCGGTATTCCGGGGCCAACCACACGGCACCTATAAGCTGCTGTTCAATTCCATTTTGTTTGGCCCGTCGAAGCCGGCGCAGTAGAAATAGGCGCATCGAAGCGCTGCTTGTTACAATGCGATTTCATGCCGCTTCGCGCTTCGCTGTTCGTCACCTGCGTGGTGGATCAACTATTCCCTAATGTCGGAATCGCGATGGCGGATGTGCTGGAGCGTGCCGGTTGCGAGCTGGATTTCCTGGAAGGGCAAACCTGTTGCGGCCAGCCCGCTTTTAATAGCGGCTATCGCGAAGAGGCGCGCGAAGTGGCGCTGCATTTCCTGCGAGTTTTTCGCGATGCCGAATATATCGTGGTGCCTTCGGGCTCTTGCGTTTCGATGATCGGGCACCATTTTGCGGACCTGTTTCGCGAGGATCCAGAGCGCATGGCGGTCGTTCACTCGGTGGAGAAGCGCACTTGGGAGTTCTCTAAATTCCTGCTTGAAGTTGTCAAGAAAGACAACGTCGGCGCGCGGTTCCCGGAAGTGGTGACCTATCACGACAGTTGCCATGCGTTGCGCGATTTGAAGATCAAGGCGGGTCCCCGGCAGTTGCTGGGAAAAGTAGAAGGATTGAAACTCAGCGAAATGGATACGGCGGAAGAATGCTGTGGTTTCGGCGGGACCTTTTCGGTGAAATTTGCCTCGGTATCGGGAGCTATGGCGCGCACGAAAGTGGATTCCATCCTGCGCACCGGAGCGTCGACAGTGGTTTCGATCGATTCCAGTTGTCTGATGCAATTGCAAGGCGCTTTATCCCGCGCCGGATCGCCCGTGAAGACTATGCATTTGGCCGAAGTACTCGCCCGCCGCTAGAATTTTCATGTCCACGACACAGCCGGATAAGATTGGACAGACACTTGCCGACGCCAACCTGCAACTAGCTATTTATTCGTCGACGGGACGATTAATCAACAAGCGCAAGAACGCGATCGAGCCCGGAAAATTTCCCGATTATCAAGACCTGCGAACGCACGCCAATGCCCTGAAGCGCCACACGATTGAGAACCTGGATTATTATCTCGAGCAGGCCGAACGGAACGTCGAAGCGCATGGCGGCAAGGTGATTTACTGCGGCGATGGCGATGAAGTTGCCGATTTCATCCTAAAACTTGCCAGGGAGCGCGGGGCATCGCTGATTGTGAAATCGAAGTCGATGACCACCGAAGAAATCGACCTCAATGAGCGGCTGGAACATCATTCGCTGCAGGCAGTGGAGACGGATCTGGGCGAGTATATTCTGCAACTGGCCCATCAAAAGCCGTATCACATCGTCGCCCCGGCGCTGCACATGACGCGCTACGATGTCGCCGATATTTTTGAAAAGGAACTCGGCGGGGAGCGTGAGACCGTCCCTGAGAAACAGACGCTGATCGCCCGGGAAGTTCTGCGGGAAAAGTTTCTTACGGCGGATATCGGAATTACGGGCGCTAACTTCGTGGTCGCCGATTCCGGAGCGGTAGTGGTGGTGGAAAACGAAGGCAACGCGCGGCTTTCGAGTTCCACGCCCAAGATTCATATCGCTATCGCGGGCATTGAGAAATTGATCCCGCGGGCCCAAGATTTGGGGGTATTCCTGAATCTGCTAGCCCGTAGCGCAACCGGCCAAGCACTGAGTGTCTACACATCATTCCTCTCCGGCCCGCGACGCGGCGAAGAGATTGACGGACCGGCGGAGTTCTATCTTATTTTTCTGGACAACGGCCGCACGAAACTGTTGGCCGACCCGGGCAAGCGCGAATCGTTGTTTTGTATTCGCTGCGGAGCATGCCTGAACCATTGCCCGGTGTATCGAAAGATCGGTGGGCACAGCTATCCCTGGGTTTATTCGGGACCGATAGGGGCGATCATCACGCCGCAATTCATGGGCGTAAAGAAAGATCCCTGGCTGCCGTTCGCATCAAGCCTGTGTGGCGCCTGCGCGGAGGTTTGTCCGGTGAAGATCGATATCCCCAGGCTGCTTCTGGACTTGCGCTCCGAGGTGGCGGAAGCAAAGCAGCAGGATGGTGAAGGCCGGTTGGAGCAGCTTACGTTTCGAATGTGGTCCTGGGTGATGCGTCATCCGAAGATATACGAAGCGTTTGGAGCGATCGCTTCAGGCATGACGCCCAGCGGCAGCGCCAAGAATGGTTGGATTCGTTCGCTGCCCGGACTGATGAATGCCGGGCCGATTAAAGGCTGGCTGAGTGAACGCGATCTGCCGCCACCCGCGCCGCGCAGTTTCCGCGAATTATGGCGTGAGCGCCGGGGCGTGGCCCACACGAATGAGTAAAGAGCAAGTGCTGAGCGAGGTGCGCGCCGCACTGGGACGCCAACAGGGCCAACCGATTCCGCCGCCGCCTGCCGCGTTGTTGCGCTTTCCGCAAATCAGCTCCGACGATTGCGTGGATCTGTTTGCGGACGCATTTGCAAAGTTGAACGGGAAGTTTTATCGAAGCACCGCGGCGAAGGAAACGGTGAAGGAAATTCTTGGCGGGCGCGAGGCAGTGGCTTCGAATGCTTTGATATTGCGCGACCTGGGAATCCTGGAAATCCCCGGTGTGGCGCCGGGAGGTGTCGACGCGGAACAGCTGCGAGCCTTGTGCGCCACGCGGACCGTGGGCATCACCGGCGCCGATTACGTGATCGCCGACACAGGTTCGCTTGTGCTGCTGTCGTCAGCCCAAGAGGCGCGGATGATCTCGCTGCTTCCGCCGGTTCACATCGCTGTCGTGGCACGCTCACGCTTCGTGTCGAACCTTAATCAGCTTCTGACGATCCTTGCCAAGCCGGCGGAACAAACCAGCGCCATGGTGTTCATCACGGGTCCTAGCCGCACCGCCGACATCGAGCAAATATTGATCCAGGGCGTCCACGGGCCTGGCGAGATTCACGTTGTACTCGGCGATTAGTCTCCGACTTTGGCGCGAATGGTAAGGTCGAGCGCTTTTTCGGCATCGGTCAAAGAATCGATTGCCTTACGGAACACGCTGAGACAATCGACTCCATCGGTCACCTCCGACGCAATCCGGCCTTGTTCAAACGCTTCCATATCGCGCTTCAACATTTCGATTGCAGATCGCAAGGTTAATGCATCCATGGCCGCATGATAGCGCGTTATTTCTCCCAGAAAAGACATATAATAGAACATATATATGCCTGCAACTTCCCTTTGGTTGCTGGCAGCCATCGTAACCGGGCCGATCTGGGCCGATACGAGTGGCAACCGTGAGGCGCAGTCTTACTCGGCCGCCAGCATAGTCAACGCCGCCGATAATCTACCAGGTCCGCTAGCTCCGAATACCTTCGCATCCATTTATGGCGCGAACCTGGCATTTGTCACTCGAGCCGTCAAGGGCGAGGATATTTCCGGCGGGTTTCTCCCGACCGTTCTTCCTGGCACTGGATTGCGCGTGCTGATCAACAACTACCCGGCGAACATGTATTATGTTTCGCCAACTCAAATCAATGTCCTGATCCCGGCTATTCTTATACCCGGTCCGGCGCAAATTCAACTCGTTTTGAATGCCCAGGCCGGGCCGGTGGTGACGGTTACGCTCGCCGCCGCGTCCCCCGCTCTGTTCGAGCTCGATCAGCAAACCGTGGTTGCCACTCGTCCCGACGGCAGCGTCGTTACGCAGGATAACCCTGCTCATCGGGGGGAGTGGGTGATCTTGTACGCCACTGGATTAGGCACAACCGTGCCACCGGCGGGCTATGGAGAAATCGCCACCAGCGCCGCTCCTCTGAAGAGTATGGCGACGTTTCAGGTGCTGCTGGACGGCGTGGCGGTGGACCCGTCACGCATCCCCTATGCAGGCCTTACACCGGGGTTCGCCGGACTCTATCAGGTGAATCTACTGCTGCCCGACGATGTGGGTCCAAACCCCGAGGTCCGCTTGATTACCGGCGATCCCATCAGCCCGGAAGGAATCCATATACCAGTCCAGCCCTAAAGTTGGGTGATCGTTTCACCAGCCGGATTTCGCCATGACAAGTGTATGACGAACTTATCGACGGTGCTTCTGAACGTGATCCTGACTTTAACGCTGGCTTGCTTAGGCGGAATAGTCTGGATGCGTGGGCAATCGCTTGGCAGCGACGGGGCGGTGGGCTTGTTTCTGATCGTGATACCAGCCTGGTTTCTAACGTGCTTCGCAGTGGTCCTGCTGATCGCGATGGGGCGCTTCCAGTGGGTACCCGGGGGACGTTTGACGGCAGCCGTGATGCTGTTTGGACTGGCTGTCTCGGCGGCGGTGGCGATGTGGTTCACCGTCGACAAACACAGCGATTGGTGGGACACACTGGCGGTGATTGCGCCGTTCGCCATACTCGCCGGCTGCTTCGCCGCGGTGAACGGCGATGAGGGTTTTCACAGAGTGATCATCGCCATCACCCTGGGAACAGCCTCTCTTGCCGGCTGGTGTCTAACCGGAACGATGGCGCTCGATTCTATCCGCACCAGTATTTTCGAGTCAGCTCAGAAAGACAAAGCGGACCGCCGGAACGAGGCGTATCGTCATTCCCAGGCGGATGCGGAAATCAAGCGCTTTCAGGAGATGGAAGTGAGCGGCGGACCTCTGTGGGAATATCTTTCCTGCTCGTATTCGAATAACTCCGATCTGCGGAAGCAGTGCCTGGAATCCATCGCCCGGCGGCCAACGCTGCAACAGGATCTTCTCGAAAGCATGGAAGATGACCGTTCGTCTTACGCGGCGCGCGAATACGCGATGAATATTTATGGCGGGTCGAAGGCAGCGCTGGCTCCGGGGTTCGGGGCAATTCTAGACCGCCTTCTGAAAAAGAAACGCCTGGAACCAGAGGGCTCGATTATGGGGGTAGAAGGGTCTACGCTGCACGATTGGTTTCTGGTAGCGGGCATGATTCAGGCCGACGGCGGCGATCTGACACCGCAACTTAAGGCTTGGCGCGCTTACCTGAATTTCCCTGCGGCATGGCGAAGACTTCATACAGCCAATCGACGACATTCTAGAGAAGCACCCTAGTCCCACACGGCGGTTGTAGCGCGCCTGTTACAATCACACAAATATGACGGCAGCGGGGAAACCTCAGTTCTCGACACCGTTTGAAGGCTATGAGCTGGATGGCGCCTACGATGAGATGTTCGACGCGAATGGGGTTCCACGGGCTCACTATCGCGGGCTTTTTCGGGCTTTAAGGGAACTGCCGCCGGATGAACTTCGCCGAAGGAAGCATGCGGCCGATCTTTCGTTCCTTCATCAGGGGATCACGTTTACGGTTTACGGCCGCGACGAAGGCACGGAGCAAATCTTCCCGCATGATTTGATTCCGCGAATCATCACTGCGCGCGAATGGTCAGTCATCGAGCGCGGGCTGACGCAGCGCATCACCGCCCTAAACCTCTTTCTAAAGGACATTTACCACGAAGGCAAAATTCTAAATGACGGCGTAGTTCCGCGTGAGATGGTGTACAGCTGCCGGCATTTTCGACGTCAGATGCGAGGGCTCCATGTGCCCCGTGGAATCTACGTAACCGTTATCGGAACCGACCTTGTACGCCTGCCGGACGGGCGCTTCGCGGTACTGGAAGACAATCTGCGAGTGCCGAGCGGCGTGTCTTACATGCTCACCAGCCGCCTGGTGATGAAGCGAATTTTTCCGGCGCTCTTTCAAAAGGCGGGTGTCCGGCCAATCGAACATTATGGCCAGGCGTTGCTCTCTACACTGCGGGAGCTGGCTCCCGAGGGCCGCCCTGAGCCGACCATCGTACTGCTCTCTCCCGGAGTTTATAATTCGGCATACTTCGAACACGCCTATCTTGCGCGGCAGATGGGCATACAGCTGGTGGAGGGCCGCGATCTGGTTATTCTGGATAACTTCGCCTACATGCGGACCACCTCTGGACTGAACCGCGTGGATGTAATCTACCGCCGTATCGATGACGATTTTGTCGATCCCCTGGCCTTCCGAAGCGATTCGATCCTAGGTGTCGCCGGGCTGTTCAACTGTTATCGGGCGGGCAACGTTACGCTGGCAAATGCCATTGGTACCGGCGTGGCCGACGATAAGGCAATCTACGCCTATGTCCCGAAGATCATCCGCTACTACCTGGACGAAGATCCGATTCTGGATAATGTTGAGACATACCTTTTGACCGATCCCGTACAACGCGGCTACGTGCTTCAGAATATGGACAAGCTGGTGATCAAAGCCGTGGGGGAATCGGGTGGGTATGGGATGTTGATCGGTCCGCACAGTAGCGCCGAGCAGCGCGAAGAATTCAGCCGGATGATCATTGCAGATCCACGTAACTTTATAGCCCAACCGACCCTTTCTCTGTCTCGAGCGCCGTGTTTTCTCGATGGCGGCGTGGGTGCCCGGCACGTGGATTTGCGGCCCTACATTTTATTTGGAGAAACAACCACGATCGTACCGGGCGGATTGACCCGGGTTGCTTTGCGGAAGGGTTCCCTCGTCGTTAATTCCTCGCAAGGCGGCGGCAGTAAAGACACTTGGGTACTGCACTGACGACCGTTAGGGGGGAACCATGATGTTATCCAGAGTTGCCGACAGCCTCTACTGGATGTCTCGCTATCTTGAACGCGCCGAACACACCGCGCGCATGATCGATGTGCATCTGAACCTGATGCTGGATCAACCGGCCGATGCGACCGACCTTCGCTGGCGCCGGGTGTTAAGCACGCTGGGGCAAGTTTCCGAAGGAACGGAAGCGGAGGCATACCGGGCGGTGCAAGCGATGGCTTTCGATACCGCAAACCGGTCGTCCATCGTTTCCTGCATTATCGGGGCCCGGGAAAATGCGCGCCAAGTTCGCGAATTGATCAGCTCCGATATGTGGGAGCAGTTGAACCGCCTGTTCCATGAGGTGAAGCGCAGTGGCATTGAGGATGTCTGGGAATCGCAGCCGCTGGAGTTTCTACAGGCCATCAAGCAAGGTATTTATCTCTTCCAGGGCATCACCAACTCGACATTGGCGCATGGAGAAGGCTGGCAGTTCATCCGCGCCGGCCGCTATGTGGAGCGCGCTTATGCCACAGCGATTTTATTGGATGTGCACTTCAAGGAGTTCGCTCCGGGCATTGAAAAACCGCTGGCTTCGGAGCACTTGGAGTGGGTTGGCCTGTTGCGATCTTGTACGGCCTTCGCCGCCTATTGCCACGTTTACACGGCCGACCTGCGGCCCGATCGCATTGTTGAGTTCCTGTTGCTGAACGAGGAGTTTCCACACTCCATTTGTTTCGCCGTTAACAGCCTCCAAGATGCCCTGGAGTCCATCGCCGATATTACTACGATCCGGCGTGGAGCCCGCGTCAGCAAGCTCGCCGGACGCCTGCGCGCCACACTCAGCTTTGGGCAAATCGACGAGATCATGGCAGGCGGTCTGCATGCTTATCTGGGGGACGTGATGCATCAATGCGATCAAATCCACGCTTCCATCCATCACGTTTATATTTCCTACGCCGTCGAAGCGGCACTGGCATAAAATGTTTTATTCCATCAAACACTCCACGCGATTCCGCTATAGCGGCACGGTAAGCGAAAGCATTATGGAGATCCGCAAACGGCCGCGGGCGGAGGGATTTCAGAACTGCCGCAGTTTCGAACTCTTCGTCAATCCGCGACGCAGGGTACTTTCTTATAAAGATTATCTAGGCAATATGGTCCACCATTTCGACGTCCCGAGCCCGCATCGGCAGTTGCTGATTCGTTCCGAGGCTCTGGTGGATATGCAGCCCCAACCGCCGTTGCCGGAATCGCTCGATCCGGATTCGTGGCGTGATCTGGATGTACAGATCGCCGGCGGGGACTATTGGGAAATGCTGATGCCCAGCCAGTTCGTGCAGCCCACGGAATTACTGGATAAGCTCGCCCGGGAATTGAATGTCGTGCGCCGCGACGATCCGATGTCGTTGTTTCGCGAATTGAATTACAAGATTTACAACGCCATGGAGTACGTTCCCAAGAGCACGAAAGTGGATTCCCCGATCGACGAGGCATTGCAGAATCGCAAGGGTGTTTGCCAGGATTTCACGCACATTTTCGCGGCCTTGGGACGCAAACTCGGCGTGCCCTGCCGTTACGTCAGCGGCTATCTTTATCATGAGGGCGAGGGGAATGAACGATCTTCGGAAAGCGCCACTCACGCCTGGGTGGATGTGCTGCTGCCGGGGTTGGGGTGGGTCGGCTTCGATCCTACGAATAATCAACTGGCCGGCGAACGCCACATCCGAACCGCGATTGGGCGTGACTATGCGGATGTTCCGCCGACGAAGGGCGTGTTCAAGGGCAGGGCGCAAAGTGAGCTTACGGTTTCCGTTCGCGTATGCCCAGTGGAAGCGCCAGCGCCGCCGGAGCAGGAACTTTTCAGTACCGAAGAATGGATCACTGAGACCCGGGAAGAGAACGAAGCCGAGGCGATCCGCCAGCAGCAGCAGCAGCAACAGCAATAAGCTTGCACAGCGAAGTCTATTGCCGGCGGCGCCAGGTGGAACCGGCATAAATCAAGTGCTGGCCAACGTAGTAAGTAACCCAGACAAGCACGTCGCGATGGGGAAGCGGTGTCTTAAATTTTGCAATGGCGATCAATGAATCGGAGATCAGAAACAGGAATGCTCCGGCCAGAACCATGGGGTTTTCCATCAGGCCGGCAGTGCACGTCATGGCCGTTAAGGCGCACACGTAGAGCAAAACGGGAATCTTCATCGGGCCTAAATCGGGAAACAACCAGAGCGTCAACAGAGTGGCTTCCATGGCGATAATCAAGGCAGCGGCGGAGCGGGTACTCTTCGGTTTAGGCGTTCGCTTGCTGAGATAGAAAGCGATGTAGATCAGGTGCGCAAGCAGAAAAGCGCTCAAGCCAAAGACGAACATTTGGGGGCTTAAATCGAGTAGTACATCGCCCACCGCGGACATGGCTAAGGCTGCGGCGAGGATGGGAAACCCCTGGCGAAATGCGAGAAAGGCAAGGATGACGATGCTTCCACCTTTAACCGCGACGCTGCCAGGAAAGGGCCCAGCGAGATAACTGGCAGCCAGTCCGATCGAGAATATTTGCAGTGCGCGTGTGGTAGACAGGTCCTTTATTATGCCATTCGGGCTAGCCTCCAGCGGTTGTGATCAGCGCGATGCGCGGAACTCCGGCGCCGCGGGCGCTATCGAGTACGCGAGCCACGTCCTCAAAATTCAATGCTGGCGCGCCTTGCACGAAGAGCACTCCAGACGGTCGGGATATGAAGATACGCCGGAGGCGGCCTTCCAGATCGGCGAGCTCGACTGGTTGTGAGTTGAGAGCGATGGAACGGTCGTCATGGATGGATACAACGACATCCGACGGGGGCGCCTGTTGCGCTTGTGGAGTATCGGGGGCGGGCTGCGGCACGTGAGCCTTAAGACCTTCGGAGTGCTGAGGCTGAATCACCATGAAAATGATCAGCAGGACAAGCAGCACGTCGATAAGCGGAGTGACATTGATCTGCGCGGAAGCGGATTGCATGGCCATGTTGAGATTGGACACTGCCGGCGATGGCGAAGTTCCTGCTAAAGGGATTTGTAGCGGAAGCAATCCGTCTGATGGTCGTTCACCATGCCCGTCGCCTGCATGTAGGCATAGCAAATCGTGGATCCAATAAACTTGAATCCGCGGCGGGCGAGATCCTTACTGAGGACATCAGACTCGGGGCTGGTGGCGGGAAGCTCCGCGGTTGCGGTCCATCTGTTTTGTTTCGGCTTGCCGCCAACGAAGCGCCAGAGATAGGCGTCGAAACTTCCAAATTCCTTTTGTATGCCCAGGAAAAGTTGGGCGTTGCGGACAGCGGACGCTACCTTCAGCCGATTGCGAACGATTCCCGCATCATGCAATAACGCGGCAATTTTCGCGGCGTCATAGACGGCGACTTTGGCTGGGTCGAAATTGTCGAATACCTTCCGATAATGGTCGCGCTTGCGCAAAATTGTCTCCCACGAAAGACCTGCTTGCGCACCCTCCAGTATCAGGAATTCGAACAGTGCCCGATCGTCATGTTGGGGCACTCCCCACTCCGTATCGTGGTAAGTAATCGATAACTCATTTTTGGCCCAGCCGCATCGTGTCATTTCTTCAGGTAGGTCTGTAGTCAGGATACAAGGCGGGAAACGCGGCGGCGGACGTGCCAGAATAATCTGTTATGCCACAACCCATTTATATGATCGCCAGCGGTGATTTGCGCCTGGTGGCGAATCAGATCTGCTGGCCGGCGCAGGAGCGTGTCGAGAAGGCCGTACGCGCGGCGATTGAGAACGCAGGCTACGAAGTAATCCGCGGGCATGTATTCGACAAGGCAAAACGGCATGGGTTCATCGATAGCCAAAAGCGTGGCCTGGAAGTGTTTCGCGAACTTCCTCCGGACGCGCCGCTGGTGGTGGTGGAGGCTGTCTGGCAATATTCCAATCATGTGCTTCCGGGGTTGTACACGCATGGTGGTCCTATCCTGACGGTGGCCAACTGGAATGGCGAATGGCCGGGTCTGGTGGGTATGCTGAATTTGAACGGCGGGCTGACGAAAGCCGGGGTCAGATACAGCACGCTGTGGAGCGTGAATTTCGACGATGCGTTTTTTTTGCAGGGCCTGGAGCGCTGGCTGGAAGGGGAAACATTGCGCCACGACGAAAGCCACGTGCGGCCGTTATCGGAAGTAACTTTTCAACCGGAGGCCATGGAAGCGGGCCGCGAGGTCGCCAGAGATCTTCTGAAGCGGAAAGCGATTATGGGGGTGTTTGACGAAGGCTGCATGGGCATGTACAACGCCATCATCCCCGATGAACTACTACATGCCACCGGTGTTTTCAAGGAGCGCCTCAGCCAATCGGCACTGTGGGCGGCGATGCTGCAAGTGGGCGATGGGGAAGCGCGCGACGTTCGGAACTGGATCGAAGAAAAGGGGCTGCAGTTCAAGGTAGGCACCGATCCGGAACGAGAGCTGACGGACGAGCACATCCTTGGTCAATGCAAGATGTACATCGCCGCGCTGCGGATCGCCGACCAATTCGGTTGCGACATGATCGGCATTCAGTATCAGTTGGGATTGAAGGATCTGGCGCCGGCATCGGACTTGGCGGAAGGATTGCTGAATAATGTGGATCGGCCACCGGTACGCGATGTGGAAACGGGCCGCGTATTGTATGAAGGCAATGCGCTACCGCACTTCAACGAAGTGGATGAATGCGCCGGTTTAGATGGCCTGCTGACGAATCGGATCTGGCGCCGGTTCGGCTACGACCCGGAAACGACATTGCACGATATTCGTTTCGGAGAGGATTACAACGGGCAGTTCGTGTGGGTGTTCGAGATCTCGGGGGCGGCGCCGCCACAGCACTTTGTCGGGGGATACCGGGGTGCGGTTAGCGAGCGCCAGCCGCCACTCTATTTTCGCCTTGGGGGCGGATCTCTCAAAGGGGTTAGCAAACCGGGCGAGATAGTCTGGAGCCGCGTCTTCGTCGATAACGGCGTGCTTAAGGCCGACCTTGGCCGGGCAACCGTGGTCGAATTACCGGAGGAAGAAACGCAACGCCGATGGAAGACGACTACTTCCCAATGGCCGATCATGCACGCCGTGCTGCACGGTGTGACGCGGGACCAGATGATGGGGCGTCATAAAGCGAATCATATTCAGGTAGCGTATGGGCCGGATGCCGCGGGTGCCGATCGCGCGCTAGCAGCCAAGGCGGCGGCGTTCGAGCAACTCGGCCTGACCGTTCACATCTGCGGGACCACGGCACAGTAACGTAGTGCAAGGAGAAATATTTTGCGCGTTGGCATTATCGGCACGGGAGCAATTTCGCATAAGCATGCGACGGCCTATAGAAACATCGGCTATGAAGTAACGGTATGCACGGACATCAGCGAGGCCTACGGGACGAAGTTCGCCAGCCAATATAACTGTGAGTTCGTGCCGACGTATCAGGAACTCTGCCGGCATCCTAATGTGGATTTCGTGGACGTCTGTACCTTTCCCGATTTCCGGCTGGAGCCGTTGGAGGTTTGCTGTGAAGCGAAGAAACACATCCAAGTTCAAAAGCCGATAGCCACCAATCTTGAAACGGCACGCAAGATGGTGCAATTCGCTAATGCCGCGGGCATCGTACTCGGAGTTGTCAGCCAGCATCGCTTCGACGATTCGACACAGTTCCTTAAGAAAGCCATCGCCGGCGGGCGGATGGGCAAAATCCTGCAAGTGGATGCCTACGTCAAGTGGTTCCGTTCCTCCGAATATTATTCGCGGCCGATTAAAGGCAGTTGGGCCGTAGAGGGTGGGGGAGCATTGATCAATCAAGCTATCCATCAAGTGGACGTGATGCTCTGGCTGGCCGGTCCGGTTGCCGAAGTCTTCGGGTTGTGGCAACTGGGCGCGCTACACAAGATTGAATCGGAAGACGTCATCAGCGCGACCATGCGTTATGCGTCCGGCGCTACGGGCGTTCTACAGGCATCCACGGCTTTTTGGCCGGGTTACACCGAGCGGTTGGAAGTTCACGGAACCAAGGGAACCGCCGTGATTTCCGGCGACAAGCTGACGACATGGGACATTGAAAATGATTCGGGCGATCCCGCCCCGCTCGCCACCGAAGTAGCCTCCGGCGCATCCGATCCGATGGCGATTTCTCTGGAACCTTTCGAACGCCAGTTTCTCGATTTCGGCGAAGCGATCCGCACCGGCCGTACACCCCTTGTCTCCGGTGAAGACGGATATCGAGCGCTGGAATTGGTTCAATCTATTTACCGTTCCTGCCGCGAGGGGCAGAAGGTAATCGTACATGCCTGAGGCCGGGCTGCGGCGCGTACGCGTGCCCGCTTCGAGCGCAAATCTCGGACCAGGCTTCGATGCGCTGGGTCTGGCGTTGGGAATCTATCTGGAGTGCCGCTTTCGACCTAGCGATCAATTGGCGATTCGCGCCAGTGGCCGGGATGCGGACAAGATCTCCACCGGTCCTGATAACTTAATCTGGCAGACCGCGCTGGCGGTGGCCCGCGATACCAATGAGACGCTTCCGCCGATCGACTTGGAAATTGAGAACGAAATACCAATTGGGAAAGGATTAGGATCAAGCGCCGCCGCTCTCACGGCCGGGGTGGTCATCGCCGATCAGATTCTTGGGCTGAATTGGAAACCTTTGCGGATCCTGGATGAAGCGGCACGGATTGAAGGGCATCCCGATAATGTAGCGGCGTGCGTGCTGGGTTCGATCGTCGCTAGTGCCATCGATTCGGGCGGCGTGGCGCGTGCCGTGCGGCTTGAATTACCGGCCCGCTTCGGTCTGGCGGTGGTAGTGCCCGACTTTATACTGCCCACCTCAGAAGCCCGCGCCGTCCTGCCTGACGTGTATTCGCGCGAGGATACAGTCTTTAACGTGCAGCGCTCGGCGTTGCTGATCGCCGCGCTGGCAACCGGGACGACGAGCGCCTTTCCTACCGCCCTGGAGGATCGGCTTCATCAGCCTTATCGGGCCAAGCTGGTTCCCGGTCTGGAAGAGATGACCCGCCTCCGCGCTCCTGGCCTGTTGGGGTGCGCACTGAGTGGCGCTGGACCGTCGGTGCTGGTTTTCTACGAACGCGGTTACGATTCCGTTTGCGATCTGGTGCGCCAAATATTCGCCATACACGGGCATGAATCGGAAATTTTCCGGGCTCATATCACCGAGGGCGGTTATGAGCTTACGTAATAGCGGGAAACACTGCACTGCGATCGCGGATCAGAACTAGTGATGAACTTGAAAATCGTTCAAACGGGTGATCCTGTGCTGCGAAAGTTAGCGCGCGAACTGGCGCCCGAAGAAATCGCCAGCCCTTCCATCCAACAACTGATCGATCTGATGCGCAGCACGATGAGAGATGCACCCGGAGTGGGCTTAGCGGCCCCGCAGGTGGGCGTTTCGCTGCGCATTGTAGTGATTGAAGACCGGGCAGAGTACAGTGCCGGCGTCAGCACGGAACGTCTGGCCGCTCGGGAACGCGCCCCTGTTCCCTTCCATGTTTTGATCAACCCCAAGATCGTGGCGAGCGACGGTGAAGAAATCGAATTCTTCGAGGGCTGCTTAAGCGTGGAAGGCTGCTCGGCCCTGGTGCCGCGAGCGCGATCGGTGATGGTGGAATGTCTGGACGAAACCAGTGAAACCAAGCGAATCGCGGCGACGGGCTGGTATGCCCGCATCCTGCAACATGAAATCGATCACCTGAATGGTATTCTCTACCTCGACCGGATGGATACGCGCTCGTTTTCCACGCTGGCCAACTTCAATCGGCATTGGAAAGATATGGCCGCGAACACCCGGCCCTGAGATACGAGGATCACCCGTTCGAGGATTGTGGACCCACCTTATTTTGCCGCGGTGACCGTGGTTTCCTTGTTAGTGAAGTCATAACGCAAACGCAAGTCGCCCGTGGTGTTCCGGCCATTCTTCTTGGCTGACGCGAAACGCGATCGTTGTGCCGTTTGGATCGCCACTTTCGCGAAATAACGATTGCCAGCGCCGGAGCTAATCGAAGCTCTGCCGGGATTTCCAACTTCATCGATCGTGATCCGAATGACGACGGTCACCTTGCCACGAATCGAAGCCGCGGCCTGGGGAAGAATGTCGGGCGAGGCTTCTTCCACTAGTCGCGGGGGCGTTGTGCCGGGGTCGGTTTTAATGGGGGCCGGTGGACCGTCGCCGGCAGGCACCGGGTCAGTCGCGGTGGCGATACGTATCGGCGCGGCGGTAGTGCCCGTTCCATCCTGTCGATTGCGCATCACCCACACCACCAGCAAGATCAAGCCGATTACTGTCGCCAGCAGTGCGTAAATAGGGAAGGGGCGCTTCGCGGCTGGGGGTTCGTTCAAAACCGGGATGGCTTCTGGTTCGGGCAGCGCGCTCTGGGCCGCGGAAACTTGCGTACGGTTTGGGCTCTTCCCTTCTAGGCGGGTGAGAATCTCGCTGGCCGTCCACTGTTGGCGCGGATCTACAGCAAGACAACGCCGTACGATATCGCCGAATGGATCGGGTAATCCTTCGGGCTCCTCGCCCAGCGGACGTGTCTGGGTCAGCATCTCGACGATGGTCCGGCCGAGTTCGCGGATATCCTCCTGTGTAGCTTCACGCATCAACGCAGGCTTGCGGATGGAATCGCTTGAAAGCTTCACTAGGTCCCCGATCGCCAATAGGTTTGCCGGCGTCACGCGCCCATGCACATACCCACGCTGATGCAGATAATCGAGGGCGGGGATAATGCCTTCGAGCACGTCGCGGGTCTCGGCCGCGGTAAGCGGACGCTCGGGAAGAACGTCGGACAGCACTTCATCGGCGTACTCGGTCACAACGTAGGCGAAGGGGATGCCATCAACGTCGAAGCGTCCACTACCAAAAATATTTTGCAGGCGCGGATGCGATAGGGTAGCGGCGTCATGCCATTGCGAGAGAAGATCATTCTCCCCTTCACCGACGCTTACCAGGCGTATGGCGGCATCGCGGCCATCATGATCTGTGAGGAACACGACGCTTGATTCGCCATCGCCAAGCCATTTGCGCAGGCGATAGAAATCGATCAGCCGGCCTTCCAATTGTGTTTGAGGATCGGTCATGGGCTCCACGTTCGATTATCACTCGTCTTTGGCTGTGTTAGGATCTCGGCTAACCGTATGCCTCCGCAAATCCCCATCGGACTGAACAGTTATTGCTTGCGAGCGCTGCGCTGGAACGATTCGCAACTGCTGGAATATTCAGCGGGATTGAAACTGGACGCGATGTTCCTGCAGGATTCGCTGGACCCGGCGGCGCAGGATCCAACCCACTGGCCAAGGGTACGGGAACAAGCCACGCGGCTGGGTCTGCACCTGGAAACGGGCGTCAGCGCCGTGCTTCCAAAGAACTCCGCCGCTTTTCCGGAATCGGTGAAGATGCTGCAACGGGGGATTGCGATGGCGACTGCAATGGGCTCGCCGATTGTGCGCTGTTTGCACGCCGGAGACAGGGAACACTTGCCGACAGGTCCGGTGGAGCAGCACATGGAAACGATGATCCGGCTGTTGCGGACAGTGCGCTCACGGGCCATGGACGCGGGGTTGAAGATCGCCATTGAAAATCATAAGGACTTGCTAGCCCGCGAAATTCGAGCCGTAATCGAAGGCGCTGGAAAAGAGTTTGTAGGATCGTATCTGGACACTGGAAATCCGGTTTTCGTACTCGAGGATCCGCTGGATACGCTGGAGACTTTGGGGCCTTACGCGGTAACGGTGCATCTGCGCGATTCGGCGATTTATGAGCATGACCGGGGAGTGGCCGTGCAGTGGGTACCGCTGGGCGAGGGCGTCGTTAATTTTCGGCGTTTCGTTGCCCGAATGCGTGAGATTTGTCCGCCGGTGTTTGTTTACATCAAGCCGATTACGGGGCGCGCGCCGCAGGTTATCCCTTATCTCGAACCGAGCTTCTGGAAAAATTATCCTGACATGCGGTCGGAGCAATTGGCCCAATTTCTGGCGCTAGCAAAGGCCGGCAGGCCGTACGAAGGACACATGGTGATAGAGGACCTGCCGGGCAAGCCGGTCCCCGAACAGTTTCTGGCGGCGGTGCAATTTCAGCAGCGCGAACACATGGAGCGGAGCATTGGGTACGCGAAGAATGTGCTGGATCTTGGTATTCGCTGGAGAGGCGTTAAAGAGGGCGCGGCCGCTTAAGGATTCTGTGCCGGATCGGGAAGCGGACCAAGGCCGGCAGAGGGTCTTTCGCGCTTCGGGTAACGATTCAGCGAGATGATTTCGCGTTCGATACTATCTTCATCCGCGTCGCGCCGGTCACGCCTGCGCCGGATGCGAAACACGAACAAATAGACGGCGAGAATACAGCCCACTAGCAGCTTCACCACTTCGATAGCCCCATACATCTGATGCAGCGCGGCGAACTTACCGCGTTGATCGAGCGCCTGATTCGCCGGCATGAAATCGAGACTGCGCCCGAGAAATGTGATCTCCGGTGTCAGCGCGTACTTCGTGAAAATCACCATGGCCAGCATCAGCACGGAGAGCATCCATGGTAACCAGCGATTCGGCATGCCGAAGACAAGCAATCCCACCAAAGCGAGTCCGATGAGAATCTGACCCTTTTCCCAAGCGGCGAAAAGCTGACGATTCTGTTCGGCTACCTGATGGCGTAACAGTACCCGCGCCTCTTCTTTTCCTCCGAGATTGGACATCATTTTTATGGCGGCGGCCGGAGCGTTCTGGAGCGTCGTTTCCACCGTTCGAAAACTACGAGTGGCGACGTAGGCCATGAAGAGGCTTCCAGCTAGCCAGGCTCCCAGAAGAAACGAAGCCATTCGTCGAGTGTGCATTGTGAAAGTGCTAGTCTAACGCGTTTTTTGGATTGCTTGTACATCGATTTCACCTATCCGCGTCATTCTGTAGCAGATGGTATAATTCTGCACGACGAAGCATTTGGGCGCTCACATGTTTTGGCGCCAATCCGGAGACCCCGTGGGCCGCGTATACATCAACAACGGACAACATAGGCGGGAGTCGCTAAGAAGCGGCTGGATTGGGCGGAATCTGCGGCGCTGGGTGAGCGTCAGGTTTACCGGAATACACACGTGATTGCCCTTTTCCTCCCGCTCCTGTCGGCTGTACTTCGTTTTAAAGACGACAACGAGTTGATCCTACGCCTGAAGCGCCGCGAGGCGGACGCCATGGGCGAATTGTACGATCGCTATGGAAGAATGACTTACGCTCTCATCTTTCGGGTGGTTCGGAACGCTCCGGTGGCGGAAGATCTCGTCCAGGAGACGTTTTTCCGAGTGTGGAATCGAGTCCAGGCGTTCGATCAGGAAAAGGGCGCGCTAGGGCCGTGGATTCTTACCGTGGCCAGGAATCGGGCAATCGATTATCTGCGATCCATTGATGGCCGCATGGCGCAGAATTCGCTGGAAATCGACAAAATGGAGCACCCCATATTTTTCACGGATTTCGAGGGTGACATCCTGAACCTGGACCGGGTGCGTCTTCTGCGGGCCGCCTTTGTGAAGCTGACACCAAATCAAAAGGAAGTAATCGAACTCGCTTATTTCGAGGGCCTGTCCCAAACCGAAATGGCGGAGCGGATGAAACAACCCCTGGGCACCGTGAAGACCTGGGTAAGAAGTGCGTTGAAAGTGTTGCGCGATGAGCTTGGCGAGGCAGCTACGGCATGAATTGCGAGCAGCTGCGGGACGACTACGAGTTCTATGCGCTGGGCCTGTTAGAGCCGGCGGACACGTCGGAAATCAACGATCATCTGGCGCGTCGTTGTCCGAAATGCGAAGCCGGAATTCGGGCTGCGGTTTTGTTAAACGCCAATATCCTGACATTAGTGCCGGAGGCTTCTCCGTCGCGCCAGTTGCGCCGCAAGGTGCTTGCCGGCTTTGGTATCGAAACGGAAACCTGGGGTTGGACCATCGGTTGGGCCGCCGCGACAGCTTGCCTGGTGGCCGCCACGCTTTGGTTTAGCTTGATCGATCGCCGGCAGATCGCCGAACTTGACGATGTTCATCTACGGCTGGCGAATGCCACCTCGTCTCTGAACGCGCTGCAACAGGCCGTACAGTTCCTAAATCAGCCTGAAACACGGCAAGTGGGATTCGGAAAGGGTGAACCCAAACCGCCGCGGGGGAACGTTTTTGTGAATCCCGACTCCGGTGTGTTGTTGATCGCTTCCAACCTTCCCCAGGCGCCGGCCGGGAAGGCGTACCAACTGTGGATCATCCCCAAGGGCGTCGCTCCGAAACCGTCCGGCATGTTCCAATCCGACTTGAATGGCGGAGCGGTATACATCGCTCCGGGACGAGTAGATGTGGCATCGACAGGAGCCGTCGCGGTAACCTTGGAACCGGAATTGGGTTCGCCCGCTCCGACCACCAAGCCCATCATCGTCGCCGCCGTAGCCGGACCGTAAACACTACCAGATTTGACAGCGCTTCTCCGGCGGCGGGACCATTGCGTCGCCTTCCTTGCAGCCGAACGCCCTCTGAAATTCCGGCATATTCGATAGCGGTCCAATAACCCGGTATTTCGATACCGGGTGGGGATCGGTGTTCACCATCAGACGCTGCTGTTCCATGCGGATTTGATCGCCACGCGACTGGGCGAACGCCAGGAAAAATCTTTGATCCGCGGTGAACCCGTCAATCACGGGTGGCGCCGGCTTACCCTCCAGCGACTTATGATAGGCGGCGTAAGCGATCTTGACTCCACCCAGATCGCCGATGCTTTCACCCAGGACGAGCTTCCCGTTGTGATGAACTCCGGGCTCGATGAAGTAGGTATCGAACTGGTTGGAAACGCACTGCGCGTGTTCCGTGAAGCTCTTGCGATCTTCCGGAGTCCACCAGTTTTTCAAACGGCCTTGCGCGTCGTACTGCGATCCCTGATCGTCGAATCCGTGGGAAATTTCATGACCGATGACGGCTCCGATAGCCCCATAATTCACCGCATCGTCGGCGGCGAGATTAAACATCGGCGGCTGTAGAATGCCCGCCGGAAAAACGATTTCATTCTTCGACGGATTGTAATAGGCGTTGGAAGTAGGGGGCGTCATGCCCCATTGTTTGCGGTTGACTGGCTTGCCAATTTCCTGCAAACGCCGGTGCACCAGGAAGTGGCCACTATCCTGAACGTTGTGCCAATAGCTATCCTTTTGAATGCTTAGCCCGCTGTAGTCGATCCACACATCGGGATAGCCGACCATGGGGTTGAAAGTCCCCAACTTGGCCAGGGCTTTCTGTTTCGTTTCCGGCCCCATCCAACTCAATGTGGGAATATCGTCGCGTAATGCCGCCAGCAGATTTTTCACCAATTCCTGCATACGAGCTTTCGCTTCTGGCGGGAATGCTTTCTCGACATAGACCTTGCCCAGCGCCTCACCAAGAAGACGATCGGCCGATTCCGCGCACAGTTTCCAGCGAGGCTGTTGCTCCTTAGCCCCGTTCAGGAAAGCACCGTGAAAGGAGAATTGTTCTTCCACGAACGGCGTCGACAGTTCATTTGCATCCGATTCGGCTGCATGCCATTTCAGATAGATTTTCCAATCGTCGAGGGAAGTTTCGCGAATCTGGCGATCCACCTCTGCCAGGAACTTCGGTTCATTGACGTTGAATGGAATCGCGGCGGAGAGGCCGAGCTTAGCCAGATAAGGTTTCCAGGCGAAGGACGGCGTTAGCGCCTGTAATTCGTCGAGGCTCATCTTATGGTCGGTCGCGTATGGATCGCGCCGTTCCACGCGAGTGAGTTGCCGCTCGGCAAATTTCGTTTCCACGCGCAACACGGTTTTCGCCGCCGCATCCGCTTGACCGCGATCCAATCCCGCCAATACCAAAATATTGGCGATATGTTTCAAGTACCGCTCGCGGGTCTCCTGCGACTTGTCATCGGTCTTGGTGTAATAATCGCGATCCGGCAATCCGAGGCCGAGCGAATAGACGCCAATAATGACATTGTTCGGGTTGCGTGAATCCTGCTCGGGAAAAACAGCGAAGGGCTGAGATTCCCCGGAGACGGCCCTATCGGCGAGCAACTTCTGCAGATCGCCGGCATTCTGAATCGCGTCGATCCTGGCTAATAGCGGTAGCAGCGGCTTGTTTCCCAGCGCATCGATGGACTTCGTGTCCATGCAGCTTGTGTAGAAATCGCCTATCTTTTGCTCATTGCTATTCGGCTTTACCCGGGGGTTAGCCGCCGCCGTTTGGAGGATATCTTTAAGAACGAATTTCGATTCATCGGCCGCCTTGAAGCGCTTGCTCCAACGGCTGAGTGAAGGCGGGATCGGGTTCTGGTCGTTCCAGGTTCCAGTGGCGTAGCGATAGAAGTCGTCGCATGGCTTGCAGGTTTTATCCAGGGCGTTGACATCGATGCCAACCGGACTTGCGGCATAGGCGGTAGCGGCAACGGCAATAAGGAGAAGTTTCATACGAGATATCACTATATAACTGAAGCCTAGCGGCGCACTTCAGCGGTCTTACCTTCTTCAATCGACTTGAGAATTCGCTCCAGATCGGGAACTTCGATCGGCCTGCTGAGCAGGTAACCTTCGCCATCCTGAAAAGCCCGGACCAGTTCGGGGTCGTAGCCATCGGTTATCAAAACAAACGCGCCTACATTGGAGCGGACACGTTCAAAAAATTCTACCCAGTTCAAACCCGGCAGCTTGATGGAGCAAATGGTGGCATCGAAGCGCAGGCGCTGCACCAGATCGGCCGCTTCTTCGGCGGTATTCATGGGCACCACTCGATGACCGCGAGCGCTGAGAAGAGAGACGAGTTGTTTCTGAACCGACGCGTCCGGTTCCACTAAAAGTACAGTGAGGGCCCTGGCCCCGCGTGTGGCTTCGATACGGGATCCACTCTCGGAGGGCGTCTTGGAATCGGCGAGAGGAAGTTCCACCTCGAATCTGGAAGCCGCGTCCGACGGGCGCGCATAACGGATCTCACCGCCGTGGCTTTGGACGATGCCGCGGCATACTCCTAATCCGAGTGATCCCGCGTCGCCGTTGCGTCCCTCGGCAAACGGATCGAAGAAGGGGCTCTCGCCGCTGCGGCTGGCATAACTAATCTCAACCAGGACGCGTCTGGCAAGCAAGCTGCTACAGACCGTGATCGTCTTGTCGGCGCTGTCGGCTACCGATTGTTCAGCATGAATCAGAAGGTTCAGGAACACCTGTTCCAGCTGGCCTTGCGCACCCAAAACATATACCGGCACCTCAGCCAGATGATTCACCAACTCTAATTCAAGGGCTTGCCATTCGCGGGTGCGGAATTGCAGCAGACCCGCTACCAGACTATTGACTTCAACTTTCTTCGCCGTGGAATCCTCGGCCTTGGCGAACGATACCAGACGATTCACAATCTCGGCGGCGCGTTGTGCCTCCGCCGCAAGCACGCGTAAATCACGTTCCGGCAAACCTCCAGCGGCCCGAACGGCCAGCGCCGTCGATAGTTTGACGATGGACTTCAACGGCGCGCTCAATTCACTGGCCACGCCGGAAATTAATTGGCCGGTAGCCGCCAGTTTTTCGCTGCGAAACAACTGCTCACGAATCGATTGCTGTTCCTGCAGCTTTAGCGATGTCGCCACTTGGTTGGCCAGATGCTGGGCGGCGGCTTGTTCTTCCTGATTGAAGTAACGTAAACTCTCGGCGTGATCGAGTTCCAGAACACCCACTAGTTCGGTCTGGGCGAACATCGGCACGAACATAACCGATCGCGGAAGATCGCCTTTGGCCGAAGCCTTAATCAACGGGCTGCGGCGCGTATCGGGCACATTCAAGAGCACGCGATTGCGGAAGCACACAGCGGCTCCGGTGGCGAGCCCTTCTTTCGGCAGATCGACGTTAATCGATACCGGCCGGGGATCGTTCGGTCCGGTTACCTGGTCGAGCGATTTCGTTCGCCGGTTATAAAGGTACAGACGAACGTCGGTGGCGTGAGCGACCTTGATTACCACGGTGGAAAGTTTATTCAGAATTTCCGCGGGCGACGATGCTGCGATAATCTCTTCACCCAAGCCGTTTAATGTGCGCAAGGTATTGCGCTGTTTGGCCATCCGTCGCTCTCGCAACCACCAAATCACCAGAACGAAGACGATGCCGCACAACGCGGTAAGCAATAGCAGCGGGGGGATCAGCCATCCGCGTTCCACCAGCGATACGGCGCTCGCATCGGCTATTAACAACTGGAACGAACGGTCGTAGGGCGGAATGGGGCTATATTGTGTAGCCAGTCCGGTAACTCGGATGCGATCGCCGATACGATAGTTGCCCAGTCCAGGACTCGATTGACGGCGGGCCTTGGGCAGATAAACATTGAGAGAACGGCTGCGATCGCCGATGTTAATCACTTCGCCGGCGCTGCTCTCGGAGACGGTGCTAACAACGCCCTCGGTTGTGACCATCATGCCGAGATAGCGGAAGCTTGTCAGATCGGCTAGCTTAACTCTTCGTGGCGCAGGCGGCGGTTGGCTGGATAGCTTGTGGATCTCGGCGGGAAGCAACACGGGCAGCCCGGCGCGGCGCGAGACCGTGCCATGAACCTCCAGCCAATCACCGAGATTCAAACCTTGAAATTGATTCGCCGGACCAAACAAAAGCAATCCGTAATCTGCGTCGTCGCGCAGAGCGACATAGTAGGAATCAACCGCCCAGACCGGCGCGGAAGCAACCTGGCCCTTGATTAGAACTTCCTGTCCATCGTAGGTGGGGGTGAAATCGTTACCGCTGCGTGAGCCCGCCTGCTGTAACGTGATCCGCGTTTGCGCCAATAGAGAAAGACATCCGGCTGGCGTTAGAAGCAGCGCCGCAGCGACTAGTTTTCGGAGTGTAACGTTTGCAGCCATGGCTCCAACCTGAGGTCGCGGAAATCGCGAATCGACAGGTTCACATTCTCCAACTGTGTGCTGGTAGTCTGAACTCCAACGACGCGGGCGCCGGCTGCGTTGCCAGCGGCAATCCCCGTGGGCGAGTCCTCAAAAACAATACAATTTCTCGGATTTACATTTAGCTTTTCCGCAGCTAATAAATACACGTCGGGAAAAGGCTTGGGCCGCGCGACTTGCATTCCATCTACCACTGCTTGAAAATACGGCCGCAACTCGGCTCCATCCAAAACGAAATCGACATTCGCGGGTTCGGCGTTCGTGCCAAGCGCCATCGGCGTCCCCTGGTGGTCTCGCAGAAATTGGATCACGCCGGGAACCAGCTGCCGTCGCAATTGCCCGCCTACCAATTCCCGGAACAGAGCTTCCTTCGCGGCCCCGTGGGCGAATACAACATCGCGGGGCAGACCTGCGCCCATGAAATCAATTACGATCTCGTCGTTCCGCCGGCCATGCATCCGCTCTTCGATGTCGCGGCAATCAATTCCCAGCCGTTCCATGTAGACCCGCCAAGCCTGGGTGTGGGCAGGCATAGAATCGACAATCACTCCATCTAAATCGAAGAGGAATGCTAGCCCTTCTTTTTCTGCATTCTGCGTCACTTGTTCGGGATGATAGCACACGATTGCACAATAAAAGAGTGTCCGCTACTCGCATTAATCCCTGTCGCAGTACAGCGCATACTGACCGCCCAGGGGAACGTCACGGAGCGCCCTTTCCAGCTTGCGATATTTCCAGTAGAGCGTTTTCGGTAGATAAAGGAAATATTCCGTGGATATCACGGGCATTATTGCAGCGGCAGCTAATTTCCGAGCGCGCCCCGCGGTTAAAAGGTCCGCATCGTCATCCACCGGCGTGCGGCGGACGATCCACTGCGTAGCGGGATTAAAAGGGTTGTGTTCGATCATACAGAAGATTCCCCCCGGCCGCAGTACGCGTTTGATCTCGGCGGTTAAGATCGGACGAATGGCGCGCTCCACGTGATGATAGACGCAAACGGCCGTCACCAGATCGAAAGCGGCGTCGGGATAGGGCAACTCGCGCGCGGACGTTTGCGGCGTCACATCCAGATCCCGGCAAACAGAAAGCATCGCCGCCGAGAAATCACAACCGGCTACGGGTCCGAAGGAATCTTTGCCCAGCCTCAGCAATTCGCCCTTCCCGCATCCGACGTCCAGCCAGGACATTTTCGTAGTGTCGCGATTACGGGCCTGAAAAAACTCTTGCAGCAGAATGAACTTACGCTGGTGGAAAAATTCCGAGCCTCCGGAAAATTTATCTCGCAGGGGATCTTTTAAAAGTTGCTCGTAGTCGCCGGCATATTTATCGAATTCCGGATTCACCGCTTCACCTGGTTGGACAGTTCTTCTATTCCGGCGCGGCGGGCCAACACGACGGCCCGGTGGATCGGTTCCGGAGGACTATCGACGTTGACCAGGTTCGACAAAACATATAAGGGACGGCCTTTCGCCTCTTCATAGATTCTGGCGATGTAATCCCCGATCAGTCCAAGAGCGAGCAACGTAACACCCGAGAAAAGGCACTGCAGAATGACGATCGACGTCCACCCAGGGACGACGGCTTTCAGAATAATAGCCGCGTAGAGAGCGCCCAGAAAATAAACGAAGCCAGCGATGCTCAGGCAAACCCCTAAACCGACGCTCAACCGCAGGGGAAGCGCCGAGAAAGAGGAAATAGCGGTCCAGGCGAAGCGCATCATTTTCCACAAGGGATATTTGGTTTCACCGGCGACGCGCGGCTGGCGGTCAAACGGCACGATGGCTTCTTTCAGTCCAAGCCAGGCCACGAGTCCGCGCATGAAGCGGTGCTGCTCGCGGAATCCACGAATGGCTTGCAGGGCGGGCTTGCTAAACAAGCGGAAATCGCCGACCTCGGGTACCAGACGCTTGTCCACCATGGTGCGCATCGTCCAATAGAATGCCGCAGCGCTGATCCGCTTAAAGGCCGAGTCGGTATCGCGATGCCGGCGTTGCGCAGAGACGACGTCGAAGCCTGCGCGATAGAGGCGGACCATTTCAAATAGCACTTCCGGTGGATCTTGTAAGTCAGCATCCATCACGGCCACGGCATCGCCCGCCGCGAAGTCCATGCCCGCCGTGATAGCTGCTTGATGTCCGAAATTCCGGCTGAACCCTAAAACCTTGATCCGCTGATCGGCCTGGGCCGCGGACATCAGAAGGTCGCGCGAGTTATCTTTGCTGCCGTCATCCACTAGCACAAGTTCGTGATCGCAATCCAGGCGCAACAATACGGATTTGATTTCACGCAGCAGGAGGGGGATCGCTTCTTCTTCGTTGTAAATCGGGATAACGACGGAGAGAAGCATAGTCTCCCGTCATCGTCCCACGAAAACTCCTGTCGAGGGGAAGTTAGCTGACGCTTTCCATCAGGCCGAAGAAACCCTCGGTGAGGGTGGGATGAATATAGATGGCGCCCCGCAGAAGCGTGTAGGGCTGTTTGGCAAGCATCATGGCGTGGAGCGTCTGCACGAGTTCCCCGCCCTCGGTTCCAAGAATCGAGGCGCCTAGAATCTGGTCGTTCTTCGCGTTGACGATCAACTTCATCAGCCCGGCTGTCTCATCCCGCTCGATCGCCCGAGCTACGTTCGCCATCGGCATTCGCCCGATTTTCAACTCGTAACCCTTGGCCCGCGCCTCCTTCTCCGACAGCCCGACACAGCCCAGTTGCGGATCGGTAAAAACGGCATAGGGCACTATCCGTTCGGCGGTACTCAGATTCTTGCCTTCGATGAGATTCGCGTATAGAATTTGAAAATCGCTGTACGAGATGTGGGTGAAGGCAGGACCGCCGTTGACGTCGCCGAGCGCCCAAATGCCTGGCACATTGGTCTCCAGACGGTGGTTCACCCGCACGTATCCACGTTTATCGAGAGCGACTCCGGACTTTTCAATCTCGAGCTTGTCGGTATTCGGAGTCCGCCCCGCGGCCAACAGCAGATGCGACCCGGATAGCGTTTGCGTGTTTCCGTCCTGTTCGACCGCGAGCAAAACACCGCTCTTATGTTTTTCCGCTGTAGCGACTTTCGCGTTCAACAGAAAGCGAATCCCTTCGGCTTCGAGCGCCTTGCGCAGCGCTATCGCGATCTCTTCATCTTCGCGGGGTACAATCTGCGAGCCTCGCTGGATGATAGTTACCTCGCTGCCAAAGCGGCGGAACATCTGACCGAACTCGAGCCCGATATAGCCGCCGCCAATCACTATCAAGCGATCCGGGACTGAAGGCAATTCGAGCATCGAGACGTTCGTCAGATATTCGATCGAGTCGAGGCCAGGTATATGGGGGATCGTTGGCCGCCCCCCGGTATCAATGAAGATCCATTCGCTTTCGAGCTCATGCGCGCCGACAGACAGCTGGTGCGATCCGCTGAACCGGGCGTGTTCGCGATAGAGTGTCAGAGTCTTACGCTTTTCGACGTGCTTTTCCTGCGCGGCACGCATAGCTCCGACGACTTTGTTCTTTCGCGCCAAGACAGCCGGAAGATCGACGCTAACGTTGCTGGCCCGCACGCCCCATTGCGCAGCATGACGAGCATAGTGGGCCACCTGCGCGCTGGCAACCATCGTCTTGGTAGGAGTGCAACCGGTGTTAATACAGGTGCCGCCAAGATACTCTTCTTCGATGAGCGCTACTCTTTTACCCAGATCCGCCAATCGATGGGCCAGCGGATTGCCGCCTTGGCCGGAACCGATCACTATCGCGTCGTACTTGATCATCTGTGTTTTTACGACAGGAGCTTATCGAGCGTAATCGGCAAGTCGCGTATCCGTTTCCCTGTAGCGTGAAAGATAGCGTTGGCGATGGCTGCGGCCGCTCCCGTGTTCCCTATCTCTCCGATGCCCTTCACGCCGATAGGATTCACGTGCTCGTCTTTTTCGTCCACCCACAACGCTTCGATCGCCGGAACGTCGAGGTTAACCGGAACATGATACTCGGCTAGATTATTGTTCACGATGCGGCCCAGCCGCTCATCGAGCTTGGTTTCTTCGTGAAGAGCCATACTGATGCCCCAAACCATGCCACCGATGAACTGGCTGCGAGCCGTCTTGGGGTTCAGGATTTTACCCGCGGCAAACGCACCCACCATGCGCGAGACGCGAATCTGGCCCAGATCGGCATCCACATGCACTTCGGCGAATTGGGCACCGAAGGCGTACATCGAGTATTTCTTTTGCTCCTCGCCCGGCTTGGTGTCGGCATGCGCCTCCACTTCTTTCTTACCCTGGCGCTGCATCATCGCCTGATATGTTTCGCCGCGCTGCCGGTTGTCCTTCAACATCAGGCGGCCTTCTTCGATGACGATGTCTTGCACGCTGGCTTGATAGAGCGGCGAACTGGAATCGCTTACCGCCATTTGAGTCAATTTCTCGCGTAACGCAAGGCCCGCGAGATGAACTGCCGACCCGGTGCTGGCGGCTGTCTGCGATCCCCCTGAAATCGGCGTCTCGGGGAATGCAGTGTCACCTAAACGAAACACCACTTGAGCGGTGGATAGGCCCAGGGCGTCGGCGGTCATTTGGGTCATGATCGTGTAGGTGCCAGTACCCAGATCTTGTGTGGCGGCTTCAACCAGGGCGGTGCCATCGGCGCGAAGCCGGGCCACGGCGGAGGAAGCGGAACGGTGGGTGGGATACAGAGACGTGGCCATGCCCCACCCAATCATCTGATTGCCCTTGCGCATGGAGCGCGGCTCGGGTGTACGCTTCTCCCAACCAAAGCGATCCGCGCCCAGCTTGTAGCACTCCCGCAGCGATTTGCTGGAGAATGGCCTGTCCTTATCCGGATCTTCTTCGGCATAATTCTTCAGCCGTAGCGCTACAGGATCCATTTTTAGAGCGTAGGCCAACTCATCCATCGCGCATTCCAGGGCATACGTTCCTGGACATTCACCGGGAGCACGCATAAATGTCGGCGTGCCGGTGTCGGTCCTCACCAGGCGATGCGAAGTGGAGTTATTCGCCGAGTTGTAGAGCATGCGGGCGGTCAGGCTAGCCGGTTCGACAAACACATCGAAGCTCGATGTATGGGTAATGGTGTCGTGACGAAGCGCCAAGAGTGTACCGTCGGCCGCGGCACCCGCCGCAACTTCCTGATGAGTTTGCGGCCGATATCCGAGCGAGCCGAACATTTGCGGCCGATCCATAACCAACTTGACGGGCCGGTCAAGCTGGCGCGCCGCCATCACCGCGATAATCACCTGGGACCAAACACTCTTACAGCCGAACCCGCCGCCGAGATAGGGCGAGATGACATGCACGTTGTCCGGATGCAAGCCCATTATTTCCGCCACACGCTGGCGGGTGAGGAAAACTCCTTGCGTGGTGTCGTAGAGCGTCAGCTTTTCTTTGCCTTCCCAGACCGCGACGGTGGCGTGCGGTTCCATCGGATTGTGGGTCTCATAAGGCGTGGAATAGACGTGGGCGATCTTCGCCGCCGCCGAATCCATCCCCGCTTTGACATCGCCCCGGTTGCTGGCGCTTGGGTCCCCACCACCCCCAACCTTTTTCGGGTCGTAGGCGGTTGGTATCCGCTTCGTGAGGCTAACTTCGTAGGCTTCGGTTACGTACTTCACGCGGACTAGACTCGCGGCATAGGTTGCCGCTTCCAGGGTCTCAGCGACGACAACACCGATCGGCTGATTGGCGTAATAAACCTTGTCGTCTTGAAAGACACTTAGAATACGATCAATCGGACCAGGCTTCTTCTGAGAGACAGGCAACTTCGGAGCATTGCGCGGCGTCATCACGGTGAGTACACCGGGAACTTTCTCCGCCGCGCGGGTATCCATCGATGCGATACGGCCCTTGGGAATCGTACTCATGACCAAGACGGCTTGGGTGAGGTTCTTCGGAAAATTTTCCGCGGAATAGGTAGCACGGCCCGCGACTTTCAGACGGCCGTCGATGCGGCTGAGTGGTTGTCCTACTGATTCTTTCATCGTGATCTCCGTTATCCGAGCGCCGCGGTATCGGCCAGCGCGCGGACGATGATACGTTTGGCCAACTCTACTTTGAATCCATTGTCTTTGTAAGGCTTTGCGCCGTTGACAACCATATCGGCGGCAGCGCGGTAAGCCGCTTCCGCCGGAGCCTTACCAACCAACGACTGTTCGGCCGCGCGAACCCGCCACGGTTTGTGCGCTACTCCGCCCAAAGCAATTCGCGCGTCGCGAATTTTGCCGTCGGGTCCGATGTCTAAAACGCAAGCCACGGAGACGAGAGCGAAGGCGTAGGAATTGCGGTCGCGAACTTTGATATACGTGGACCGGCGGGCAAATGGAAGAGCTGGCAGATCGACGGCGGTAATCAATTCGTTGGGTTTGAGGGTGGTGTCGATGGACGGTTTGTCGCCGGGAAGTCTGTGGAATTCGGCGAAGGGGATGGATCGCCCACCTTGTGGACCCTCTACTTGTACGATGGCATCCAGAGCCGCCAGCGCGACACACATATCGGACGGATGCACCGCGATGCATTGCTCACTGGCGCCGAGGATGGCGTGGATTCGATTCACGCCGCTCTTCGCCGAACAGCCCGATCCGGGCGTCCGCTTGTTGCATTCGGTAAACGACGGATCGTAGAAATAGTAACAACGCGTGCGCTGCATCAGGTTGCCGCCCACTGTCGCCATATTGCGCAACTGGGCCGAGGCGCCGGATAGCAAGGCCTGCGTTAGTACCGGATAGCGCTCGCGAATCAAAGGCGAGTTCGCCGTATCGGAATTGCGGGCCATGGCTCCGATACGGATGTGGCCATCGCGCTCGACGATTTCCGCTAGAGGGAGGCGGGTGATATCCACCAGATGCGCCGGGTGCTCGGAACCCATCTTCATGAGATCCACAAGATTTGTCCCGCCCGCTAAAAATTTGCTCTCGGGATTCCGGGCCACCGCGCTGATGGCGCCCGCCGAATCCGTCGCTCGAACATACTGGAAAGGCCTCATGCGGATCTCCTTGCGGTATCGGCGGCGGCTCGCACGGCGGCGACAATGTTCGGGTAGGCGCCACAGCGGCAGATGTTCCCGCTCATGCGTTCGCGGATTTCATCGTCGGTCAATTCCACCGGCTCCGATTCCCTGACGTCGACGGTGACCGCGCTAACGGTTCCGGCCTTCACTTCGTCCAGCAGCGCCACCGCGGAACAGATCTGGCCCGGCGTGCAGTATCCGCACTGGAAGCCGTCATATTCCAAGAATGCCGCTTGTACCGGATGCAGATTCGTTTCCGAACCCAATCCTTCAATGGTGGTGATCTTGTCGCCCTCGCAGGACAAGGCCAGCGTCAGGCAGGAATTGACCCGGCGGCCATCGATTAGAACCGTGCACGCCCCGCACTGGCCGTGATCGCAGCCTTTCTTGGTACCCGTTAACTGGAGGTTTTCGCGAAGAGCGTCGAGCAGTGTCGTTCGCGGATCGAGAGACATCGGGCGGGATTGCCCGTTAATTGTGAGCGTAGCCTGCACCGGAGTTGCGGTTTCGGTAGTTTGGCCGTGCAAAGACGGTAAGCCCAGCGCCGCCCCGGTAATGGCCACGGCGCCGACGAATTCACGGCGCGTGACGGATGGATCGTCTGGTTTCATCGGCAATACTCCTTCAGCGAATCTTAAGCGTGAATGGTACGAGGAGTCTGGGCCTCGTCCATTTCGTAAATAGGTCCTAGGCGCGAGCGCAGCATCGCTCCCTCGCGTCCGGAAAACGCCGCCTGCACTTCGGCGATGATGGCGAGGGCAATGGCATCGGGTGAATCGGCTCCAATGTCCAAACCCGCCGGGGCGTGCAGCCAGCCTGGTTCTTTGTCGATTCCCAACGCGGCCAGCATCTTTTCCGCGCGCTGCCGGGGACCCAATACACCGGCATAGCGCGGCGGCTCGGCGAACATCCGTCGCAACACAGCGCGATCGGCGGTGACGTTATGGTTCATCAGAATGGCCGCGGCATGGGGGTCGATTGTAAAACCGCCCAGTGGATCCGCCGCGGTGGTGAGGATTACCTGGTCAGCCTGCGGGAAGCGTTGCGAGGTGGCATGCGCCGGACGCCCGTCGAATACAGTGATATGCCAGCCGAGTTCGTGAGCGATTCGAACTACGGGTAGTGCGTCATGGCCGGCGCCGAAGACCAGTAAGGACACGGCGGGCAAGATAGCTTCAACGAAGACTTCGACTAATCCGCTATCCCGGGCAATGCGCAAGATATGCGATTTTCGCGTGCAGCGCACGGTTTCCATTTCATAATGCAGATCTTCTTCGAGCTTGGAATCGCCCAGGCTGCCGGCTATGGATAGGTCGGGGAAAATATAAAGCCTGTCGCCGATCTGCGAAGGGGAATTACCTGAAACCGAGATTACCGTGGCCATCACGCCCACCTGCCGGCTACGTTTACAATCGCTCAGGAATCGTTGCAGCAGCGCCGCGGACGGGCCTTCCAAGCGCTCCAGCAGCACGCGGATAATGCCATTACATCCCAAGCCAAACTCAAAGACTGCATCATCGTACGAAGTTGTGTCGTAGGTCCGGAGGATGGGCTTGCCACCCTCGGTCCACCACCAGGCGCGCTTGATGACATCGCTTTCCAGGCAACCGCCGCTGATACATCCAATGCTGGCACCATCGCCGATGACCAGCATCCGCGCGCCAGGGCGCCGATATGACGAACCGCTGACATCGACTACTGTAGCCAGAATCGACCGCTGTCCACGATTGGCGGCAGTTTCCCAAGCGGCCAAAACGGAATCAAGCTCTCTCATTCACATGGTAGAGAGATAAAGACGGGGGCTATGTTTCCAAAATGTTTGGATCGCGCTTAGAAATCGATCGCCGCCAGCACTTCAGAGGGCCGCTTCTCAAAGGCCCGGCAAATTGCCAGTAAGCTTTCAATGCTCGGCATGTTGGCGCCGCGCTCGATGGAGCTGATTTGCGAAACGCTGAGCTTGGTTGCCGCGGCTACTTCTTTTAACGACCAATCGCGTTCCACACGCAAAAGCTTGATCCGGAGCCCTAAGCGTTCGCGCAAGCGGTCTGGCGCCGTGCGGCCCAACCCGAATTTTTCTATTGCATTTGCTAGCGTTTGGCGGAGCTGACTTAAAGTGAAAGGTTTGGGCAAATAGTCGAATACTTTGAGCTTGAACGTCGCCCGCATATCTTCGAGCGAGGGATAACCGGTGACGATGATCACGCATAAGGCGGGATGGCTGCCGAGTAACTGCTCCAACACCCGCTCGCCTTTATACTCGCCCATCTTCATGTCCAGCAGGACGATGTCGGGAACACGCTGCTCACAAGCGACAAACAGATCGTCAGGCCGGGAAAAGGTACGAACGGCGTACTGCCCTTCGTCTTTGAGAAAGTCTTCCATGTAGGTGAGGAAATCGGCGTCGTCGTCCAGCGCGGCGACATCGATCAAGTTCGCTTGGACGACAGTACTTTCTATCAATGTCTCTGGCATCTACAGTCCTTTTCCTCCGGCTGGTAAACGCACTTCCAAACAAGCGCCGCCTTGTGGCCGGTTACAGGCCGAGATGGTGCCCCCATGCTGGCTGATGATCCCTTCGGCCACGGTCAGGCCTAAGCCCGTACCGCGCGAATCCAGACGCGTCGTCACAAAGGCCTCAAAGATCTCTGGCAGCACATCGGGAGGAATCCCCGGCCCATCGTCGTCTATAGTGACGGAAACCCACTGCCGATCGTTCCGCTCGATTGGGCGGGCGCTGACAGTGACGATACCCGACGGCGTAACAGCGTTCAAGGCATTCCTTAACAGATTGACGAACACCTGGATCAAACGATCCGAATTTCCCATGATCGTAATTTCCGGGTTCACCTGATTGCGAAAATTTACGACCGATGCTTTTTCATCGATCGCCACTAAACCCCAAGCTTCTTCAATCAGCGGGTGAATCGCGCGCAGTTCCATTACCTGCTTCCGGGCCCGGGCGAAATCCAGGAGGCTCTCACTGATGCGCCGCAAACGGAGGGTGACGCGCTCCATCCGTGCCAAACGGTCGAGCGCTGGCCGGCTCTCCGTTGTCTCCATCATCTTTTCGATGGAGCCTTGTAGTACGGCCAATGGCGTATTCAATTCATGCGCGACGCTGGCACTTAGTAGCCCCAGACTCGCCAGACGATCCTGTTCTTCCAGATTTTTTTTCGCCGTCTCCAGTAGTTCATTCTTGTACTTCAGATCCGCCGCGGTCTCTTCCAGACGCTGCAGGGCGGCGGCCAGATCGCTTTCCCGCTTCCGCAGTTCGGCCACCGTGGCATTGCGCGAAGTCATGATCTGGCCGATCTCATCGCCGAATATCAGTGCCGGGTCGATCATCTCGTGCTGCCGGTCGCCGCATTGCGTAGCGGCATCGGCGTGCAGCATCAGACGTAAAGGACGATACACATAGAGTGGCATCATCGCCGATTCCAGTAGCAGGACGGCCAACGCGTAGATAACTCCCAGCACGATAAAGAATGTCAGAGTCGCCCGTTCCACGGCATCGCTATAAAAGGAGCGAGGAATGCGCAGCGTACGATAGAGTCCACTTTTCGGATCCTTGCGCAACAACCAGCCGTTCGTTTCATTCCAGATTGCGCCAGGATGCGCATCCATCCAGATCCGCGCTTTGGGCTCCAGGTGCAGAGTGGCGGCATCGCTCTCCCGATAGTCGTAAATTTCCATTCCGGTAAAGCTGGATAGGGGCAGATCGGCCGAAAAGATCTGTGTAATAATGCTCAATTCGCGGGCCCGGGCGTTGGCGACTTGTTTCTCAAATAGCGGAATCAACGAAAAGTACACGGCCGCGGCCAGGATGAGGAAGAACAAATTATGCAGGGTCATCAACTTGGGCCGCACTTTAAGATCGCCGAATAGTTTGATGAGCCGCGTCATGCTGTCCTAAACCAATTTTATTGCATTCGCGCGCTGTGACGCGAATCACTACAGTAGAACAAGAATTTTCGTGGTAGTTGCGTAATCGTTACGGTGATGATAGAAAAGGTAGAGACCTCATGGCAGCCATTTTTCCAAAGTCGTCTGATAAGTATCTTAAGGCTATCGGTGGTGCTCTGGGCTTGGCGCTGCTGGGTGGAGTCGGCCTGTTTGCCTACCTGACGTATCCTCCAGTGATCGATACGGGCTACTCCCCGGTGCAACCGGTCGCCTACAGCCACAAGCTGCACGCGGGAAACCTTGGACTCGATTGTTATTACTGCCATTACACAGTTTATAAGGCGGCGTTCGCCGCTGTCCCGCCGACGGAGACCTGTATGAACTGTCATGTCCGGGTAAAAGAGAAGAGTCCGCTGTTGAACGTCGTTCGCGACAGTTATAAGAGTGGCCAGCCGATCCCCTGGGTGCACATTCACAAGCTTCCCGATTACGTTTATTTCAATCATTCCTCGCATGTAACCGCTGGCGTCAGCTGCGTCAGTTGCCACGGGCGTGTGGATCAGATGATAGAAGTGAAGCAGGTGAAGCCGCTGAACATGGGCTTCTGCCTGGATTGTCATCGTAATCCGGCTCCCAATCTGCGGCCAGTGGAATTTGTTACCAAGCTGGATTGGCAGCCCGATCGGGATGCGTCGGCGATTGGACGCGAGATCATTGCCGCGAAACATATTAATCCGCCTGTAAATTGCTCGGGGTGCCATCGATGAGTTTGACCGTCATTCAACCGGCCGCGCAACCGGCCGCCAAAGACCTGACCGGCAAGAAATACTGGCAGAGCCTGGATCAGCTTGCCGACACGGCGCAATTCCGGCAATGGGTTCACAAGGAATTCGCCGATAACGCCACGGAACTGCTGGACGGCAACTCCCGCCGGACCGTATTAAAGCTGATGGCGGCGTCATTTGGGTTAGCGGGTCTGACGGCTTGTAGCCGCCCGGTGGAAAAAATTCTGCCGAACGTCAAGGGCATTGAGGATTACGTTCCCGGACAGTCTTATTTTTATAGCACTGCGTTCAACCAAAGCGGCCAATCGATGGGGTTGCTGGTGGAGACGCATGACGGCCGTCCGACGAAGGTTGAAGGGAATCCCGACCATCCTTATAGTCAGGGTGCGTCGTCGGCTTTCGCCCAGGCATCAATCCTTAATCTCTACGACCCGGATCGCTCGCGGATGATTTTGAAGGGCGGCCAAAACGCTTCGTGGAAGGATTTCGAGTCCACCGTGAAGGATCGATTTGGCAAGGTTGGGCAAGGCGAAGGGCTCCGTTTTTTAAGCGAGACGATCAACTCGCCATCACTGATTGCGCTGAAAGCGGCGGCGCTGCAAAAGTATCCGCAGGCCAAATGGATCGAATGGGAGCCGGTTTCTTTCGATAACGCGATGGAAGGGTCCCAGCTCGCCTTCGGACAGATCGTGGAAGCGATTCCCCATTTCGATAAGGCCGACATCGTTGTTTCACTCGACGGCGATTTCCTGGGTGTCGATTCCTACACGGCGCGCGACGAGAAAGAATTCGCGGCGGCCCGGCGGCTATCGGAAGACAAGGAAGAGATGAACCGGCTCTACGCCGTGGAGAGCAATTACACGCTCACCGGGGCCATGGCCGATCATCGCTTGCGGATGCGGGCGAGCGATATCAGGCAGTTTGCCGTGGATCTGGCGGCACAGCTTGGCGCGGCTCCGGGATTGAACGTCATCCAGCCGGGGAACGACAAGCGGGGCAAGATTCTGACCGCGCTGGTGAAGGATTTGAAATCGCATAGCGGCAAGTCGCTGATCGTCACCGGGCCGCGTCAACCGGCTGCCGTGCATGCCCTGGTCCATGCGATGAATCAGACGCTGGGCAATGCCGGAACCACCGTTACCTACGTCAAGCGGCCGGAAGCGAAGTTCGAATCGACGCTGGGAGCACTGCGGCAACTGACGACGGATTTGAATGGCGGGCACGTCAACACGTTAATCATTTTGGGTGGAAATCCGGCCTACGCCGCGCCAGCAGATTTCGGGTTCGCGAACGCCATCGCCAAGGCTGGGTTCTCGCTGCATCTAGGGCAGGATGTGAACGAAACGGCGAGCGTCAGCCAGTGGCACTTTCCCGAAGCGCATTATCTGGAAAGTTGGGGCGATGGCCGCGCCGCCGATGGAACGGTAAGCATTCAGCAGCCGATGATTGAGCCGCTGTACGGCGGAAAATCACAGAGCGAACTGCTGGCGCTGTTAATCGATTATAAAGACAAGCGGGGCTACGACATCGTCAGGAATTACTGGTCGGGCCAGTTGACAGGGGATAAAGAAAACGGCTGGAAAAAAGCCTTGAACGATGGCATCCTGGCCACGGCGAAGTATCCCGATGCGAAGGTTACAGCGGATACGAAGGCAATCCTTACCGCGGCCCAGGCCGATAAGGCCCAAAGCGCCGATTTCGAGCTGGTGTTTTTTGCCGACGCCAAGAATTACGACGGGCGGTATGCCAATAACGGCTGGCTGCAGGAACTGCCCGAACCGATGACGAAGATCGTCTGGGGAAACGCGGCGCTGATCAGCGTAAAAACGGCTCGCGATTTGAATGTCACCAATGGCGACGTGGTGAGTATTCAGCGCGGCGGACAGACGGTGGAATTCCCGGTGTATGCCCAGCCCGGCCACGCCGATCAATCGGTGACGTTGCCGCTTGGTTATGGCCGCACGAAAGTAGGCCGTGTGGGCGAGGGCGTCGGAACAAATGCCTATCCGCTGCGCACCAGCGACGCGCTGTGGATCGCCGGCGGGGCGAAGTTAAGTAGAACCGGCAAGACTGCGAAAATCGGCCAGACGCAGGAATATCACGTGCAGTCGGCCCGTCCGATTGTTCGCGAAGCTTCAATCGAAGAGTATAAGAAGAATCCCAAGTTCGCCGAAGAAATGGTGGAGCATCCGCCGCTGGAATCGCTCTACCCCGATCGCGTTTACGACAAGGGCTATCAGTGGGGGATGTCGATCGATTTGAATTCCTGTACCGGTTGCAACGCCTGCATGATTGCCTGCCAGGCGGAAAACAATATTCCGATTGTTGGTAAGGAACAGGTAATGCGCGGCCGCGAGATGCACTGGATTCGCATGGATCGCTATTTCGTGAGTCCGGAGCATCCGGAGACAACGGCCTCTTCGCCGTCGGAAATTCCTGGCTCGTCCGATTACTATATTCGCGACGCCAAGCTGGGGGCCTTCGCCGAAGATCCGGAAGCCGTCTTCCAGCCTCTGCCCTGCATGCAGTGCGAGAATGCGCCGTGCGAAAATGTCTGTCCCGTGGCGGCCACGGTTCACAGTCCCGAGGGGCTGAACGACATGGCTTACAATCGCTGTGTTGGAACCCGTTACTGCGCCAATAACTGTCCTTACAAGGTGCGGCGATTCAACTTCCTCAACTATCACAAAGAAGATACAGAAGTTCAGGAAATGGTCTACAACCCCGACGTCAGCGTGCGGATGCGGGGCGTTATGGAAAAGTGTAATTACTGCGTCCAGCGGATTCAGGAAGCGAAAATCAAAGCCAAGGTGGATGGCCGCCGGCCGATCAAGGATGGCGAAGTGGTTACGGCCTGCGCTCAGGCTTGCGCGTCGGAGGCGATTGTCTTTGGTGACATCAACGATCCGGCCACCCGCGTGTCCAAATTGAAAAAGCAGGAGCGCAATTACGCCTTACTGGCTGAGTTGAACGTTCGGCCGCGCACGACGTATCTTGCCAAGGTCCGCAATCCGAATCCGGAAATTTCGGGAGAGCGAAAGAATGGCTGACACCCAAACCGCCGAAGTTCGTAGCGAAGTCAACCCGCCGTTAGTGCTGGGCAATATGTCCTATCACGACGTGACCGAGAAGGTTGCCGGTATCGTTGAGGGCAATACGCCGCGCAATTGGTATATCGCCGTTTCGATCACCAGCCTGATCACGCTGATGCTGGGCTTGATGCTGGCCTACCTGGTGTATAAGGGCATCGGGGCGTGGGGCAACAATAGCCCTGTATTTTGGGCCTGGGATATCACGAACTTCGTATTCTGGATCGGTATCGGCCATGCCGGCACTTTGATCTCGGCGATTCTTTTCCTGTTTCGCCAGAAGTGGCGTACGTCCATCAACCGCGCCGCCGAAGCGATGACACTGTTCGCTGTCGCCTGCGCTGGAATTTTCCCGCTATTTCATACTGGCCGCCCGTGGCGCGCTTACTGGCTATTCCCGATTCCGAATACGGATCTGCACATGTGGCAGAATTTTCGCAGTCCGCTGATCTGGGACGTCTTCGCCGTTAGTACTTACGCCACCGTTTCGGCGCTCTTCTGGTTCGTCGGTCTGGTTCCCGATCTAGCTACGATTCGCGACCGCGCCACCACGAGAGTCCGCCAATGGATTTTCGGCACCCTGGCGCTGGGCTGGCGGGGTTCAGCCCGTCACTGGCGGAATTATGAGATGGCGTATCTGATCCTGGCCGGCCTTTCGACGCCCCTGGTGCTCTCCGTTCATACCATCGTCAGCTTCGACTTTGCGACCTCGATTATCCCCGGCTGGCATACGACGATTTTCCCGCCGTACTTTGTCGCCGGCGCGATCTTTTCGGGCTTCGCCATGGTGATGACGCTGCTTATCATTTGCCGCTGGGCGCTGGGACTGGAAAATCTGATTACGAAGAAGCATCTGGACAATATGTGCAAAATCATGTTGGCCACCGGCACCATCGTTGGCTACGCCTACGCCACCGAGTTCTTTATCGCCTGGTATAGCGGCAACATGTATGAGCGCTTCGTCTTCCTCAACCGGGCCTTTGGACCCTTCGCCTGGGCCTACTGGACGATGGTTTCGTGCAACGTGATCTCGCCGCAGTTTTTCTGGTTCAAGAGCCTGCGGCACAACATTCCGTTCATGTTCGTCATTTCCATCGTGATCAATATCGGGATGTGGTTTGAACGCTTCGTGATTATCGCTACATCGCTGCATCGCGATTATCTGCCTTCCTCGTGGGGCTACTTTCATCCGACGATCGTCGATATTCTGACCTTTACCGGAACGTTCGGCTTGTTTCTCACTTTGTTTCTGCTGTTCATCCGGGTGTTACCAATGATTGCCGTCTCGGAAATCAAGGGCGTCATCGCGGCACAGCAACATCAGCACTCCGAAGCGCTGGTGAAGGAGGCCAAATGAGCGTTCTTACTTCGCCCAACGTCGTCGAAACAAAGATTCACGCCGTAGTGGGCGAATTCAGCGATGAGCGGGAATTGGTGAAAGCGGGAAGGAAAGCTCGTGCCGAGGGCTACACGAAAATCGAGGCCTACTCGCCGTTCCCTGTGCATGGAATCGACGAAGCGATCGGCGTTCCGCGCTCTATTTTAGGCTACATCGTGCTTCCTATTGGACTGACCGGCACGGCCTCGGCACTGTTTCTTATCTGGTGGACGGGCGCTGTCGATTATCCCCTGGTTATCGGCGGCAAGCCGCTTTTCGATATTACTTTTTCCATTCCCGTCACCTTCGAGTTGACGATTTTATTTTCCGCGTTCGCCGCCGTGCTGGGGATGTTCGCCTTGAACGGATTGCCCCGCCTCTATCATTCCGTTTTTAACTATTCGAAATTTGCCGGCGCTACGGATGACAAATTTCTGCTTTCCCTGGAAGCCACCGATCCGCTGTTTGAAGTCGACGCGACTTCCAAGTTTCTGCGCGGCGCGGGGGCGACAGCGGTGGAAGTGGTGGAGGAATAATGGAGCGCAACCGCGGACCGCAGTGGAATGCCGGGAAGCAATGGAAGGTGGAACGCTGTTGGATCGCCGGCTATTGTCTGCTGCCACTGGCGTTTGTTATATTTTCGGCGCTTGCCTTATCAGGTTGCAGCGGACCGCAGCGCACCCCTCCCATGGAGGTCTGGCCCGATATGAAGAAGCAAGGCAAATATCTCGCCCAGACCGAAGGACCTCGCATCGGAGCCGACGAGCAGGAGCTGTTCAACGATGGCCGCTCCAATCGCGCGCCCGTCGCCGGTACGATCGCCCACGGACATTTGCGTGACGATTCCACATTCAACACCGGCATGGAAGGGGGAATGTTCATCGGTCAGAATCCCATTCCGCTGGACGCAGCGCTGCTGCAACAAGGGCAAGCGAAATTCAATACCTACTGTTCGCCGTGTCATGACCGGACCGGCGGCGGCCAGGGAATTGTTCCGATCAAAGCGCCCACCTGGCAGCCTTCGAATCTGGTGGAAGAGCGTGTGCGAGCCTTTAACGACGGGGAAATCTTCAACGTGATTACCCATGGCCGGCGCTCCATGCCGTCCTATCGCTTTCAGATCACCGAACGCGATCGGTGGGCGATTGTCGCTTATGTCCGGGCCTTACAACGGGCCGCCAGCGGGACCGTGAATGACGTGCCCCAGGAATTGAAAGCCCAACTGAGATAAAGCATGGACCATCCAACCACTATCCGCGACAGCTACTATCTTGAGCCCGCCCAATGGGCCCGCGGGCGCAATGCGTTCACGTTTCTGGCTCTTGTCGCCTCCATCGCCTGCTTGTTCGGCTTCTTTCAGGACCCGGCGCAGTTTTACCGCTCTTATCTGGTCGGGTTCGTTTTCTGCGTGACCATTGGACTGGGCGCGATGTTTTTCGTGATGGTGCAATACCTAACGGGCTCAGCGTGGAGCGTCACCGTCCGGCGCTTCATGGAAAACATCATGATGACGCTGCCGGTGGGAGCGTTGTTATTCATCCCGGTGGCTTTCGGCTTGCCGTATCTGTATTCCTGGATGGACCGGGCGATGGTGATGAAAGACCCGGTGCTGGTTGGCAAAGCTGGTTTCTTAAGCCAGGAATGGTTCATCATCCGGGCCGTCATCTACTTTGTGATATGGAGTTTTTTCGCCATCGGAATCTACCGCCAGTCGACTAAGCAGGATCGGGAACATTCCATCCAGCAGATGCATGTCGCCTCGCGATTCTCCGCTCCGGGATTGCTGCTGGTGTTCCTGACGGGCACTTTGGCTTCGTTCGATTGGCTGATGTCGCTTGACCCGCGCTGGTATTCCACCATCTTCGGAATTTACACGCTGGCCGGCGGCGCCGTCGCTTTCATGGCCACAACGACGCTGATCGCGCTGGGATTCCGCAAGTTTGGAATGCTCAAGAATTCCATCACCGAGGAGCATTATCACGATCTCGGCAAGTGGATGTTCGCCTTGACGGTGTTCTGGGCCTACATCGCTTTTTCACAATATCTGCTGATCTGGTATGCCAACATCCCGGAAGAGACCATCTGGTACCGCCATCGCTTTGAGGGATCGTGGATCTTTGTGAGTTTCCTGGTGCTTTTTGGAAGGTTCATTATTCCCTTCGCGGTTCTGTTGTCGCGCGGCGCGAAGCGCAACTACATGATCCTCGGGGGGATCTCCATCTGGATTCTATTTATGCATTTCGTCGACCTGTATTGGTTGATCATGCCGAACTTCTTTAAGTCCGGGGTAGCGCTGCATTGGCTGGATTTCGCTTGCCTGGCGGCGGTGATCAGTGTTTTTGCCCTGGCTTTCTGGTTCCGCCTGCGACGCAATGCCCTGGTTACCGTCGGCGATATGCGCTTTGAACAGGGACTGCACTTCGAGAACATTTAAGTAAGGATCTAACACCGTGAGCGAACAGGAATTCACACCACCGACAGACGTCAGCGCGGGCTACGACACGGCCGAACCAAAGGCCAAATTGATCGCGATCTTCGGCGTGGCGGCGATCATTTTTCTGGTCCTGGTGCTGGTCAGCGTCCAGTCGTATTACGACTATGCTCACGATGAGCTGGTCTATCAGGAAGTTTTAAAGCCCATTGGACCGGATTTGCAGGGTTTGCACGCCAGGGAAGATGCGCTGCTGGGGGCGTACAAGTTTGCCGACCGCGAAAAAGGGGTGGTGCGATTGCCGATTGCCCGGGCGATGGAGTTGGTAGCCAAGGATTCGGCCGACGGCAAGCCGCAGTATCCGACGAAGCCCTATGTTCCGAAGCCCGATACTCCGGCCGCCGGAGCGACGGCTGTACCCGCGGCAGCAGTCAAGAAATGAGCTTTCTACAAACAACCCGGCGCGGTCTCGTTCTGCTCTCGATGGCCGTCCTCTCGTGTGTTGTTCCGGCCTTCGCCGATACAACGCGACCCCCTATGCTCGAAGGCATCGGTGTGGATGAGAAAATCGGGCGCAATATCGATTTGAGCCTCACGTTTGTCGCCGAAAACGGATATCCGGTGGCCCTTCGCGATTATTTCAAGAAGGACAAGCCGGTGATTCTCGATCTGGTTTATTACCGCTGTCCGATGCTGTGCAATTTGGTTTTGAATGGGCAGACCAATGTCCTCCGCGATATCCCCTGGACGCCGGGCAACGAATACGAAGTGGTTACCATCAGCATCGATCCGACGGAAAATTTCGACCTGGCCAAAGGGAAGCGCGGTTTGCAGTTAGCCAGTTTTGGCCGCGAGGCTCCGGGGTGGCACTTCCTGGCCGACAAGGATGGCAACGTCAAGCGCCTGGCCGAACAGGTGGGCTTTCATTATCGTTATGACGAGTCGATTGGGCAGTACGCGCACCAGGCGGCGATCATGATTCTGACGCCCGAGGGTAAGGTCTCGCGCTATCTCTACGGCGTCAAATTCCCCACGCGGAATATCCGCTTGGCCCTTACCGAAGCAGCCGCTGGAAAGGGAAAGTTCAGCATTGACCGCGTCCTGCTGTTCTGCTATCGGTATGACCCTAAATCGCATTCCTATGGGCTGTTCGCCGCCAATTTCATGCGGCTTGGCGGAGCGCTGACAGTATTGATTTTCGGAATAATACTTTGGCGCTTGTGGCGGCAGGACAGAATCCATCAACAGAGGTTGGTATCCGCAAAATGAACTGGCTTCGCGATTACATGCTTCCCGTACAAGGCTCCGTCTACGCCGGCAAGGTGGACGATCTGTACATGTTTTTGATCTGGTTGAGTGCCTTCTTTTTCTTTCTTGTGGCCGGAATTATCGCTTGGTGCGTGATCAATTATCGCCGCCGTCCGGGGCGCAAGTCCGCTCATATCACCGATCATTTGGGTCTGGAACTCACCTGGAGTATCGTGCCCTTGATCTTGGTAACGGGCGTTTTCTTCTGGGGTGTTTCCGGTTACATGGAAGCCTCCGTCGCACCGGGCGATGCGCTAGAAATCACAGTGACGGCGCGAAAATGGAACTGGGCGTTTGAATACCCCGATGGCTCGCGGACCGCAAGTGAAATTCACGTTCCGGTGGGAAAGCCGGTAAAGTTCCTGCTGATGTCGGAAGACGTACTGCACGACTTCTTTGTCCCGGCAATGCGCGTCAAGCATGACGTTTTACCCAACCGCTACACCGAAGTCTGGTTCACTCCCAGCATAAAAAGTCCCATCGGGGCCGACGGCAAAGCGGTGCCGTTCCTGATCACCTGCGCCGAATATTGCGGCAAGGGCCACTCCGATATGCAAGCGAAATTGTTTGTCGACGATGATGTGACGTACAAAAAATGGGTAGAAGAGGGCGGCGACGAGTGGAAGTCGATGACACCGGCGGCGTTCGGCAAACTGCTCTGGGAAAGCAAAGGCTGCGCGACGTGTCATTCCATCGATGGTTCGCCGGTTGCCGGCGGCGGTCCCAGCTGGAAAGGAATCTATTCCACGATGCAACCGATGAGCGACGGCAAGGCTTTCATGGCGGATGAGAATTACATTCGCGAGTCGATCATGGTGCCGGGCGCGAAAATTGTAAAGGGCTACGACAACATCATGCCGTCGTTCCAGGGCCTGTTGCGCGACCGCGAAGTGAATGCCCTGATTGCTTTCATGAAGACTTTAAAATAGCGCAGGCTATCAGTAGTAAGACGTGGCGGGTATTGGAATTTAAGGATATTAGATTATGGCAGACGTCATCACAACTCCGGTTTCGGTCGGGACGCCGGCGAGTCGCAAGAACTATCTGAACGCGGAGAAAGGCATCTGGTCGTGGCTCACCACCGTCGATCATAAACGGATCGGCATCATGTACCTGTGCTGCATCCTGACAGCGTTTCTCCTTGGTGGTGTTTTTGCGCTCCTGATCCGGCTTTCCCTGCTCCATTCCGACCACACGGTATTCGGCAAAAGCGCGATGCTTACGGCGGATCAGTACAACAAAGTATTTACCCTGCACGGCGCGGTGATGGTGTTTCTCTTTATCATCCCCTCGGTGCCGGCGGCCTTGGGAAACTTTGTACTTCCCTTAATGTTAGGGGCGAAAGACGTGGCCTTTCCGCGCTTGAATCTGGCCAGTTGGTACATCTATATGATTGGCGCTACGTTCACGCTGATCGCCATGGTTACGGGCGGCGTCGATACCGGCTGGACCTTCTATACGCCCTACAGCACCACGACCAACACGAGCGTGATTTCGATGACCTTCGGAGTGTTCGTCCTGGGCTTTTCGTCGATCCTCACCGGCATCAACTTCATCGCTACCGTTCATAAATTGCGAGCTCCCGGCATGGGGTGGTTCCAGATGCCACTGTTTATCTGGGGCATGTATTCCACCGCCCTGATCCAGGTTTTGGCAACCCCTGTGCTCGCGATCACGCTGCTGCTGTTGATCATGGAACGGGCCTTCGGGATCGGCATCTTCGACTCGAAAATGGGCGGTGACCCGGTGCTCTTTCAGCATTTTTTCTGGTTCTATTCGCATCCCGCCGTGTACATCATGATTCTGCCCGGCATGGCGATTATCAGCGAGATCATTCCCACCTTCTCGCAGAAGACGATCTTCGGCTATCGATCCATCGCCTTCTCAAGCGTAGCCATCGCCCTGATCGGGTTCCTGGTCTGGGGTCATCACATGTTCGTCGCCGGCCAGAGCCAGCTTGCGACGGTGATTTTCTCGGCATTAACCTTCCTTGTGGCGATCCCGTCGGGTATCAAAGTATTTAACTGGCTGGCTACTATGTGGCGCGGATCGATTTCGCTGGAAACACCGATGCTTTATGCGATTTCGTTCCTGCTCTTGTTCGCCATCGGCGGCCTTACCGGCATCTTCCTCGGCGCGCTTTCCGTCGATGTCCATCTCACCGACACCTATTTCGTGGTGGCTCACTTTCATTACGTCATGATGGGCGGCACGGTAATCGCTTTCCTGGGCGGCCTGCATTACTGGTGGCCGAAAATGACGGGGCGGATGTACAACGAGACGCTGGGCCGCATCGCTTGTACGCTGGTTTTCATCGGCTTCAACGTAACGTTTTTCACGCAATTCCTATTGGGCAGCCGCGGTATGCCGCGACGCTACTATAACTATCTGGATCAATTCCAGCCGCTGCACGCATTTTCCACTTACGGATCGTGGGTTCTTGGCGCGGGCTTATTCCTGACGCTTGGCTATCTGTTAGCCTCGCTCCGGAAGCCGATGGATGCCCCGGATAATCCCTGGCACGGGCGTACGCTCGAATGGCAGACGCAGTCTCCGCCCATCGCTCAGAACTTCGAACATGACATCGTACTCGAACACGGCCCGTACGACTATCGCTAAAATTATAGAGGCGCCCCGCACATATGAGCACAACCGCGATTGACATCACCGACCATGAGCACGGGCATAACGACCCGGCCCTGCTGCATCATTTCCACACCAGGGAACAGCAGTTCGATGCCAGCAAGCTCGGCATGTGGCTGTTTCTGGCAACCGAAATTCTCATGTTCGGCGGGCTCTTCGTCGGCTTTGGTCTGACGCAGATCGCATATCCTGAGGCGTTTCTGCAGGCTCATCATCATCTGGATAAATCGCTCGGATTTCTAAATACCGTAGTGCTGCTGGTTTCCAGTTTCACCATGGTCATGGCCGTGCACTCGGCCAAGACCAATAAGCAAAAAGCGCTGGTTATCAATCTGCTATTAACCATCGGCTGTGCCTGCGTCTTCCTCGTCGTCAAGTATTTCGAATACGCGCACAAATTTCACGAGGGCCTTCTGCCAGGCAAGTTCTTTACTTATCCCGAAGGGCTGCGCGAACAGTTTCATTTTTTCAGCTTCTACTTTATGATGACCGGCCTGCACGGCATCCATATCCTGGTTGGAATCGGCGTGCTCACCTGGTTGACCCTCAAAGCCCGGCGGGGCGCCTATTCCAGTGCCTACTACACGCAGGTCGATCTCGTCGGCCTTTACTGGCATCTGGTCGATCTGGTTTGGATTTATCTGTTTCCGTTGCTATATCTCATCAGCTAAGGCAAACTTCGAATGAGCACCGAACATACAGGCATCGTTACTCCCGCAAACATCACTTCCGCGAACATCACTTCCGCCAACATTGGGCACGCCCATCCCGAACATCCGGAAACGAGCGTCAAGACCTACGCCGCCGTACTGGCTGGACTCTTACTTCTAACGTTCATCACTGTCGGCGCATCCTATATCAACTTTGGATCGGGCACGGTCAACATCGTGATCGCGCTCGGCATCGCTACCGTCAAAGCTACGCTCGTCGCTCTCTTTTTCATGCACTTGATTCACGACAAGCCAATCAACGCCGTGGTCATTTCCGCGGGCTTCGTTTTCCTGGGACTGCTGCTGCTTTTCACTCTTACCGACGTTAAGAGCCGGATTGTATACAAAGCTCCTCCGATAGAGAAAGCCGCTCCCGCCTCCGCCACTACGGGCATGCCTGCCGACGCCGCCCACCACTAGGATTTTGCGTACTCGCCGCCGATCTTTCCGCCGTCCAACGTTTACAGACGTGCGTTACAATGCAAATAGCGAGGTCCTGCTGGCCGTATGAATAGCCGCTTTAAGTTCGTTGTGGTTACATCTTCGACTTTCCTGGTCATTTTCCTTCTGATCGGCGCTTTGCACGGCAGGAGTGCCACCCCGGAAGATCCCTATCGGCACCTCGCCGTTTACACCGAGGTTCTCTCGCGAATCAAGAGCGAGTATGTTGAAGAACCGGACATGAAGAGCGTCACTTTGGGCGCCATCAACGGACTTCTGGAATCGATCGATCCCTACGCCAGCTACTTGAACGCCGATCAGTACAAGCAATATCAAAAGCAGAAGGACAGTTCCAAGGCGGGTATCGGCCTTGTGCTTGCCAAGCGTTTTGGATACGTGCAAATCATCGATGCCATTCCCGGATCGCCCGCCGCTAAAGCCGGTTTGGGCACTACCGATATCGTGGAAACAATTAACGGTGTCGCTACTCGCGACATGCCGCTCGCTTTTGCCGACCTACTCCTACGCGGGGAAGCCGGGACCTCCGTCGAACTCTCGGTTCTGCGATTCCGCAAGCCTGAGCCGCAGAAGATGACCATCATTCGCGGGGCCATCAAATTTCCCCCTGTCACATCGAAGATGATGCCCGATCAGGTGGGCGTTATCACGATCATGAGTCTGTCCGCCGGGAACGTCAAAGATGCTTCGGCTAAGATTCAGGCATTGGAGAAAGAGGGCGCCAAGCGCCTGATCCTCGACCTTCGGCACTCCGCGACTGGAACCCCGGAGGAAGGTATCCAACTGGCGAATTTATTCCTCGACAAAGGCCTGATTACCTATACGCAAGGCCAGAAAGCCGGCCGCCAGAACATCGATGCCGTTCCCGCGCAAGCCATTACCAAGCTTCCACTCGTTGTAATCACCAATCGCGGCACGGCCGATGGCGCGGAAGTCACCGCCGCTGCCCTGCTGGACGACAAGCGGGCCGAAGTGGTGGGCGAGCGTACCTACGGGGACGCGGCGATCCGCAAGACGATCAACATGGATGACGGAAGCGCGGTGATCCTGTCGATTGCGAAATACTATTCCCCCAGTGGCAAATCGATTCAGGACAATGGCGTGACACCATCGGTGGCTGTTGCCGAGGTGGACAATACGCCTACCGATCCTGAAGACGAGACCGTGCCTGAGAAGCAACCGGATACTCCGAAAGCGGGTGACGATCCGATGCTGAAGAAAGCAATTGAAGTGGTTACCAAGGGCATAATCGCGTCCGCCGCCCATCCTGGCGCGAAAGCCGAATCCGCTCCGGGGATGACGCCCTTGCACATCCCCGTTCCGCAACAGTAGAAACTATGCCTCTATATGAATACCGGTGCGAGAAATGTGGAGAACGGTTCGAAGTGATTCAGAAGTTCTCCGACGCACCCCTTACAGTTCACGTGAAGTGTGGAGGCGGGGCGCTTGAAAAGTTAATCTCTCTGCCGACTTTTCAGCTAAAAGGAACCGGTTGGTACGCCACCGATTACGCCAAAGGAAATGGCTCGGCACCGCCCAAGCAAGCTGAGAAGTCCGAATCTTCGAACGACAAATCTGCAACGGCGGAAAGTTCTCCCAACACCGATAGCAGCTCTTCCAAGGACAAGTCTTCTAGCAGTTCCGAATCCAAGCCCGTAACCCCCGCGCCAAGCGCTCCCGCAGCTGCGAAGTCCGAATAAACTCCTCGTCGTAAACGCTAGAAGTTGGGCTAGAATGAAGCCATGCATTCCACGAGGCGTCATTTTCTGGGCACGGCCACGGCTGCCGGCCTGGGAGGATCGTTACTAGCCCAGTCGGCTACGCCGAAACAGTTTTCCCCCAACGATAAAGTTCAAATCGCGCTCATCGGCGCCGGAGGCATGGGTAACGAAGATCTGAAGTCTTCACTCGCCACCGGGGGAACGAGACTGATAGCCGCCAGCGATATTTACGATGGACGCCTGACGCGCATCAAGGAAGTCTATGGCAACGATATTTTCACCACTCGCGATTATCGCGAGATTCTGGCCCGCCCCGACATCGATGCCGTGATCATCGCGACACCCGACCACTGGCATCAAAAAATCAGCATCGACGCGATGAACGCCGGCAAGGACGTCTATTGCGAAAAGCCGATGGTGCAGCGTCTGGACGACGGTAAAGCGGTGATCGAAACGCAACAGAAGACCGGGCGTATTATGCAAGTGGGCAGCCAACGCGTGAGTTCCATCGTCTATCAGAAAGCGAAGGACCTGATCTCACAAGGGACCATCGGCAAACTCAACATGGTGGAAGCCTGGTGGGATCGCAATTCGGCGATCGGCGCATGGCAATATTCGATTCCACCCGATGCCTCCCCGGCAACTATCGATTGGGACCGTTTTTTGGGGCGGGCGCCGAAGGTCCCGTTTGAACCGGTCCGCTTATTCCGCTGGCGCAATTATCGCGACTATGGGACGGGCGTCGCGGGCGATCTTTTCGTCCATCTATTTTCAGGCATGCATTTCGTTACCGGTTCCATCGGGCCCTCGCGTGTCTTCGCCACCGGTGGGCTTCGCTTCTGGAAGGATGGCCGCGATGTACCCGACGTTATGCTTGGCCTCTATGACTACCCGGCCACCGCCACGATGCCGGCGTTCAATCTCTCGCTGCGAGTGAACTTCGTCAACGGCGCGGGCGAAACTTCGGGCTTCCGCTTTGTCGGCAGTGAAGGCATTCTCACCATCGGCAACGGCGTTACCGTATCCAAGCAGCCGCGCGAAACGGAACCCGGCTACACGATCGAAACTTTCGCCAAGTCGACGCAGGAAGAGTTCCTCAAGCAGTACCGCGAAAAATATCCGAAGATGAATCCCAACGCCGATTCGATGCGCGCCCAAGGCGAGGAGAAATATCTTCCGCCCACCGGATATAGCGACCATCTTGACCATCACCGCAATTTCGTCAATGCCGTTCGCACCCGCAAACCGGTGATTGAAGATCCGAGCTTTGGCTTCCGCGCCGCCGGGCCTGCGCTCGCTTCGCTGGTCAGCTATTTCGATCAGCGGATGTGCGAATGGGATCCGAAGACGATGACTCTGAAGAGCTAAGCCGAAATCGGCTCGCTATAATCATCCTTGTTGCAGATCGATCATACAGAAATAGAGCCCGCCGCCAGCATCGTCACGATTGCCGGCCGGATCATGCTGGGCGCGGAAAGCGCGGGGATACAAACGCTGGTGGAAGAGCTGATCAAGCAGGGGCGACGCAATCTGATATTCGATCTTTCGGGCGTCACCCACATCGATTCCACCGGCATCGGACGCTTCATCGACGGATTCAACCGCATCCACGAGATCGGCGGCACACTGCGCATGGCGGCATCCAGCGGCACGGTTCGCGACTCTTTTCGCGTGACGCGCCTGGACACGATCTTTCCTTTTTACGAGAGCGTCGCCAAGGCGCTGGAAGGGCTCACTTAAGATGCAGATCTCAGCCAACGACCGGATTCAGGTAGCGCTTATCGGCGCCGGCGGTATGGGATCGGCCGATGCCCGTTCCGCGATATCGGTGCCGGGTGTATCGCTGGTAGCCGTGGCCGACCTCTATGACGGCCGCCTGCAGCGTGCCAAAGAGACATGGGGCGCCCAGCTTTTCACCACCCGCGATTATCGCGAAATCCTGAATCGCAAAGACATTGATGCCGTGATTATCGCGACGCCCGATCACTGGCATTCTAAAATAACCATCGATGCGATCAATGCCGGCAAGGATGTGTATTGCGAGAAGCCGATGGTCCGCACTATCGAAGAAGGCCACGGGGTTATCGCCGCACAACGGAAGTCGGGGCGCATCGTGCAAGTGGGCAGTCAATACGCCAGCTCTCTAATTTTCCAAAAAGCGCACGATATGCTGGCGGCGGGCGCCATCGGCAAGCTGAATATGGTGGAGGCGGCGCTTGACCGCAATACCGCGATTGGCGCCTGGCAGTATTCCGTTCCACCCGATGCTTCGGAGCAGACGATAGATTGGGATCGCTTTCTAGGTCAAGCCCCGAAAGTTCCGTTCGATCCGCTGCGCTTTTTCCGCTGGCGCAATTATCGGGACTATGGAACCGGAGTGGCCGGCGATCTCTTCGTGCACTTGATGACTGGCCTTCATTTTGCTACCGGCGCCATTGGACCGAAGCGTGTCTATGCCACTGGCGGCCTGCGGTTCTGGAATGATGGCCGCGACGTCCCGGACATCATGCTGGCCACGATGGATTATCCCGATTTCAATTTCGCACTACGGGTAAATTTCGTCAGCAGCGTAGTTGGCGAATCGTTCGCATTCCGCTTTGTGGGAACGGAAGGCGTCATGATGGCAGGCTTCAATGGGCTGACCGTCTCCCGGCACCCCCGGGAGATTGAACCCGGTTACGCGATCGACACATTCGCCAAGGCAACTCAGGAACAATTCCTCACCAACTATCGCGAGAAGTTTCCTGTCTCGCGACCGGTTGCCGACGCCATGAGACCAAGTCTCGACGAACGCTACGCGCCACCCGCCGGGCACAATCCCCACCGCGAGCATCACGTCAATTTCTTTACTGCCGTCCGCTCACGCAAGCCGTTCTTTGAAGATGCTATCTTCGGCCTGCGGGCCGCCGGTCCGGCTCTGCTCACCAACAGCAGTTACTACGATCGCCGCATTTGCAACTGGAACGCTGACACAATGCAGTCCAGTTAGAAGCGCGAACCTGACCGGTTCCCCAAACTCTTCAACCACGTGATCAATGGATTGTGCGCGAACCCAGTCGGATCGAAGTACCACCAGACGATGGATCCAACAACGACAAGGATCACCACGTAGCCGAACGTTTTGGTCAACATTGCATTCGATTTTAGCGGATAACGAATCACGGAAACATTAAGGTCTGCCCGGTAGTCACCAGAAGTGAACTGGATTTCTTACGTCTTGGCCATCGCCGCGGGAGCTGCTAATCCCGCGCAAGCGGGCGCGAACGCGGAACTGAAAAAGACCCTCGACGATCCCGTGTGGGCCGCCCTCGCTGTCTATCTTTCCGGACTCTTCGCGATGATCGTCATTCAACTCATAGTCCGTGAGCCTTGGCCCTTGGCCGATCGGCTGGGGCGAGTCCCATGGTGGGCGTGGCTGGGTGGGCTGCTCAGCATCGCATCGACAATGGCCGGGCTGACTTTCGCGCAAAAGATGGGATCGGGCGTGTTTACAGGACTTAGCGTTACCGCTTCACTAGCGACTTCGATTATCTTAGACCACTTCGGTTGGCTCGGTTTCAAGGAGCACCCCGCATCGATGATGCGAATCGTTGGCGGTGCGCTGATGGTTGTGGGCTTGTGGCTGATCGCCAAATTCTAAATTTCCGTGAAGCGTGAATATTTCGCCGTTTATCCGGATACTTTACGGTGAGAGAACGCTTTGGAAGATCTGGACGCAATTCGAAATTGCCGGCGGGATGCGAACGCTTTCCGGATACTGATGGAGCGTTACCAGTCCCAGGCGACCGCTCATGCCGTGGCCATTCTCAGAAACCGGCAAGACGCCGAAGACGCGGTTCAGGATGCTTTCCTGAATGCCTACCGGGCGCTCGACCGCTTTGATCAGGCTTGCCGCTTCTATCCGTGGTTCTACACAATTTTGCGAAACTGCTGTCTCAAGCTTGTGACACACCGTTCTCCGCGAAACATCGCGGCGGAAGGTTTTCAAATTCTCGCCGCGACGTATCAGGGCCCGGATGACACACTACGCTTGGAAGCCGCGCTGCACTCGCTTACACCGGAGAGCCGCGAAATCGTAACGCTGCGGCATCTGAATAACCTGTTCCTCAATCAAAAGAGGCGTCAATATACAGTGGATATCTGGCCCGTTCTTAAACCGCAAATTACATTGCGGTTCAGCCGCTAGCCATGGTGGCTCGCGCTCACATTAGCCATTTACAAGCTCGCGGAGTTCATCCCCGACCGTGGCTTCAGCATTTCGATTCAGCTCATCCCCATAATTTTGGCCGCTGTGGCATTCGCGCTGGTCAAGCAGAATCCATTTCGAATAGACGCCGGACTCCGGCTGGAACAGGAGTAAACAATGAACCCTTCGTCCGATTCACGAGACCCCATTGTATTGGGTCAGAAATATGCATTTGCCACCGCGTCGCTCATCTGTGGCATCGCCTGCTATGTCAACTTGCTCGGCTTGGAGAAAGGGGTGCTTGCCATCGTCTTCGCCTGGATGGCATTAAAGGATCGGCCATCCCCACGACTCACGGTGCGGCGCGGCTGGGCCCAAGCCGGACTGGCTATGGGGACGATACCATTGGTTGTCATCCCGGTTGTTCTTGCGCTAAACTTTGACCGCTTGCATCGCCTGCTAAACGCTTTGATCGCATTGCAGACGGGAAAATGAGGAGGCTATCGTGAAACTATTTCTTCGGCTGTTCATCGCGCTTAATACGATTTCTATGTACGCTCAAACCACGCCTCCTAAACCGATAGACATTGATGGCGCCTGGGCTGGAGTGCTGGCTGCAGGGCCAATGAATCTTCACTTGGTATTTCATATTGCCACGACACCCGCCGGACTGAGTGCAACCTTGGATAGCCTCGACCAGGGCGCCAAAGGAATTCCCGTAAGCTCAGTGACCCGGGACAAATTTAACCTGAAGCTGGAGATGAAGAAACTCGCGGCTGTGATGGACGGCACAATAAGCGACGACGGCACCGCGATTAGCGGAACGTTCACGCAAGCCGGTAACCCTTTGCCACTAACCCTCAAACGAGTTAAGAATGAAGCGGACCTGGTACGGCGCCGTCCGCAGGAACCCGTCAAGCCTTATCCGTATAGCGAAGAAGAAGTCGCTTACGACAATAAGGCGGCGGAGATAAAACTTGCGGCCACGCTAACCATTCCGCCAGGAAAAGGCCCGTTTCCAGCGGTGCTCCTGATAACGGGTTCGGGTCCGCAGGATCGCGATGAATCCCTCATGGGTCATCGTCCGTTTCTAGTTCTCGCCGATTATTTAACCCGACAAGGCATCGTGGTCCTCCGTGCGGACGATCGCGGGACCGCCAAATCCACAGGCGATTTCTCTTCAGCCACCACAGCTGATTTCGCAACCGATGCCGAAGCAGGACTCGCTTTTCTGAAGACTCGCGGCGAAGTGGACTCGCAAAAAATCGGCCTGCTAGGACACAGCGAAGGTGGCATCATCGCTCCCATGGTGGCGGCGCGAAATTCCAATGTGGCATTCATTGTCATGCTGGCCGGCACGGGCGTTAGCGGGTTCGACGTTTTGCAAACGCAAGTGATGCTGGTGGCAAAATCGATGGGTGCTGGCGAAGAGCAAGTCAAGAAGGCTGGCGCTACGCAACGCGAAATCCTGACGGTGATTCAAAGCGGCGCCACGGAAAGCGAACTGCGGGCGAAGTTAATCGAAGCTGGCACACCGGAGGTCCGAGCGGATTCGCAAATCAAACAACTCAATTCGCCCTGGATGAGGTATTTTCTCACCTATGATCCCAGCGTTGCTCTGCGCAAAGTACACTGTCCCGTGTTGGCGCTGAATGGCGCTAAAGACGTGCAGGTGTCTGCGCCGCAGAACCTACCGGCGATTCGGGCGGCGCTCGAAGCCGGTGGAAATAAGAACGTCGAAACAGCCGAATTACCGGGGCTAAACCACCTTTTCCAGTCCGCCAAAACCGGTTCTCCCGGGGAGTACGGCTCGATCGAAGAAACGATGTCGCCCCTTGTTTTGGAAAAGATCGCGGCCTGGATTCTGCGGCGTTAAATTGCTGTATATTAAAACAACGTCCTCCGGCTTCGTGGCCGATCTTTCATGCAAACGGATCCCGCAACAAGTCGAGGCTCTCTATTTCTTCATATCAACGGCGAGCGTGTCTCTCTTATAGGAGTCGCCCCGCAAACAACACTACTCGACCTGGTGCGATCGTGCGGATTGACGGGCGCAAAAGAAGGTTGTGCTGAAGGCGAATGCGGAGCTTGCGCCGTCGCGATGGTGAAAGACCACGGATCGGGATCGGCCTTTCAGTCCATCAATAGTTGTCTCGTATTTGCGCTAATGGCCGCGGGACGCGAAATCTATACGGTGGAATCTCTCGCCGGCCGGGGCAGCATGCATCCCGCCCAACAGGCGATGGCCGACTTCGGCGGATCGCAGTGCGGCTACTGCACTCCAGGATTCGTCATCAGCTTGTTCGCCGAACAGTATCGGCCGGGTCGCGAGGGTCTGTGCAACCCGAAGGCGCTTGAAGGAAATCTGTGCCGTTGCACTGGCTATCGTCCCATCCGCGATGCAGCGCTTTCCCTTGGGCCGGCACCCGACGATGCCTTTCGCCTCCGCCTTGCGACGCCCGCGCCCCACCTTGATGAACTCATCTATTCCGAAGATGGCCGGCGATTCTTTCGGCCAGCGACGCTGCAACACTGTCTGATTTTGCTACAGCGATACCCTGGCGCGCGCATGATCGCCGGAGGAACCGACCTCGCAGTCGAATCGAATTTGAAGGCGAAGACGTGGCATACTCTGGTCAGCCTGGAAGCGCTCGACGAATTGCGCGCTTTTCATCAGAATGAAGAATCAGTTGAAATTGGGGCTGGTTTGACGCTTTCTGAGATTGCGGCTAAATGGCTGGATGCTCCCGCTGTTTTTCACGAGTGGAGCGAATTATTCGCGTCGCCATTGATTCGGAATCGGGCTACCTTGGGCGGCAATCTCGGCACCGCGTCACCCATCGGGGACGGCGCTCCGCTCTTACTCGCACTCGATGCAAGCGTCCGCATCGCCGGTCCTGCCGGTGACCGGATTGTCGCGCTTGACGGCTTCTTTACCAGTTATCGCAACACCATGCTCAGCGCAAATGAGGTGCTGGTGTCTATCATTATTCCGAAGCCCTTCCCCGCAATCGCCCGCTTTTATAAAGCCGCAAAAAGGCGCATCGATGACATCAGCACCGTTGCAGCCTGCATTGCCGTCCATATGAACGATCAGGAAATTATTCGAACCGGGCGCCTGGCATACGGCGGAGTCGCCGCGATTCCGATGCGGGCAAAAGAAGCAGAAGCGTCCCTGGCGGGGGAATTGTGGGACACGGCCACATTTCAACACGCGCAAGAAATTGTCGCAACGACGCTTCACCCCATCGGCGATCATCGCGGATCGGCGGAATACCGTTTAGCGATCGCCCAATCGATGATCGAAAAGTTTTGGCACGAGGAGACGGTATGAACGTCGGAAAGCCAGTCTCCCATGAAAGCGCTCGTGGCCACGTTACCGGCGAGGCGCTTTTTACAGACGACCTCTGTAATCGCTTCCCCAACCTTCTGCATGCATGGCCCATCATGGTGCCGCACGCCCATGCGCGAATTGTTGCGGTCGACTTCAGCGCAGTTGTGTCGTCGCCGGGAGTATGTACGGTTCTCACCGCCAACGACGCGCTGGGAGAAGCGAACTCCGGACCTAATCGTCACGATGAACCTCTGTTCCCCATCGAAGTGTTTCACTATAATCAGCCCATCGCCTGGGTTCTTGCCGCCTCGCTGGAAGCAGCTCGCCTCGCTGCTACGAAAGCTGTTATCGAATATGAAAAGCTGCCGGCGATCCTCTCCATTGAGGACGCCATCGATGCGCAGAGCTATCTTTCCGGTCCAGCGCTTGTCAAGGAAGGTGATCCGGCCGGCGCCATCGACGGCAGCGAGCATCGCTTAACAGGCCAACTCGCGATCGGCGGGCAGGAACATTTCTATCTCGAGACGCAATGCGCCATAGCCTGGATCGATCCGCAGGGAGCAGTCTCGCTTCATTCCTCGACGCAGCATCCAAGTGAAACACAAGCCATCGTCGCCCGCGTTTTAGGAATTGCCGAGCATCAAGTCACGGTGGAATGCCTGCGCATGGGAGGCGCGTTCGGCGGCAAAGAAGTCCAGGCAAATCCCTACGCCGCAATTGCCGCGCTTGGCGCCTGGAAGACTCGCCAGCCCGTGCGCGTGCGTCTGCCGCGGTCCCTCGACGTGATCCTCACTGGCAAGCGGCATCCTTTCTTTGCCCGCTTTACCGTTGGCTACACCGCTGAAGGCAAGTTGAACGGGCTAGACGTCGAACTCTATTCCGATGGCGGCTGGAGCCTTGATTTATCGGAGCCCATTCTGTGGCGCGCCATCTTCCACTTGGACAATGCGTATCGCTTACCCACGCTCAGCGTTTCCGCGTACGTCTGCCGCACCAACAAAACATCTCAGACTGCCTTTCGTGGATTCGGCGGTCCGCAGGGAATTGTGGTGATCGAAGATGTACTTGACCGCATCGCGCGATCGCTCTATCTACCGGTGGAACTGGTGCGCGAACGCAACATGTATTGCGAGGGCGACATCACTCATTACGGTATGCCGGTGAAAGATGCGTCCCGGATTGAACGCATCTGGATGGAGCTTAAAACATCCAGCGATTTTGCCACCCGCCGCGGGTACGTAGCGGAGTTCAACGCCGATCACCTTCATCGGAAAAGAGGCATCGCTATTACGCCCGTCAAGTTTGGGATCTCATTCACCGCGACGATGTTCAACCAGGCCGGCGCTCTCGTGTTGATTTACCGCGATGGTAGTGTTCAGGTGAATCACGGCGGCACGGAGATGGGGCAGGGTCTGCACACGAAGATTCTGCAGATCGCCGCCGACAGTCTTGGAGTGCGCGCGGATACGATTCGCGTCATGTCCACGCGGACCGACAAAGTACCAAACACCTCGGCGACGGCGGCATCGGCAAGCACAGATTTAAATGGCGCGGCAGTCGTTAATGCCTGTCAACAATTGCAATCGCGCTTGGCGGAGGTAGCTGCCTCCATGCTTGCCAGCGCCCCGGAAACAATTCACTTTGCCGATGGCCGGGTCTTCGCTGACGGCCGCTCTTTGCCGTTCGCCGAAGTAGTGGAGGCCACGTATCGGGAGCGCATTTCTCTGTCGGCGCAAGGCTACTATCGAACGCCAGGCTTACAATACAATCCCAAGACCGGTCGCGGCATTCCGTTCCACTACTTCGCATATGGGGCGGCCGTAGCGGAAGTCGAAATCGACGGATTCACGGGTGCCTATCGTGTTTTGCGAGCGGATATTTTGCAAGATGTGGGTAACTCCACCTCACCTCTGATTGATCGCGGACAAGTCGAAGGCGGCTTTCTGCAAGGCGTCGGTTGGTTGACGCTAGAAGAACTCATCTGGAATGCCGACGGCCGCCTGGCAACCGACAGCGCGTCTACCTATAAGCTGCCATCTTGGTCCGAGGTCCCCGAAGATTTCCGGGTTAGCTTCCTGACTCGCGCATCCGAGCCCGGGGTCGTCTTCGGCAGTAAAGCCGTCGGTGAACCTCCGCTGATGCTGGCCATCTCCGTCAGGGAAGCGATCCGCGCCGGCATAGCGGCATTTGGCCATTCGACCCTGGTTACGCTCGATAGTCCCGCCACTCCAGAGCGCGTCTATTGGGCCATTCAGCGTGTCCGCGGGTGAGCGCCGCGGTGATTCTTCGCGCAACTATTTTTCACACTCCAAGCAACCCCTTCCTGGAAGTGGGCTCGCTTGTGGCTTATGAAGACGGCGCGTTACTGGTGGCGGATGGCGTCATCCAGGCGATTGGCGACTATTCCACCGTCCAACAAACTCACCCCACCATTGCCGTCCGCGACCTCCGTGACGGAATTATTCTGCCAGGATTCATCGACATTCATATCCACTATCCACAAGTACGAGTGCTTGGCGGGATCGGCCTATCGCTGCTTGAGTGGCTGCGGTACAACACATTGCCCGAAGAAGCGAAGTTCGCCAGCATTGCTTATGCGCGCGCGATCGCAGCGGAATTCGTTCATTCGGTTGCATCCCACGGCACCACCACGGCGCTTGTCTTCGGATCGCATTTCGCGGCTGCCACAGCAGCACTTTTCGACCAAGCGTCGATATCGGGACTTCGAATTATCAGTGGCCAGGTGCTCTCGGATCGACATCTGCTTCCGGAACTTCATCAGACGCCCGAAGCCGCTTATCAAACAAGCACCGCGCTGATTCGCAGGTTTCACCGACAAGGCCGATTACTCTACGCCGTAACACCAAGATTCGCGCTCTCTACATCTGATGAAATGCTGGACGTGTGCCACACCTTGATGCAGGAAAATCCGGACATACGTTTTCAGACACACATGAATGAGAGTCCCGCTGAAGTGAAGGAAGTGGCTGATCTTTTTCCCGCCGCCGCCGATTACTTCGAAGTCTATGAACGGCATCGTCTCGCGGGGCCGCTATCGGTATTCGCCCACAGCATCCACACCACCGACGCGGAGTTGAAGCGTATGGCCGATCATCGTTGCTCAGTGGCATACTGCCCATCCAGCAACGCGGCGCTCGGTAGTGGGTTCTTTCCCTTGGGGCGCCATCTGTCCGCTGGGGTGCGATTCGCACTAGGAACCGATGTCGGCGGTGGCACCGGGTTCGGCATGTTGAAAGAGGGCTTGCAGGCTTATCTGCTACAGCGGCTCGCTTCAGACGGAATGACTCTCAACGCCGGGCATCTTCTATATCTCTCGACTCGCGCTGGCGCTGAGGCGCTGGGCCTTGCGGATCAAATCGGCGACTTCGGCCCCGGCAAATCGGCAGACTATTTATATCTGCGCCCGCCAACAGCAAGCCCGCTGGCAGCAGTCATGCGTAACGCCCAGAATTCCGAACGTCTGCTGGCTTCCATCTTCACGCTCGCTGGCGCGGAATGCGTTCAGGAAGTATACGTCCAAGGCGACATAGTTTATAAACAGGAAATCGAATGACCGTAGCGGAACTCTCCGTGCTCCCGCAAAATCAATTCGTCGAAGCGCTCGGGTGGATTTGCGAAGGCTCGCCGTGGGTAGCCGAGCGCGCTTGGACACACCGCCCATTCACTAGTTCTGACGATATTCATGCGGCGATGGTAGCCGCCGTGCAATCCGCAGCCCGCGATGAACAGCTCGCACTATTGCGCGCACATCCCGACCTAGGTTCACGGGCGCGGATGAGCGATGCTTCCATCGGCGAACAGGCTGGCGCCGGCCTGGATCGCCTGACACCAGAAGAGTACACGCGGCTGCAAAACTTGAACAAACAGTATTGCGAGAAGTTCGGATTCACTTTTCTGTTCGCGGTAAGAGGCAACACCAAACACGACATACTGGAAGCGCTGGAATGCCGCATCGCGTCAACTACGGAAGACGAGCTGCAAGAGGCGCTGCGGCAGGTCTATCGCATCGCGTCATTCCGTTTGCAAGACGTGGTGACTCAAGAAGGGATAAAGTAATTGCAACATTTCGCCAGTGGGCAAAAGCGTAACTACTATGGGAAGGGCGATGTCATCGTCTATCGTTTGAACCGCGATGCACAGTCTGGTGGGCCCGGTTGTCCAGTGTTTGGCGCCAGCGTCCTGATGCTGCTCTACGGCGATGCTTTCTGGCCCACTTACGCCACTGGTGACAACACCAATTTGGTCGCGACGGATTCCATGAAGAACTTTATCCAGCGTGAGACGCTGCACTTTCCCGGCTATGATCTGGAAGCGTTCTGTTATTTCCTGGCCGAGAAGTTCATGAAGACCTATGCGCATACCGAAGGCATCCAGGTATCGGCTACCGAGGTTCCCTACGCCGGATTGGTCGAGGGCGGCGTGAGCTTTGCCCCATCCGGTCCTGAGCACGCTACGGCTTCAGTTGAACTGCATCGTGACGGCAGTGAAGTAAACGTCGTTGAGATGCGCTCCGGTCTCGCGGGGTTCAAGCTGCTTCGTCTCGGGGGCAGTGCCTTTCACGGTTTTTTGCGCGACGAATACACAACTCTGCCCGACATTCGAAATCGCCCACTGAACATGTGGCTCGATCTCGAATGGCTGTATGCAAACACCTCGGCGGCGTTCACCAATGGTCTGGATACAGTGAAGGTCCGCGAAATCGTCCATGACGTCTTTCAATCGTTTGAGTCCGGCAGTATCCAACAAGTGATCTACCGGATCGGCATGGAAATTCTCGGAACGATTTCCGCCATTTCGGAAGTGCGGTTGGAAGCTAATAATCGCACCTGGGATACGATTGTGGAACAGGGCGACGCGATCGGCGTCTATACCGATGCACGCCCGCCCTTCGGATGTCTCGGTCTAACGGTGAGGCGGTAACATGGCGCGGCTTTCAACGCATGTTTTGGACACATCGCGCGGCAAGGCCGCCGAAGGCATGAAAATCGATCTCTATAGAATAGAGCATGGGCGCCGCGTGCATGTGCTTTCCACCGTCACCAATGTAGACGGGCGCACCGACTCCCATCTTTTATTCGGCGAAGAGATCGCTACCGGACGATACGAACTGGTCTTCGCCGCCGCCGCGTATTTTCGGGCGAACGAAGTGACGCTTTCCGATCCGCCGTTTCTGGATGAGATCTCCGTTCACTTCGGCATCGCCAATCCAGTAGGGAATCATCATGTGCCGCTGTTGGTTTCGCCCTACGGCTACACCACATACCGGGGAACATGACGGACGCGCATCTTATCGCGGCGGACGAAGTAATTCGCCGTTGCCGGCTGCTGTCCGAATATACGGAGGAGCCCGGATGGATCACGCGTACATTTCTTTCTTCGCCAATGCACGATGTCCATGCGCTTGTCCGGCAGTGGATGCATGATGCCGGGCTCAGCGTTGGCATCGATGCCGCCGGCAACATCCGCGGTGTCTCTGAAGCGCACGGACCACGCCTGCTGATCGCCTCCCACCTCGACACAGTCCCGCATGCCGGCGCTTTCGATGGAATACTCGGAGTAATGTGCGGAATCGAACTGGCGCAACAATCTCCAGACGCCGCAATCGAAGTGATGGGCTTCTCAGAAGAAGAAGGAGTTCGCTATGGCGTTCCGTTCATTGGCAGTCGCGCCATCACGGGTACGCTAGATGTCGATTTGATCGAGCGAATCAGTCCGGCGATTCAAGCCTTTGGTCTCGATCCTTCTCAACTTCCCTCCGCCATGATCGCCAATTCCATCGCGGCCTATCTCGAGATTCATATCGAGCAGGGGCCGGTGCTGGATGAGCTCGATCTTCCACTGGGGATAGTAGCCGCAATCGCCGGGCAGAGCAGATTCATAGTCCGATTCCAAGGCCGGGCCAACCATGCGGGCACCACACCGATGCCACTCCGTTATGATGCATTGGCCGGAGCCGCGGAATGGATTTCACTCGTGGAACGGGATGCGCTCGGCAAGAACGGACTCGTAGCAACCGTCGGCAGTATTAGCATTGAGCCCAATGCATCGAATGTGATCCCCGGGCTTGCGGTTGCCACACTGGATGTACGCCACGCCGACGACGGGTTTCGCCGCGACGCCGCTGCGTCACTCCTCAATGCGGCGAAACAAATTGCCCTGCATCGCGGCCTCGAATTACATATCGAGACGCGCCTGGAACAGGAGGCCACTCCGATGGATCCCCTGCTAGTCAGCGAACTCGATAGCGCCGCCAAGGCCGTCGGGCTGAAGGCGTATCGCATGATCAGCGGCGCTGGACACGATGCCATGATCGCAGCTCGCCGCTGGCCTTCCGCGATGCTCTTCGTTCGCAGTCCCGGAGGAATTAGCCATCATCCGGATGAGACCGTCCTGCGGGATGACGTCGCATCGGCACTGGCCGTAGGAATGAAATTTGTGAAACGCTGGTGCCATGCCTGATCTTATAATTCGCGGCGGAACGCTCGTCTTAGAGGACATGATAATCCGCGCGGACTTGGCGATCGAGGACGGACGGATTAGCGGCATCGGCCCAGCGCTGCCCGGCTCGCCTGACGAAATCGACGCGACCGGACTTACCATCCTGCCCGGCATGATCGATGACCATGTGCACTTCAATGAGCCGGGCCGCTCAGACTGGGAAGGTGCGGGTACAGGTAGCAGCGCGTTGGCCGCGGGCGGCGGCACCACGTTCTTCGATATGCCGTTAAACTCCACTCCCTGCACGCTCGGGAAAGTCGATTTTGAAAATAAACGCGACGCTCTTACGCAATCTTCCATCACCGACTTCGCTCTCTGGGGCGGCCTCACTCCAGGCAATCTCGATTCATTAGACCAGCTGGCGGAATGTGGTGTCATCGGATTCAAGGCGTTTATGTCCGACTCGGGCCTACCTGAATTTCCGCGCGCCGACGACCTGACTCTGTCCCACGGCATGCGCACTGCCGCTCGTCTAGGACTACCGGTCGCCGTTCATGCCGAGAGTGAAGAACTGACGAAAGCTCTTTCACATCGCGCTGTCGCGGCTGGCCGCACAGGCATCCGGGACTATCTCGCTTCACGCCCCGTGATTGCCGAAGTGGAAGCGATTCGCCGCGCATCGCTGTATGCTCGCGAAGCCGGATGCAAACTGCACATTGTGCATATCAGCTCTGGTACCGGCGTCGCCACAGCTCTCGAAGAACGAGTGGCGGGCACGGACATCTCCATCGAAACCTGCGCGCACTATCTGTTCTTCACCGAAGACGATCTTCTGCGTCTGGGTGCCATCGCGAAATGCGCTCCTCCACTTCGATCTACCGCGGAGCAACAAAGGTTGTGGCGGCACGTGTCATCCGGAGCCGTCGACGTCATTGCTTCCGACCACTCGCCCGCCCCACAATCGATGAAGACTGGCGACAATTTCTTTGCTGTCTGGGGAGGCATCGCCGGCGTACAATCCACGCTTGCGGTTCTTTTGAACAGCGTCTTACCCTTGCCCCGAATCGCCGATCTGATCGCCGGCTTCCCCGCCCGCCGTTTTGCGATTCCACAAAAAGGCCAGCTTGCGGTGGGGCGCGATGCAGACCTTGTGCTGATCCAGCCGCGCGCATCTTATAAACTCAAGAATTCCGATCTGTTCCAGCGGCACGGTCTTAGTCCGTATGTCGGAAGTACTTTCCGCGGTGTTGTTCAGCGAACCATACTGCGCGGACAGACCATTTTTCAGGAAGGAACTATCACTGCGCAAGCGGGCGGCAAATTGCTGACGCCGCTTCGCGCGTAGAACACCATGCAACATTTAGGATTCACTCGCAGCTCGTATCAAGGCGATCATCTTCTGCACACGCCTGACTCTTTTATTCGCGCTCCGCTTCCCGGCATGAAAAACGGAACTGCAATCATTCATACCGGACCCGCCGGTGGCGCTCAGTTCATGCAATACACCGCCGAGCTGGAACCATCTGGAGAACTCGGCGCGACCGAGGCGCAAAGATTTCTTTTCGTCATTGAAGGCGAGATCACAGTGGGCGCTCATAGACTGCCCGCCGGCAAGTTTGCGTATCTTCCCGAAGAAGACAACACACCAGTGGCGGCTTCCACGAAATCGCGGATCGCGGTAATTGAAAAGCCGTATCTGCCACTGGACTGCGCCGCGTCACCGGCCCCAATATTCGGAGACGCCAACACCATTGAGCCCAAGTCGCTTCTGGGCGACCCCAGTATTGAAATTCGCGGCCTGATTCCCGATGATCCCGCTTTCGACATGGCTGTTAATACGATGACCTTCCAGCCAGGAGCCGCGCTGCCGATGGTGGAAATCCACATAATGGAGCATGGCCTGCTAATACTGGAAGGCGGCGGCATTTATCGCCTGAGCGACAACTGGTATTCCGTTAGCGCAGGCGACTTCATCTACATGGCACCGTATTGTCCACAATGGTTCGGCGCCATCGGCAAGACGGCGGCGAAATATCTTATCTATAAAGATTGGAACCGCCATCCACTGGCATGAGAGTGAATATCGAACAGGATCGGCTGACGCACGAGCTGGCCACGCTGGCTACGTTTTCCGGCGTACCTAACCCCGCTGTCACGCGTGTCGTTTTCTCCGATGTGGATTTGCAAGCACGACAATACGTAAAGCAACTATGCGCCGCCGCCGGCCTGGTCATCCGTGAGGACGCGGCCGGCAACACTTTCGCTCGCTGGATTGGCGATGCACCCGACCTAGCCGCGATCGCCACCGGTTCGCATATCGATGCCATTCCCAGTTCAGGCCAGTATGATGGCACGGTCGGCGTGCTGGGTGGCCTCGAAGCCATCCGCGCCTTACAACGCAGTGGGTTCCAGCCGCACCGCTCAATCGATCTTATTTTATTTACATCGGAAGAGCCCACTCGCTTTGGCGTCGGTTGTCTTGGCAGCCGATTGCTCTGCGGCGCACTCGAGGCATCGTCGGATCAGCGCCTCAGCGACAAAGAAGGACGCAGTTTACACGACGTTCGCAACGCCGCCGGTTTCAGCGGATCACTCGAGCAGGTCCGGTTATCGCCGGGTTGCTACGCCGGCTTCATTGAGCTGCACATTGAACAAGGTCCTCTGCTGGAACGTTCCGGGACGCCCGTGGGTATCGTCACCGCGATTGCCGCCCCCGCCGGACTGCGCGTGCAGATCGATGGCGAAGGTGGACATGCTGGCGCGATTCTAATGCCTCAGCGCCACGATGCTTTCCTCGCCGCCGCTGAAATCGCACTAGCCGTTGAGCAAGCGGCAATAAATACAGGCGCGATCGATAGTGTCGCCACGGCCGGCATTTGCGACATTTTCCCCGGAGCAGTGAATAGCATTCCCAGTCACGTCAAACTGGAATTAGATATTCGCGATACCGATGTTGTACGGCGAGACGGTATGCTTCACGCCGTCCGTTCAGCGGCTCAGGACATTGCGGAACACCGCGGCGTCAAGATTCAATTTGATATCGTAAACGCCGATGATCCGGCGCAGTGCGATCCAGACATCATTGAAGCGATCGTACAATCCTGCCGTCAACATTCATCGGGTTTCCAGAAGATGATCAGCCGCGCTTATCACGACTCGCTCTTTGTCTCTCGCATTGCGCCCACGGCGATGATCTTCATCCCCTGTCGCAACGGCTATAGCCATAGACCGGACGAATATTCTTCCCCTGCGGCGATTCGCGATGGCGTTGCCGTACTGGCGGACGCTCTGGCGATTCTCAGCTTGCGCTCTGGCTAAGAAGGAGTTCCAGGTTGGAGGTCCCGCGAGAATTTACTCAGCAGCACCCAATAAACAATCCAACAAACGAGGCCTGCGATGGAGGCCAACCAACCAACGATCGGGACAATCGATATGACGGTTAGAATGCACACCGCCAATCCAATCGTCCGCCCTGGAGAGGGATCGGCATTGGGAATATTACGCCTTTGAAACTCGTTGCGAAGAGACGCCGCGACATTGATGACAACTGCGAAATGCCAAAAAACATTGAATATAGGGATCAGCAGAAGCCACGGTTTACCGGGCGACATCGCTCTGGATTCCGGGGCGCACCGATTCAGGAGCTTTTGCAAAGTAAGGATATAGAAGATTGCCGGTATGAAGGCGAGCGATAGAAACCACGCCGGCGACAATCAGTTCAGGAAGACCCAAGCTACGCATCGATCTTTAGGCCAGCGAAACGGAATCCCCGATTTTGTGCACTATCACCCGGCTTTCACCAGCCTTCTTGATGAAGCGTTCAATCGGTTCCAGCACCGGTTCGGCACTCAGATGGAATGTCTGATGATGCACCGGTAGAAAGATTTCAGCCCCCGCGGCATCGCCCATCTGCACGGCCTGCTCGGGGTTGCAGTGATAACGGATCCAAGGATTGTAGGCGCCGATCGGCATGATGGCCAAATCAATCGCCTTCGAAGTTTTCAGGGCCGCAAACGAACCGGTCATCGCCGTATCGCCGCCAAACAAAATCTTCCTCCCGCCAGCCTCGATCAGATATCCGTTGTAGCCGCGATAAACATCGGTCCGCACACGCGCTCCCCAGTGGTTCACTTCGAACGCCTGCACTCGCACGGGACCTACTTGCGCCGACTCGCCCCAAGCCAGTTCCAGCACCTTCTTATATCGCCTCGGGCGCAACAAATCAGTCGTGCGTCGCGCCGTGATTACCGTGGTCTCGGGACCTTCCAGCTTTCGTAACGAGGGGATATCGAAATGGTCCATGTGGGCGTGCGAAAGTATCACCAGATCGATCTTTGGAATATCCGCGATTCCCAGCGCGGGTGCCACAAGCCGCTTCAATCCGAGCGTTAAAGGTCCGATCCCGATTCCACAGCGTTCGCTAAACACCGGGTCGGTCAACATCGTAAAGCCGTCTATCTTCAACAGCACTGTCGAGTGTCCCAACCATGCGGCGTGGACGCCCGTATCTGACCATTGTTCCCATTGCGGCCTGCTGGGCGCGGGCAAAATGGTCTGCTTCATTTCGGTCGCATATTGCTGCCAGAAACTAGGTGCGGCCCGATATAATCCCGTGCCCACGGCCGCCAGACCAGTCACTCCCAACCCGGCAACCCATGTCCGGCGCTGCGGCTTGGTTCGTTTGGTTCTAAGTTCCAAACCGCTCCTCTTTCCATGGGTCGCCACGCATGTGATAACCGTTTCTTTCCCAGAAGCCGGCCTTATCGCGATCGCGAAACTCGACGCCGGCTACCCACTTGGCGCTCTTCCAGGCGTATAACCGTGGAATGATAAGCCGCGCCGGCCCACCATGCTCGATGGACAGTGGCTCCCCATCGTGTGAGATCGCTACCAGCGCATCGTCGGCAAGGAAATCGGCGAGGGGAAGATTTGTCGTCCAGCCGTGATCGTAGCCGAAAATCGACACGAACTTAGCTTCCGGTTTCACGCCGCCACAGCGTTCCATGAGTTCACGAGTCGCGACGCCCTCCCATAAATTGCCAAGTCGGGACCAACGCGTCACGCAATGGAAATCGGAGAATACTTTCACACGCGGCAAAGCCAGAAAGCTTTCCCAGTCCAGTGCCAGCGGCTGATTCACGAGGCCCTCTAGCGCGAACTTCCAGCGCTGCGTATCGATGTCGGGCGCGCCGCTCGCATCAAGCACGGGCCACTTCTTCGTTCTCGATTGCCCCGACGGAATTCGGTTCGGCCGCCGGGTATCCGGGCTGACAATGATGCCTTCCGCAAGACCGTCGGGAACCGCGATCGCCTCGTCCTGGTTTTTGGTCGAGTCCATGGAAAACATGTTCTTCGCCCACGCGAACATACTATTTAGATGATAACGAATCACTCAACAGTGAGGCCGCGCGACGAGGCGCTCCATCGATTCGCGAACAACGGATATGAAAAGCGGTTTCAAAAGTGCGGATACACCATGGGACTATCTTCCCGAAGTCGCAGTCACCGCCGGCCCCGTGCCGGGCTTCAAATATTTGTCATACCAGGCGACGTAGCGTTCCAGGCGATCCCGTACAAAGCTAGGCTTGGTGATGCCGTGGAATTGGCCGGGATAGACCACCAGTTGCGTGGGAATTCCCAGAGACCGCAGCGCTTGATACATCTGTTCACTGCCGACGATCGGGACATTGAAATCCTTGTCGCCGCCCATGAACAGTGTCGGGGTCTTGATCCGGTCAGCCTTGAAGAACGGATAGGAAATCTTCACCCATGCTTCCGGATTGGTCCATGGCGCACCAAGCTCATGATCGTATTGATAAGTGTATTGATCCACGCCGTACATGGAGATTTGATTCGCGCTACCCGCCCCGCTGATGGCTGCTTTGAAGCGCGTATCGCTGGCGATCGTGTAGTCCGTCAAGATGCCGCCGTAGCTCCATCCGCCGATTCCTAATCGATCGGGGTCGGCGATACCCATGCCGATGACATGATCGACTCCAGCAAGTAAATCGGCCACTTCACGATTCCCCCAGTCGGCGAAAATGCTTTCTCCGAACTTAGATCCACGTCCGGCGCTACCGCGATAGTTGATCGCGATAACGACATAACCATGCGCCGCTAAAAATTGTTTTTCGAACTGAAAACTATGCGCGTCCTGGCCATTCGGGCCTCCGTGTATGCGGAGAAGCGTGGGATATTTCTTGCCCTTTTCGTAACCCGGCGGCAGCGTGACTATGCCGTGAACTTCCGTGCCATCCTTACTCTTAAAGTTAATGTCTTCCGATTGGCCGAGATTCAGTTGGGCAAGCAATTCTTCGTTGTGCGAGGTCAGCTTGCGTAGGCTGCCGCCTTCGAGCGCGTACACTTCCGATGGCGCCGTATCGGTAGAAACTAGCACGGCCGTATGTCCGCCCGCGCTCGATTGAGCGAACACTACTTGCGATCCGCCAATCAAACGCTCCACCGCTCCGCCGCTGACGGGAACGCGGGACGGGTACTCCGCGCGATCATCCGTCACCAGGAATGTAATCGATTTACCGTCGGGCGAGAAGACGGGCGAGGAAACGCCGCGATCCAGCTTTTCCGTAACCAGGCGCGGCGCGCCACCAGCCGCGGGAACGACGGCGAGGCGGTTCAAACTATACGCCGAGTACTTCGGATCGCTACCTTGTGTGTATGCGATCAGCGTGCTGTCGGCGCTCCAAGCCAGCTTGCCGCCGTCAGGACCCGTCCAGGTAGTCAATTTTCGTATCGCCGCGCCAGGGACTGCGTCGGCGACAAATACATCGCTGTTATGGCTGCGATCCCAATCGGCGTCGCGGTTGCTCACGAAGGCGATCTTCGTGCCGTCGGGCGACCACTCCGGGTTGTTCTCATCGAAATCCTTTTCCCGGGTGAGAGCATCGAGCTTCTTCGATTCGATATTGTAGAGATAAATCAGGCTGCGATTGGTGCTGCTCAGATAGCCTTGAATATCCTGCTTGAAGTGATAGCGATCCAGCACAATCGGCTTTGAAGGCGGAGGTGTTGCGGGCGGCTTGGCGGGGTCCGGCTCGGGTTCATCCAGCACCGACATTACCAGCGCTAGACGCTTGGAATCGGGCGACCAATGATAATCGGAAAGACGCTTATCCTTAAACTCCGTCAGCTGATGGGCTTCCCCACCCCGCCGATCTAACAACCAGATCTGGCTGCCCTTGGCCTTACCGGCACGCGAAGAAGTGAACGCCAGATACTTACCGTCAGGACTCCAGCGTGGCGACGACTCCGCTTCCGGGCTGTAGGTCAGGCGGATGTTTTGCGAGCCGTCCGAGCTGACCATCCAAACATCGGTATCGCGCTTATCAGCCGTCTTGTCAACGGTGCTCACCGTGTAGGCGACCCACTTGCCATCGGGAGAAACCTGAGGATCCCCGACGTCTTTAAAGTTCACAAGATCATCGATATTTAAAATGCGGCGTGTCGTTGGTTGGGCAAGCAGGCTGGCGGCCAAGGCGAGTGCGCCGCCGCACCGTACGAACTGACTGAACCTCATCAGGGACATGATAGGACATGATACCCGCTTTCCAAGAATTGCGCTGCCGACGCCGGGCATAAACCTGCAGCGGAGAAATGTCCTGAAACCAAAACGTGTTCTTCTAACTCTAGAAACTTGACGAAATTGAAAATCGCAACTTACAACGTGAATTCTATTCGCCGCCGCTTGCCGCTAGTGCTGGATTGGCTGGCGAAACATTCCCCGGACATTTTGTGCCTTCAGGAAACGAAAGTGCAAGACGCGGATTTTCCAGCCGAAGCTCTGGAGGCCGCTGGATATCATGTGTCTTTTCGCGGCATGAAGGCCTACAACGGAGTGGCGACACTCAGCAAACAGGCGCCCGGGCAGGTGATCCACGGCCTGCACAACGGAGCGGATAACGAGGATGTGCGAATCTTACAAACCGTGATCGGCGGGATTCCAATCATCAACACTTATGTTCCGCAGGGTTACCTTATCACCTCTGAAAAGTATCTTTACAAACTCGAATGGTTCGGCCGCCTTCTGCCCTACTTCAAAGAACATCTGGATCCAGCGAAACCTGCTCTATGGGTTGGTGACCTTAACGTGGCACCCGAGCCGATCGACGTCTATCACCCGGATCGCCGCGTAAATGACGTGGACTTTCACATCGACGCCAGGATGGCGTACCAACGAGCGTTAGCTTGGGGCTTTGTCGACGTCTTCCGCAAGCTTCATCCCGAGCGGGTTCAGTATACCTATTGGGATTTCTTCCGGAATGCGTTCAAGAATAATTTGGGTTGGCGGATTGACCATATACTGGCCACTGCTCCGTTAGCGGCGCAGTGCGGCAAGGCGGACGTGGATGTAGACCCGCGAGCGGCGGAGGGAGCTTCCGACCACACGATCGTCTGGGCGGAATTCGATATCGAATAACTGAAGGTCTTTTACGCTTCGCTCGGTTGCGGACGAGACAACACGCGAGTAAATTCCGCGCCAAAAAAGAAGATCATCGACGAGTAATAAACCCAAACAATCACCACCACCAAAGATCCGCCAGCCCCGTAAGCCGAGCCTACACCAGCTTTGCCCAGATACAACCCGATCAGGAATTTACCAAGCGTGAAGAGGAAGGCGGTGGCCACCGATCCGGCCCATACCTCCCGCCATGTGATTTTCGTCTCGGGCACATATTTGAAGATCAAGGCAAAGAGGACGGAGATTCCTACGAATGACACGACGAAATTGATCGCCGTGAGGACGATCTCCGGCATCGGCAACACTCCCCCGAAGAACTTGCCCATCGCCGCCAATCCAGCGCTCAGCACCAGCGAGACCAGTAAAAGAAATCCGATGGCCAAGACCATGCCAAAGGAGAAGAAGCGATCTTTGATGAGGCCCGTTACGCCGCTTCCCGATACTGGCTTGACGTCCCAGATTTTGTTTAAAGCGGACCTAAGTTCGCCGAATACGCCCGACGCCCCGAACAGAAGTGTAACCACTCCAAGGATGGAAGCAACAATGCCGGAAGCGGGTTTCTGGGCATGCTCAATCATGGTTTTAACGGCGTTTGCTCCATCCGATCCAATGATGCTCTGCACCTCATTTATGATTTGATCCTGCGCGTTGGAATGGCCGAAAACCAAGGCAACCACGGCGATCACTAAAATCACCAGGGGTGCCAGGGAAAGAATAGTGTAAAAGGCAAGGGCTGCGCCTAACCGGGGAGCTTCGTGATCGTTCCACGCTGAAAACGTTTGCCGCGTCACGGACCAAAGATTTTTCATCAGGGCTGCGTGCCCTCCTCATCATCCCGTTAGATGAGGCAAAGCGCGCGACATCACAATATTACTCAAGCGGTGCTCTTCGGAGCGGGGCGGCGCACAACCGGTTTGGCGCTACAGGCCCCAATATACGCCTGGACGATCTTCTCCTTCTGGTTTGGAGACGCAACCAGGCTGCGATGCTTCCCTTCCCTTGACTCCTGAAAAGTCAGCTTGCCATGGTCGGAAACGTTGAGCGTGCCCTGGTCAGATAGCTGAAACATTCCGCTCTCACTATGTATCGCGTAGAGCATTGCCGCTAGATCCCAACTTGGCGCGTCGTAAGGCATGGGTTGGTAGGCGCGATAAGCATCCACCACGGGATGATCCGGGGTCCAGCTGAAATCCTTTTCTATGCTCGATGCCGGGAATGGAATCGACTCTCCCAACTCGCGCGAGCAAAACACGATTGCCCCCGGCCATGTGTCGAGCATGGTTCTGGCCGCCTTGACATCTCGCACCGTCCCGCAATCGCACACGATCAAAGTCTTTACTTTGGCCGCGACCAGATCTCGCACACCCGGCAGTTCGATCGCGCTGGCCAAGATCGTGGAAGGCGTACTCCAGATAATCACGGCGCTCTTATCCGCTTGCCCGGTTAGCGAATTGCGAACTAGCGCCAACACTTCCGACGTATCGCTCACCTTGCGGATACCCCGCGGATACAGAGGTCCGCCCTTCTCGTTGCGCCGGTCCAGGACGGCCTGCGTCATCAGCCCGTCTGGCGGAAGTGTTTCGTTGGCGGCTAAACCTACGGGAAGGCGATTGTTGGAATCCGGAATGCGGCCTCCAGAGTAGAAATACCCCAAGGCATCGCAAAACATCGCGGCGCCCAATCCCGATCCAGCGATTGCGATCGCCGTAATGCGCGCTTCTTTTTTGCCCGAATAAAAGTGGAGCAGGGCCAGCGCCAGAACCGCATCCGGCCGGCTCATCGTAGTGTTGTAAATGATTCCTGAAGGCGGCTTGCCCTGACCAGAAAATTGCATGCCTAGCTGAGCGTGATGCCACGCAGACGCCCGGTTGAATCGCCGATGTGTTCGGGGCGCACGTCCAGGCGTTCCAGCATAGTGGCAAAAAGATTCGATACCGGCGTCTCGCGTTGATACACCAGATGACGTCCGGGACTCAGAAAGTTTCCTCCACGGCCCGCCAGCATGGTTGGCAATTGATCGTGGGTGTGAATATTGCCATCGGAAATTCCACTGCCATAGACGATCATCGATTGATCCAGAAGGTTTGAGTCGCCCTCCTTGGTTGCCTTCATCTTAATCAGAAACTCAGCGAACAACCGCGCGTGATAGCAATTGATCTCGCAAACTTTGTTGAGCATATCGAGGTTTCCCTGATGATGCGTCAGCGGATGATGACCATCGGAAATTCCGATCTCGCGATAGCTACGCGTCGAGCCTTCACGGCCTATCAGAACGGTTGCGATCCTTGTAAGATCGGCCTTGAAAGCGACGATCAGCATATCGGTCATCAGGCGAAAGTAATCGTCGAAGTTAGGGGGAATACCGAAGGGCTTCTCCATCCCCGGATCGATCACGACGCCTTCCTTCTCGGATTTTTCCACCAGCAGCTCAATTTCGCGCACGGAGGAAAGGTATTCATCCAATTTGCGGCGGTCGGTTGGCCCAAGATTTGCTTCCAAGCGGTGGGCATCTCCGCTCACCAGATCCAGGATGCTGCGCCGCATCGCAAGCCGCCGGGCATGGGCCGCGGGGGCTTCGACAATGTCGCTGCCGAACATGCGTTCAAACAAAGCGCGCGGATCGGAGATCGGCGGCAGGGGCTGGGTTTCAGAACGCCACGCCATGTTGTAAACGTAGGCGCAGGAATATCCATTGTCGCAGTTGCCTGCTTGCCGCGCTTCTTCCAGACCGATCTCAATCGAGGGCAGTTTGGTGAGATGGCCCACGGCACGAGCGGCAATCTGGTCGGCTGAAATTCCAAGCTTGATATTGGTCCCGCCTAGCCGCTGCACCTCCACTCCGGTCATGTACGACGAGACCGCCCGCCCATGATCGCCTGCTCCCGCCAACAGCGGCCGCCCCCAGTTTGAAGTGAGATTCGACAAAATCATAATGTCGTCTTTCACTTCCTGGAATGGCTCCAGTAGGCGCGGCAGCGTACCCAAGGCACCTTCGTCACCCGTCAACCAATGGCGCATATCGATTCCGTTCGGCACATAAAACCACGCCGCGCGGACAGGCTGATTCCCCGGCAGTTGGCTCGCCTTGAGAGCCGGCAACATTGCGTCCAGAACAGGTAGGCCGATCGCCGCACCCACTCCACGCAAGAACGTCCGGCGGTGCAAAACCTTCTTCGTCAAAATCATTTGTGGGCAAGCTCCTGTGCCGGCGCCCCGCGGCGTTGTTGGAATGGCAGGCTATGGACGATGGCCAAAATCATCGGTTGAAAACGGAATTCGTTTTCAGATGTTGTGCGCACTATGTCGCGGACGGTAAGCCGGTCATAACTCGCCAAGCCTCTTCCCAAAGCGTAGGTCAATAACTTCTCGGCCAGACAGCGGATAAACTCCGGCTGATTCGCGCTCAATAGGGTCTTCATTTCAGCGGCGTTCTTGAATGACTTGCCGTCGGGGAACGTTCCGCTCGCATCCACCGGAAACTTTCCGTCCTGCGTCCGCCAATGCCCCACCGCATCGTAATTTTCCAGCGCGAATCCAAGCACGTCCATACGCGCGTGGCAGGAGGCGCACACTGCGTTGGCGCGATGCACTTCCATAGTTTGGCGCAACGACCGGCTGCTGCCGACAGACCCTTCATCAAGCGCCGGAACATCCGGTGGCGGGGGCGGTGGTGGACTCCCCAGAATATTTTCCAACAAATACTTACCGCGGAGCACGACAGAGGTGCGCGACGGATAGCTTGAGACCGTCAACACACTGGCCTGGGTCAAGATGCCGCTGCGCTCGCCGGAACTCAATGCAACCCGGCGAAATTCTGGACCGGTGATTCCTGGAATGCCATAATGCCGGGCCAGGACATCGTTCAGATAGCTGTATTGGCCATCGATGAAATCGGTCACCGGACGGTTCTCGCGGATCACGGCGTCGAAGAACATGGTCGTCTCGGTGCGCATCGCCTCTTTCAATTGCGGGTTCCAGCCGGGAAATTTCGCCGCATCGCGCTGCACTGCGTCGAGGCTTCTAACCTCCAGCCACTGTCCAGCGAAATTCTCCGCCAGCGCTATCGATTTCGGGTCGGCCAGCATTCTCTTTACCTGGGCATCAAGAACCACTCGCGTGTGCAACTTTCCCGATTCGGCTATGCGAAGAAGTTCCGCATCAGGCATCGAACTCCACAGAAAGTAACTCAGGCGGGAAGCCAGTTCGATGTCGCTAACCCTGGCCGCCGTTGCCGCCGGAAGATCTCGTTCAACGCGAAACAGAAATTGTGGCGACACCAGTATCGCGGCGATCGCGAATTGTAGTGACTGGCCGGGAGTGTACCCGGCGTCCAGGGCAAGCTGCTGAATTTTCACTAACTCGGCAACTTCCTGCTTCAGCGGGGGACGGCGATAAGCACGATGAGCCAGGGGAAGTAAGATTCGCTCAACGCATGCAGGACCGGTAGCCGGGTCGCATGTCAGCAGCGAGCTCCGTCCATCCGGCTTCGCCGCCGGAAATGGACCGGCAATCTCAATCGACTCGGGATAGATGTTTTTTGACGCTGATAGGCGATCTTCAGGCTTCACAGTCTTGAGGATTTCGTCGTCAATAAACGATACTCGAAAAACGTGCGGCCCATGCCCCAGATAGACTCTCGCCTCTGCATTCGTGCGCTGCGTACCGCCGCCCTGTTTATTCACCGCAGTCAATGCCGACTCAATGGCCACCGTCTTCAGCGGCTTGCCGTCCACCGAAATTAGTAGCATCACCGGCTGGCCCTGCTGCCCGCGACTTCCCGTAATCAGGGCCCGCACAATGTAGTCGGCATCGAAATCGATCTGCTCGCTCAGTTCGATAAGGTCCGTATCGCTTCGGCGGATTTTGTCCTTCTTACCGAACATTCCCGGTTTCGGTAGCGGATCGGCGCCTACAGCACGCGAAGCAATCTGTTCCGCGGCCTGCAGATACTGCTGCATTAGAACCGGCGACACGGTAAGCACATCGCCAATGTTGTCGAATCCGAATCCTGAATCGTCTGGCGGAAAGGCTTCCGTCGCCCGGAAGTGCACGCCAAGCAAATCGCGAACTGTGTCGGCATACTCGGCGCGATTCATGCGGCGCGCTGTTACCCGGCCGGGATTCGGCTTGTGCTCCCGGTCGGCCCGATCAAACTCCACATCCACAAAATTGACCAGGGCTTCCAATTTCTCCGCTGCCGGCCGGGGCATTCCCTTCGGCGGCATCTCACCGGTACGCACCTTACTAACAATCTTTTCCCACGCTTCGCGGCTTTGCGTAATGCTTGACGCCGAAAGGAACGCCCTGAGGTTCAGCCCACCGGATGACAATTTTTCGTTATGGCACAGAACGCAGGATTGGTTCAGCACCGGCGTCACGGTTTGCTCGAAGGAAGGTGGAGCACCCAGTGCGGCGGCCGCGGAGATGAAGAACAGCAAAGGGCGCATTCGTATGGTTCTATTATATTCCCGGCTGGGCGTCGGCTTGCAATGGCTTGGTGCCTGGAGGAAAATCATGAGCATTCCCCTTATGACAAAATCCCTTCTGAATTTCCTGTGGCTGTTTCCACTCATAATCCTCGCGCAAACGCCGCAGGTTCCCCCGCCAATCGTACCTGGCGCGCGGGTAATCGCGCTCTGGCCTCCCGGCTCGCCGACACTGCATGGTTTCGACGAAAAAGAAGTCGTCACGATGTCCGCCGGGCAACCCGATCGCGTCCAGAAAATCGTGAATATCCACAACCCGTCGATTGAGTTGCATCTTGCTTCGCCGGATAAAGCGAATGGTCTGGCGATAGTGGTCGCCGCCGGGGGCGGAAATAATGAACTCAATGTGGGAACGGAGGGCACCGACATTTCCACGTGGCTGAACGGCTTGGGGATTTCAACGTTCATTCTTCGGTATCGCCTGCGGCCTTATACTTCGGCGGGGGATGCGCTGTCCGATACGCAGCGATCCATCCGGCTGATTCGGGCGAACGCCAAAGAGTGGGGTGTCGACCCCAAGAGGATCGGCATCATGGGATTCTCCGCCGGTGGAGAGCAAGCGGCGCGAGTGGCTTTGCATTATGATTCCGGCAAGCCTGATGCAGTGGATCCGGTAGACCGGGTCAGTGATCGCCCCGACTTTACCGTGCTGGTTTATGCCGGTTGGCGTGAACTCGACGTAAGCGACGTCCCCAAGGACGCTCCGCCAGCGTTTTTAACCTCGGCCGGTATCGACGATGCGTTCCACGCTAAGCAGACAGTAGATTTCTATAATGCCTGGTTCAACGCCAAGCTTCCGGTAGAGCTTCACATTTACGGTCATGGTGGACACGGAGGCGGGATTAAGCCGCGCGGTGGAATTCCGTTTGGTACATGGCAGGCCCGGTTTTTGGAGTGGATTGCGGATCTTGGAATGATGCCCAAGATTTAGAAGTGAGCGGCGCGTTCCGTTGCATAACGAACGCGCC
>JBBSEX010000002.1:0-502668 GCA_038239345.1 Bryobacterales bacterium
CAGACGGAAGATCGGAGCATGGCGGGAGGAATACAATACAGAACGGCCCCATAGCAGTTTGGGCTACCGGACGCCAAATGAGTTTGCCGAACAATTGAAATCCTCAGTTATCGCTGGCTGAGAAAATCGAGGCATGTCAGGGCTGCGCCTCGGCAACTTCGTAAATAGGCTTAGGAAACATTCACCATAGTCCGCCTTGCTTTTAGAAGAAAAGCTTCAACCCGATCATAGTCTGGCCGCGCAGGTAACGTTGTCTCCACGAATGCCTTATCCAGGCGGGTATGCAGCTCTTCCCGCCATCTGTTGATGTCCACCCAAGCGATTTCTCCTTTTCGGATAGCCAGCAATTGTTCCCGATATGCCTCAACGCGCACCGGAACAATGCCTTTCTCAAGAACCGTAATTCCCGTGAGCAACAAGCGGATCAGGTGCATCACATGCTTCCACTTTGGTGCATTGGCATCCAGTTTCTTGAACTGTGAAAGTACATAGCTGTTGTACGTTTGATAAGCAAGGCGCGATAAGAAGGCAGACCGCATGGCTAACAATTCTTCTGCCAGTGGCGTCATTTTCTCAACCATCGGCGTGTACAGGCACTCCAGGACGTTTGGATTTGCTTTCAGCGCCAAAGATAAAAATTTTTCTATCTCCCAGAAGCATTCCTGGCGCTCATCGCTCTCGATTTGTTCCGGGACCCCGGCGAACGACCAGTGCCGGTCAGCGGGCGGCAAATAAATTCCCCGGTAATCCGTATCTGACTCTGGGGTATCCAATCCATATGCGCGCGAACCAATCACACACTTGTAAATAATCCACTCGTCCATGCTCAGGCCTCGACGCGAAACTCGCGATCTGGCAGCAACCACCAGATCAATCCCATGGAGAAAGGATGCATCAGTCCGGCTAAAAGAAATACCGGCGTGTAAGAGAAGTGAGTTACCAACCATCCGGTTCCGAGTTGCGCGAGCATTCCGCCTAGCGCTCCTCCCGTGCCTGAGAATCCTGTCGCCGTGGCCACTTCGCCGCCCGGGAAAATGTCGGTCGGCAGAGTCTGCAAATTCGCAACCCACAGGGCGTGTCCGAAAGTTATAAAGCATGTCGCGCCAATCGCCATCCATGCTTGCGGAACGAAAGGGGCGGCGATAGCCACGGGCATCACGGCGGCGCCACAACACATGACGAACTTGCGGGCCCGCGGCAGTTCCCAACCGGCCTGCATCAATCGTCCCGATAACCAACCTCCCAGGATGTAGCCGATGTCGCCAAATAGAAACGGCACCCACGAATAGCGGCCCACCATTGCCAGATCGAATCCCCGAGACTTCTGCAAATATTCCGGCAGCCAGAAGATCACGAAGTAAATGACAGGATCGGTGAAGAAGCGGGCGAGGATCAATGTCCAGCAACCGCGCGTCGTCAACACGCGTCTCCAATTTACTTTCTTGTGGCTGCCAGCGCCGGTCTCGTCGGGTGGGGTTACTTCAGCGCGAAATTTGTCGTACTCCTCCTTTCGCAAAAAACGATTTCGCGATGGCGGTTCATAAAGAATTAGCCAGAAGATAACCCAAACCAACCCCAGTGCGCCGGTTACCACGAAGGCCGCGCGCCAACTATATCGAAGCGCCAGGAACGCCACCAGCGGGGGGGCAAGCAGAGACCCTATCGAAGTGCCGGAGTTGAAGATACCGATACCAAGTGCCCGTTGACGCGCCGGGAACCATTCGGCGACGGCTTTGGCGGCGGCGGGCCAATTACCTGGTTCAAACAATCCGAGAGCGAAACGTGCGCCCGCCAACGACCATTTTCCGATGGCGAAAGCATGCAGCATTTGCGAGAACGACCAACCGACGATAAAAAGAGCGAAGCCGCGGCGCGTCCCTAGACGATCGACGATATAACCGGAGCCGGCGTACATGATGGCGTACGCCAGAAAGAAAACGGCAATGACATTCGCATAGTCCTGCTCATTCATGCCAAAGTCGTGCCGCATCTGTTTCGAGACGACACCCAGCGCCTGGCGATCCAGATAATTGACGATCGTCGCGGCACACAACAGGAAGGCGATCCAGGCGCGCAGATGTGGGATCTTCATGGATGCAAAAAGGCCGCTAGCGCGAAAGCTAACGGCCCGATTACGAACAGATACTAAGCGGTGTTGTTAGAAGCTAAAGCGGCCACCGAATTGAAATGCGCGAGGGCCACCCGAACCGAACACCTGTCCAGCGCGGGATGTCGGTTGTCCGAATCCGCCACTGGTAAGGCTGTTGCCATAACCGCCGAGGTTGGCGATATTGAACGCATTGAACACCTCGCCGAAAATCGACAGTTTGTAGCGCTCGGAGAAGAATTTGAAATTCTTCGTAACGCGGAAATCCTGGGAATTAAAAGAAGTTCCCAGGCTGTAGCTGGAAGGAAGAGTGATCGTCGGAATCTTCTGCCCGCGGCCGGTAGTGGTGCCCGCGTACTTGGTATTGAACTGGTTTACCAAGGTCTGCAGATCGCTCTTATCTTTGGAGATATTGAACTCGTTGAAGCCCGCACCGGGAAGAGGAAGCGTGCTGTCGCCGCTGCCGGTGAGATCTACGTTGTTGATTACCGGTTCAAAGGGATTGGCGCTCTGATAAGACGAGATCATCGAAATCTGAAAACCCAGTGGGAGATCCACGGTGCCCGAAATCGTCAGCACTTGGCGCGGCGCTTGCGGGCCATTGCTGAGATTGAAATTGTTTTGGTCGTATTCGCCGTTGTAACCAACTTGGCTGGCGTATTGATAGGCGCCCGTTAAGGTATATCGTTTGGAGAAGCGCTTATCTAATTTCATCAACAAGCCGGTGTAGTGGGAGGTAGCGCCGGAGATATCGAACGTGATGGGACCGGTGGAGCACTCGGCGGCGGGGTTCGAAGCCTGCGCGCCAACACACTTCGGAATTACGGGTCCGGCCAGACTGTTGTAGTGGTTCAAGTCGGTGTTACGGATACGGCCGTGGGTGAAATGCCGGTATACAAAATCGGCGCTTAGCACCCAGTCACGAGCGAGTTCACGCTGAATCCCCACGCTGAAGTGATCGGCGACGGGAGGACGGAAATCGTTCACGAAGAGATCCAGGCCGGGTGAAGTTTTGAACACATTTATGTTGCGGATCGTGAGGTCGCTGTTCGTTGGATTTTGGCCGAGTTGCGCAGAGGCGGCCGCACGAAGACTGGGGAGTAACTGTACGAACTGAGCTCCCGTGAATGGCGTCGGGCCGCTGGAAAAATTCGTCGGCCGGAGAGGTGGCGGCAGCGCGTTGAAGTTCAGCGCCGAAGCGATGCTGGAGAAGAAGATGCTGTCGTCAAGAAGCACGCGTCCCGTACCCAGAGGTCCAATCGACGCGCGTTCCAGTAGCCGGACTTCGATATTCATCGTGTCGTAGTAGATACCCGCCCCGCCGCGGAGAACGGTCTTATTGTCATTGGTCAGCTTGTAGGCGAAACCGAATGCGGGCGAGAAATTGTACGGTGAATTCTGTTCGCTGCCGGTACCTTTCGGTCCCAGGATGGGCGCCAGGTAGGCAGGCTTCGGAATATCGTAATTCAGCAAATTGCTTTCATACGAATATGCCAGGCCGTAGTTCAACGTAAGCCGCGGACTTACCTTCCAAGTGTCCTGCAGATAGACGTGGAAACGATCGTTCACCTTCGCCTTATCGGCGTTATAAGCGGGCGGCTGATTGATGTCGCCAACGGCAGTCTGGAATCCCGCAACGGGCAACTGAAGAATATCGTTGAACGTAGTGAAGGTGGAAGGAATTTTGATCTGAAATGGGGCAGGGACCAGCGAATTGAAGTACTGAACGATCTGCGGAGAATACAACACAGCGCCGCCCGGTTCCGCATAAGCGTAGGTACCCGTTCCTACCTGGTGCTCCCACTCACCGCCAAACTTCAAGCGGTGCGATCCCTTTTGCCAAGTGACATTGTCGGCGAAAATATTTCGCCGAAGAAGCCGGCTCTGCGGAGTATTGCTGGCGTCGTTACCGAATTGCAAATTACCCACTCCGTACACTTCGAATTGCGGGCCGCCCAAGCCGTAGCAAGGGGCCGGACACTGGGAAGCTGTCGGAATATCCTTCTTGTTGTGCCAGTACGTGAGCGAATAACGGAATTCGTTCACGATGTTGGGTGTCAATGTACTAATCAATGAGAACACCCCGGAATCGGCGTAATTCCAGTTGTTGGCCCAATTGGATGGCTGGCTAGACTGGCTCGGCGCGAAAGTGCTATTGCCGTCGTGGGAGTAGCGAATGAAGGCCGTATGCTTTTGGTTAATGCGCCAATCGATCTTTTCCGTCACCTGATTTCCGTTATATGGCGACGTTGTGTTCACGGCGAAGGCGGCGAAAATCGGATCCGTCGGGAAGGCGGAATAAGCTCCGCGCTGATTGGTGTGCTCCAGGCTGGAGAAGAAAAATAGCTTGTCTTTGATCACCGGACCACTGACATAGAAACCAGTCTGGCTGCGAGCGAAGAACGGATCGGGAACGTTGGGGTCGCGATTCAGGTATGGGTAGGCGGAGATATTGTGATCGCGGAAATAAAAGAATCCGCTACCGTGAAAATCATTTCCGCCGGAGCGTGTTACCACGTTCACCGCGCCACCGCCGGTGATGCCCGTGGAGAGATCGAAGTTTACCGAGGACACCTGAAATTCCTGGACTACTTCCTGCGAGAAATTCTGCTGGGTGCCGCCGGTGATGGAATCGTTCACCGTCGCACCGTCCACAGTAATGCGAACCGATTCCGAACCTGCGCCGAGAATGTTTACGTCGAACTGGCGATTGTATTGACCAAGGCTGGAACTGCTCACCCGTACCCCGGGCTCCAATTGTGCCAACTGTAAAAAGCTGCGGCCGTTCAGCGGAAGGCTATCCACTTGCTGCCGATTAACGACACCGTCAATCGTATGGCGCTCATATTCGATCTGCGAGGTGGCCGCTTCGACGCTGACCACTTCCGATGCTTGACCGATCTGCATATGCAGGTCAGCCGTGGTGGTTCCACCGGTGACTACCAGCGCTTCGCGAATCAATCCGCGGAATCCCGGTGCTTGGGCCCTCAGTTCATAGGTGCCGGCGTTCAACGCGGACGCGCTGAAGTTGCCGTCGTTACCGGTAGTGAATACGCGCGATGCGCCCGATTCTTTGTTGCTAACCGTTATCACCGCGTTCGGGATTACGGCACCCGACTCGTCCGTAACGGTACCTGTAATGTTCCCGACCGGCGCTTGAGCGAAGCTCAAAACGCTGGCAAATATCAGCGTGGAAAGCAACGTACAGAGTTGCGAAAACTTAGTCATAGACCCCTCTTGACCCCACAAGCTTCAGATTTTGTGCCGTGCGAGCAAAACTGCAACATTGTCACTTACACTAGCGCTGGTGTCAAGGGGGACGTAACATGTGTGGGCCGTTTCACATCGTCGGTCACTCCTGGAGGGTGGCTACAATAAAGACAGATGCGGATTGCGTTAGGGCAGATGAATTCCACCGTCGGGGACCTCTCTGGAAACCGCCGGAAAATGTCTGAGTTCGCTCGCCGGGCGACGGACGGCGGCGCCGAGATGATTGTTTTTCCGGAGTTGTCGCTGGCTGGTTATCCGCCTCGGGATCTTGTGGAAAAACCCACCTTCCTGGATCGGAATCGCGAGGAGTTAGTGGCCTTGGCTGCCGAGACAGCCGACTTTAGGATTACGATCGTTTGCGGATACGTGGGGCGGTCGGCATCCCCCTCGGGCAAACAGGCACTGAATAAAGCGGCGGTGTTACGCGGCGGCGAAATCCTTTTTGAGCAAACGAAGATGCTGCTGCCGACCTACGACGTCTTCGACGAAGGGCGCTACTTTCTGCCGGCCGACAGCGAAAGCCTATTCACCTTAGACCAGCGAAAAGTCGCCTTAACAATCTGCGAGGATGCCTGGAACGACAAGCAATTCTGGGAGCGGCGTCTTTACAACCGAGACCCCGTGGAGGAACTCGCGCAGGCGGGCGCCGAAATTCTGATCAGCATCAATGCATCGCCTTATCATCTGGAAAAGCGGGAACTGCGGCGCGAGGTTTTCGCCGGTACGGCAAGACATTTCAACCTTCCGGTGGTGTATGTCAATCAAGTGGGTGGCAACGATCAACTGGTCTTCGATGGCACCAGCTTCGCGATGAATGCCAGGGGCGAGACCATGGCAACCGCGAAATCCTTCGACGAAGATTTGATCTTTGTAGATACCGAAAATGGCGAAGGCGACAATCACGCTAATCTTGGCGATGAAACCGAAGCGGCCTACGAAGCATTGGTGCTGGGGACCCGCGACTACATCAGAAAGTGCGGCTTCTCTCGCGTGCTGATCGGACTAAGCGGTGGCATCGATTCTTCCATCACGGCCACTGTAGCCGTGGACGCAATCGGTCGTGAAAATGTCACGGGAATTGGCATGCCGGGCCCTTACTCCTCCGAGCACAGTATTCTAGACGCCCGGGAAATGGCAACTAATCTGGGAATCCGCTTTGAAGTGGTGCCGATTTCTCCGATGTACGACGCCGCCACCGGCTCGCTTGCATCTCTATTTAGCGGGACCAAGCCCGATGTTACCGAAGAAAATCTGCAGGCCCGGCTGCGCGGTATGACCTTAATGGCGCTTTCGAATAAATGGGGCGCGATGGTGCTGACCACGGGGAATAAAAGCGAATTAGCAGTGGGATACTGCACCCTTTACGGGGATATGTGCGGCGGACTGGCGGTTATCAGCGACGTGCCGAAGACGCTGGTGTATGCCTTGTCGCGCGTGGCGAACTCGCGGCACCCGGGGGCCATTCCGGAAAGCGTTTTTACCAAACCGCCGTCAGCCGAACTGCGGCCCGATCAAAAAGATACCGATTCGCTGCCCGAATATGAGGTGCTGGATGCAATTCTGCGGGCTTATGTAGAGCAAAATAAACCGGCGCCGAACATCGCCCGAGACTTGAATTTGCCGCTGGAACTGGTGCGGGACATTATTAATAAGGTTGACCGGAATGAATATAAGCGCCAGCAGGCTGCGCCCGGTTTGAGAATTACCACCAAGGCGTTTGGAATTGGACGCCGCTTTCCGATCGCTCAAAGGTTTTCCGAATGAAATATTCTCATCTTATTTTACTTGCAGGCGTAGCTGGACTTTTATCTTCGCAACCTTCCATTCCGGAGCGCGTTGGACCGCAACCGGACGGCAGCTTTTTACTCCCCACCGGCTGGCGCATTAAGCCTGCCGGAAAACAGATTCCCGTCGATACCTTCCCGATGTCGTCGGCTTTGTCGTTGGATGGCAAATACCTGCTGGTGCTAAACGGCGGATTCAAGCCACCCTCAATCAGCGTGATAAGCGTGGCATCGGGACAGGAAATCGGCAGGACGCCGATCGCCGACGGGTGGCTGGGTATAGCGTTCGCGCCCAACGGAAAAACGGTTTACGCCGGCGGCGGATCGCAGGCTAAGGTATATGAATTCGCGTTTTCCGATTCCGGCAAGTTGGATGCGAAACGAGCCTTCGAAACAGTTCCGGACGCCGAACGCAAACCAGACGATTTTATTGGCGACGTCGCAGTCTCACCCGATGGACGGTTGATTTATGCAGCCGATCTTTTCCATGACCGCATCGTGGTGATCAATCCACAATCGGGCAGAGTCATCGAGCGGTATAAGACGGGCCGGCGGCCATACCGGATTCTGATGCATCCCGACGGGAAATCGTATTTCGTATCCAGTTGGGCGGACGGTACGGTCTATCAACATCAGACGAACAATGGTGAACAACTGAATCTGATCCGGCTGGGCCAGCACCCGACCGACATGCTGTGGCGCGAGAAGAAATCGGGCGAGGGGCAATCGGGCGAGCCATCGGACTTTGCCGCCCGGCTGTTTGTGACCGGCGGAAATACGAACAGCGTTTTCGTCGTGGGAATCAGCGAGAGCAAGGACATGCAGCTTTCGGAAACCATCAATGTCGCGCTGAGTCCGCGGCATCCGCTAGGGATGACACCCTCGGGATTGGCGATGTCCACGGATCAAAGCCAAATCTTCGTGGTCTGCTCCGATGCGAACGCGGTTGCGGTGGTTGACGTGACGGATAAACGAAGCCGCCTTCAGGGATTCATTCCCACGGGATGGTATCCAACCGCGGCCAAGTGGCTGCCGAACCAGACGCTGGCCATTCTGAATGGCCGGGGCCTGAAGAGCTATCCCAATCCAAGGGGACAAATCGCCGGGCAGAATCAAACGGGAACAGTATCGTTGGTGCCTAAGCCAACCGAAGATCAACTCGATGCGTTCACTAAGACCGTGCTGGCGAACTCGCCCTATAACGATCGGATGTTGATGGAAGCGGCCATTCCGGCGGGCAATCCTATTCCATCGAAGCCCGGAGACCCATCGCCTATCGAGCACGTGATTTACGTGATCAAGGGGAGCCGCTCCTACGATCAGGTGATGGGCGACATGGGTCGTGGGAATAGCGACGAATCGCTGGTGCTTTACGGCGAGAAGATCACACCGAACCAACACAAGCTAGCGCGGGAGTTCGTCCTGTTCGATAACTTCTATGTGAATGCCAACGTCAGCGCCGACGGGCAAAGTTGGGCTACCGCGGGTATTGCGCCGGATTACGTGCAACGGCTTTCGCCAAATAGTGAAGCGAGACGCCGCCAATATTACGACTATGAAGGGGGCGAGCCGGCGAATCTGCCGCCGGCCGGGTATCTGTGGACCAGTGCGGCGGCAGCTAAAATTTCGATGCGCAATTATGGCTACTGGGTTTTGAATCGAAAGGTTGCTGGAGACGATGGAGCGCAAGTGGAATCGGTGAAAGATTCCACGTTGTCCACGATGACCAATCCGCAGTATCGCGGTTTCGATATGGAATATTCCGACGCCGACCGGGTGAAAGTATTCCTGCGCGACTTAGCGGAATTCGAAAATACGGGCAACATGCCGAAGCTGCTGATTATGCGTTTGGGCAACGACCACACGTATGGAACGGCGCCGGGAAAGAAGTCCCCCGTAACCTTGATCGCCGATAACGACTACGCTTTGGGATTGCTGGCGGAAGGTGTTTCGAAGAGCAAGTTCTGGTTGAAGACGGCAATCTTCGTGATCGAAAGCGATACCCAAAGCGGGGCCGATCATGTGGATTCGCATCGCTCACCAGCGTTCGTCATCTCGCCCTACACGCATCGCGGCACGGTCGACAGCAGCATGTATAACCAGACGTCGGTTTTGCGCACGATCGAATTGATTCTAGGTTTGCATCCGATGACCCATTACGATGCGGGCGCGCGGCCGATGTTCGCGGCGTTTCAGAATACAGCCGACGCTCGGCCGTATCAAGCGGAAAGTCCGAACGCCGGACGCTAGATTTATCGACCGGGCAAAAATTCATCCACACTTGCCGACAAGATAGAATCTTGAGGAATGCGCAAGCTCGTGGTTTTTCTGGCGGTAGTGATTCTCGTTTTCGCCTGCGGGTGTAGCAAGCCGCGGAAATCCTTCGCGCAAATAGCCGACACATTCGTATACTCCAGTCTGGCGATTTCACCCGTCGGCGCCACAGCCGTCGGATATCACATAGACGCCGGAGTTCCTCTGGACGAAATGCTGGATGACGTTAGTGAGCCCGCCATCCAAGAGCATCGGAGATTCTATGCGGATTTCCGCGAATATCTCCGTACGCAGGTGAAGCGCGAATCCTTGCCACTGGAGGAGCAAGCCGATTACGACATCATTCAGGATCAAATTGCATTAGCGCTGCTGGAATTCGACACGATTCAAGACTACCGGCACAATCCGGCGATGTACGTGGAAACGGTCGGCAGTGCTCTGAATACGCCTTTTCTGCTGGAATACGCACCAAAAGCGCAGCGCTATCGTCACATCATTTCGCGGTTAGAGAAGTTGCCGGTGTATCTGCGGCAGGCCGAGAAAAATCTGGTGAACGCTCCGCAAGTTTGGATTCGCGTAGCGCAGGAAGAGAACGACGGGAACATTGAACTTGTGGAGAAGACTCTTCGCGAGCAGGCTCCGGCGGAGTTAAAGGTTGCTTATAGCGAGGCTGCGCACGATGCGCTAGTGGCCCTGCGCGACTTCAGCGGGTTTTTGAAATATCGACTCACGGCGCAGGGCGATTGGCGCTTGGGGAAGAGAGTGTACGCCGAGAAATTTCGCTACGTCCTGCAGACGGATAAATCGCCCGAGGAGATGCTATCGCTGGCGGAGTTGAAGCTGGCCAGGTTGCGCGAAGAAATGGCGGCGCTGGGAAAGCCCCTTACGGTGGCGGCTGCCCTGGACAAAATTGCGAACAAGCATGCCACCCCGGAAACTTATTTATCGCAGGCTCGGGCGGATCTGGCGGAAGCCACGCAGTTCGTGCGAGAGAAGAAACTGTTGACGATGCCGCCGCGGCAGAACCTGGAAATAATCGAGACGCCCGAATTTATGCGAGGAGTCTACGCCGTCGGCGGCTTCAATCCGGCGCCGGCTCTGGAGCCCGATTTGCACGCCTACTATTGGGTAACGCCGATACCGAAAACCTGGCCGCAGGACCGCGTGGAATCGAAGCTGCGTGAGTACAACGATTATGGTTTGCAAATTTTGACGATTCACGAAGCGATGCCCGGACATTATGTGCAGGCCGAGGTTGCTGGAACAGTGGAGCCGAAGTATCGGCGAGTGCTGCGTAAAGTCTACGGAAGTGGAACATACGTGGAAGGCTGGGCCGTATATGCGACCGAGTTGATGATAGGGGCCGGGTATCATAACGATGCCGATATGCGCCTGACGTTCTATAAACAGATGCTGCGAGTGGTGGCGAATACAATCATGGATATCCGCCTTCAAACCATGGGCATGACGGAGCAGGAAGCGTTGACGCTGATGATGGATCAAACGTATCAGGAAAAAGAGGAAGCGACGGCAAAGTATCAGCGGGCGCAGCTTTCGTCGTGTCAACTACCTATGTATTTCAGCGGATGGCAAAGTTGGCGCGACGTTCGGGATAACGCAAAGCGCCTTAGCCAGATGGAGTTTGACGATCGCGCGCTGAAAGAGGGCGCGGTTCCGATGCGAGCGTTATCGCGCTTGGTGGCGGGCCAGTGAAGACGACAGGGAGGGTATTCACGGCGGTTTTACTGATTGGGCTTGCCGGTTGTTCGGTCAAGAAGTTTGCGATTCGAAAGATGGGCGATTCTCTGGCGGGAAGCGGGTCAACCTTTTCTTCCGACGACGACCCGGAGCTGATCCGCAGTGCCGCTCCATTCAGCCTGAAGCTGATTGAAACGCTGCTGGCGGAAGATCCGAAGAATAAGAACCTGCTGTTGGCCGCGGCAAAAGGGTTCACGCAATATGCCTACGCCTTTGTGCAGGAAGACGCCGATGAGATGGACGAGCGCGATAAGGTTGCGGCACAGGCGCTGCGAACCAGGGCGGCAAAACTCTACCTGCGAGCTAAAGCTTATGGATTGCGCGGATTGGAAGTGAAGCATCCGGGTTTCGCCGAGAAATTGCGGGCCAATCCAAAGGAAGCCGTGCAGGCCTTGTCGAAGGTCGACGTACCCTTGATTTACTGGACCGGTGTATCGTGGGTGGCGGCTCTGGCGGTATCGCGCGATATGTTCATGCTGCCGCAAACTCCGCAGTTCGAGGCCCTAATGGAGCGGGCATTGGAACTGGACGAATCGTATGATAAGGGCGCGATTCATTCGTTCTACATTTTGTATGAAATGAACCGGCTTACCGGCGGCCAGGGCGATCGGGTGGCGAAGGCGAAACCGCATTTTAATCGCGCGCTGGAGCTCGGCGGCGGCCATCAGGGTGGACCCCTCGTCGCCTATGCCGGTGCGGTTTCGGTAGTGCAAGGGAACAAAACAGAATTCGTTGCGTTACTTGATCAGGCCTTGAAATTGGATGTGAGCGTGGAGCCGGATTACCGGCTGGTGAACCTCGTTGCGAAACGCCGAGCAAGATGGCTGATACAACATACGGATAAATTGTTCCCGAACCAATAGAGGAGCGTTTCATCAAATGGAATTGCAAATTCAGAATCTCTCGAAAACATACGCCAATGGCGTGAAGGCCCTGGACAACGTTAGCTTGAACGTTCCTCTCGGCATGTATGGATTGCTGGGGCCGAACGGAGCCGGCAAATCGACCCTGATGCGAATTCTGGCGACGCTGCTGGAGGCGGACACGGGACAGGTAACTCTAGGCGCCATCGATGTACTGCGGCAGAAGGATGAAGTTCGTAAGCGGCTTGGCTATCTGCCGCAGGATTTCGGCGTGTACCCAAAAATCTCGGCGCGCGACATGCTGGACCACATCGCGATGCTGAAAGGCGTGGTAAATGGGAAGCAGCGTAGCGAACTGATTGACGCGCTGCTGCAGCGAACGAACCTGTTCGACGTGCGTAAGAAAGCGCTATCGGGATTCTCGGGCGGCATGCGCCAACGCTTCGGTATTGCCCAGGCGTTGATCGGAAATCCGGAGCTGCTGATTGTCGACGAGCCCACGGCGGGACTGGATCCCGGGGAGCGCAATCGTTTCTACAATCTTTTAGCGGAGATCGGCGAGAACGTCATTGTGATTTTATCCACGCACATCGTGGAAGACGTGATGGAACTCTGTCCGAAGATGGCGATCATCAATAAGGGCAAGGTTTTGTTTGAGGGCGTACCGGAAGAATCAGTGGGGCGGCTGAACGGAAAGATCTGGCGAAAGATAATTCCAAAAGCCGAGATCAAGGATTACGAGCAGCGCTATCGCATCATCTCGACGAAGCTAATCTCCGGCCGGCCCTTAATCCACGTATACAGCGTCGATGCGCCGGGTGAGGGTTTCACTCCGGTGGAGCCAGGATTGGAAGACGTCTTCTTCTCGCGGATCGCGGAACTGGATTAAAGGAGCCGCAATATGTTTTTCACTTTCCTGCGGTTCGAACTGAAAACCTGGCTCACGTCGTGGATGCTGTGGATTTTCACGCTTATCATCGCCACTATAATTTTCGCTGCGTCCAGCTCGGACAAAATCACGGTAGGCGCCGCGTTAGGAAATACGTATCGCAATGCGCCATACGTCATCCAGACCTATTATTCAATCATGTGTATTCTGACGCTGCTGATGACTGTGGCATTCGTCAACTCGGCGGCGTCTCGGGACTTCGCCTACAACACCCATCAGATTTTATTTTCGACACCCCTGCGGAAATTCGATTATCTGCTTGGACGCTATATCGGCGCCTCGCTCATATCGGTGATTCCGATGGTGGGCATTTCGGTTGGCATTATCCTGGCTAAATACATGCCGTGGGTGGATGCCGAACGCTGGGGAGCGATTAACTGGCAAGCGCATTTGCAGAGCATTCTGGTATTCGCCATCCCGAATACGTTTTTCATCGCGGCAATCATTTTCGCGATTGCCGTGCTGACGCGAAGCACGGTGACGTCGTTCATCGGCGGCTTGCTGGTGATCGTGTTCTATACGGTATCTACCTCACTAACACAGGATTTAAAAAACGAGACCGCGGCGATTCTGCTGGACCCGTTCGGCATCACAGCGTTCTCCGTAATTACGAAATATTGGACCGTTGTGGAGAAGAACAGCTTATCGGTCGGTTTCACGGGTATGCTGCTGTGGAACCGGCTGTTATGGATGAGCGTCAGCGCGGTGATTTTCGTGTTCGCGTATCGGCGCTTTCGCTTCGCTGAACGAACGGAAAGAAAGAAGAAAAATAAAGCGAAGCTGGAAGCACCGCAGGTTAACCGCGTCATGCCCGCCGTTGAATTCGGATATGGGGTAAGCGCTCAAATTCAACAATTTCTGGCCACTCTGAGAGTTGAGTTCTGGGGATTAGTGAAGTCGACATCGTTCATTGTCATCGCAGCGGCCGCGTTGTTGAACATGATACCGTCGTTGATCTTGGCCGCTTCGGAAGGCTATGGCAACTCATCGCTGCCGGTGACTTACTGGATACTCGATCTAATCCAGGGTACGCTCTATCTGTTCCTGATCGGCATCATTACTTATTACGCGGGCGTAATGGTCTGGAAGGAACGCGACGCGCACATGGATGAGATTCAAGACGCGCTGCCGCACCCTAACTGGACTGGATATCTGGCGAAGTTCATCGCGTTATTGGGCGCGATCTTTATCATTCAAATTCTGGCGATGCTGACGGGCATTTCAGTCCAGGCCTTTCAGGGTTATCATCGCTTTCAGTTCGACCTCTATCTGTCGGAATTATTCTTCTTCGACTTCACGAGTTTTATCATGTTGGGCTCTCTGGCGTTTTTCTTTCACGTCATCATGCCGAACAAGTATGTCGGATATTTCGGATTTGTCACCTTCCTTGTGCTGAACGCCTTCGTCTGGCGTCCTCTGGGAATCGGGACGCGGCTGGTGAAGTTTGGCAGTACACCCCCGGTGGTCTATTCGGATATGTATGGGCGCGCGCCGTTTCTGGAAGGCTGGCTATGGTTCAGTTTGTACTGGCTGTTGTTCTGCGGATTACTGGCCGTGACGAGTATCTTGTTGTGGCAGCGGGGACGCCAAACGGATTGGCATAGCAGGCTGCAAAACGCCGCCGCCCGCTTTCATGGCGGGATTCGCTTGCTGACCTTGGGCCTACTGGTTTGCTTTGTGGCGACCGGCGGCTGGATTTTTTACAACACGAAGATCCTCAACACCATCACCACAGAGAAGGAAGCCGAGCAACTTCGCGCCGCTTACGAGAAAACGTACAAGCAGTACGAGACCCTTCCTCAGCCCCGGGTGACGGGCGATATCCATTACAAGATTGAAGTGTATCCGGAGTCGCGCAATCTGGTTATGGCTTCCGAGGAGACGATTGAAAACCGGACCGGTAAACCAATTCCGGAGGTGCACTTCACCGTCGATCGGGATTTTAAGACCGACATCAATCTGGAAGGTGCGTCGCTCCGAAACGACGACCAGCGGCTTTCTTATCGCATTTACAAGTTCGCATCGCCGATGCAGCCCGGTGAAAAGCGCCGCTTGCAGTTCACGGTGAAGAGCAACACGCGCGGGTTTGAAAACGCGGTAAGCAATCAATCTTTGGTGCAGAACGGAACCTTCTTCAATAACGGGATCGCTCCCCAGATCGGTTATCAGGCGGGGGGGGAATTGACCGATCGCAATGATCGCAAGAAGCAAGGTTTGAAGGAAAAAGATCTGATGCCGGCGCTGGAGAAAAACTGCACGTCGGATTGCGTTAATACATATCTCAGCAACAACTCGGATTGGATCAATGTCGATACGGTGATCGGTACTTCGCCGGACCAGATCGCGGTAGCTCCAGGATCATTGCTGCGGGAGTGGACTGAAAACGGCCGGCATTACTACAACTACAAGCTGGATCATTATTCGATGAACTTCTACTCGTTCATTTCGGCGAGATATGAAGTTGCCCGCGAGGAATGGAACGGCGTGAAGCTGGAGGTTTATTACGACAAGAATCACGCTTGGAACGTGCCCAAGATGATGCGCTCGGTTCGAAAATCGCTGGAGTATGACACGGCGAATTTCGGGCCGTACGCCCACAAGGAAGCACGGATCATCGAGTTTCCGCGAGTGGCGCGGTTTGCCCAGGCATTTCCGGGTACGATGCCTTATTCGGAAGCCATCGGGTTCATCGCGAATCTGAAAGATCCGGAAGATATCGACATGGTGTATTACATCGTGGCGCATGAGATGGGTCACCAATGGTGGGCGCATCAGGTGATTGGGGCGAACATGCAGGGGGCCACGCTACTGTCGGAAACGCTGGCGCAATACTCGGCATTGATGTTGATGGAAAAAGAGTATGGCCGCGATACGATGCGCAAGTTTCTGAAGTACGAAATGGATAATTATTTGCGTTCCCGGGGCCGGGAGCTATTGAAGGAACGTCCGCTGCTGCGGGTGGATGCGAGCCAGGGTTATGTTCATTACCGCAAGGGCAGCGTGGCGATGTATTACCTGAAAGAAATGATCGGCGAAGAGGCGATGAACCGGGCGTTGCACAAGGTAGTGCAGCAATATGCGTATGCGCAGCCGCCATACCCTACGTCCTATGTGCTGGAAGATGCCCTGCGGGAGCAGACTCCGCCCGAATTTCAATATTTGCTGACGGACCTGTTGGATAACATCACGCTGTTTTCGAATCGGACGACGACGGCCAAGGCAAAAAAACGCGCCGACGGAAAATACGACGTCACCATTGTAGTGGAAGCGCACAAATTTAAGGCTGACGAGAAGGGTACCGAGACAGAGATCCCGATCAACGATACGATTGAAATCGGGGCTTTCGCCAAGCCGGCTAAGGGCAAAAAATACGGTAAGACGCTGCATCGGGAGCGCATTCGGATGACGGCCGCCCGGGGGACCTATACCTTCGTGGTGGATGAGCTGCCGGATAAGGCGGGGATCGATCCCTTCCTGTTGCTTATTGACCGGATTCCCGACGATAACATGAAGTCGGTGGATGTCAGTTAGCGATTCGGAACACAACCCGGCTTGACCCTTATAACGGAGATAAGTTATTCTGATAGCTGGAAATTGAACTAAGGAATGGTGTGTCAGTAGATGGCTAATACGATATCCTCACTCAAGCGCGTGAGGCAGACTGAAAGAAAAACAACCGTAAACCGCTTCCGTAAGACTCGATTGCGGCACCAGGTACGGGCGATGCGCCGCTTGTTGGAACATAAAGATCCGGAAGGCGCGGCGAAGATTTTGCCGGCGACGTTTTCGATGATTGACCGGTCTGCGAAGTGGGGCATCATCAAGAAAAATACCGCTGCCCGCTACAAGAGCCGCATCACCTTGCGCATCCGCAAGCTAGCCACCAAGTAGTTATTTCGTTAGCGCGAGTATCAGCTCTTCCATCACAATTCGATCGTCGGGGCGTGCATCGCGCAGGCCACGATCGGCACTGAAAACTTTCTGTAACGCCACTTCCAGCTTCTTCTTGGAGAACGCCGACACTGTTTGATACACCTGATCGGCGCGATCCCGCCAAATGCGAACACCCAGCCCCGTGAAGTGCGCCTGAATCTGTGCCGCGCTTTTCAATCCGGCTTCCCGCGCCACCAATGCCATCCGAAATTGCGTGGCAAGGAAGGTCAGAGCGAGTGGTAAATATTCGCCGTCGCGGACCAGGGTTTCCAGCAAATCCAAGGATCGGATGCGGTCATTTCGTCCCATTGCCGAGACAAGGGCAAAGATCGTAGTCACTTGCGCATTGGGGATCAAGCGGTTGAGATCGTCTTCGGTTACCTGGTGCTGCTTACCGGCGTAGAGGCTGAGTTTTTCAATCTCCACCGCTAAGCGCGATGCATCCGCACCCAGGCTCTCCACCAGCAAGCCGATCTCCGCGGGCGCGATCCGCAGATCCAACTGACGGGCCAGATTCTGGGCCAATGTTCGCGCCGCATCGGTGGTGAACGGCTTGAACTCCACTTGCGATGGGATGGACCCGTAGAACTTAAGCAGGCGATCGAGCTTCGCCTTATCCTCATTGTCGAACGTGTAGCGGGAGCAATCGAAGACCAGCACGGTGTCCGGAGGCGGATCTTTCAAATAGCTTTGAATGGCGCTGGCCGATCCCTTAGGCGCAACCTCATCATCCTCGGCCGCAGCCGCGGCTCGACCCCGTGGAAGCGCCCCTTCGGCACTCGATACCCAGAGCAAACGGTTCACGGCAAATAGCGAAAAGGAGCGGGCATCGTCGATCACGGCTTCGAGCGAAGTCTCATCCAAATCGAGGTGCGTAAATCCACTCTCGCGATCTTCTAACGGCAGCGCCGAAGCAATCAAGGTACGGCGGCAACGCTGGCGATTATAGGCCTCCGGTCCATAGAAAAGATAGGCCGGGGCCGGACGCTGCTTCTGCACCTGATTGAGAAATTGTTCGGGAGTCATTGGTTAGGCAATTGCTGTCAGTATAGCGGCAACCCGTTCAGCGAAGAGCTTGCCATAGGTGGTACTCCCGCTGATTTTAAATCCCATAAAAAAAAGCGATCCCACCGTCGTCCCGTTAAGAAGATTCGGATCCATTCCCAGATTTAGATAATTGCCGCTTCGGACGCTATGGGCGCGGATGGCTTCGGTCGCGACGATCAGGTCGGTGTGCTGAAAGAGGCGATCCCAATCGTCATTCGTGCTATCGCTGGCGATTCGGATGGCGCTCAGATCTTTCCAGTTGTGGGCGAAATAATCGATGGTTGCATTGTCGCCCTGATACAGTTGCACGAACTCGATTAAGGGCAGGTAATTCGTCCGGCCGGTGGTTTGAATAAATCCTCGCCCGCGAAATTTTACGAAATCGGCTTCGGAGATGAAGCTCGGATTGAGAGGCGTATACGCCGTGGCGAAATCCCGGGGAAAGCTTTCCCCTTTCCAACATTCATCCGCGGTGCGCGCCAATTTAGCCCCAAGAGGTAGAGCGCCATGCGCCGCGATATAGCCCGGATCGTTGAATGAATTGAAGGCTGGCATGTTGCCGGAGAGCTTGTTATAAGAACGCTTGTCGCCGATTTTATCGAACAGGTACGACATCCCCGGATGACCAGCTACTCCCATTTTTTCCGATCGGGGCCGGAAGTCGCCGCGGACTTCGTTAGACAGAATGCTCATCAGTGCCGCGAACTGCACTACCGTAATGCTGCCGCCGAACATCAGATTCAATTGGTTCCAGAACTGATGAAAGCCGATGCGATTTGCCGGCGTATCGATTAGGGTTACATCCGCCCAGGGCCCACGATTGGCCAGGGTGGCATTGAACCACGACCCATACTGGGCCCCCTTGCGGGCCGCAAAAAAGTCACTAAGACTGCCCCCATCCGCGAAACGAACGCCGGCGAAGGACGCCAGTGTCGCGGCGGTGATTACATTCGAATTGTTATCGGGCATGGAACGGCTCTCCTATAGAAGCAAGCCCGGCACAACTCGTGAGAGCAGGCCGGGCCTTAAAAATTTTGCGGTCTTTGCGGAGGGTTAGAAGTTTTCGAGAATTGCCGAAACAACGGTCTTTGAAACGTCGCGAGCCAGCCGGTCAAGAGCCGCATCGCTCTCTTCAAAATAAGCCTTCGGATCGATACTGATTTCGTAACGCTCTTTGGCCTCGAAAGTAGGACGTGTGAAAATAACCTTGCCCGTCGTGCGGTCGGTTAGCGTTACCTGCATCGTAACGATCACCTGTACGCCACTGGCTCGCCCGGTACCGGGACGGTTGCTGTCTCCGGCGTCATAGATGGTGGGAATGGCTACGTAATTCAATACTGCTCCGGTGAGCACAGCATCGGCTGAGTTAATATCGGAAACCACTTTATAGCGCGTGCGGGCGATGAATTCCCTAGCGATATTCTCAGGCAGACGATCTGTCAGCCGGTATCGTGTTGTGTTGTTGCCCCAAGCGGGAATACAGATCGTCTTGATGTTCTTCGGTACAAGGTCCGCCTTGCCGGCGACATGATAGCCGCAGGCGGCCGAGAACAGAGAAAACGATAAGGCTACTAAGGCGCGGGATCTCATAAAAATTGTTCGATTACCTCCACCGCATTCTCGCCCGATACCCGCAAATTATCGGCCACCGCCCAGAACCAGCATGCCCGGGGATTGTTACGATCCAGCACAATGGAACCGGTCGTCAAGCCGCTTTGCCCGGCCACTCCGACATTCGATGGCGGCTCTTCCGAATCGGCACGAACCTCGATTTGTGCCGTCGCCAGGGCTTCGCCGGCTGCCTGCACTCCCGGGTTATCTTCAAACTCTACCCAAATAGAAAAGCTATAGCCATGGAAAACCGGGGCCTGCACTAAGCGCAGCGAAGGCATCGGCACTTGGATTCCCGAACGTTCCAGCAGCGATGCCAAATGCCGATCGATGCGGGCCTCGATATCGGCAAGGTTCTGCGGCGCCTCTTCCCCATAGCGGGGCAACATGTTGAAACTCGCCTGCACGTCGAACACAGCTTTGTTCAGCGGTTTGAACGAGAGCAGCCCCACCGTCTGTTGTTGCAGTTCGTTTAATCCCGCTTGACCGCGTTCGCTGGCTGGTTCGAATATCTGAACGACCGAGGCCCGGATCTTGTACTTTTTTGCCAGTCTGGTAAAGAACATCGCCAAAGCGATCGCGGCGGGATGCGCGATGACGTGCAACGTCTCCTTTGGAACAATGTAGCTAGCGGGTTCGACGAAGGGCGCGCGGAGCCGAGCGCTGGGCTCATCTTCGAGGGCCCCCGTCAGGTCGACCAGTGGCGGATGTTCGGCGGGCAGAACGGTCCACGCTTTCTGGCTCGATTCCGCTCCGCCGGCGAGTAGAATGACGCGGCTGGTTACGAGTTCCTCGGGCAGAATCGTTTCCACTGGAATGGGTTCGTTGCCCTTCGTAGCCGGCAATTCTTCCGTTCCGGTAATCAACTTTAGCTGGGCGTCGAACTTGCGGTCTTTGATCAGTTCGCGGAGTTCACGCCCAAGCAAAGTATCGCCGCCGACGATTGCCAGAACCGGCTGTGTAGATGGTTTCATATTTGAAGATTACGAATGAACACGCGAGCTATCAGCTGGCGCTGGGACTCCGCCCCGGCGAGCCAACCGCTGGGTTAGGCTGCGATCGCGGACGCCCGATACGACGCCGGATCGCGCCCCCGATACGGATCACAATCCCGCTACCGACATAAGCGATCGCCAGTATCAGCAACAGCGGCTGCGAGTAGTAGCAAATCAGGTAAATAAACCCGCCAAGCAGAATAATCGTGAGCGGCGACCGGGGCCGCATCAGGTTGATGTCTTTAAAGCTGGGATAGCGCCACGTGCATACCATCAGGAAGGAAAGCAGCGCCAGCAGCACCAACCAGGCTATCGCCCACATCCAGGAATGAAGGGGTGTACCATCCGTGGCATAGATGATAGCGGCAACCATTCCCGCCGCCGCCGGGATTGGAAGACCGACGAAATATTTCCGATCCATGCGGCCCGGATTCTTGGGAACGGGATTCTTCTGCACGTTGAAGCGAGCCAGTCGCGCGGCGCCGCACAACAGGAACATGAACGAAATGAAATAGCCCAGGCGAAAAAATTGTTCGGTGTTCACAGGCGCCACAACCTGCACGAATTGCATACCCCAGGCGAACGCGAGTACCGCCGGCGCAATGCCGAACGTGATGACATCGGCCAGCGAATCCATCTCCCGCCCAAAGTCGCTCACGGTATTGGTCATGCGTGCGATGCGGCCATCGAGTCCATCGAAGAATACGGAGATTCCGATCATCATCGCGGCAGTTTGGAAGTGGGTACCGGCCCCGGCCTGGCCAGCCATGATTCCCATTGCGCCCTGGAAGGCCTGGATGATCGCCAGAAAGCCGAAGAAAACATTGCCTGCCGTGAAGAACGTCGGAAGCGCGTAAGCAGCGCGGCGAGGTCTCCGGTCCGGCGACTTGGGGTCGATCAGGCTCAGGTTGAACTTCGGCATCAGCTCTTCTTTCGATTCGCGAGAATACTGCTGCCGGCGCTGACCCGTTGGCCGGTCTGGACCGCAATATCCCACTCCGGTCCAAAGTATACATCGACGCGGGAACCAAACTTGATCAGCCCGACGCGTTCCCCACGATCAATCGAATCGCCTATCTTTTTATAAAAAATGATTCGCCGGGCAATCAACCCAGCGATCTGCTTGAACACAACGCGAACTCCGTCACCCTCGACGGTTACTGTGTTTTGTTCATTTTGCGCGCTGGCCTCTTCGCGGCTGGCTACCAGGAATTTGCCTTCCGTGTAGCTAACTGCGGTGATATTGCCGGCGATTGGCGCGCGGTTCACGTGGACGTCGAAAATATTCAGGAAAATGCTGATACGGGTGGTGCGGTCAGGCTCGGCTTTGATCGATACCACCTTGCCGTCGGCTGGGGAGACTGCCACCGCCCCGGCGGGGATTGAACGATCCGGGTCGCGAAAGAAATAGAGGCAGAAGGCAGCCAGAATGTAGAGAGGCAGACCCCATAGCGGCGCGATGAACCACGAGACGAGCCCGCCCGCGATAGCCGATGCGAGCCCATAATAATAACCGTAAACGACCATGCGAAAGAGATAAGCCTTTAGCCTATTGTCGCAAAAACGGCGAAGCTACAAGGTCCTCATTCGGCGTGAGTGGTGGCAAACGCGGCGCATTCGCAACAATCGCTACAGCGTAGGCAACGTTCGCAGAGATGGTTAGCGCAGGCATCCTTAGTGCAATAGACGCAGATTGACGTTGAGGGCTCAGCACAGATACTACAGGTAAAGGTCAGAGTTGGGGTCACTTTTGCTCCGGCTTCTTAGGCCCGGTGGTCTTTGGCACAGGCTGGCGGCTCAACTGGCCCCGGCACCGTTGCGCTTCTTTGTCGACAATCTGGAACTCTTGGTCTTTGGCCGTCGCCAGATCGGTAATATATTGGCGCAGCCTATCGCGATTGGCGGAGTTCTCACCCATTACGCTACGAATCAGATCGGCCAGCGCGGGATTCTGGTATTTCCGGACGCCTTCCAGCAGCGAATCGAGCGTCGATTCCAAGGATTGCATGCGGAAGTAAGCGTCCAGCGCCAGCGGTAGCTTATCGGGTTGTTTCGTGAGTTGTGAACTGGAGTCGAGCAGATATTGAAGCTCGTTTTGGGCGGTCTTAGCCTGAAAGTTATAGGCATCCGGCGCGCCTTTAGAGACCCAATCGGCTGTTTTGATCTGATCGACCGCAGGCTTCAGACGCTGGACGTTCGTCGATAGCGATTCCAGCATCTTTTTGACTTCCCACTCAGACGAAAACCCGGACTGCTGACCGAAAATCGGGAGCGCGAGAAAGGGGAATAGCCAGACATACCGCATCGGTTTAAGTTTGACACATGAGGACGCCATCCGCCCTAATTCGGCAACTTATTGCGGCGGGGGTGGCGGGGCAGGAGCGGGAGGGGGCGGAGGTGGAGTAGGACCCTTCGGATCGCCCGAGCAGCAGATTCCACCAGAGCCGCCGGTTCCAGTTCCGCTCTTCAACCGGGGGCCGGAATAGACCATCGTATAAAGCGCGTCGACAATGGCCCGCGCCGCCACCTGGATGATGGCGCCTTTGTCCACAACCTTCGCCTCCAGCGGCTCCGACTTGTAAACTCGAATTGATTCGCCGCTGTTCAGAATCTTGGCATCGCCACGTGGAAGCAACGCGTGTTGCACGGCTACGGTGCCTTCTTCGACTTCGACAATCGTGGTTTCGTCGTCATCGGTTACCGCCACTTCAAAGGTGGTCCCGCGAACCGAGATCACGGCCGTCGGCGTGTAGATCCGATTAGGGTTAGGTACGTTCCCCCAGTGCTGGATGTGGATCCGCACCCGTCCCACAAAAACGTCCAGCAGATCCTTCCAGTTGGGCGGATTCTTGCGGAATACCACGCTCGAGTTTGGAAAAACTTCAAAAGTGCTGCCGTCGGAAACCTGGAACATCGCGTGCCCATCAGGACCTGTGACGATAACCTGCTTTACTTGTACTTGTTCGTCGACGCCCAAAGCCCATTCCGAGCCATCTTTCAGCACCGAAACACGACCCGACAGGCTGGTGACTTTGGCGGCGTAATTTATCGCCTCGGAGGGAGGCATCTGCGCGAAACACACCCCACCCGTGACTGCCAATAGCAGGAGCGATAGCGGCGTGCTTCTTACACTTCCCATAACATTTAAACTACCCATCAGCATCTGCGAGGCAACTAGCAGTCAGTCTAACACCTAAATTGCACTGCAAGTGTCTGTCCGACTGAAATCATATTGGCAATATTCTTCCTTTCAGGAAGATGGCGGGAACCTTCGGAGCGATTTCGAGCTAAAATGGACTCGACTGTGTGTCATAAAGCTACGGAACTGAAAACATGGACCTTAGTCGCCCTGGTAATCGTGGCGATGTGGACGGCGGGCGCGGCTTCCGCCCAGATGCTTCCTGATTGGCGCCGGGTAGGTAATGCGGCGATCGATCTGTCGCTAGGGTCGCTGGGAACCGGGCCGGTAAATCGCGTCTGGTATTCGCCCGACGGGTCGCGCTTATTCGCCCGGAATCCTTCGGGGAGCGTATTCGAAACTACCGATTTCGAGACCTGGCGGCCGTCCATGGATTCCGCTCCTCCCGCCGATACACAGGCTGCTCCGGCCCGAAGGCTTCCGGAGTCGGCGGCCCGTTTGCGGTCCCAACCGGGATCGGGCGCGAGGCTTTACGCTTTCGGCCGCTTCGCCTACAAATCGGATGACGGCGGCGCAGAATGGTCGAACCTGACTGCCTACCGCGATGCCTCCATCATCGGCGAAGGCCTGGCGGATCTTGCCGTATCGCCCCGCTCGGACGAGGAAGTGGTGGTCGCGAATCGCAACGGGGTTTGGCGGTCGGTGGATGCGGGGCTCTCGTGGAGCGGTTTGAATCAGGCGTTGCCCAATCTTCCGGTCCGCCGGCTGGTTAGCCTTCCCGGTTCAGGAATTGGAGTTCGCCTGCTGCTGGACGGCGGTACCCTGCCGGAAATTCAGTGGACTCCGGGTGAACGGCATGCCTGGCGGCCCGCGCCCAACACTGAAATGTTGCGTGAGGCATCCTTGCGTGTCGCACTCTCGCAAACCCTGGGGACTGTCGTGCGATCCGTGGCAATGGCCGGCGATTATGTTTATGTGGGAAGCGAGGATGGCACCCTGCGCGGTTCCGCCGATCGCGGGAAAACCTGGCAACAATTCAGTTTGCCCGACTCCGGCCCGATCGAGCGCATCTTTATCGACCCGAAAGAACCGCGTTTAGCTCTCGCCGCGGTGGGTATGCGGCAAGCCGATCGAGTTGTATTCCGCAATCGCGGACCTCACGTTCTTCGCACTTTTAACAACGGCTTATTCTGGGACGATCTAACGGCGAACTTACCGGAAACCGCCGTGCATGGGATTGCGGCCGATCGGGCGAGTGGGGCGATTTACATCGCATCCGATCTCGGCGTTTTCTCGTCTCAAGCCGATCTGCTGGGCGCGGGTACATCGGCGTCCTGGTCGCTGATCAACGGCAAGCTTCCGCTGGCGCCGGCGATGGACGTTCGCCTGGATTCCGAAGGCAATCAGTTATACGCGGCGCTGGATGGCTATGGCGTATTCGCTACCGTCGCCCCGCATCGGGCACGCGATCCAAGGCTCGTAAATGCAGCGGATTTCAGCTCCCGTCCCGCGGCGCCGGGGTCGGTTCTGACGCTGCTCGGCGGCAAAGTGCAAACAGCCAGCACCGCTGGATTGAATGCGCCCGTCCTGGCCGCCTCCGATTCGGAATCGCAGATTCAGGTTCCTTTTGAGGCCAAAGGCCAGACCTTAACGTTAGCCCTGGAAGCGGCGTCCGGTCACTTCTCCTTAGCCGTGCCGCTACAGAGCGCCTCCCCCGCTATTTTGATCGATCGGGACGGATCGCCTCTTTTAATCGACGGCGAAAGTGGAATGGTGCTCGACAGTAAGGTGGGAACGCAGGCGAATTCCCGAGTCCAGTTGCTAGCTACCGGGCTCGGTAAGGTTACCCCCGACTGGCCTGCCGGGCTGGCGCCCCCGTTGGAGAATCCTCCGCAAGTTGCGGGTACAGTGAAAGCCTTCCTGGACGGTATGCCCGTCCAAGTTATGCGCGCCGGGCTAGCCCCCGGATACCCTGGCTTTTATCTTGTGGAATTGCAACTTCCGCGCATAGTGAATGCCGGCCTATCCGACTTATTTATCGACGTCGACGGCCATCCGAGCAACCGCATCATGCTCGAACTTCAGCAATAGACGCCTCCTCTATCTGTGGGCGATGTAGGCTATTGAGCTGATCGTCAAGTTAAGAAAAGTTGCCAGCGTGATCAGTGTTACTCCAGCCTGGTTGGGATCGTGGATCGTCAACATAGTCGATTCCGAGCCATCGCCCCTGATTCCAGAAAGCACCAGCACATGCAAGTTCGGTGGAGGGACGCCCGCGAGTTTAACGAAAAGCGCGCACGGACCCGAACGTAGATGGGACGCGAGGCTCTCCGCCGTCACCGGCGATGGACTCGGAAACTGACGCAAGTGGACGGCCCGAATCACCTGCCTGACGTAACGCCCGTCGAGATTGGCGTGAGACCCCGGCGGGGGCACCCCGGCAGCCGTTACCAGATCCACAACATGGAAAGCGCCGTCAATGGAGTGGCGGCCCATGACCATAGCCAGCGCGGTGGCCCAGCAATAGTTGTTATCGCCTTGAAAGATATGTGGGATGTGATGATTGATATCGACTGCCATTTAGTCTCCCTCGATCCGCAGGGATCATATCAAAAAATTGCGCAGCGCACCAACCGCAATATCATATGATGATAAGTTCATACGCCGTCCGCGATGGCGGTTGAAAGCAAGCTTCTTGAGGTGAAAATGAAAGGCGTTGTATTAGCAGGCGGGACCGGGAGCAGGCTGCTGCCCCTCACGAAGGTAACCAACAAACATCTTCTACCGGTCTATGATCGCCCGATGATTTATTACCCCATCCGAACCATGGTGGAAGCGGGTATTCGGGAAATTCTGATTGTTACTGGTGGGAAAACAGCGGGTGATTTTCTGCGACTTCTGGGAAGCGGAAAAGAATTTGGCCCTATACATCTGGATTACACTTACCAGGAAGGCGAGGGCGGTATCGCCGATGCGCTTTTTCTAGCGGAGCATTTTGCCGATGGCGGAAAACTCTGCGTAATTTTAGGCGACAACATCATTCAGGGCACAATCAAGCAGGCGGCCGACGCCTTCCGCGCGCAGGATCGCGGCGCTAGAATTTTGCTCAAAGAAGTTCCCGATCCCCAGCGTTTCGGCGTCGTGGAAATCAATGGCGACCGCCTGGTAGGGATCGAGGAAAAGCCGGCGCACCCGAAATCTAATATGGCTGTGACGGGTATCTATTTTTACGACGGCACCGTATTTGAAAAGATCCGCAAGCTGGTGCCTTCCCGCCGCGGCGAACTGGAGATCACCGACGTCAATAACGCGTATATCGCCGAGAACACGCTGGAATATTCGCACCTCTCTGGCTGGTGGACCGACGCTGGAACGTTCGAATCCCTGCTGCGGGCGAATAATCTTGTAGCTTCGCAAGTGGGCAGCAGCGAGGCTGAGCTAAACAGCGAGAGCGGAGTATAGGAGGCAACGTGAGCCAAGCCATTGCGCCAGATAAATTCGAATTGGTGGCCCGGTCGGAATCGCTGGAGCTGGTTTACCCTTCGTGCAATCGGGGTCTGGGCGATCTGATCAGCGCAACCGATTCAGCCAAGCTGATCGACGGCGTGAAGCTGCAAGCTAGCTCCTTATGGCCTGACGATCGTGGATATTTCCTGGAAGTGCTGCGAGTGGGACATGGGTTGGCCGGGCATTTCCCCACCGCGACCACCCAGGTATCCACCGCGTTGAGTCATCCGGGAATCATCAAGGCATTCCATTTTCACCTGCATCAAACGGATTGCTGGGCGCCTTCCGTCGGTATGTTGCAAGTCGCTTTAGCAGACCTGCGGCGCGATTCACCCACGTTCGGCCAGAAGAACACAATCTATGTGGGGGCCCTGCGGCCGTGGCAAATTCTGATTCCACCCGGCGTCGCGCACGGCTACAAAGTGATCAGCCTGGAGCCCGCCGTGCTGGTTTATGTCACCGATCATTTCTACAATCCCAAGGACGAAGGGCGAATTCCACACAACGATCCGCGCATTAATTACGACTGGGAATTGCAGCACAAGTAAGTATGAAGAGCTTCCGCAAAGAACTGTGGTTTGAAGTTCCCTCGCGGCGCGGCTTTCTGAATATCACCACGCAGGTGCAGGCCTGTCTGCGGGAGAGTGAAGTGCGTGAGGGGCTAGTGTTGGTGAACGCGATGCACATCACAGCCTCGGTGTTTATTAATGACGATGAGCCGGGCCTGCATCACGACTACGAACAATGGCTGGAGAAGCTTGCGCCGCATGAACCGGTCTCGGGCTATCGCCACAATCGAACGGGAGAAGATAATGCCGACGCGCACATGAAGCGCCAGGTGATGGGCCGTGAAGTGGTGGTTGCCATCACGAACGGCGCTCTTGACTTCGGGCCCTGGGAACAGATCTTTTACGGTGAATTCGATGGCCGCCGCAAGAAGCGCGTACTTGTCAAAATAATCGGCGAATAGACGAGTAGGCCTCGCATACAGCTGGAAACGATGACTGTTCGCTATAAAATTGCCCTGAAGGCCTGGTCCTTGACGCAATTTTGAAACGGTTGGCGGGTTTCCTTCACCATAAGAGCGAGGCTAGATGGACCACCACACAGCAGTGCGAGCTCAAGCCCCGGAGCGATACGTTCTGGGGGAACTCCCGTTGGACGTTCGGGAAGATTTTGAAGCTCATTTATTCAACTGCATCGAGTGTGCCGATGAAGTGAAGACCGCGACGATGTTCGCGGCCAATGCTCGCGCCGTTTTCACCGAAAAGAACAAGTCCGCGCCGGTTCCACGACGTTGGCTCGAGTGGTTCGGCCTCCGTCCCACGCCGGCGTTCGCGATGTCGGCCGCCTTGAACGCCATTCTGCTACTAGGGGCAGGCTATGAACTGGTCGTGCTTCGGCCGGCGCTACACGCCCAGTTTGATCCCCAAACTCCGCAGCTTGTCGCACTGCGAGGCGTCCTGCGCGCATCCGGCCAGGAAATTCTGGTTAACAAACGCATTCTTTTATTTGAGGTTGAACCGCCGCGCTTATTTCAGCGCTACAGTTACGAAATTTCCGGAGAGGGCGGAATGATTGTACGTTCCGGCCCGGTCGATCCGCCAGAGGGATCCGTGGTTCAGGTGGCCGTGCCCGTTTTGGGCCTTGACCCCGGCGATTATCGGTTTAAGCTAAGGGGTACCGAATCCGGAAGAAGCGAAGCGATTGGCGAGAGTCTCTTCCGTATTCCGGGCCGGTAATCAACAGATTTTTATCTTTCATTAGCCAGGGAGGCGAATCCAGCATGGGTGACGCGAAACTGCTTGGGTTTTTGTTCCACGGAAGGGCGGTTGCCTTGTCCGGAAGCGTACAGAAGCCGAGTTTCTTTGATATGGGTGAGCACGCGGTAGCGGAGTTTTTCGCTGGATCGGGCGGATCCGCAAGCTCCGTCGTGAACCAGTTCTCGGCTGGCGGAATCTCCTACAAATCGGCCAGGTCGGAAGTGATCGGTCACTCCAGCGGCGGAGTCTATTCCACTATCGTGAGCACCGTCATCGAAGACTTGCGGATCTTCGATTGGCTGACGGTGGACCGAATTGTAAGCCGTCTCGAATCTGTTTTCCTGGAAAGCGATTATCCACGCCGCAAGACTCCTCGGATCTTGCCTACGGGCAGCACGATCGTCGGCCTGAGAGTAAATGGGAAAACGATGGACCTGGATCTTCCAGAGGCGTTCGATATCAATTACAACAAGGCTGACGAGTTTCTTTATGGCAGATCTTCCAAGCTGCAAGAGCCGGCGGCTATTCCCAAATCTCTCTATATAGCCAACCTTGGAACCATCCACTACGCCGAGTGGACCTGGGTAGGAACCGAAAAAAAAGAACAGCGCCTCACCATGCTCCGATTAGGGCTTGGCAGTGACGACGGTGGCAATCTGGGAGTTGGAGAATGCCAAAGCAATGGCAGCGGAATTCCTTCGTAATCCTGCTAGCGATCTTATTCACTAGCATCGGCGATTCGACTCCGCAGGATCCAAGGATTCTATTCGAAAAAGCCGCGCACGATAAGCGGCTCGGCAAGACCGTGGACGCTGAAAGAGCTTCCCGGCGAGGCTTGCGAGCTTCTCTAAATGCCGCCGACGCAACGTGGCACCGGCGCTTCCAGCTTCTGTTGGCGGATTGCCTGCTGGAGGAGCGTGCGGCACCCGAAGTCCTTTCATTGCTCGCGAGCCCGTTTCCAGAACCGCAATTGGAGGTCGAGCGGCAGTTCGAACTGGCCTACTTCGAATATCGTTCAGAGAAATATCGGGATGCCGTGAATTTGTTTGATCTGGCCGAACATCTAGGGCGGCCCATATCGTCGCCAATCATGGCGAAGCTGGTCATGTATCGCGGGGCCGCTCATGACAAGTTGCACGAACTGGATCTGGCGGAAATCGATTACCGCGATGCACTTTCCCTCTCCGCGGAAAATTCGGTAGACCGGGCGAACGCGCTGGTCAATCTCGGTTATGTCCGCCTCAAACGGTACCATTACGACGAGGCTCGCACGGCGTTTGAGCAGGCGCGGGAAATCGCTTTGAAGGTGGATGCGAATATGGCATATGCCGTGGCCTCGGCGAACCTCGGCACCACATATTTCTGGCTGGGCAATTTCGACCGTGCACTCAAGCTCCTAAGCGAAGCGGAGGCTCTTTCAGCCCGCCTCGGCGACCACAGATATCGTATGCGTTCTGCGATCCTGATCGGTGAAGTGTACGCCGCGAAAGGAGACTTCGACAACGCCACGGAGCGGTATAAGCGGGCGCGCCTCCTAGCCCAACCTGGCGACGGTGATTGGCTGGCGAACGCGCTGAGCGACCTTTTCGATGTCGAGTTGCGGCGCGGCAATCTCGATGCGGCTGCCGAATACAACCGCCAGGCTTTGCAACTCCGGCAATCCTCGAAAGACAAGACGGGCGTTCTGATTGCCGCCATCAATACAGCCTACATCCAATCGGCCGCGGGTGAAGACGCGGTACCGGCATTCGAGAAACTATTGCCGCATGTGCCCGAGCTCGATCCGGTCAGCCGTTGGCAGTTCCGCGCCGGTTTAGCCTCCAGCTATCGAAAAGTTGGCCGAATTCCCGAAGCAAACCGGTTCTATGAGCAGTCTCTCGATACCATTCAGAACGAGATTTCCAAGCTCAGCCAGGACGAGACAAAGTTTACTTATCTCGCCCAATTAATGAGCTTTTACCAGGATTATGTCGATTTTCTCGTAGAACAGGAGCGGCCCGCGAAAGCACTCGAAGTCGCCAGCTCCGTGCGCGCCCGCGTGCTCTCGGAAAAGTTGGGCAAGCGCTCAACGGGTACGGCGGCGGTAAGTCAAATCGCCCGTCTACGCAGCGCCGTCCGCTCCAGTGGAACGACGATCATGTTCTATTGGGTCGCCCCGAAACGATCGTTTTTGTGGACGCTCGGTTCCAGAGGCTTACAGCAATTCGAACTACCGCCGGCAAGCGAGATCTCACGCAACGTCGATCGTTATGCAGCCGTCGTGCAAAGCCTCAAGGATCCCCTGCAAAATGGCGGTGACAGTGGAAAATGGCTTTACGACAAGCTGGTTGGGGTTGCCGCGGGCGATATCCAGGAAAGCTCGAACATAATCCTGATACCGGATGGCGATCTCAATCGTATTAACTTTGAGACCCTCCCCGTACCAGGCGAGAGTATTCATTATTGGATCGAGGATGCTTCCATCGCCGTCGCTCCCTCGCTCGTCATGCTGGACCACGGCGCTCCCTACCGGAACGCCCGGCTGCTGTTGATCGGCGACCCTTCGGCGACCGCGGAATTTCCGCGTCTTCCCCACGTGAAAGAAGAGATCAATCTCGTCTCCAGCCACTTCCGCGAAAAGCGCGTGATCACCGCATCCGCCGCAGTGCCCGCCGCCTACGAAACGGCTAAGCCCGAGGACTATTCGATTATTCATTTCGCGGCTCACGCCGTCGCCGACCAGGCCAGCCCAATGGACTCCGCCATCGTACTATCGCCCGGTGTAGACCATTACAAGCTCTTCGCCAGGGACATCGCGGGAAAGACTCTTCACGCGGAACTGGTAACGCTATCGGGGTGCCGCAGCGCGGGGTCGGCGGCGTATCGGGGCGAAGGTTTAACCGGACTTTCCTGGGCGTTTCTCAGCGCCGGAGCCCGCAACGTAATCGCCGGATTGTGGGATGTCGACGACCAGGCAACCGCGCAATTGATGAGCCGCCTATACAACGAATTGGCCGCCGGCAAGAATCCCTCGCAAGCCTTGCGCGCGGCTAAGTTGAGCATGGTGCATTCCAGCGGAGTCTATCGAAAGGCGTATTATTGGGCGGCCTTTGAAACCTTCACTCGCGATCTGAACCCGCCTCAGGAGCACAGCTTTCTTTCCATGCGCTAAAGTCATTATTTGCGCATGTTTCGAATCTTATTTTTCGCCGCCATCTCACTCCCTGTCTTTGCCCAAGCTCCCACTTACGGCTATACCGTGGTCAAAGCTTATCCGCATGACACCAGCGCTTTCACGCAGGGCCTGGAATACGTCGATGGATTTCTCTATGAGGGCACCGGCATGAAGGGCCAATCTTCTATCCGCAAGGTGGATCTGGAAACCGGTCAGGTGCTGCGCAAGATGGATGTCGACGCTAATTTCTTCGGCGAAGGGATCACGGTGTTTGGCAATCAATTGGTTGAGCTGACGTGGCAATCGAAAACCGGCTTCGTGTATGACAAGGCCACTTTCCGAATGCAAAGATCGTTTGGCTACTCCCAGGAAGGGTGGGGCTTGACGCACGATTCCAAGCAGCTGATCATGAGCGACGGCACATCGACTCTTCATTTCTGGGAACCCAAAGAATTTCGCGAGCTGCGTAAAATCACCGTGCATGACGGCAAGACGGAGATCGATCACCTCAATGAGCTGGAGTATATCGATGGTGAAATTTACGCTAATATTTGGGAAACAGATCGCATCGCGCGCATCTCACCTGCCGATGGACACGTCATCGCCTGGATAGACCTTAGCGGAATTCTCTCGCAGTCCGACCGGATAAAAAATAATGTCGACGTTCTCAATGGCATCGCCTGGGACGCAAAGGGAAAGCGCTTGTTCGTCACGGGAAAGTGGTGGCCGAAATTATTCGAAATTAAGCTGGTGAAGAAGTAAGTACGAAGCGCGCCAGTTGCTTGTCTTTACGCACTCCACCGATCGGGAAAACCTGGTTGTGCATCACGATGTAAACGCCCGGGGCTATCAGTTTCGCCGCCAGAATACTCTCCGCTAAATTTTGTAAACCGTCCGTTTCCTCGAAGCCCAAGGGCGTCATGGCGCCCGTTAAGATGATCGGAAACGCCGGGTCTTGCAGCTTCTCTTTGAGATAAGTTCCGGTCTCCACCATCGTGTCGGTGCCGTGGGTAATCACGATCGGCGCCGATAGTTTAGATCGCACCGCGGCCAGTATCAGCTCGCGATCCGCGGCGGTCATCTCCAAACTATCTTTGTTCATCAGGCCCAACACGTCGATGTTCGTGTCGGGCAGACGCAGCAGCCGGAGATAGCGATCCACTTTACTGTCGAGGTTGAAGACGGAACCATCTTGCTCGGAATAAATCTTCTCCAGAGTTCCGCCCGTTGATATCAGATGTATGGTTTGCATGCGGACGTCTTTATCGTATTACGGCCACCCGCGGGGCTGATAGATTAGTTTCCATGCGCGGATTGATGATGGATTACCCGCTGACGTTGACTCATGTCCTGGAGCGCTCGGGTCTTCTTTTTGGAAAAAAAGAAATAGCCAGCAGGATGCCGGATAACAGCGTCCACCGCTACACGTATGCCGACTTTCACGCCCGGGTACATCAGCTTGCCGGTGCGCTGGCGCGCTTAGGGATCAAGCCCGGTGAGCGTGTCGGATCGCTCTGCTGGAACAGTTATCGGCATCTGGAGTTGTACTTCGCGGTACCCTGCTTTGGCGCGGTTCTGCATACGCTGAACCTGCGGCTCGCCCCGGATCAACTGGCTTACCTGATCAACCACGCCGACAATCGGGCAATCTTCGTGGATGCTTCGCTACTGCCATTGCTGGCACGCATTCGCGATCAGATTCCGGGCGTAAAACACATCGTCATCATCCCCGACACTTTTTATTCCGGCATGGCCGGAGCAATGGACTACGAAGATCTGCTGGCCGCTTCGGAAAATGTCCGCTATCCATGGCCGGCGCTCGATGAAAACGATGCCGCCGCCACTTGCTACACCTCCGGCACAACGGGGAACCCTAAGGGCGTGCTGTACTCTCACCGCTCTCTGGTCCTCCACAGCTTCGGACTCTGCATGGCCGATTCTTACGCCATCAGCGCCCGCGATACGGTGCTGCAGATTGTCCCGATGTTCCACGCCAACGGCTGGGGAATTCCCTTTGGCGCGGTGATGACCGGTGCGCGCATTGTGCTCCCGGGCCATCATCTCCAGCCAGCGGACATCGCATTTCTAATCGAGAGTGAAGGGGTAACCGTCTCGGCGGCCGTGCCCACAATCTGGATGGGATTGTACAGTTACCTGGAATCGAATTTGCACGATATTTCCAGCTTGCGCCGGGTCTTTTGCGCGGGTTCGGCGCTGCCACGGCAATACATCGAATTGTATTCGCGTAAATACAATTTAGATATTCAACTGGCCTGGGGGATGACCGAAACCACGCCCATTGCAACCGTCACGACACTAACGCGGGAAGTGGAGGCACTGCCCGATCGGGAACGCTTCGATGTTCTGGCGCGGCACGGCGCACCGGTAGCCGGCGTGGATGTACGCATCACCGACGCCGAAGGCAGCGCACTGCCCTGGGACGGCGCGACGATGGGCGAGTTGCAGGTTCGCGGGCCTTGGGTTACCAGCGGCTATTACAACGATCCGCGCAGTGCCGAATCGTTCGTTGAAGGTTGGTTCCGCACCGGCGATGTCGCCACCATCGACCAGGACGGACGCATCCAGATTCTCGATCGCACCAAGGATCTGGTGAAGAGCGGAGGAGAATGGATCTCCAGCGTCGATCTGGAAAACGCAATCATGGCCCATCCGAAGGTGATGGAGGCGGCGGTAATCGGCGTCTTCCACCCTAAATGGCAAGAGCGCCCGCTGGCCATCGTCGCCCCCAAACCCGAACATCGCGAGACACTTCAGAAGGCCGAAATCCTCGCCTTCCTGTCTTCCCGAGTCGCCAAATGGTGGTTACCCGATGACGTTATCTTTGTGGATGCCGTGCCGAAAACTAGTGTCGGTAAGTTGAACAAGCGGGCATTGCGGGAACAGTTCAAGGAATATCAATTACCCGGAATATAGCGCGCTTAGGGACTCAGCAATTCTCCAACTTGCGAATCAACGTGGGAATCAAGGAACCTGATGTGCCAGACGCATTTCGTTTTTATTGTTTTCCTGTTCGTTTCTCTTGGGAGGTTGCAAGCTCAGGACCAACCACTCCCTCAGGCTACTCTAAATATTCAAAAGCTGGAGACCACAATCACGTCGACCGCAAAGAATATATCCCCGGCGAGGTGATGCGCATCTCCATCAGCATTCGGAATCCTACAAACCAATCTCTGGAAACTCCTAGACCGTTCTGGTCTCGAGGGGTGGGCATAGACGTCCTGGAGAAGGATTCTTCCGGGCATGAATCGGCAACCGAACACGACTTCGCGCCCCCCGCACCGAAACCGCCTACAGTTCGTGAGTAGGAAGCCCATCGCAACGGTCAAGACAATAACGCGGGAAGTGTAGGCACTCGGGAACAGTTCAAGCAATACCAATTGCCCGGAACATAGCGCGGCTTAAGGACTCAGCAATTCTCCAACTTTGCGAATTAACATTTCAGGCAAAAATGGTTTTTGCAGGAACGACATCCCCTGATCGATCACCCCATCATGACCAATCTGATCGTTGGTGTAGCCGGATAAATATAAAACCTTGATGGAAGGATGCGTCTCCGCCAGCCGATCGGCGAGTTCCCGGCCGCTCATCTCGGGCATTACGACATCGGTCACCATAAGCCTGACGCTAGCGCCGGCTTTACTCAGCAACTCCAGCGCCTCCTTCCCTCGCTCCGCCGCCAGCACCGTGTAGCCGCTCTCCTCCAGGATTGTGCGAATCAGACTTCGAACGCCCGGTTCGTCTTCCACCACGAGAATGGTTTCTCCGTTGTAAGAGAGCGCCGGCTGCGGCGTGAGCGGGGCAATGTCGACCGGCTCCAGCACCGCCGGCAGGAAAGCCCGGAATGTTGTTCCGTGCTCTGGTTTGGTTTCCACCGTGACGTATCCGCCGCTTTGATGAATAATTCCGTACACCGTGGAAAGGCCCAGACCCGTACCCTTGTTTACGTCTTTTGTCGTGAAAAACGGCTCGAAAATGTGCGGCAGAACGTCCGCTTGGATGCCCATGCCGGTATCTTTCACCGCCAGCATCACGTACTCGCCGGGCAGCATATTGACATCGCCTTTGGGGTCCGCTTCCAATAGAGAAAGGTTCGATGTTTCGATAATCAGTTCTCCCCCCGTAGGCATGGCATCGCGGGCATTCACCACCAGGTTCATCACCACCTGTTCCAGTTGGCTTTTGTCGGCGCGGATCTTCGCCAGGCGTGGTGAGAGCATGCTGAAAAATGCGATGTTTCCACCAATCAACCGCCGCAGCATGGAATCCATGTTGCCCACCACGGCGTTCACATCCATCACTTTGGGTTGCAGAACTTGCTTGCGGCTGAAGGCGAGCAGTTGCCGCGTAAGAGCGGCGGCGCGTTCCCCCGCTTCCAGAATCTGTTCCGCATATCCGTGGCGCGTCTCTTCGGTATCCACGGCCATCAACAGAAGCTGGCTATAGCCGTGAATCACCGTTAACAGATTGTTGAAATCGTGGGCAATGCCGCCCGCCAGCCGCCCTACCGCTTCCATTTTTTGGGATTGCCGCAGCTGCTCTTCCAGTTGCTTAAATTCCGTGATGTCCTGCACCGTACCCGATGCGCGGATCGCCCGTCCGGTACTGTCGCAAGTGAATTCGGCGTGTTGCCGAACAAAGCGCTCAGTTCCATTTGGGCGGATCACGCGGTGCACGCTGTGATACGGACGGCGCGTGGCAATCGCTTCGCGGAATGCCGCCCGGATGGTATCGCGATCATCCGGGTGGACGCTTTGATAGAACGTATCGAGCGAAGGCCGGAACGTGGCTTTAGACCGGCCAAAAATTCGATAGGCTTCTTCGGAGAACGTCAGCTCACCGGTATCCAGATTCTGTTCCCAGTTGCCGATGTGGGCGATTTGCTGCGCCCGGGAAAGGCTATCCTGGCTGGTCTGCAGGGCCTCTTCCGCCTTCTTCTGCTCCGTGATGTCGGAGACAAGAGCGAGATTACTAACCACCCGCTGCTGGGCATCGTGAAGCGGGGCCATCCACACGGTTAAATCGATCCGCGCGCCGTCTTTTCGCTGGCGCCGTAAGGTCACTCCGTCAACGCCCCCGCCGCGTAGAACCCGCCGGTGGAGGTCGAGAAACTCGGGAAGATTGAACTCCGTCAGCGTCGGCGCGGAACGGCCCAGCACCTCCTGCGTGCTCCATCCGAAGATCTCTCCAGCCGCTGGATTCCACAGTTGGATCAACCCTTCCTCATTCAAAACGATTACCGCAAGCGGAGATGCTTGAATCATTGCCTGCAGAGTATCGTTCAACGCCGACAGCCGATCGTTTACTCGTTTTTGCTCCGTGATGTCGCGAAAGGTGGCATACACGGCTTGCTGGCCTTCGAAATCACGCAGCACCGCGGAAACGGAAGCCCAAATCGGATCGCCTTCCGCCGTCTTCATCCGCACTTCAAGATCCACTACCCGCTCCGCTTGGCGAACCTCCGCGACGAACGTTTCGGCAGCTTCCGGAGGATCGAAATAGTGCCCCAGCAAAGACGATTTCGGTAAGCGGTCAATTGGATATTTCAGCCATTCTCCGGCGCGCGGCGTGGCATAGAGCATAACGCCGTCGGATTGGCGCGCAATGATCACCGGCAGCGCGGAAATCTCCACGATTGTGGAAAGCCGCGATTTATTTTCCACTGAAATTCGTTCCGAGCTACGCAGCCGATCAATCCGAACCATCAGAATATAGGCGATCGGAGCCGCCGTCAGAAGCGCTACAACAGCGATCATCAACGGGCTGTAAGCTATTCCCGAGATCAGCGAAAAGGATAGGGCCAGCAGCAGGCAAACAATTGTTCCCACGGCAGTGATCAAGGCAACACCTTGGCCAACGCTGCAACGGCTGAGAAAATCAGCGAGGTGGTCCTTTGAGCTCGGCGACAATTCCGATCCTTTCCCCTGACGATGCCGATGTAGTGACGGCTTCACTCAGGAGCGAATGGTTCTGACAGCCCGGGTTCGGCTTAGCGGCCGAGGACGCGAGAGTTCACCTGGCCGGCGATCTCCGTGGCGCTACTCCAAGTTAACGGTGCACACCCGAAAGTGGATTTTGTCACTTAATCATAACCCAAGGCGCTTTCAACGATAATGCGTTAAATGTTCTGGCACTGCCTCAAATCGCGGCGAATCTTCAAGCACTAAATGGTCCTGCCTCAGCAAGCAACCGCCTAACAGGTATTATTTATAGGAAGGTAGTATTTTGGCTTGATCAATAAACTCGTTGTGGAAAACCTCAAGCACCGCCCTATCCGCACGATGCTCAGCGTCGTCGTGATCGGCGTGCAGGTGACGATGGTCTTGACGCTGGTTGGTGTCAGCCGGGGCATGTTGCAAGATACGGCGCAGCGGGCTCGCGGCGCAGGCGCGGACATCCTGATCCGGGCGCCCGGCAGTTCTATCATCGGCCTCAGTACCGACTTCTCGGCGAAGGTTCTGCCGTTTGTCGCGAAGCTTCCGCACGTCGCCTTAGTGAGCGGCACGGTGGTCCAGGCCATCGGCGGGATCGATACGGTAACCGGTGTCGATCTGCCGACATTCACCGCCATGAGCGGAGGTTTTCGTTACTTGGAAGGCGGCCCGTTTTCCAAACCTGACGACATCATCGTCGATGAATATTACGCCAAGCAGCATCATCAGCGTTCGGGCGATAAGCTTACCGTACTCGGTAGGGACTGGCATATTTGCGGCGTGATCGAGCAAGGCAAACTCGCCCGCCTTCTGCTGCCAATTACGCTCCTCCAGGACCTGACGGCCAAGACCGACAAGCTCACCGTAATCTACGTGAAGGTGGATGAGCCGCCGAACGTGAAACCGGTGATAGCCGAATTGAACGACAAACTTAAGGAATATAAAGTCTACTCGATTGAGGAATATGCGTCGCTATTCTCAGTGGCTAACGTCCCTGCGCTGAAGGAATTTATTGGCGTCATCATTGGGCTGGGTGTCTTCATCGGGTTTCTGGTCGTCTTTCTATCCATGTACACCGCCGTGCTGGAACGCACTCGGGAAATCGGCGTGCTCAAAGCATTAGGCGCTTCGCCGGGCTTCATCATGAATATGTTGTTGCGCGAGACCGTGGTGCTGGCGATCGGCGGCACCATCATCGGCGTTCTACTAACGTACGGTTCGCGCTGGTTGATCATGACCTTGGTGCCAACCATGGTTCAGGTAATCGTCCCCGATTGGTGGCCCATCGCCGGCGCAATCGCCCTGGTCGGCGCGGTCATCGGGGCAATTTATCCCGGCTTGCGGGCCGCCCGGCAAAATGCCATTGAGGCCTTGGCGTATGACTGACGAGATGATCCGCATTCGCGACTTGAAGAAGATTTATCGAGTCGGCGAAGTGGATGTGCAAGCCCTTCGCGGCGTCACACTGGAAGTGAAGCGCGGGGAATTTGTTTCGGTGATCGGGCCTTCGGGCTCCGGTAAATCGACGCTATTTCACATCCTGGGTGGATTGACGCCACCATCTTCGGGCGACGTTCATATCGACGGACGCGACCTGCTGGCGATGTCGGAATCGGATCGGACGGAGCTACGAAAAACCAAGGTTGGCTTCGTTTTTCAAAAATACAATCTGCTGCCGACTCTTACCGCCGGCGACAACATTGAGATTGCCCGCTACATCGCTGGCAAGAAAGAAAGCAACGGCGAATTTTCCAGCATCCTCAAACTGCTGGGGCTCGAAGGCCGCCTGCATCACAAACCGCGCGCGCTTTCGGGCGGCGAGCAGCAGCGCGTCGCCATCGCCCGGGCGATCGTGAATCAACCCGCGATCCTGTTGGCCGATGAGCCCACGGGCAATCTGGATACGGAAAACTCCAATGCCGTTTTGGGTTTGCTCCGCGATTTGAATGAGCGCCTGGGACAAACAATTCTGATGATCACCCATAATCCCGAAGCCGCCGCCTATGGTCATCGGATTATTAAAATGCGCGACGGACGCATCGAAAACTAACTACACTAATCCAATGCTCCGCCGCGCGCTGTTCCTGCTTGCACTGCCGCTTGCCGCCGCCGTAACCGATATTCAGATCAAAGAACGCATCGACGTTCCCGGCGGAACCATCGCCTATGAGCGGCTCGCCGGGACCGTGCATTTCGCCGTGGATCCAGCACTTCCGGCAAATCGCATCGTCACCGACATCGATTTGGCGCCACATAACGAGCAAGGCCTGGTGGAATTTTCAGCCGACCTGGAGGTGCTACAGCCGCGTGATCCCGCCAAGGGAAACGGAACGGCGATCGTTGAAATCAGTAATCGCGGAGGCCGCGGTTTGCTTCCAATGTTTAATCTCGCCACTCGCGGCGATGCGTATGGCGACCGCTATTTGCTGGAGCAGGGCTACACGCTTGTCTGGGTCGGCTGGCAGTTCGACGTCCCCCTGAATCCTGCTGGACTTCTCCGCCTGTACGCACCGCTAGCCAAAGGCATTACCGGTCTGGTTCGCGCAGATTTTGTCTTCGATCACAAAGCATTCAGCTCCTCTCTGGCCGATCGCAACCACATCCCATATCCGGTGCTTGATCCGGCCGACTCGTCATTGCAACTGACCGTTCGCGATCATCCGGAAGACGCCCGCCGTCCACTCCCACGCGCCGATTGGCAATTTGCCCACAACGAAAACGGTAAGCCGATTCCCGACCCCACGGCCGTCTACATGGCCAAGGGATTTGAGCCCGGCAAAATCTACGAGATTGTCTATAAGGCCAAGAATCCGCCAATCGCCGGATTGGGTCCGGCAGCGGTCCGCGATCTCACGTCCTTCCTGAAGTACGGCGGGGTGGACACGCCGCTCGGCGACTCCCATCTGAAGCACGTTATTGGATTCGGCGCATCGCAAAGCGGCCGCTTCCTGCGGACCTTCGTCTATTACGGATTCAACGCCGACGAGAAGAATAGAAAAGTGTTCGATGGCGTTTGGGCGCATGTTGCCGGTGCGGGCCGGGGCAGTTTCAACAATCGCTTCGCCCAGCCTTCGCGCGATGGGCATCCGCTGCTAAACTTTTTCTATCCCACCGATATCTTCCCCTTCACCGACTTGGACGAGACGGATCGCGAAACCGGAATCACCGACGGTTTGCTCGATACCTCGCGGAAGCAAAAGGCTGTGCCGAAGATCTTCTACACCAATGGGTCATACGAATACTGGGGGCGGGCCGCGGCGTTGATCCATGTCAGTCCCGATGGCAAGCGGGATGCTCCCCTCGCGCCCGATACACGCATTTATGCCTTTGCCGGAACGCAGCATGGAGCCAATGCGCAGCCAGTGAAACACGACACCGCGAATCTCGCCAATCCAACCGATTATCGCTGGCAGATGCGGGCTTTGCTAATGGCGATGAATCAGTGGGTGACGGACGGTACGGAGCCGCCTGAATCGCAGTACCCGAAGATCGGGAAGGATCAGTTGGTATCCCTTGCCGCGTTCCATTTCCCGGCAATTCCCGGCGTCGAACTTCCCCGGCGATTGCATCGGGCGTTTGCGGTCGATTACGGCCCGGAGTTCCGTTCGAAGGGAATCGTCAGCATTGAGCCGCCAAAGGTTGGCAAGGCGTTTCCAACACTAATTCCGCAAGTGAATCAGGATGGCAACGAAACGGTTGGGATTCGCGGACCCGATTTGGCGGTTCCGCTGGCAACCTATACCGGATGGAATTTACGCGCTGCGGAGATTGGTTCCCCAGACACCATTTACAACATGGTGGGCTCCATGATTCCCTTCCCCCGGACGAAAGCCGAGAGAGAGAAAACAGGCGACCCGCGCCTTTCAATTGAAGAACGCTACAAGAGTAAGGCGGATTATCTTGAGCAGGTGGCGGCAGCGGCGAACGCCCTGGTATCCCGTCGCCTGCTACTTGCGGTTGACGTAGCGCGGATTGTCGAGAAGGCCGCCAATCGCTGGGATAGCATCACAGCGAAATAGACTATTCCTCGGAATGCGCGGCCGCGCCAAAGACATCGGACGCGACACTCGCCAGATATCCCAACATGGCTCCCCCGCCTACACACGATAGTGCCGATAGGATCAAACTTACATTAAAGTTCTGGCTGACTGGAACGATCGCGATCAGTCCAATCAGGCTTCCAACAAGGACAAGCAGCAGGCGGGTTCTCATGTCTAATTGGAATTGTAAGTTGGATAGCGGCCAAACTGTCAGAGGCAGAGCGCTCGTATTGATGCCCGATGACACTGATAGAACGCTACGCAGTGGCCGCAGTACTTCCCCGAATTCGGGTCTATTCCTCTAATACTTTGAGGGTTAGGAATCTGCCGGGTGTTACCATCGGGCTATGGGTCCAGGTCCGCAAGCTGAACAGCCGAAGCCTCCAATTCCAGGCGTCCAGAACCTGATTGTTATCGGATCGGGGAAGGGTGGCGTGGGAAAGACCACGGTTTCTGTAAATCTCGCTATCTCGTTAAAAAATCTAGGCTACCGGGTTGGTCTACTGGACGCCGACGTGTATGGGCCGAACGTGCCGCTGATGATGGGCGTGCGCCAGACGCCGAACGCCATTGGGGAGCGAATTCAACCCATCGAAAAGTACGGCGTCAAGCTGATGTCGATGGCCTTTCTGAATCCCGGCGACAAACCGCTCGTCTGGCGCGGGCCGATGCTGCATAGTGTCATCCAGCAATTCCTGCGTGGCGTCTATTGGGGCGAATTGGATTATTTATTAGTGGACCTGCCACCGGGCACGGGGGATGTACAGCTGACCTTGATCCAGACCGCGCCACTTACCGGCTCCGTTGTCGTGACGACCCCTTCCGACGTTTCGCTCGAAGACGCCCGCAAAGCGATCAACATGTTTGAACAGGTTCGCGTTCCCATTCTTGGCTTGGTGGAGAATATGAGTTATCTGCTTTGCCCCCATTGCGATGAACGAATCGATGTCTTCAGCCATGGCGGAGGAAAGCGAACGGCGGAGATGATGAACGTCCACTTTTTGGGGGAACTGGCGCTCGATCCGGAGGTGCGGATAGGCGGCGATTCAGGCAAACCGGTTGCCGTACGCGCGGCCAGCGATTCCCGGGCGGCGGCGTTTCTGGAACTCGCCAAGGCCATGGTCCGGCGGGCCGATGCGGTGAAATCCGTGAAGGGTCCAAAGATCGAAATCGAGGACTAGCGGCTTACCGCCAGCGCTTCTCTTCGCCCGGATCCTGATAGGGTTCACGCCGCGAAAGGAAGCTTCCTTTGATGAAATCGCGATTCATCTGGGCGATCGATTCGAGCTTGATTTCCTTCGGACAGACCGCTTCACACTCGCCGATATTCGTGCAGCTTCCAAAGACGTCGCGATTGGCCTGTGCCACCATCTTCAACACGCGTTCATAGCGCTCCGGCTGGCCTTGCGGCAAATGAGCGAGATGGGCGATCTTGGCCCCTGTGAACAGCGCCGCCGAAGCATTCGGGCAGGCCGCAACGCACGCCCCGCATCCAATACACGCAGCCGAATCCATCGCCAGATCGGCTTCTTCCTTGCCGATCAAAATCGCATTGCCGTCCACCGCGCTGCCGGTTGCGGCCGATACGTAACCGCCAGCGGCAATGATGCGATCCAGAGCGCCGCGGTTAACTACAAGGTCCTTGATCACCGGGAATGCCCTGGCCCGCCACGGCTCCAGGAACAGTTCCTGGCCGTCCTTGAAATGACGCAGAGTCAACTGGCAAACTGTCGTGGCCGGCAGAGGGCCATGGGCGATGCCGTCGATCATGAAACCGCAGGATCCGCAAATCCCCTCGCGGCAATCGTGATCGAAGGCCACCGGTTCTTCGTTCCTGGCAATCAATTCTTCATTTAATACGTCGAGCGCTTCCAGCATCGACATATCGGCTTCGGCGTTTTTCAACTCGTAGCGCTTCATCGCCCCCGGCGTCGCACTCGTCTTTTGGCGCCAGATATTGAGAGTCAAATTCATGGCTATTTGTAACTCCGCTGGCTGGGATGAACGTAGTCGAACGTCAACGGTTCTTTGTTCAGTTCGTGCTTCAGGTTCGGTCCCTTGTATTCCCAGGCCGCCGCATAGGAAAAATGCTCATCGTCGCGTAATGCCTCGCCTTCGGGCGTTTGATATTCCTCGCGGAAATGGCCTCCGCAGGATTCGTTCCGCTCCAGAGCGTCGATGCACATCAGTTCGCCCAATTCGAAAAAGTCCGCTACACGCCCCGCTTTTTCAAGCGACTGATTGAACTCCTCGCCGCTGCCGAGAATGTTGACATTCTTCCAGTACTCTTCGCGTAGAGCGCGGATGCGCTCGATAGCTAGCACCAAACCCTCGGCCGTGCGCGACATGCCGCATTCATCCCACACGATCTTGCCCAGTTCGCGATGGAACGAATCCACCGAGCGATTGCCCTTGATGGACAGCAGACGCTGCGTCAGAGCGGCCACCCCGTCTTCCGCTTCCTTGATGGCCGGATGTCCTGTGGCTATCTTCTCTAGCTTCGAGCCCGCCAGGTAATTGCCAATCGTGTAAGGGAGAACGAAATATCCGTCGGAAAGCCCCTGCATCAGCGCGCTCGCGCCCAGCCGGTTGGCGCCATGATCGGAGAAATTCGCTTCCCCGATCGCGAACAAGCCGGGAATGGTGGTCATCAGTTGATAATCCACCCACAAGCCGCCCATCGTGTAGTGAATTGCCGGGTAAATGCGCATCGGAACCTCATAGGGGTTCTCGTCGGTGATGCGCTGATACATCTCGAACAGATTGCCGTAGCGATCGCGAATTGTTTCCACGCCCAGTCTCTTGATGGCATCGGCGAAGTCCAGATAAACGCCCAGTCCGCTGGTGCCAACGCCCCGGCCTTCATCGCAAACAGCTTTAGAATTGCGGGAAGCGACATCGCGCGGAACAAGATTTCCGAAACTCGGATATTTCCGTTCCAGATAATAATCGCGCTCCGCTTCCGGTATCAGATTGGCGGCGCGTTTATCGCCCTTCACGAGTGGAACCCAGATGCGGCCGTCGTTGCGGAGCGACTCGCTCATCAGAGTCAGCTTCGATTGATAGTCGCCCGAGACCGGAATGCAAGTCGGGTGGATTTGTGTAAAGCAAGGGTTCGCGAAGGCCGCGCCGCGCTTGTGGGCTCGCCAGATCGCCGTGCAGTTCGATCCTTTGGCATTCGTCGACAAGTAATAAACATTGCCGTATCCTCCGGTGCCCAGCACTACGGCGTCGGCCAGGTGCGTTTCAATTACACCGCTGATTAAGTCCCTGGTCACGATGCCCCGCGCCCGGCCGTCGATCACGATCAGGTCGAGCATTTCCGTACGGGGATACATCATGACGCCGCCGGCATCGATCTGGCGTTCCAAAGCCTGATAGGCGCCCAGCAGAAGCTGTTGCCCGGTCTGACCGCGAGCATAGAACGTTCGCGATACCTGGGCACCGCCGAACGAGCGGTTTGAGAGCACTCCGCCGTATTCCCGGGCGAATGGAACGCCCTGCGCCACGCATTGATCGATGATGTTGACGCTGATCTGCGCCAGGCGGTAGACGTTCGCTTCCCGGGCCCGGAAATCGCCGCCCTTTACCGTGTCATAAAAAAGGCGATACACGCTGTCGCCGTCGTTCTGATAATTCTTCGCGGCATTAATCCCGCCCTGCGCGGCGATGCTGTGCGCCCGGCGAGGCGAATCCTGAAAGCAGAAGCATTTCACGTTGTAGCCAAGTTCCGATAGAGTGGCGGCAGCCGATCCGCCCGCCAGACCGGAGCCGACCACGATGATCGTGTACTTGCGCTTGTTCGCTGGATTCACCAGCTTCATATCGAACTTCGTCCTGTCCCACGCTGTTTCTATCGGACCGGAAGGAAGCCTGGAATCGAGTTGCATAATTAGCGCACCACCCCTGCCATGACGGCGGCAGGAATCGAAACAAAACCGGCGAATATCAGGATCGCCGCGATCTTCGCGAAATTCTTTAGCCACGGAGTATAGCGGGGATGATTGATCCCCAAACTCTGGAACATGCTCCACGCGCCGTGATAAAGGTGCATACAGAGCAGGCCCATCGCGACGATGTAAAAAATCGACACAACCGGCACCTGAAATCCAGCCACCAAATTTCCGTAAGCGTCAGCCTCGTCGTAGCGCGTACCGCCAACCCCAAAAGTAAATTGCATCAGATGATAGATGATGAACGCGAGTACGATCGGCCCGCTCCAGTACATGGTGCGCGACGCATAGCTTGAGGTGGTGGCTTTTCTTTTCACGTAGGCGATGGGTCTTGCTTCGTTCTTGCGCAGGGCCAGCAGGACCGTCGACACGATATGCAGAATCACCATTACCAGCAGACCGATACGGGCGCTCCACAATAGCGCCGGCATGCTCTTCAGAAATCGGGAATACGCGTTGAACTTATCGGCACTTTCAAATACTTGTAAATTGCCGATAAGGTGGGCGATGACGAATCCGAATAAAGCGGCCCCGCTGATCGCCATGACGGCTTTCTTGCCGGCCGCGGCGCGATAAAAACGCGCAATCCGCGATTCGCTGAAACCTACTGCTGTCGCTGCCATAGAAGTCTCATCTGAGTGATGCCACAAGACGCGTTGCCGCCGTAAAAATTCGCCGCGGTTCCGTGTGTGGTGTTTTTCTACTCCGATGTTATCAGATGGCCAAACCAACCAGCCTCGATGCGCTGTAAATACGAAAAGGCACGGAGCCGGAACTCCGTGCCTTCTATTTTTGACCTGCAAATCCCGTTAAGCTTTGCTGGGCTTGGCGGCAACCTTCCAGTTCTTCTCGTCCCAATACAGCGTGCGCCCTTCCCGATAGGACTGGACCGCCATGTTGATCACGATCTGCGCCTTCGCGCCCGTCTCCACGTCCAGATGGGGCTTCTCGCGAGTGTGCATGCAGGAAATAAAATTCTCAATATGGGCCGTCATCATGTCCTTCGATTTGTCGACGGGAATCTTGATCTCATCCTTGCCGAATTTATAGTCCGGATTGATGGTGCTGGCCTCGGCGCTGCGGCGATGCACCACCTCGGGCTTCACCGTGATGAAATCTACGGTGCGCTCAAACATCCCATGATCCACCATGATGATGGTGCCTTCGTGCCCGCGAATCAGGCCTGGAATATGCTGCGAGTTGGCCATCGACGAAGTCAACACCATCGTGTGGCCTTCGGAATATTCGGCCATAAGGTGGAAAGTATCCGGCACCTCGCGCTTATCTTTGAATACGTAAATCCCGCCCGTCGCTGTAACCTTGTGCGGGAATTGCGGCTTGTCCCAGCAGATGTTCAATGGCGAAACCACGTGATAAAACAAATCGGTCGCAATACCGCCGGAGTAATCCCAATACTTGCGGAAGCGGAAGAACCGGTCGGCATCGAAAGCACGCTTCGGCGCCGGACCCAGCCACTGCTTCCAATCGATAAAATCGTCGCCCTTTCCATCCGGACCGGCGCTCTCATCAATGGGCCAGTTCCACTCCCCTTCCACCGAATTGCGATGGTAGGATCCCTGGCTCATCAGCATCTGCCCGATCATTCCATCGGCGATAGCTTTTTTCGCCTTGTACCATTGGTCGGCCGAAGTCGTCTGCGATCCAACCTGCAAGACGCGCTTGGTTTCCTTCACCGTCGCGATCAGATGCTTGGCTTCCTCGTTGGTATGGCACATCGGTTTTTCGAGGTACACATCCTTCCCCCGGTCCATTGCATCGAGAGCGATCTTGGCGTGCCAGTGATCTGGCGTCGCCACAATCACGGCATCGACGTCTTTCCGATCCAGAACCTGATGATAATCAAGGTAGCCGTCGCACTTGTATTTCTCAGCTCCCAGGCGTTTGCGCTTTTCGTAGACATCGCACACAGCGACAATCTTGCAGGCATTGTTATTGGTATCGCCAAATTTTTGAAAGGCGCTCGCCACGTAAGTCCCGCGGCCACCGTAGCCGATCACGCCGATTTGGATCGTGTCGTTGGCGCCCAGCACACGGCTGGTATCGGCGGCGGAACTGCTGCGTCCACCGCGCGCCGCAAAAGCTGAATTCGCCAGGCCCAGCGTGGCGCCTACGCCACCGGCGATTTTCACGAAATCGCGGCGATCTACCTGCTTATTATCTTCTGTTGACATGGAGGATACCTCACAGGAAGTGTACTCCCATTCACGAATGGATTCAATGCGCGCGCGATCCGCTCTATCGCTCCCGGGTGATTTCCAATTGCACTTCAATCGGACCTTCGGCGATGTGGAAAACACCGTCCCTCGGCAACGGCGTCAGATTCTGCCGGACCAGCAGGCGCGAGCTGAACAGAGTCTTATCGCGAACCTCCAGCGTCAGGTCCAGCCCCGGCTTCAACAGGACGCGAATCTTCTCATTCCAGCGAGGCGCGGGATCTTTGCTTAATGTGCGCGATTTATAAATCGACTTGCCGTCCTGTAGCAAGACAAAGAAAGGATCCGATTGCCCCGAACCAAAAACGTGGCTGCCCGTGGGAAGGCCCGAGGCCGACAACACCGCCAGCGTCGCATATCCTTCATAAGCGGCAATTTCATTCTTCCAGAAGTCGATGCGCTCGGTCGCGTATTGCTTCTTAAAATCGGTCTTGCGTTGGGCCAGATAGCTCTCCCAGCCCGTGAGGATCTCAGACATGTGCGCGTCGCTACGCTTGTCCAGCGCATCCGGTGTGGCGAATAGTTCCGAATCCTGTTTCCATTGCGCCAGTTTTTCCCGCGCTTGCTGCGCTTCGGGCGCGTTGGGGTGCATCGTCACGTAATGTTGCAGAGCGTTGATGCGATCCTCATACTCGCCGCTGGTCGAGGATTCCAGGCTGAGGATCGTATCCCAGTCCGATTGCAGACGCTGCGAATCGGCCGTTACCGGGGGCGGCGCTGGCGTCCATGGCGTCGCCAGCGGATAAAAGCGCCAAGCTACATAGCCCGCCGTTGCCGCGATCAGCATAAAACCGAGCAGCGCGTAAGCCCATGTTCGCGACTTTTTCAGCGGCATAACGTTCAGCGTCTGCGTGGCCAACTGTGGCTTCGCGGCAAGAGCCTTGCCCACCGGACTCTTCCGTACAGGCAGCGCGATTGCCGGCTTCTTGTCAAAAGAGTAAGTGCACTCCGGGCAGATGTCGCTACCGGCCACAAGCGGCGTCGCGCATTTCGGGCAAACTCGCGACGGATCAACCGGAGTCCGCGCTTGTTCGATAGCCGCGATCAGCTGCCGCGCCGACGAATAGCGGTCCGCTAGATTCGTCGCCAGGCAGCCCGCAATCACCCCTCGCGCGGCTTCCGGAACTCGTGCCAATAACGCCGGCAGCGCACTCGCCGACGTCAACACCAAACCGCTGTAGCCTGCCAGGGAATCGGCGCGAAAGGGTGGCTCGCACGTCAGCATCTGATACAACAGAATTCCCAAAGCCCAGATGTCCGATTGCTTCGTCGGATTGCCTGAGAATTGTTCAGGCGCCATGTACGCGGGCGATCCGCTCAGTCTGGCATCGGCACTTTGATTCTCGCGAAATATCTGAGCGATGCCAAAATCGGTGATCTTCACGACGTCCGATTTATCGATCAGCACATTCGACGGCTTCAAATCCAGGTGCGCCATTCCGGCCGACCCGGTCATGTCGAAATTGTGAATCGCATCGAGCGCGGTTGCCGCTTCCACCGTAATATTGAAAGCGCGCTCCAGCGGCAGAGGACCCGATTCCTCAATTACCTGCTTCAGCGTCTTGCCATCCACAAAGTCCATCGCAATGGCAAGCTGTCCGTCGATGCGCTCGGCATACAGCACGCTCACAATATTGCGATGGCGCAGACGCGACATGATTTGCGCGCCTTGAATCTCGGAATGCTCGGAATCGGAATTGCGAATTACTTTCAGGGCAACCTGGCGGTCCAGAATCACCTGCCGCGCCAGATACACGTCGGCGAAAGCTCCCGCGCCGAGCATACGCTCAATGCGGTAGTTGCCGAGACGCGTGCCTTCGCTGAGTTGTTCAGCCACCGTCATATTCTAGATCGTTCGCGTGCGATGAACAGAGGCGGTCCCCTGATTCCATCTAAACGGCATGCCCCGGACGATCTTACAGCGGTACAGATTCGCCAGCTTTTCCGACGTGAAATGCCACCCTTGCGCTACCGAATATTAGAATGTCGCCGTCCTCGATTTCGATTCCCTCGGCGTTGGGACCGGCTTGCGGCACAAGGATCGTCATCGTGCCGCGCTGCACGGAAGTTCCGTTCTGACTCCCCGTGTCATATAGAAAAAACGACTTCCCGCGATATTCGATTCGCCCGTGCTGCCGCGATACCGTGCGGTTAATGGCATCGCCCGCGCCAGGCCTGACAAACGCCAGATGATTCACCCGCAGCAGCTTGTCGCCCTTGCTGTTCAACACGTTTTCCGTCCGGCCAATATTGAATTGCGATCGGCCAATAATTACCTTGCTTTGGTACGCCTTTCCTTCCTGCACGTCGAGCCAGGCGGTTTCCGCCACTTCCGATCGCGGCGCATTCACAGAGAGAATGCGATTGTTTTGCAGATCTAACACCACCGTAACCTCGCCCGGATCGCTGGTTGCCTGTGGCCAGGAAAACTCCACGAAACAATGCCGCTTACCAAACTCTGGAATCAGAGCCTGATGACATTGCACGACGATGCGGATATGATCCAGCAGCTGATAACCCTTCTCGGCGATGTATTCTTCCAGATACTTTCGGAAGTCCGGATTATTGAAAAGAGCTTCGTATTCTTCTATCCGCGATTGCGTCGGGGCGTGCAAATGGATCACGATCTTGTGCGCGACGTAAGTCCGGTCGTTGATGAAGATCCGCTTGTTGCGCTCAATCTCCCGCTCAATTTGCCGCACAAGATCCAACGGTTCAATCTTGTCGTTGCTATTTCCCGGCGGTGAACCGCCTTCGAACGCCGACTGAAAAACATTCTCGATCTTGCGCAGAATATGGAGCATGGGCTCTATTTTTATCGTAACGCGCCACGGCCCGGGGCATTACAGAATCCCCGAAGCGATATATTAGGTTTAGTTGCGTAATACTCAAATTTCGCCGGAACTGGCCGACGCGGCCGATGTCCTGAGCGATCAGTTACGGGTTCACCTGCAACGCCTGGCCACCTTGGTTCTGCCCCACGCCGACGTTCTGGAACGGCGATTCCTTATCCGTCTGCGAAAGATGGGATTCGCGCCCAAGCAGCGCGTGGCGCTTGCGGCGATCACTCTAGGAGCGGCGGCGCGAATTCTGGCACCGCGAAAACTACCTCTCAAGTTCATTGAACAGGTGGAGTATCACGGACGCCGTTTGGCGAAACTGAATCTGCCGCCCAGCGCCATTGTCGAAGCCCTGCAGGAATACGATCTGCTCCTGACGCCTACGCTGCGCCGCCTGATGCCTGCCGAATACGCCAATTTTCAGTGGGTGCGCGAACAGCTCCACTTCTGCGTCATTCTGACGTTGAACAACGCCTATTACCAGGTGCGCGAAGCCGAGACGCAAGCGTTCTACGAGCTCTTCCGGGTGGAGTTGGAAGCGCGAAATCTGGAAGAACTGATCCGCAATTTCCTGGAGGCATTGCTGCAGGTCTCGCAAGCCGACGCGGGCCACATCTATCTTTTGAACGAGGGCGCCAGCGAATGGATCCGCCAGGCATCGACACCCGCCGCCGGGGAATCGGCTCCAAGCGCGGTAATCGTCCCCCGGGTCGCGGCCCGGCGCAGCGTCTTTTCCAAACCGCACTGCCTCAATCTGAAAGCACTCGCCGTAACTAACACCGGCAACGCGGCGGTGATTCTGGATCCTTCCTGGCGCAAGAAATATCACACTTGCTGGTCCATCCCACTGGCCGCCGGAGGCCGTACCGCAGGCGTGATGCAGTTTGGTTTCTCCAAGCCTTGCGAATGGCTTCCGCGGGAACAGGAATTGCTGGCCGCCGCAGCCGAGCGCTGCCTGATGGCTGCCGAAAAAGCTCGCCTGATGGAGGATCTGGCGGCCCGCGAAGAACAAGTTCGACGCCTGGCCGAACATATGCTTCACGTAGAGGAAATGGAGCGCCGCCGCATCAGCCGGGAACTGCATGACGAAGCCGGACAATCTTTGTTATGCATCCGCCTCCAGATGGAACTGCTCGAACAATCCCTGCCCGACCATCAGGGCGAATGGAAGATGAAACTCCGCGAAGCTCGCGACCTTACGGAGCGAACCATCCTTGAAATGCGCCGTCTGATCTCGGCCCTCAGTCCCGCCGTTCTCGAGCAGTTGGGGTTAGGCGCGGCCCTGCGACAGCTGGTGAATCGCTTTCGAAGACTGTACCCGGCGCGCGTCCGGATGCATTTAAGCAGGATTGGAAATCTTCCCCAGAAAACTGAAATCATCGTTTATCGTTTGGTGCAGGAATGCTTTAACAACGTGGCCAAGCATTCTTCGGCGTCTCTCGTAAACATTTCAGTGAGTTCTGCCGATGGAAAGCTAAGGTTAAATGTCGAGGACAATGGGGTCGGATTTAACGTCGACGAGGCTCTTGCCAAGCGCGAGTCCTTTGGATTGTCTGGGATGCGAGAAAGGGTCGCCTTACTCGGCGGTAGCTTTGAAGTCCATAGCAATCTTAGTGGAAAACGCGGAAACGGCAAGCGGGATCATGGTACGAAGATCGCCGTGGAACTACCAGTCTCCAAGGAAGGCGGCCGCGACGTGGACGAGGATCGTCTCGAAGCCAGCCGCATCCGGCAGCTTCGTGAATTGAGCCGCGTTCCTGGGCCCGAGGGTCCTACTGAGGCTAGTGCTCACCGAAAGACGCACTAAGCATACAAAGGTCGGATAAAAGATATGGCCAAGATTCGAATCATGTTGGCGGACGATCATACACTGTTCCGGCAGGGAATCAGGACGTTGATCTCGGCCGAGCCCGATATGGAAGTAGTCGGCGAAGCCGCCAATGGCGGGGAAGCTGTGGAAAAGTCGGCTGAAGCTCGACCCGATGTCGTCCTGATGGATATCGGCATGCCCGGCCTCAGCAGTTTCGAAGCAACGCGTCAAATTAAGAAGAACCGGCCGGAAACAAAAGTCCTGTTCCTTACTATGTACGACGACGAAGATTATCTCGTCGAAGGAATGGAGGTTGGCGCCAGCGGCTATGTTCTAAAGGACAGCCCGGCCGCGCAACTGGTGGCCGCAGTGCGCGATATCTGTCGCGGAGGCAGTTACCTGAGCCCGCGCATGCTGTCACAACTGGTGGATGATTTCCGCTCCCGTATTAAATCTGCCAATCGCCTTCCGCGCTTCGCGACGTTAACAACCAGGGAACGCGAAGTCCTGAAGATGCTGGCCGAGGGTAATTCCGTGAAGGAAATTGCCTGCGATTTGAACCTCAGCGTGAAAACCGTGGAAGCGCATAAGTTCAACCTGATGCGTAAACTGGATATTCACAATAAAGCCCAACTCGTGCAGTACGCGATTCAGAAGAAGATCATCAAAATCCCAAATCTGGTTTAGGCCCCGCGCCCGATGCGATAAAGTTGGTTCGTGATCGATCGTCGAACATTTCTAGGCACCCTGGCCGTTGCAAGCGCGTCTTTTGGACAACGGCTCCCCATCAGAAAAGCAGTCGAGTTTTCCATGCTCCCCACTTCCTTGAGCGTCGGTGAGCGCTTTCTATTAGCGCGCGACTGCGGCTTTCAGGAAATTGAGTGCCCCACCACGCCCGATCCGAAAGCGGCGGAAGAAATTTTCGAGGCGTCTAAGAATGCCAAGCTGCGGATTCATTCGGTGATGAATCAGGCGCATTGGAGTTCCCCCCTCTCTTCGGCGGATCCCGATGTAGTCGCCCGCAGTCTTGCCGGTATGTGCACCAGTCTCGAAAATGCCCATCTCTGGGGATCGGACACCGTATTGCTGGTCCCGGCCGTGGTCAATGCGCAAACCAGCTATCGCGAGGCCTGGGACCGATCGCAAAAACAGATTCGCACCTTGCTCCCGCTGGCCGAACAGCTGCATGTGATCATCGGAATTGAAGAGGTGTGGAATAAATTTCTGTTGAGCCCGCTGGAGATGGCGCGCTATATCGACGATTTCCAGAGTCCCTGGGTGCGCGCTTACTTCGATGTTGGAAACGTCGTGATCAACGGCTATCCGCAAGATTGGATACGGACGCTAGGCAAGCGCATCGTTAAACTGCACTTGAAAGACTTCACATTCAAAAACGATCCACAGATCAAGAAGAGAGTCGCCGAGTGGGTGAATCTGCGCGACGGGGAAATCGATTGGAAAGAAGTGTATCGGGCTTTGCAAGAAGTAGGCTTTACAGGAACCGCCACGGTGGAGCTATCTGGCGGCGACGAAGCCTACTTGAAGGATGTCAGCCGGCGCGTCGATTTGATTTTTAACGGTCAGTGACCCTATGAAAAAATTTGTACTCGGCTTGATCACCGGCATCGCGATCACCGGATTCATCGGCATCATCTTCGTTTTCGCGCTGGCCAGAATCGGCGACCGGAAGCCTGTCATCTCCGACGCTTCGACGCTCGTCCTTAAGCTGGAGGGCGATATTCCCGAGCAATCGCCCGTGGAAATCCAGCTTCCTTTTTTCGAGAGCCAATCCCAATCCACCGTGGAAGAATTGTGGCGGACCCTGCGCCGGGCCGCGGCGGACCCCAAGATTAAGGCGGTTGTCCTGATGCCCCGGGGAGTCGGCGCGGGCTGGGCCAAGCTCGAAGAACTGCACGAAAACCTGCTGGCGTTTAAGAAGTCCGGCAAGCGCTTAATCGCCTTCCTGCGCAATCCTGGCACGCGCGAATATTACATCGCTACAGCCGCCGACAAGATCTACATGACGCCCGAAGACATGTTGGACGTCAAGGGTCTGCGGGCTGAGGTGATGTTCGTCAAGGGGGCGCTCGAAAAGGTCGGCGCGCAGATTGAAGTGGAACACGTCGGCAGGTACAAGGACGCCGGCGATATGTTCACCCGCACATCAATGACGCCGGAAAGCCGCGACGTTTTGAACCAGATCATCGATCAGTTCTGGGGAGATATGGTGAACACCGTCGCCGCGGCGCGCAAGAAGAGTGTAGAAGACGTTCGCCTGATGCTGGAGGACGGTCCCTTTTTGGCCCGGGAAGCTCTCGCCAAAGGTTTGATCGACTCCTTAAAATTCGAAGATGAAATGTACGGCGAGTTGAAAGACCGTCTCAAGGAGAAGGAAATTCAGCGCGTGTCGCACCGCGATTACTTGAAGTCGTTGGGGTCCGACGGCAAGAACAAGATTGCCTTGATCGTAGGGTCGGGTGAGATAACGCGCGCTTCTGAGGGCGGCGGCTTGGGTGGCAACGAAGGCCTGACGGCGGGCGGCATGATCAAGCAACTCCGCCTTGTGGGCAACGACGCCAGCATCAAAGGCGTGATCCTGCGCGTCGATTCTCCTGGCGGCGATGGCATCGCCTCCGATGACATCCTGCATGAGGTGAAAGTGCTAAGCAAGAAGAAGCCGCTGGTGATTTCCATGTCGGACCTTGCGGCTTCCGGAGGCTATTTCATTGCCATGAGTGGCGACCCGATTGTGGCCTATCCCAACACCTTGACTGGATCGATTGGCGTGCTCTTCGGCAGACTGAATCTCCGCGGACTATATGACAAAATCGGCATCAACAAAGAAATTATTTCGCGCGGAAAGTATGCTGGCCTCGACTCCGAATATCAGCCGTTGGACGACGCCACTCGCGCCAAACTCCGCGGCCAGATCGAGGAATTCTACAAAGGCTTCGTCACTCGCGTGGCGGAAGGCCGAAGGCGTAAGTACGAGGAAATGGAACCGCTGGCGCAGGGCCGGGTGTGGCTCGGTTCGCAGGCAAAGCAGAATGGGCTGGTGGATGAACTGGGTGGGCTGGATAAGGCCATCGAGATCTTAAAGAAGAAGGCTAATATTCCGCTCAACGACGGCGTTGCCCTGGTGACCTACCCCCCGAAACGAAGCTTACTGGAAGTGTTGATGAGCTCGCGCGACGATTCGGCCACCGTTGAAATGAAGATTCAATCCACTTTGGAAAAATCTGTATTGAAGGGCTTCCCCATTCGGTCCTGGACCCAGGGTGGAATGCTCAAAGTAATGCCGTTCGTCGTGGAAGTAAAGTAGAGCGCTGAAGTAAAGTAGAGCGCTAAGGCTGAACCCGCGCCTGCATCAGAATGCGTGGCTGGAATGAATCCCGCTCGATTGCAGTACAACGGCCATCTTTTCAAGCGCCGACTTATGAATCTGCGAGACTCGGCTTTCATTGATTCCGAGCACGCCACCGATCTCCTTCATTGTCATTTCGCTTGTGTAGTAAAGGCCCACAACCCGCTGGTATCGCTCCGGCAGGGTTTTCATTGCATTGCCAAGTACACTTCGTAGCTGTTCCCGGGCGCAGATCGTATCGGGCTGCGTTTCGGGCTTGCTGGGAAAATCGGGCGCCGGCAGGTCTTCGTGGTCAGTAGCCCGGGATGAAGCCGATATCAGGCCCACGCTTCGCAGATCCAGCATCATCTGCCGCCAGCGCTCGACATCCACGCCCAACTTCTCGGCCACTTCCGCTTCCGTTGGCGCCCGCTGCAAGGTGGAGGAGAGGTCCCTGGTAGCGGCCTCCACTTGTTTGTGCCGACGGCGCAGATCGCGAGAGGCCCAATCCAATTGCCGCAGGCTATCCAGAATGGCGCCCTTAATGCGATGCTTGGCGTAACTCGAGAAGACCACCTGCTTCTCCGGATCATACTTATTCGCGGCATCAAACAAGCCGAGAATCCCCGCGTGAACCAGATCGTCTAAATCGACATGGACGGGCAAATTTTCGTGCACGCGAACGGCAATGGCCTTAACCAGCGGAAGGTGTTCGAGTACAACCCGATCCCGGCGAGCGGTCTTGGCACAGGGAACTACAGCGACGGCTTTAATCTTCATACGCTCATACCTTTCGGCGAGTTCTTCGATAAAGGAAGAGGTCTCGTCGTATTACGCAAAGCTTGGAATGGTGAGTTGAGGAAGTAAGCCGTGGGAGTGGCAGGTCGTATTACCGATTGCACAATGCTTAGTTGCAATCGGAGTCCGCTCGCGAATTGACCACGAATCGTGGACAACATGTTCTGCGATGACGGACTAAAGACACGTATTGCGTTCTGATATCGCATAAGGATCTGCCCCACCAAGAGCGAAACATTGTCTTCTAAATGAAGCACTTAGTTTCACTCGTTCTTACTTACTTTGTGCTAAGAGGCAGGTTAAAGGTTTCCATAGGCGAAGTATCTCAGTAGAACCCCTTAGATGATCTTAGAAAGCTACTGATCCGGTTCTATCCGATCGCGGGTAGATACCATTGTTTTCACCACATACAGTGCTAGGACTGCGAGGGTCACCAGACGCACCCGGCCCGTGAGGGTGAGACTAGCCATTACCCCAAGTACTAGATAACAGGCTAGGCCAATTACCAGACGTTTTGTAAGTTTTAGGGACATGATCGACTACAGGTCGTATGGCTCCCGGCCAAGGTCGCCATTGAGTACAGTAAACCAAACCCCCGTACCATACTCAGGTTGCCTCGCGTGCCAACACGTCCTAGTTCGGCGGTTCTCATAGTACTTCTCACTGGATCTATACAAGATACCCTGTTGCGGGGGCGTATACCACCCAGGCGTTCTAGACCTATCTAGAAGCCCGCCCTTTCCGAATCGTCATTAAATTTCGTTCATTTCTGCCCCACAGCGAGCAATGTCCCAAATTGGGGGTTCTCTTTTTCCCGATGGACTACCGATGTTTCCACATTTTGGAATCCCGCCGCCGCTAAATAGCGCCTCACTTCCACCTCCGTAAAGCCCAGCCACAGATGAGCATACAGCTCACGAGCCTCTTCAAAGTTATGCTTGATGAGATCCAGGATGACGATTCGGCCGCCTGGTTTCAATATCCGGCTTGCTTCTTCCACGGCCGTTCGCGGGTGCTGCGCGTGATGTAACGATTGACTGAAGAACGCCAAATCGACTTCCCGATCAGCGATTGGCAGCTTCTCCAAATCGCCCAAACGATACTCTAAGTTGAAAATCCCATGGCTGCGCGCAAGCTCCGCGCCAAATTCCACCATCTTCTCCGAATTGTCGACAGCGATTACCCGGCTGGCTCGCCGCGCCAACAACTGTGAGAAAGTACCTTCCCCCGCACCCAGATCGGCGATCTCCATTGGCGGCAAAAGACTAAGCAGCGCCTCCGCTAGTCCCTGCCAGGAACGTCCCGGCACATACTGCCGTCCAAATCTGCCAGCCAGTTCATCGAAATAGGTGCGCATCTTATCCCGACGCTTGCGCAGCACCAGAGTCAGCGCCTCCAAATCCTCCCCCGCCTGAGGAATTTCTGAGACGGCGGCGCGTAGCAACGGCTCCAGAACACCACCCTGCGCCGGCAGCAGCCGATAAAAGATATTCTTGCCTGTACGTCTATCCTCAACCAGTCCAGCCTGCTTTAACTGTGATAGGTGAGTGGAAATCTGACTCTGTCCTTTACATAGGATCTCTTGGATTTCGGCAACCGATAGCTCTTCGCGCTCTAACAAAAGGAGTAGGCGCAGGCGGCTTGGATCGCCCAGTAAACGAAGTGATTTTAGAATTGACGCCATCTACGAACTCCAGTATAGTATCAATATATCATGATGTATTGATATGAACCAGAAAGGACGACACATATGAGCACCGCCACCTTACCTCTTACTCAGAAAGCAGTCGACTTCAAAGTCGCCGACATGAACCTGGCCGATTGGGGCCGCAAAGAAATATCCATTGCCGAGCATGAGATGCCCGGCTTGATGTCCATTCGCAAGAAGCACGCCGCTGAAAGGCCGCTCGCCGGCGTTCGCGTAACGGGATCGTTGCACATGACGATTCAGACGGCCGTGTTGATTGAAACGTTGGTCGATCTCGGCGCCGACGTACGCTGGGCCAGCTGTAATATCTTTTCCACGCAAGATCACGCCGCCGCCGCGATTGCCGCCACGGGTGTACCGGTCTTCGCCTGGAAGGGTGAATCCCTGGAAGAATATTGGTGGTGTACGCTGCAGGCAGTAATGCATCCCGGCGGCAAGGGTCCGCAACTGGTCGTCGACGATGGCGGCGATGTCACGCTGCTGATTCACAAAGGCGTTGAGCTGGAAGATGGAAGCGAGTGGGTACATTCGCCGTCCGGCAGCCATGAAGAGAAAGTGATTAAAGACCTGCTGAAGAAGGTGCATGCCGAGCAGCCCACAATTTGGCATAGTATCGCCAAGGAATGGCGCGGCGTTTCCGAAGAAACCACCACTGGCGTTCATCGCTTATACAAAATGAAGGAAGCTGGCAAACTGCTCGTTCCGGCGATCAATGTCAACGATTCGGTTACCAAGTCGAAGTTCGATAACCTGTACGGCTGCCGCGAATCGCTGGCCGATGGTATCAAGCGGGCTACCGATGTCATGGTGGCCGGCAAGGTCGCCGTCATCTGCGGGTATGGCGATGTCGGCAAGGGTTCGGCACATTCCCTGCGAGGCATGGGAGCGCGAGTGATCGTGACCGAAGTGGATCCGATCAACGCTCTACAGGCCGCGATGGAAGGGTTTGAAGTCACAACGGTGGAAGATACTCTTGGCCGCGGCGATATCTACGTCACCTGCACCGGCAATCTGGACATCATTACGCTGGAACACATGCAGCACATGAAGGATCAGGCGATCGTCTGCAATATCGGGCATTTCGACAACGAAATTCAGGTCGATCTGTTGAACACCGCACCCGGCGTCAAGCGTCTGAACATCAAGCCGCAGGTTGATCAGTATACGTTCCCATCGGGCAACAGCATTTTCATGCTGGCCGAAGGCCGCCTGGTAAACCTCGGTTGCGCTACCGGTCATCCCAGCTTCGTGATGAGCAACAGCTTTGCCAACCAAACGCTGGCTCAAATCGACTTGTGGAAGAACAAGGACGTCTACAAGATCGGCGTCTATGTTCTGCCGAAGAAACTGGACGAAGAAGTTGCCCGGCTCCACCTGGAGAAGATCGGCGTGAAGTTAACCACGTTGAGCCCGAAGCAGGCCGAGTATCTCGGTGTATCGGTGGACGGCCCGTACAAGGCCGATCATTATCGTTACTAAGCTGTCGTTACTCAAAGGGCCGCGGGGGATAATCTCCCTTGCGGCCTTTTCTCATTTTCCGTTGTAGGTGAAAGCGAACTGCAGCCGGATTTCGCGCCCTCGAAATTCCGCTGGAAGAGGCGGGAATGGATTGGACGCGCTGATTCCCGCTACCGCCGCGCGATCCAGCGGCTCAGCTCCGGACGGCAAGGCGATCACCAGTTTCGGAACGCTTCCATCCTTCGAAATCACGAATTGCACCAGCACCTTCCCCCGCCGCCCGAGTTTCGCGCTCTCCGGCATTACGGCGAACCAGTTTCGGCGGACCGAAGCCAATATTCGAATCAGATACGGCTTGAAATCGACACCTTGGGGATCGCTCATCAGTTCCAGACTGCTTCCCAGACGCCCTTGCGTAGGCTGCGGGCTCAGGCCAGGAACCGTGCTTTGCGGATCGTCCCCCGCATCTCCGATCACCGCACCCGATCCACCCTGATGAGCCGCGCTTTGGGTTGCTTCACTCACCGACGATGTGGGCGGGCGCAGCTTCGGCGTAGCCAGGCCCTGCTGATCGCCTATTCCCTTCGTGACTCCAGGAGTTTCAAACGCCAGCTTCGGTTTTTGGTCGGTTTGAATTTGAATCGACGGCTGAATCGGCGGTGGCGGAGCAAGCGTTGGCGAATTCCCCATCGCCGGTGGCGGAGTCTGCGCCGCCAGCTTCGGTGGCTCGGGAAGAGCCGGCGCGGGAGCCGGGCGTGACGGCGGCACCGACGGTCGATTTCGTAAGACAGCCGGCGACTTCTCCCGCGTCACAGGCCGTTGCACCAGGCTGTCGAGATCGATTTCCTTGCTCACTTCCGCTTTGTTCGGTTCGCGCTGCGTCAAATCGGGCGGCACGATCAGGTGCACTGCCTTCTTCAAATCAACCGTGGACGGCACATATGGCGCGGGATTGGGAAGCGCGCTCAGCCCGATCAGCGAGACCAGCACCAGCAGGTGAACCAGAAACGACCCGATCGCCGCCCATAGGAGGTAAGCGCTGCTATCGGGCTTCTTCCAATCGAGCAGCAACCGTAACTCGCCCGCTTCCCCTGGGGTGTACTTATGATCTGGCGGAGTTTCTAACTGTACCTGCATGAATGCTATTGGTAGACGCTGTGCAAAGACCCAAAGTTGCTACTTGGAAGTGATCTCTATCCGATAGCCGCCGGAGCCAATGTGGCGCGAACTACTTTCGCATGCTCTTCGATCTTCGCCAGAATGGCCATCGATACCGCCAGGGCGCGCGTCGCATCTTCGCCGGCAACCACAGGTTTCTCCCTCGTGGCGATGCACTGCAGGAAGCTCTCGAACTGCAAGCGAAGGGGCTCACCCTTGGCGGCGCTAAGCGGCTGATAGCCGATCTGTTTATTGCCATCCACTGTGAAAGCCGCCGCATCCTGGCGCTGGTAGTCGAGCGAAATATACTGGTTGGGTTGGAAGAGCCGCAGCTTGCGGACTTTCTCCGTCGATACCCGGCTCGCCGTAATGTTCGCCACACATCCCCCTGGGAAGGATAGGCGCACATTGGCTATATCCACTTTCTCCGAAAGAATGGACACCCCGGCGGCGCGAATTTCATCGGGCATTCGGCCTACCAGCGACAACACGATGTCCAAATCATGAATCATCAAATCGAGAATCACATCCACATCCAGACTGCGCGGCGTAAAGACGCTCATCCGGTGGATCTCGAAAAATAGAGGCGTTGTCAGCACGGCATGCAACGCGCTAACGGCAGGATTGAATCGTTCCAGATGGCCCACCTGAAGAATCCTTCCATTGCGCGCAGCCGTTCCCACTAACCGGTGCGCCGATTCCAGATTCAAAGCGATAGGCTTCTCGATTAACACATCGATGCCCGCTTCCAGTAAAGTGCAGCCGACCGCGGCGTGAGAGGTAGTGGGTGTCGCCACTACCGCCGCGTCCACCTGGCCCGCGAGTTCTTCGACGCTGCCATAGGCGCGGCAACCGTATCGCCCGGCAGCTTCGCGAGCTTTTGCCGGATCGGCATCCACGACGGCCACGAGCTTCGCGCCCGCCGCCTCATGAATCACCCGCAGGTGATTTTGGCCGAAGATCCCGGCGCCGACGACGGCTAGACGAGGGAGCCCCTCTCTTGCCATCGGTTGTTCATCGTGCGTAGACACACTAGCATGCTATAACAAAGGAACTCCACACTAGTGAGACCTCTGTGCATTGCTGCCCTGGCTCTGTGCGTAGCGACGGTGTCGTATGCACAACGCTTCAGCTTTAAGTTCTATGGCGAAGAACAGGGCCTAACCAATTTAGGCGTGCAGACGATCCTCCAGGATCGGCAGGGATTTTTGTGGGTCGGCACACAGAACGGCCTGTTTCGCTACGATGGGCGGCAGTTTCGCTTCTACGGGCAAGGCGACGGATTGCCCGGGACGCGCATTGAGGCTCTCCACGAAGCCCAGGACGGTACGCTTTGGGTGGGCACGGACACTGGCTTGGCAAGGCGCAGCGGCGATCGTTTCCGCACCATAAATTTACGCGTAGCACGTGGCATCGTCGGCCGCTCAGGCATTACCAGCGATAGAAATGGCGTTATTTACCTGGCCACGGAAAACGGTCTGGTGGCCGGTTCCGGTAACGATTTCACAATCGTCGCCGGTGATTCGCGGCAATACGGCGTCAGCGTGTATCGCGATTCAAAAGGTATTATCTGGGGCGCCGCTGGCATGTCGCTGTATCAGATCGATCGCACCGGAGCCCATCCCGCGCCCGGCGAAGAGTCGCTGCCAAAGGAAGAATGGTACGGACTGATCGAGGATCAAAAAGGTAATTTCTGGGTCCGCAGTGAAACGTCGCTTTATGTGAAATTCCCCAACGGGAAGAGTTTCTCTTCTTATTCCCAAGGTCTTCCTCCATCGCTGAATACCCAGCCGACTTTAGCCCTGGATTCCAGCGGCGACCTGCTTGTTCCGACGCAGCAGGGGCTAGGCCGCCTGACAAGTACCGGATGGGAAATAATCGGACGCTCGCAAGGGATCACGGGCAGTGACGTCGCGGCCGTTTTTCAGGATCATGAAGGCTCCGTCTGGCTCGGTTTGCTGGGATCGGGCTTGGCTCGCTGGCTGGGCTATCAGGAATGGGAAAGCTGGACCGAAACCGAGGGCCTGGAGCGCGAGTCGGTGTGGTCGATACTGCAGGAACCGGCGGGACGTATCTGGCTCGGTACGCAATCGGGATTGAGTCATAGCGTGGCCGGCGGACGGCGGATCAATTGGCGCGAGCAGCCCCTCAAAAATATGGAGAAGGTCCGCGCCATGGCACTCGCGCCGGGGGGGTCCATCTGGATCGGCGGAGAGCCCGGAGGCCTGATAGAAGTTCGCGATGGGGCGGCTCGGGTGATCGCTCATAGTGGTGCGCCTGGAGCCGATTCGGTATTGAAAATCGCTTTCGATCACGGGGGGCGTGCCTGGATCGCCAGCCGCGGGGGACTGTTCCGAAGTACGGAGCGCAGCCTGCTTGAATTCCAGATTGAGAAACCGCCCGGCACCACCACCAATGAACTGTTCAGCAGCGTTCTGGTGGACCGCAAGGGTCGCGTTTGGGCCACCGGATCCAAGGGATTGGTGGTTTACCAGAACGGGGCCTGGACCCGCTATACCACCCGCGATGGCCTGCGCAGCAACGTAATCACCCACCTTACCGAAGATCCGCGCGAGGATGCCGTATGGCTAGGTTATCGCGAAGGGTTTGGCATCACCAAGGCCAATATCGCCGACTCCAGATTGGCGGTCCATCATATCTCAAGGCAGGATGGTCTGATGTCTGATCGAACCGTTTTCATCGGCTTCGATAGGCGCAATTGGCAGTGGGTTGGAACCGACCACGGCGTGGATATGTTCGACGGTTCCAGCTGGCGGCACTACGGCCGATCGCAAGGTTTGATCTGGGACGACTGCAATCAGAACGGCTTTCTGGCGGATATCGATGGTAGCGTATGGATCGCCACCAGCCGGGGACTTTCGCGATTTCACCCGGCGCCGGCGCCCGCTCCAATGATCCCCCCGCCCGTGGTTTTCACGTCCGTCGGCATTGGCGGAAGATCGGTGGACGCGAATTCTACCCTAGTGGCGCCCTTCGATCAGAATTCCTTGCGCGTGAACTTTTCCGCTCTGAGTTTTGTGCAGGAGGCGGCGGTTCTCTATCGCTACCGCATGGTGCCTATCGATCGCGATTGGGTGGACACCACCAATGGGGAACTCGATTACCCGACGTTGCCGCCGGGCAGCTATACGCTTGAGGTTCTAGCCCGCAATGGACGCGGCGTGTGGAGCGAACAACCGGCCAAGCTCTCTATCGAGATCAACCCGCCGTGGTGGCAGACCATCTGGTTCCGTCTGGCTGGAATCGCCGCCATGCTTCTGGCAGCGAAAGCTTTGGCCCACGGCCGGGCGCGCAACACTCGCCTGGAACGGGAACGCCTGGAAGCCGCGGTGGAAGACCGGACTCGCGAGCTGCAAATGGAAAAAGCGCGAGTGGTGGAAGAAAAGACGCGAGCGGAGCGCGATAAGGCGATCGTCCAACAACAGAAGCGGGAAATCGAAAATCTTCTGGAAGCGGCAAAGCAGGCCAGCCGGTTGAAAGGCGAGTTCCTGGCAAACGTTAGCCATGAAATCCGGACCCCGATGAACGGCATTCTGGGCATGACCGATCTGGTGCTTTCCACCGATCTGACACTAGAGCAGCGGGAGTTCCTGGACACGGCGAAGACCTCGGCTGAATCTTTGCTCGCCCTGCTGAACGACATCCTGGACTTTTCAAAGATCGAGGCCGATCGCATGGATTTAAATCCTGTGCAATTCGCGCTCGAAGAATGCGTCCGTTCGGCGGAGAAGGCTCTGGAGTTGCGGGCAACGGAAAAGCACCTCACCCTGCGTTGCCACATCGCACCCGACGTTCCCAACCGGGTGATTGGCGATCCGGTTCGCCTTCGCCAGGTGCTGGTGAATCTTCTGGCCAATGCCATCAAGTTCACCGATGAGGGACATGTACTGATCAAGGTCCATTGCGAGTCGTTGACAGGAATCGATGCGGTGGTGCGGATTTCAATCTCCGATACCGGCATCGGGGTGGCGGCGGAAAAGCGGGAGATGATCTTTGAAGCCTTTCGCCAAGCGGATGGATCCACCAGCCGGAGGTACGGCGGCACCGGACTTGGCCTGGCGATCTGCGCGAAACTGGTTCCGCTGTTGGGTGGCAAGCTCTGGATGGAGAGCGAAGTGGACGTAGGCAGTACGTTCCATTTCACCGCGAAGTTCGGGTTGCCGACCACGCCGGCCGGCGCGCCGACGCCGCATCGGACTCCCGTTGTAGCCGCCAAGGCCGCGCGCAGTTTGCATGTCTTGCTGGCCGAGGATAATGTCGTCAATCAGCGCCTGGTGTTGCGCCTCCTAGAACGCCGCGGACATACCGTGCAAGTAGCCGGCAATGGGCGTGAAGCGCTGGCCCTGCTGGACCAGAATTACTTCAACATAATTTTGATGGATGTACAGATGCCCGAGATGGACGGCATCGAAGCGACATCGATCATCCGGCAACGGGAGAAGGGTAGCGGTGGCCATACGCCGATTGTGGCAATCACCGCCCATGCCATGAAAGGCGATCGCGAACGTTGCCTGGCGGCGGGCATGGACGCTTATGTGAACAAGCCGATTGAACCCGTCAGTTTAGTGGAAGTGGTGGAATCTAGCGCCGAGTAACTGTTGCAATCCGGCAACGTTTGAACCGCTAGCCCGGGCTGCGCTTTTCGGGTAGCCTAGAGTTATCGAATCATGGCCAGTCCAACGCGCGCCGTCCGCACCAGGAAACCGAAGCCCGAGGAAATCGAAGCGGCAGCCGACCTGATTCCCGCACTGGACGATCCGTCGCTCTTCGCCAATCGGGAGCTCAGTCTTATCGAGTTTCAACGCCGTGTGCTGGACGAGGCGCGGGACCCTAGCAATCCTCTGCTGGAGCGGGTGAAGTTTTTGGCCATCGTCGATTCGAACGTCAGTGAGATGTTCATGGTTCGCGTCGCCGCCCTGAAAAAGCAGGTGGAGGCGAGCATTGGCGAAGGCTCCGCCGATGGCATGACGCCGCAAGCCCAATTGACGGCCATTCGACCCAGCATCATTCGCCTGGAAGAAGAAATTCACCAATGTTTTAGCGATCAACTGCAGCCCGAGCTGGCGGAAGCGGGGATCGACGTCTCCGACTATAACGATCTGAACGACCGCCAACGCAAGCTGATCAACGCCTACTTCGCCGAAACGATTTTTCCCGTGCTAACGCCGCTGGCCTTCGATCCCGGCCGGCCCTTTCCGCACATCTCGAATCTCAGTTTGAATCTCGCTGTTTTGATTCGCGATCCGCAAGGTATCGAGCGCTTCGCCCGGGTAAAGGTTCCCGATACTCTGCCCCAACTGGTCCCCATCCATCGCGTGGCGCGGACCCGAACGAAGAGTGGCGGCACCCTAAAGCATTACGCTTTCGTTTGGCTGGAGCAAGTGATCAGCGCCAATCTGCAAGCGCTGTTTCCGGGGATGGAAATCCTGGAGGCCCACCCGTTTCACGTGACGCGCGACGCCGAGATGGCGATCCAGGAATTGGAAGCCGACGATTTGCTGGAGACCATCGAGGAAGGCGTACGGCAGCGGCGCTTTGGCGAAGTGGTGCGGCTACAAGTGAATTCGGCGATGCCGTCGCACATTCTTGAAATTCTGATGAGCAATTTCGAGATCAAGCGGGCGGAGATTTATCGGGTAGTGGGTCCGCTCGACATGAGCCGCCTGATGTCGCTGAATAAGGTGGATCGGCCTGACCTGAAAGATGCACCTTTTCTTCCGCAGATTCCGCCGTCACTCGATCCTAAGATTGAAGAAGAAGACATGTTCACGGCCATCCGCCGCGAACCCGTACTGCTGCATCATCCCTTCGATTCCTTTCAGCCTGTCGTAGATTTTTTGCAGAAGGCGGCTCGCGATCCCGACGTATTGGCAATAAAGATGACGCTCTACCGGGTGGGCCGCAATTCGCCTGTCGTCAGGGCGCTACTGGAAGCGCAAGAGGAAGGCAAACAGGTAGCCGTATTGGTGGAGCTGAAAGCCCGCTTCGACGAAGAGAGCAACATCGAATGGGCGCGGGCTTTGGAACGCGAAGGCGTGCATGTCGTCTACGGGTTGCTAGGGCTGAAAATTCATTCCAAGGTGACCCAGGTGGTAAGGCGCGAGGAGAACCACATTCGCCGCTATATTCACCTTGGAACGGGTAACTACAACGCGGTGACGGCGCATTCATACACCGATTTCGGGCTGCTTATGGCGGACGAGGACATCGGCGGCGACACGACGGATCTGTTTAATTATCTGACGGGATACTCGGCCAAGACGGGCTATCGGAAGCTGCTGGTAGCGCCGATCAATTTGCGGCAACGGCTTTCGGAATTCATTCTGCGGGAAATTGAGCACCAGAAGAACGGAGCGGAAGGCCGCCTTATTTTCAAGATGAACGCCCTGGTGGATAAGGATATAATTCAGCTGCTATACCGGGCGTCGCAAGCTGGCGTGCGGATCGACTTGCTGGTGCGCGGCATCTGCTGTCTGCGGCCGGGCGTCAAGGGTGTCAGCGAAAACATTCGGGTTACCAGTATCGTCGGCCAATTTCTGGAACATAGCCGCATCTATTACTTCGCCAATGGCGGCGAAGAGCAAATTTATCTGGGCAGCGCGGATTTAATGCCGCGCAATCTAGACCGGCGTGTCGAGGTGCTATTTCCGCTGGAATCGGCCAAGCAACTGCGCTATATCCGCGATGAAGTTCTGGACAAGTATCTTGCGGACAACGTAAAGGCCCGCCGTATGAAAGCCGATGGATCCTATGAGCGGGTAAAACGCGGCGCCAAGGAGCCTGAAGTGAACAGCCAGGCATTTTTCCTTGGGCGAGGGCGCCGGACGTCGTAAACTGGAGTAGGCATGCAAAAACACCGGGATTCACGGCGCGGCAACGCGATCATGGAGTTCGCCGTCGGCTCGGTGATGTTTTTCGCGTTCTTCGCCGGAACCTTCGAATTCGGCTACGGATTCTACGTTTACAACAATCTTTTGAACGCCGTGAATAGCGGAGCTAAGTATGCCGCTGCTAAGACTTACGACTCCAATACGGGCACTCCGTCGGCAGCCTACGAAACGGCTGTGCGGAATATGGTGGTATACGGGGATCCGACCGGGGCAACCAAGAATCCGGTTGCCGTGGATCTGAAACCGGAAAACGTAACGGTTCAGGTAGCCTATAGCGACGGGGCGCCGAAAGAAGTTACGGTAGGCATTGAATCCTACTCGCTCAACGCGCTGTTTGCGAAGTTTGCGATAGCCAAGAAACCGCGAATCACCTATCCATATTTGGGGCCAGCACGCGATCTGTGGCCGGCACGCGGTGAGAATAATGCGAAATAGAAAACAGCGCGGCAGTACAGTCATCGAAACGGCTCTGGTGCTTACCACCCTGGCGGTCTTGCTGGTTGGTGCCATGGATGTAGCTCAGTTTCTGTTTGTCCATTCTTTATTGACCGAGCGCGTTCGAACCGCCGCGCGCTACGGAGCGCTTCATGGCGTCAGCGACACCGACTCCATCCGAAACATGGTGTTGTACGACAGCCCTTCGGCGCCTGCCAATGGCTCAGCCGGAGCGTTCGGGATGCAAGCCGACAGCGTCGCGATCGACACGCCGGGTAAGGGAACCGAAGACGCGCGGTTGGTGGTGACTATCGCCAAGCCTCCCTACAAGCTGAATTTTCCGTTGGCGGCGGGCAGCATCGCGCCGGGCATCATGGTTACGGTACCAATCAGCGCAAACTGATGACTTGCCGCTGTGGCTCGGCGATGCAGGAACTGCGCCATATCGCCCACGGCAATCGCAAATTTCGCTGCCGGCAATGTGGACGGGCGAAGATGCAACGGGCAAAAATCAAGAAAGATCGCAAGCAACGGCCATCTGAAAATGCATAGGCCTCAAAATGGAAGAGTGGAGGCGCGGGGCGGAATCGAACCGCCGAATAAAGGTTTTGCAGACCTCTGCCTTACCGCTTGGCTACCGCGCCCAACCGATACCAACTTAGCGTTTTGCGCGGCGTAAGTCCAGTGGCTGTTACTCCCACTCGATCGTGCCGGGGGGCTTGTGGGTTAGGTCATGAAAGACGGCGCACACACCTTGCACCGCTAGCAGTTCGCGGCATAATCGCTTGGCGAGTGCCGGGTCGATCTTCACCGAGCTTGCGGTCATCCCGTCGACCGAATCCACGGGGCGGAGCACGATGGAATCGGGTCGATCCGTCGTACCAAAGGGAATCAGTACCACCGGAAATTGCCAGATCTTCTGCTCGAAGCCAGACTCGATCGACAGACGGCGCACGATCTCATCGGCGATGCGCAATCTCTCTAGCCGCGGGGCGTCCAGCATCGCTGCGGGAACTCGCATTTCCTGGATCTGCGTGTGGCTCCCAAGTAGCGCGATCACCCGGTTAATTCCGGCCAGGCGATTGATCGTGTCCGTAGCGAAGGTCTCGCTCTGGGGCACCGCTTCGACGGCTAGTATTGGCCGATAGCTACGGGCATCGCCTTGCACTCCAACCGATCGAACGGGAACCAGCCAACCTTCGTCCAGGCGTTGCGGGAAAGCTTCCGAATCGGTACATAGGCAGCGAATCGCCAGTCCAGGACCGGGGAATGGATGGCGCTCCAGCAGTGCGTCGGGAAGACCCAATTTGCGGCCCACCTCGCGCACCTCATCCTTGTAAAACCCGCTCAAAGGCTCAATGATGCGGTTGGTATCAATCAGCTTTTGAATCCCCGCGACACGGTTATGATGGGTCTTGATAACCTCGGCTTTTGCCGTTCCCCCGGACTCGATCGTATCGGGATAAATCGTACCCTGGCCCAATATCCATTGCCCATCCAGGAACTCGCCACTGCGCAGAATACGTTCCTGCACCGCAACAAACTGCTCACCGATGATGTGCCGTTTCTTTTCCGGATCCGTGGCTCCGCGCAGCGCTTCCAGGAATTGGTCCCCGGCATCTTCCACCAGAAAAGTCTTCGCCCCCAAGTCGGCGAAGACCTGCCGCACGAAATCGGTTTCTCCTTGGCGCATCAGGCCTGTATCGACGTAGATCCCTTGCACGTTGGCGGCGCCCAGCGCTTGCAGACAAAGTGTATAGGCAACGGTTGAATCCACGCCGCCGCTAGCGAAAAAGAATACCCTGCGTCCGGCCGCAACCGTACGAATTTCTTCTTCCAGCTTCTCAATTTGATTCGTTGGGCTCCAGTCTTTCACGCAGCCGCAAACATCGAACAAGAAGTTGGAAAGGATCTCGCGTCCCCGGGTGGTGTGCACCACCTCAGGATGAAACTGCACGGCATAGAGGCGCCGCACAGGATCGGCCATCGAAGCGATAGGGCACGTTTCGGTCGACCCGAGAATTTCGAAACCGGGCGGCACGGCATCGACAAGGTCTCGATGACTCATCCAGACTTGCTCGCCACTACCGATCCCCTTGAGGATGGTGTCGGCTTGCGCGATTTGGAGGTGTGCCAGACCATACTCGCCGCGATCTCCATGACGAACGCTTCCGCCAAGTAGATGCGCCATCAATTGCTGGCCGTAGCAGATGCCGAGAACGGCGGTTTCCGGCTGACTAAGAATACCGGGATCAATCTGGGGACTGCCAGCCTCGTAGACACTGCTGGGTCCACCGGAGATGATCAGCCCGCGCCGTCCCGCCAGCTCGGATGCCGCGGTATCGCTACTGCGAACCTCGGACGATACCCCAAGTTCGCGCACTTTGCGGGCTATAAGATGACAGTACTGTCCTCCCGCGTCGAGAACGGTTATCTGAGGATCCAAGGTCGTTTAACAGTGCAAGCTATTCGCCGGGATTTTTGTTAATCCGCTGTACCAGCATTTTTTTGGCAGACTCGAGAAGCGCCTTGGCTTTCGGCATGGAATCGACAGCCTTCAGGACCATCGGATCATTCTCCACACCGACCTTCTGCGAATCTTCGAAGCTGAAAGCCGTGACATACATTTCGCGCTTCAACTGATGCTGAATCCACTCGTGGTTTTCGGCGAACTCCGCTTCGCTGAACTCCACGTTGTTCTTCAACAGAAACGCATGGAAGTCATTCATCACGTTTTGGTCGGGCTCCCAACCCCGGGGGAGTTTTGAATCGGACCGGGCGCTAAAGAATTTCGAAGCAAAGGTAAAGAACGAATACTTGCGGATCATTTCCAGCTGGAATTTGTTCAGCTTTTCCGGCGTAAACTTTTCGTCCGGAGCGATTCCGCCGCCGCCATAGACAGTACGTCCGCTATCGGTCATCTGCACGTCATTCGGATTTTTCGTGTCCAGATTCTTGTGGTAGTAATAATCCAGGAACGAGATGTTGGAATAATCGCGCTGAATCAGCCGGCCGCTGGGCGTATAGTAATGCGCTGTGGTGAGCGCCAGGCCGGTGTTTTCGGTCAGCGGAAACACAGTCTGGACCAAGCCTTTACCGAAGGTATTTTCACCCAGGATCCAGGCGCGATCATGATCCTGCAACGCGCCGGCGACGATTTCCGCCGCCGATGCGGAATAGCGATTCACCAGAACCACAATCGGATAGTCATGACCGCCATTGCCGCGGCGAGCGACGTAAGGCTTGTTCGGTGAGGATCGGCCGCGATGGGAAACTACGATGTCGCCCTTCTTCAAAAAATGTCCAGCGACTTCGACGCCTTCGTTCAACAATCCGCCCGGATTCTCCCGAAGATCGAGGATCAGGCCCTTCATGTTGTTTTCACCCAGCCGCTTGAGGTTTTCTTCCATCTCATGGCTGGTATTTTCGTTGAACGCCGTTACATAGAGATAAGCGATGCCGGGACGTATAAAGAAAGCGTCTTGCACGCTATTGCGCGGGATCTCATCGCGAATGATATTAAATACGATGGGTTTGTCGCTACCTTCACGGCCCACGACGACTTGCACCTTGGTGCCTTTTTGACCCTTCAAGAGATCGGCGATTTCCGAGGTCGTCAAAGACTCGGTCTTCTTATCGTTAACCTCGAGGATAATGTCACCCGGCCGAATGCCAGCCTTATACGCCGGCGACCCGCCAAACGGCGCAAGCACGATCGTCTTTCCGTTGCGCGGGCCAACCTGCATGCCGACGCCGAAATAGTGGCCTTGCTGATCTTCCTTCAGGCCGCGAAACGCCTTCGGATCGAAGAAGTTGGAGTGCGGATCCAGCGTCCGAAGCATTCCGGGAATCGCCCCGTTATAAACCGATTTATCGGGGCTTACCTTATCGGCGAAATTTGTCTCGACAAGGTCGTACACCTTGGAAAACGATCGCAGACTCGTCTTAAGGTCATCTTCCGGTCCGCTGGCGGCGGACACATCCTGCAAACCGGGGCCAAAAATGCCTCCCAGTACAGAGCACACAAGTATGATTACGGGAAAAACAAGAAAAGAACGTCGCGACGCCGCCATTGGGCCTCCCACTTCTACGATCAGTATATCAGTGTTTTCGATTCGCTCCGGCCAACATCCGGTTAACCTCGGCAAACGGAATCTGGCCATCCAGCATGGCCGTGTAGGTTCCCTGCTCTTTCAGTTCCATAGCGATTCTACGGAACAAACCCAATGCCGCCCGCGAACCGCCCGACCCGATGCTGACCCGTTTCACACCCGCCTGATGCAATTCCGGTACAGCAGGACTTCCCGCCACAGCCAGGATATTCAACGGCCCGCCGATTTCTTGCGCGAGTGTCGTAATCGTATCCAGATCGCGAACACCGGGGGCGAATAGACAATCGGCGCCGGCATCCCGATAGGCATTCAGACGCTGGATGGTGCGCGCCACCCGCGTTGCTGTCTCGCCGATTTCGCCCAAAAAAATATCTGTGCGGGCGTTGATCACCAGCGGCAATCCGAGGGCTTGCATCTCATGGATCAGCGCGGTCTGGCGATCGAGATCGGCCAGCGTGTCGCCCCGTTCCGCGGTGACATCTTCCAGATTGATCCCAATGGCGCCCGTCGCGGCAACCGCCCGTGCGGTCTCCAGTGGATCCCCGTATCCCGATTCCACATCCGCCGTGACCGGGATCGACACCGCTCTGACGATTCGGGCGACTACGCTAAGCATCTCATCGCGCGAAATGCATTCCCCGTCGGGGTAACCAAGCGACGCAGCGATTCCCGCGCTGGTAGTGGCGACCGCGGAATAACCGGCCAGTTCCACGATCCTGGCCGTAGCCACATCCCAGGCATTCGGCAGAACCAGAATCTCAGGCCCCTCATGCAACCGCCGGAACCGTTCGGCCTTCTCCGCTTGCGTCATTTACTTTACCGGCAACGTGGTTACGTTGCTTGAGACGCCGTTCTCTGCGACGACAACATTCAGATTGCCGGGCGTTTGCGTCGCCGGGATCTGAACGTCGATCTGATACAGGCCGACAAATCCCGGCGTCAATCCGATGAAGACCGTCGGCGCTGGTTTGCCGTCGATCGTCACCACCGTCGGCGCCGAAACTGTAGCTAGCGGTAGACTCGGCGCGATCACGCCGGAGGGTAGCGGCGGATTGGTCGCCCCCAGGCCGGTAAGATAAATAATCACGTAATCGCCGGGATGCGCCGGGTGCGTGGCGTCAATCAGATTAAAGAAAATATCCTGCGCGATGGCCCGCCCATCGGGGTATGCGGCGATGGCCGGCTGCACGGGCACGACGTTAATCGTGTCGGGAATACCGGTCACGCCGTTTGCCGTTATTAACACTTGATACTGCTTGTTGGGCGCTAGTTCCTGCGGGACCTGGGCATTGAGTTGGCCGCCACTGGTGTAGAAAAGCGGAGCATCGATTCCGCCGATGTTCACCGTTACACCGGCTAGCGTCGTCGGCAAGTGGCCATTGGTTAGTGTCGCCGTGGTTGGCGTCACAGCCGCCAGATTCGTGCCGAAGATTTCGACGATCGTACCCGGCGCCACGGCTCCGCCAACGATGGCGGGACCAAAGTTATTCAGTGTGCCGGCATTCGCCAGGACCGGGCCCGTGCCGGGGAGCACGGTCCCCACCAGATCGATGGAGGTGGCTGAAAAGCCCGGGGCGGAAGCACGGAAAGTTGCCGAAACTGTACCGCCCGGCAGGCTGGTGGAGGCGCCGCGAGGGCTCCAAGTTTGCACATAAACTCCGCCGCCAACATTCAAGAACGCGATCCCGGGGTCTCCACTGGAGAACGTCGCCGACACCGCTCCATTCGCTATCGTGTTGCCGCAATCATCGGCGACAATCACCGAAAACGGTACACCGGCGCCAGCCGTGACTGAGAAATTATCGGGCACGCTAGTCTCGGTAGCGACTAGGCGCGTGGCAGTACAACGGTCGCTAGAAGTCACAACCAAGGTCGCGTTCAAAGAGCGAACGACGCCCGCGGTAAGCGCGAAGTTCGCTCGCGCTGTATAAACGCCAGGGAGCAGATTCGTGACGGCGGCTGAGACGTTAATCGGGGTCGGGAGTGCGCTCGACACCGTGCCCTGGCCGGGAGACACCAATAGCCAGCCGGCCGTGGCCTCGTTAATTGCCGTCGAGACCTGATAGTTAACCGGGTTCGTGCTGCTGACGTTCAGCGTCACTTGCTGTTGCGGAGCGGCGGTGGCGCCAGTCTTCGCGGTCAGAAATACGCCGCCTACCGATAGATCCGGCATCACCGGCGCACTAGCGGGATCTACCCGCAGAATCACCGGCAGCAGCAATGGCGTGTTCAATGTCGTATTATCCAACTGCGAAACGCGGACCAGTCCGTTATAGATTCCAGGCGCCATCGATCCCGGATTCACCGTCAGCAGAAGAGTCCCTGGGGCGTTGGGCGCGGCGGCGCCATTGGCGGGGGAGATGTTAAGCCAGGATTTCCCGTTCACCACCTCAGCGAACCAGAAGCCCGGGGCTTCACCGACATTATAAATAGACACGGTGCGCACATCGCCCGATCCATTCCCCAGGCGAGCTTCAAACTCGACGGAACTGGGGAAGAGCGACAGAAACGGCCCGCCCGAAGTAAGGAAGAGCGACACCGGAATATCTTTAGTCCCGATTGCCGTCGTCACGTGCACAGTCCCCTGATACGAACCTGCCGAGAGCACGCCACTGATCGCCGTGGATATGCGAACCAGACAATCTTTGGGGCAGGAATCGATGGTCGCCCGCAACCACGGCGCTTGCGTGCCCGACGTGCTGACTGTCGGGGTGCCAAGGCTGCTGCTGCCGGTGTTGTGGAGCACGACAAAGCGATCCACCGAACTGGGCCCGGCGGTGGAAGCGTATACGCGCACAACATCGGGAGCCGCGGTTAACTGATCGGCGGCAGCGGTAACGGTAAACGTCAGAGGCACCCCCGGCACCAGAGAGCGGCCTTGCGGATCAGTCAATGTGATGCGCCCCAGATAGGTCCCAGGAGCGATGCCGGTGGGGTCTGCCGAGACGCGAATCTCCGCCGGAGTCCTGCCACGTAAGGGTTTCACGGTTATCCCCGGCGGAGGAGGCGTGCCACCGGTGCCGCTGTCCAGAATCACGGCGAAATCCACCAGCGATCCGTCAACGGCAACCACATTCAGCAACTGCGCCGGAGCTGGATCGCCATTGGCCGAGGCGGTAAGTGAAATGCTGGACGGCGTCAACTGCACGGGCACGGGGTTCTGCCCAAAACCCGCCGCAAGCGGCAACAACAGGAGAGGAAGTAAGCGAGTAGCCATATGATGAAGCTCGAATGAAAAGCCTGCCGGAACAATCGGACCCAATCGCGTATTAGTTTAACTCGAGACCTAATACTAGCGCGCGAATCGCGAATCCGGTGGCGATCAAAGGATCATCCTCCTTTACAAGATTCTCAGGGTTCGACCAGCTTCCGTCGGTCCGCTGGCTGGTGACTAATTCATCGATAGTAAAACTTGGCGGCATCTTCTGCAAGCTGCGATACGCCTGGGCGCCCGCGGCGTAGTAATAGAAGCGTAAACCTTCGGGCCAACGCTTGTAGGCATCCCCCACAAAGCCTGGCGCCCCGCCCGCGCGATGATGCGCTTCGAGCCATTTAGCAGCCGCCTCCAGATGCGGATCGGACAGCGAATGCCCGGTCGCCAGCAAAGCTACGATTCCGTCGGCGGTGGCCGTACCATAGCTGCGATAGCGTCCGGCATCTTCACCAGCCTTGTTGATATCGGCTTCCACGGGGGAGAAGAAAAATCCGCCATCGGGATTTTGGCAGCGTTCGACGAAAATTCTGGCGCGGGCGAATGCCGCGTCCGTCGACGGCACTCCCGCCTCGCTAAGAGCCTGCAGGACGTATTTCGTCATTGACAAATCCACATGGCCGGGGCCTGGAGGAGTTCGCGCCACACCGCCCATTCCCCAGGCGCCATATGCGGTCTGATGCTCACTCCAGCCATTGGTTTCGGTAAACTGCTGTCCGCGCAAGAAGCCGATTAGCGGGGCGATTTCCTGCTCCCATCCGCTGCGCTGAGCGCGGCCGATGGCCAGAACCGCCAGTGAAGTGGCGTAATTCGGATAGTCGGGAATCAGGGGGTCGGCCATGCCTATTCCCCCTTCCACGCTGGTGTTCTTTTTGATAAAACCGAGCGCCCGGTCCACCTTCTCGTTTGGCGTGGCAAAAGTTTGCTGGGGGATGGTCAGCAGCGCATGCAGCACAAAAGGCGTCATCGACTGGCCGGATTTCAGTAGACCATAAGTATGGCTATGCCAGCCGCCATCGGCATCCTGCTGGGCCCACAAATACTCAGCCGCCTTGCGCAGACTGCCCTCTCGAACCGAGTTATTTTTTCCGCAGCCGGCGGCGGCCAGCAGAACTATCAGAAGCAAGAGGAGACGGCGCATTATGGCTGGTAATTATCGCACAGGCTCGCGGTCTACCAGCAGCGTCAGAATCGCCGCCCCGGTTACGGCCACGCGACCGGTGATGCAGTGATGACCGGCCCATGTGCCGTCCTCGTTTTGCAAGCCGACGATGCGGGTCTTCATGCTGCTATTCCATTTGGTCCATTCCTCGCCGCCAGTGCGATGCAAGCTGTCGCTGATGTTGAGATACGAGAAAAATTCTTCGCCACCGATGGATCCGAAACCGCTGGAGAACTTCGCGTCCGATAGCTCTTTACGAATGGCGTTGATCTGCTGGGAATTCTTGGCCCGATCCTCGGGAGTGCGGCTCAACTGCTCCAAAGTCTGCGCGCCTTGATACAGAACAACCCCGGCTGAACTCGCGCTGGCGGGCGCTGCTGGACGAAATCGTCCATCCGTTACCGCCGCGCTGCTCTTCGTGTAACTGTCGACACGGGCCATCGCGCCTTCCTCCACTTTCACGCCCTTCTTCTGCGCGGCGTAGAGGCTGCGCGATGCCATTGAGGTGCCCAGAATCGGCGCCCAGCCACCGGAATTGTTCCAGCTGCCGTCTTTCTGTTGATTGGTCTGAATCTTCGCCACTACTTTCGACAGAGCCCGCCGTACCCGGGCATTGGCCTGTGCGTCGCCCATGTTGCCGTCCAGTTCGGCCAGCAGCATGGAGGTTAAGAACGTGTCGATGAACGGTCCTAGCTTGCGCTGAATCTGGGTGCCGTTCACGCTTGTGATAGTGAGCCCTTCGGGCTGGCTGGCCTCCACATTACGGAGCAGAAACTCAACTCCCCGGCGGACGTTCGCACTATACGGACCCTTTACAGGACCGCTTCCGGAATGTACCAACGCCTGCACGGCCACGGCGGTATTGGCGACATCGTTCCCATTCGATTCCAATCGTTCACCGTTGCGAATGTACGATGTCTCGCCGCCATCCTGCCCCCAGCCGCCGTCTTTTCCCTGCACGGAGACCAGCCACTTGATTCCCCGGTCCACTGCATAGGCGGGTGGGTCGGCGGGTTGCGTTAAGGGTGCGGCGCTCAACAGAGTCGCCAAAGAGAGAAGAGAGGTTGCGGCAAGTCGCATGAAGAAGGCTCCTTGCGAAGGAATGCCCGATGAGAGGGAAACCTTTCAGCCCCGGTGGGAATTTTATTCAGGGGCAAGCGGCGCTTGCCTGTTAGACAGACTCCACCACGCGACGGCCCTCAATCCGATACTCCCCGGAAAGAACCAGTTGAATTGCCTGGGCATAAATACGATGCTCTTCCAGCAGTATTCGAGCCGCTAGCGTGTCAGCGGTATCGCCGTCTAACACTGGCACCACCGCCTGCCTGACGATGGGGCCGGAATCCAGATTTTCGTCGACGAAGTGGACCGTGCAACCACTCACCTTCACTCCGTGCCGCAGAGCCTGAAACTGCGCGTCGAGGCCTGGGAAGGCGGGCAGCAGCGACGGATGGATATTCAAAATGCGTTGCGGAAATTCACGGATGAAAGCGCCGCTCAAGAGGCGCATGAAGCCCGCCATACAAACCAGATCCACTTGACGACGCCGTAATTCTTCAACCAGCATGCCATCGTAGATCTCGCGATCCAGACCCTTCGATGGTAAAGATATGGCGGGCAGACCCAGTGCCCGGGCAGTATCCAATCCCGGCGCTTCCGGGCGATTGGAAATCACGACGGCGATTTCCGCGGCGATGCGGCCGGCGGCCACATTTTTGGCGATCGCTTCAAAATTCGACCCGCGTCCCGACAGCAAAATGCCGAGCTTGCTCATGCGTAAACCACGCGCGGACCGCTCTTGATGGCAATCACTTCCCCTATCTGGTGATACGCCTCGCCCAAGCGGGTAAGCAGCTTCTCCGCCTTTGCCAGATCGCTTTTGCCGACCACCAAAATCATTCCGATGCCAAGATTAAATGTTCGCCGGTAATCGGCATCCGGAATATCGCCCAATTTGCGCAGGATCTCAAAGATCGGCAGCACCGGCCAGGAGTCGCGGGCAATGCGGGCCCCCAATCCTTTGGGTAAAATGCGCGGCGTATTATCCGTGATTCCGCCACCGGTGATGTGGGCCGCGCCTTTGAGCAGACCGGCATCGTGCAGCTTGCGAATCGGCGATAGATAACTCTTGTGAAGCCGCAGCAACTGTTCGGCGACGGTAGTGCCAAGCTCATTCAACACGGTATCCGGCCCATGACCGCCGACTTCGAAAAGCAGCTTACGGGCAAGCGAATAACCGTTGGTATGCAGCCCGCTGGACGGCAGCCCCAGCAGCACATCGCCCTTACGGATTTTTGCCCCGGTCAACATCCGGTCGCGTTCCACGGCTCCCACGATGAAGCCCGCCAGATCGTATTCGCCGTCCAGATACATCCCCGGCATCTCCGCCGTTTCGCCGCCAATCAACGCGCATTTGTTGGCCCGGCATCCACGGGCGATACCCTTGATCACTTCGGCCGCTACCCGCGCGTCAAGCTTGCCCACCGCGAAATAATCGAGGAAAAATAATGGCGTCGCGCCTTGCACCGCGATATCGTTCACGCAGTGATTCACCAGATCCTCACCAATCGTGTCATGACGCCCGGTGGCGAACGCGATCTTTAATTTCGTACCCACGCCATCGGCGGAACTCACCAGCACCGGCTTCTTCCAGCCCTTCAAAAGATAACCGCCGCCGAAGCTGCCAATATCGGTCAGCACCTGCTTATTGAAAGTGCTTTTAGCCAGGTTGCGAATCGAAGAAACGGCGCGGTCGGCCTCATCGATATTGACGCCCGCATCTTTATACTGGATCGGCTTTTTCCCGCTGTTTTTTTTCGCTGCCATTTTCTATCATGATAAGCAATCCGTTTAAAGCGGCAGGCAATGCCCGCTGGCACTGTAGTATTCTGCGAAGCATATCTATTCCTCTATGAAGAACTTATTGCGACTTCCTGTCTTTCCCATATTGCTGATTTTCACCGGCCTGCTTGTCGCCGAAACTCCTTCCGCCGTGGCGATCCGCAATGCCCGCATCGTACCCGTCAGCGGCCCGGCCATCGCCAAGGGCACCGTCGTGGTCCGCAACGGTCTGATCGAATCCGTCGGTGAAAATGTCGCTGTACCGGCTGACGCATGGATTGTCGAAGGCGATGGACTTACCGTTTATCCCGGCCTGATCGATGCCCTCAGCACGTGGGGCTTGCCCGATGCCGCAACGCCTGCAACGCCCGCAGGCAGAGGCGCGGCCGGCCCCGCGACGCCCACGGCTGTGCCGGCGATTCCCCCCGCTCCGCCCGCTCGCGGACCCCAGGATCGACCCGGCACCAGCAGTTGGCTCCACGCCGCCGATCTAATAAAGACAACCGATCGCCGCCTGGAAACCGTCCGTAGCGGAGGCTTCACCACTGCCGTCACGTTCCCCAACCGCGGTATCTTTGCCGGACAAGGCGCGGTGATCGACCTTGCCGGCGAGACCACCGGTCAGATGGTAGTGGCCGAGCCGATGGGACAGTACATGACGATGGTCAGCGCCGGCTTTGGCAGCTATCCATCCTCGCTGATGGGCGTCATCGGCTATATCCGCCAGATTTATATCGACGCCGATTATTACACCTTGCAGAAGAAAGCTTACGCCGCCAATCCTCGCGGTTTGAAGCGGCCGGAATACGATCGCGCGCTGGAAGGTGTCATCGAGTCGCCTTGGATCTTGCTGCCGGCATCGCGCCTGGTGGAGATGGATCGCATGCTCCGATTTGCCGCCGAGCTCAAGAAAAAAGTGATCCTCTATGGCGGGCAGGAAGGCTATCGCGCCGGGGAATTGCTGAGCAAGGCTCACACTCCGGTGCTGGTCAATTTGAAGTGGCCGGAAAAAGCCAGGGATGGCGACCCTGACGCACCAGAATCGCTGCGTACGATGGAGGTCCGCGATAAAGCGCCTTCCACTCCCGCTGTATTAGTTAAAAATGGCGTGCCGTTTGCCTTTTACTCCGGTGGAATCGATCAGCCTCGCGATCTGTTCAAGGCTGTGAAGCGAGCCATCGATGCCGGCCTCAGCGCCGATCAGGCGCTGCGGGCGATGACACTAAGTCCCGCTGAAATCTATGGCGTTGCCGATCGCCTGGGAAGCATCGAAAAGGGTAAAATCGCCAACCTGGTGGTGGCCAAAGGGGAGCTGTTTCAAGATAAGCCGGAGATCAAATTTGTATTCGTCGATGGCGTGAAGTTCGTCCCGGCCCCAGTACCCGAAGAAGCCCCGCGCCGCCCAGGCGCCCCTGACGCAGCGGAACCACCACCGCCATCCATCGAAAGAGAGGTTCGGTAAATGAAGCGAAGTGTAGTCTTCGGATTTTTGATCGCCGCCGCACTGTGTGCCGCCCCCGCCACTGTCATTCAGAACGCGACCGTTCTTACGATTACCAAAGGGACCTTCAAGGGCGCCGTAGTGGTCCAGGACGGAAAGATCACGGCCGTCGGCGAGAAAGTTGCCGTACCGCGAGGCGCCACGATCATCGATGCGGGCGGGCAGTACGTCATGCCGGGAATCATCGATTGCCACTCACACATCGCCATCGAAGCGGTGAACGAGGGCAGCGTTTCCGTTTCGTCGATGGTCAATATGGTGGACGTCATCAATCCCGACGACATCTCCATTTATCGCGCGCTTGCCGGGGGCGTGACAACCGCCAATATTCTGCATGGAAGCGCCAACGCCATCGGCGGCCAGTGCACCGTGATCAAGACGCGCTGGGGGAAAGATGCGCAGGCATTGCACTTCGACGGCGCTCTGCCCGGCATCAAATTCGCTCTCGGTGAAAACCCCAAACGCCAGGGGAACCCAACGCCATCGCTGTTCGGCCGCACGCTGAACTTGCGCTACCCAGCCACGCGCATGGGAGTCGAGGACGTTATCCGCGAAGCCTTCAACGACGCGAAAATTTATCAGGCTTCGTGGAAAGAATATCACCAGAAAATTGCCCGTGGAGAAAAGGCTTTGGCGCCCCGCCGCGATCTGAAATTTGAGCCGCTGGTTGAGGTTCTGGAAGGCAAGCGTCTGGTGCACGCGCACTGCTATCGGGCCGACGAAATCCTGATGCTGCTGCGGGTGGCCGACGATTATGGCTTCAAGATCCAGACCCTGCAACACGTGCTGGAAGGCTATAAAGTCGCCAAGGAAATCGCCGCGCACGGAGCCGGTGCTTCCACGTTCTCCGACTGGTGGTCTTACAAAATCGAGGCCTTCGATGCGATCCCTTACAACGCCGCCATCATGACTCGCAAGGGCGTGCTGGTCTCCATCAACAGCGACGACGCCGAACTGATGCGGCACTTAAATAATGAGGCGGCCAAGACCATGAAGTATGGCGGTCTTAGTGAAGATGAAGCGCTGGCGCTGGTAACTATCAATCCCGCCAAGCAACTGAAGATCGACAAAATGGTGGGCTCGATCGAAGTCGGCAAGCAAGCCGATCTGGTCATCTATGACAAGCACCCGCTATCGAATTACGCGAAGGTACAGAAAGTTCTGATCGATGGCGAAGTCTACTTCGATCGCGACCGCGACATCAGTGGACGGGGCGCGAAGGATGAGTTGAGAAAGACATATATAGAGAAAGAGAAACAGCAGATGAAGAAGCAGGGTCCGCCCGCCCGGAGGCCTGCATGAGGGTTCTCCAGCTTGTAATCGTAAGCTTCTCCCTGGCGTCGCTTAGCGCGGCGGATAATTCGTTCCTGATTCGCGGAGCCACCATCCATCCGGTTACCAGCGCCGAGATCGCCAATGGAAGTGTGTTGGTTATGGACGGAAAAATCGCCGAGGTCGGCGCGCGCGTGGCGGTGCCGAAAGGCGTTCGCATTATCGACGGCAAGGGTCTTCATGTTTACCCTGGCATGATTGACGGGGCCAGCGAACTCGGCCTCTCTGAAGTCAGCTCGGTCCGCGAAAGTGTCGACATCACGGAGCTGGGCGATTTCAATCCGCAACTGCGCGCCGAGGTTGCCGTCAACCCCTCCAGCGAACATATTCCGGTTACTCGCGCGAATGGCATCACCAGCAGCATCGCCTTGCCGGCGGCTGGCACCGGACGTGGCTTCGGTGGTGGCGCCGGATCCATCATCGGCGGTCAAGCGGCCTTAATCCATCTCGACGGGTGGACTTGGGAGGATATGGATATTCGCCGCTCGGCCGCGATGCAACTGATTTTTCCGATCATCCAGAGCGTGCCGGCGCGCTTTCAGGGCTTCGGTGGACCGCGCACTACCTACGCCGAAGCGAAGAAAAATCATGAGACGAAGCTGCGTGAGCTGGACGACTTTTTCGAGGCCGCGCGGCGCTATCAGAAGGCCAAGGCCGCGCCCGGCTCGGATTTTAAAATCGACCTGAAACTGGAGGCCATGCTCCCCGTACTTGACGGCAAGGAACCGGTGTTCGTGCAAGCCGTCAAAGAGCGAGCCATCAAGGAGGCGCTGGCTTTTGCTGACAGGCAGAAGATCCGCATCATCCTCGCCGGCATTCGTGAAGTGACTACGATCCTGCCCGATTTGAAAGCGAAGAACATCCCCGTCATTCTCGGTCCGACACTAGCCTTACCCGAAGAGGACGACGACCCCTACGACAGCGCCGCCACTCTGCCATCGGAGTTGCTGAAGGCCGGAGTGAAATTCGCTTTTGGCACTTTCGATGTACAATTCGCCCGCAATCTGCCGTATCAGGCCGCAGCCGCGGTGGGGTTTGGTCTGCCCTACGACGAGGCTCTGAAGGCCGTAACGATTAATACCGCCGAAATCTTCGGAGTTGGCGATCAGGTGGGATCAATCGATAAAGGCAAATGGGCTGACCTGATCGTCACTGACGGCGATCCACTGGAAGCGAAAACGAACGTGAAGCAAGTGTTCATCAAAGGCCAGCAATCGGATTTAGCAACGCGGCATACGCGGCTGTATGAGAAATATCTGGCCAGGCCGTAGCATCAGCCCGGCACGAAGGAAGAAGTTACTGGAGTGTCAGCGTCGCTTTACCCGCTGGCCCGTTATAACTTAATTCAAGCGACTGGATGTTCTGCGTCTTGCCCCGGTACTGAAAAAATATCAATCCCGCCTGCGGGAGTAGACGCTCGCCCTGCGGGAGTGCCGCTTTTAGAACGTGTTGCTGCATCGTGTGTTTCACTTCCGGCGGCAGATGGAAAACTGGTGGCGGCGCAGCTTCGCCCTGGCCTCCACCGGTCCCAACACTGCTGCTGGCTTTCGATTTCGCAGCCGACGCCGGCGGCTCCAGGTCGGGATTCTTTAGCGATTGAAAAATCGCGGCGAACGGTTGATTGGGTAACGCCGTCTTCTTGCCATTAACCCGCAACGAAAAATCCTCTAACGATAATTTCAGCCGCGCGTCCGCTGGCCCGAAAAAAGCCGTCTCCACCACCACGTACTCTTCTGTTGAAAGAGTCTCTTCGGGCATCGGCACGGAGTGGCCGACAAACTCGGCCCCAATCGTAAATACACCGGCTTGGGCATGGGCCTGATAATCGGTGGCGGCCAATCGCGGCGTCAATCCAACCGGCCTCTCAGCTGGGGGAGTTTGGCCGCTTGCGCACACGCAAATAGCGACGGTGATCAGGACAAAGAAACTTCGCATTGATGCTCACAACTTAACATACAAGCGTCACGGGGATACAGCGGACGCGCGGCTCCGGTACGACGGATAGTCGACATAACCGCGGGCGTCGAAGGTGTAGAACGTGTCGCGGTCGTAAGCATTGAGCGGCAGTTGTAAGCGGATCCGTTCCGGCAAATCCGGGTTCGAAATGAAGTGACGCCCGAAGGCGACAGCGTCGGCGTCTCCGTTCTCCACGATCGCTTCGGCTGTATCCGGCTCGAAGCCGCCGGCGGCGATAATCTTGCCGGTATATACCTTCCGCAATTGTTCCGCGGCGACGGGCGCCCGGCCCTCGGCGATAACTACGTTGCCCTTCACGCGCGGCTCAATGATGTGCAGATAGGCCAGGCCAAAGCGGTTCAACTGACCAGCGACGTAAGCGAATAAAGCCGCCGGATCGCTATCCGACATTCCATTCCAGGTTCCGCCCGGCGCAATTCGTACAGCGACGCGATTGCCTCCCCACACCGACACCATCGCCTCTACCACTTCAAGGAGGAAACGCGAACGGTTTTCAATCGAGCCACCGTAGGCATCGGTGCGATGGTTGCTGCCGTCCTGCAGGAACTGATCGGGTAAATAACCGTTGCCGGAATGCAGTTCAACGCCGTCAAAGCCCGCGGCCATCGCCCGTTCAGCGGCCTTTCGATAATCCTTCACGATGCCGGCGATTTCGGCGATTGCGAGCGCCCGATGCGGCGAAGGCTGAACCCAACCGCTGGGCGCGGAAACAAGATGCGACGCATCGTTCCAATAGGCAGGGTCGACCGACGCCGAAACCGGCAATGGACCGCCCGTCATTTCGATGTGCGACGATCGCCCCGTATGCCACAACTGCGAGAACATATGGCTTCCCTTGGCGTGCACTTCGGCGGTGAGCTTTTTCCAACCTTCCACCTGCTGATCGGAGTACAAAGCAGGTGCCCCGAGCCAGCCCCGCCCGGTGATGGAAATTGGAGTTGCTTCGGAGACAATGAAGCCGCCATCGGAGGCTCGCTGCGTGTAGTACTCGCGCATTAAGTCGCCAGGAATATCGCCCGGCTGCTCCGATCGCGAACGCGTCAGGGGCGCCATTACCACCCGATGCTTCAGTGTCATCGCACCCAGTTGGAGCGGCGTGAAAAGTTTGCGTTCTGAAGTGGTCATTAGATTCTCCGTACCACCTACGGATACGCCAGGTATGGTTTCGACTCACAATTTCAGAGGAAAGTAAGATCAAGTAGGTGGACCATGCAGCCCTCTCGTGCTATTGCACTCTCCGTTGCTGGCTCGGCGGTAATCGCGGCATACATCGGCGCCACGGTGGGATTCTCTCAACAAACCGCTGCTTTCAGTCCGATCCTTGAGCTGGAAAAAACCGTGTTTGCATTGGGCGAATCCATACGATTGTGGAACGGCGTAACCGCTCAAACCGACATTCCAGAAAGCTTGTGGGCATCGGGTGTGATGCACATCGTCTGTCCCGACGGAAGCAGGATAGACGACCGTGTCTCTGTCCGGGACGGAAACCCCGCCCATGGGTGGAAAGGCGGCTGGGGATTTGGGGAACGCAGACTCAGTCCCGGGCGCTACATCGCCTCATTTGAATTCGCCGGCCGCAGAACGCCCGATCGATCTTTCGAAATAATCGCGAGTCCATTGATTCAGCAAATCGATGCTCACTGGGTTTTCTCGGACTCCAAGAGTGGCGGCGATATTCACGCTCGCGGCGTCTTGCTTCACTTGGAAAACAAGACCGGTAGAGTGTTACATATCGCTAAGCCTGGCTTAAGCGGAAACGAGGTCTGGATTAACGTCAAAGCGATCCAACCGGCAGCCAACGACACTACGTTCGTGCCCGAATCTGCAAGGCTCGAGGCCGGCGAGATTGCCTCTTACGTATTGGACACACTGAACTGGGACAATCAGCCTCAGTGGCCTATGATCACTGTGCCCGCCGGGGGCTTCACCGATCGCGACGTGCGTTTTCAGGCCGCCTACACGTTCGTCGATCGGCGGGAATATGAAGTGACTATCGGTGCGATATTGACGGTCTTCGTCGGCGAACGGGGAGATCCGGATTCGCCGATCTTCCCGCTGCGGATTCTCGTTTCGGCGACCGCGCGGTTTCGTTGGTAGACGGGCTTGATCGAAGCTCTGACGAAGCCGCTAGCCGAGTGTCAGGAAGCGGTATCCCATTTGCGTCATCCGCGCCCGGTCTAGCACATAGCGGCCGTCCAACAGGATAGGATTTCGCATTGTCGGCAACAGCGCTTCCCAATCCAGTTCGCGATATTCCGGCCATTCCGTGACTAAAACGACGGCGTCGCTCTCTTCGGCCACTTGTTCCGGAGTTTGGCAAGGCGTCACATCAAGGTCTTTGTGTTCCTTGAGAAAACGTTCCATCGCCACCGGATCGTGAACCTTTACGCGGCAGCCTCGTTCGATCAGTTTGCTAGCGATATCGATGGCCGGTGCTTCCCGTAAATCATCCGTATTGGGCTTGAACGCCAGCCCCAGAAGGCCGATTGTGCGCCCCTTCAAAGTCTTCAATTCCCCTAATAGTTTTTCGATGATGCGCTCACGTTGCCGCTGGTTAATCACCCGCGCGGCCTTGACGATCGGCATATCCAGCCCGTACTCGGCGGCGGTGGCAACCAACGCGGCCGTGTCCTTGCCAAAGCACGACCCGCCCCAGCCAATGCCCGCTTGCAGGAAGCGCATTCCGATGCGGGCATCAAGGCCGATACCCTTGGCTACCTGCGTGATATCCGCTCCCACTTTTTCCGCCAGTTGCCCAATTTCATTGATGTAGCTGATCTTCAACGACAGAAACGCATTCGCCGCATACTTGATCAATTCGGCCGATGCCAAATCCGTGGCGATCAACGGAACCGCGCCCATTCCATCGGGGCGCGGCAAGTATGCCGGCGGCGTGAATGTCTGATCCAGAATCGGGCGATACAGACTATACAAAACTTCCAGACTGCGCTTCTGATCGCTTCCCACGACGACACGATCGGCATACAAACTGTCATGCAGCGCCGAGCCTTCGCGAAGGAATTCGGGATTCGATGCCACGGCGAAAAGTCCATTGGGCTTCTTGCCATTTTTCTTTTCATAGGAATCGCGCAACAGCGATTCCACCCAGTTGCCGCTACCAATGGGAACGGTCGACTTGTTAACGACAACGGCAAAATCGCCAGCGAAGTTTTCGCCGATGCCGTTTGCCGCGGCGCAAAGATAGCGCAGGTCCGGACTGCCGTTTGCAGAGGGCGGCGTACCCACCGCGATGAAGATCACTTCCGCGCCTGGAACAGCCTCCGCGTAATCCGTCGTAAAACGCAGATTGCGCGATGCCTCGGCCAAAAGTTCTTCCAGAAATGGCTCGTAAATTGTGGGCTTTCCCGACTTTAATAGGGCAATCTTAGCAGCGTCGGCGTCCACGCAGAGCACTTGATGACCGAGGAATGCCAAGCACGCGCCAGTGGTCAGGCCGACATATCCCGTGCCGATGATACATACTTTCATAATTAATCGACGATTATATCGCAGCGGCCCATGGAACCGGTCATCCAATGCAATCCAGCAGGAAGAGCTTGAACCTCTGGCCAGTCACTCGGCGCAGGCAGAATTTCGCGCCGTTTCACTGATCGTGGCGATGCGTTCATTTGACTGAAAAAGAAGGGGCCTAATTTTCCTGAGCGGCCAGCTTGCGTTCCCGCTGCCAGCGCATTCGTCCCTGGTATTCCGCGTAGAGCGTCGTGAAGCCGGCCCAATAATAGCCGCCCACGAACAGTAACAGGAAGGGGACCGCCAGGAAATTGTAGCTTTCGATGGCGAACGCCACCATGCCCAGAAAGTACGTCCCGACCGCCAGTTCGATATAGGGAAGCCAGCCGCTGCGGGCCTTGTATTGCAGATTTTCAAGCCGTACTTTTTGTCCGCCGATCGCGAATTTCGGAGTGCGCACGAAGCTGGTCTGGATGCCCAGTAACGCTTCGATTACGGCCCGTGTATTGATCACTGTCAGAGCGACGCCGGCGGCCATCAAAGCGGGCAGGAAGATAAACGCCCGCTTCCAATTCTTCGGGAACAGTTCACGGTGGGCGATGACATAAAAGGCGGAAATCGACCAGAAAGAAGCCACAATTAACGGGAAATCCAGCAGTAACATCTGCCACATGCCCATGTAGAAACGCACGATCATCACCGGCAGCATTAACGCACTGACAATAATCATCAGCGGATAAGAGATGTTCGGAGTCAGGTGAAAGAAAGCTTCGGCCTTGACGCGCCACGGTAGGTCCGATTTCAATATTCTCGGCAGCAGTTTCTTCGCTACTTGCGTCAGTCCCTTGGCCCATCGCGATTGCTGCACCTGAAAACCGTAGGTGTCCACGGGCAGTTCGGAGAGACACTCGATACTTGGAACGTAGACGAACTGCCAGCCGTTCAACTGCGCCCGGTAGCTAAGATCGGAATCCTCGGTCAGCGTATCGTGTTGCCAACCGCCGGCATCGTCGATCATGGTGCGGCGCATGATTCCGGCGGTCCCATTGAAATTGAAGAACAGACCCGCGCCATAACGAGCCGCATGCTCCAGAACGAAGTGTCCATCCAACAGCATTGCTTCCACTTCCGTCAGTACATTGTAATGACGGTTCAGATAACCCCAACGAGTTTGCACGGTGCCGACTTTCGCATCGACAAAGAAATGGATCGTGCGCCGCAGAAAATCGCGAGGGGGAATAAAATCGGCGTCGAAAATCGCCACGAACTCACCAGTCGCGGTCTTCAATCCCTCATGGAGCGCACCGGCCTTATAGCCGTGGCGGTTTGTCCGATGATGATATTCAATCGGGATGCCGGCGGCGCGATATTCGCCCACCAGGCGTTCGGTAAATGCGTGGGTTTCATCGGTGGAATCGTCCAGAACCTGAATCTGCAACAGATGCTTTGGATAATCCATTTTGCTGGTTTCTTCAATCAGCCGCTCCACCACGTATCGTTCATTGAACAATGGCAGCTGAATGGTAACCAGGGGAAGATTTTCAAACTGCGAAGGCGCCACGGTGGGAAGCTTGTGCTTATGCTTCCAGTAGCCGCGAATCATCTCATAGCGGTGCAGACCGTAGACGGAAAGCACGATCAGAACGGCGAAATAGGGGCCCATCAGCAGCCAATCGAACCAATCCAGCCTATGTATGCCGGCGAACGTATCGTCGAACAGGGAATCGATCAGCCGATTGTTCGGGGCGATACTAAGGAACGCGGCGAAAATTGGGGAAGCCCACATAATGTCTCGGTCTGAAGAACCTTAGTCTATCTCACTCTCACTAATGACAACCGGCGCGGCATTTTGGTTTCTAACTGCAACAATCGGAGAGTTTTGGTGTCTCCGGCTGCTGGCCACCCAACGTGGCGGCTTGCAAGATCATGTACCGGAAACCATCGCATACCTAATCGCCGCCTCAATATTTTACCTGATTTCTACTTACTTGATCCTGAAAGTTCGTTCAGGCCCCGGGGTACGTTGGTTTATTCTGGGATCCGCTCTAGTCTTCCGAATCACGGTTTGGCCGGTTGCACCCGCCTTCTCCGACGACGTCTATCGCTATCGCTGGGAAGGTAAATTACAAACTGCGGGTGGGAATCCTTATCAAGCTGCGCCGAACGATCCGCGCTGGCAGCCGCTGCGTGACGAGACATTTCCGAAAGTCGTCAATCCCGATTTTCGGGCGGGTTACGGGCCGCTGGAAGAATTGCTGGAGCGCTGGATGTATCGCATCCTCAGCGGAATCTTCCTAGACCCAGAGACACAAGCCTTCTGGTTTAAATTTCCCGCAGCCATCTGTGACCTGGGGATCATCGCCGTCCTCTGGGCCCTTTTGGCGGCCCACGGCTTACCCGTCGAACGAGCGTTGATCTATGCCTGGTCTCCCTTGCCAATCTTCGAATTCTGGACCTCCGGCCACAATGACTCGCTCACCGTCCTGCTGGTGCTAAGCGCCTTCCTGCTGGGGGCGAAAAAAAGGTGGACCTGGGCCTTCTTCGCTCTTTCGCTTGCAGCCTGCGCCAAAATCTGGCCGCTGATTCTGTTTCCTATTTTCATTGGCCGCCGCGAGCGCCGCTGGCAGGCCTTGCTACTGCTTCCCGTCGCCGCCATCGCAAGCTTGCCTTACTGGAGCGACGTCACCCAAAACGTCCGCTATGTCAGCGGATTCCTGGGTGGATGGCGCAATAACGACAGCCTTTTCGGCGTCCTGCTGTGGCTCACCGGGACCGCCGATCATGCCAAATATACGGCCGGCGCGATCGTTTTCGTCACGGCCATCCTGCTCACGCTGCTGCGCCTGCCACGGGAAAAAGCCGCCCTGATTCTGATTGTCGTCACGCTCTTCGTGGCTTCCAACTGCCACCCCTGGTACCTCACCTGGATCCTGCCCCTGCTGGCGATTTATCCCAAGCCATCGCTGCTGCTGTGGACCGCGCTTGTCCCGCTCAGCTATCGAGTGCTCGCCCTGTGGTTTGCAATTGGCGAGTGGAACGGATCCACCTCCGCCCGCTGGGCGATCTACATTCCCGTCTTCGCCTGGCTGCTATTTGCCGGCTGTCGCAAAGTAGCGCTGCGATTGCCTTCTCCCGCGGCGGTGGATTAGGATGAAAGCGTCCCCATGAATCTACTCGTTTGCAGCGCGGCTCCGATCCTATAGCTGCGATGATCGCTTCCGCCAGACTTGCCGCGTTCCATATTCTCGAGAAAGTTCTTGACGGTGGCTATGCTTCCGATCTGCTTCATTTGGAATGCAAAGGCATCGATTCCCGCGATGCCGGACTAGCCTCGGAAATCGTCTTTGGCGTGCTTCGTTACCAGGTCCAGCTGGATCATCTGATCGCCCATTTCGCTGGACGCCCGCAGCCGGGCTTAGCCCCCGCCGTTCGTCTGGCGCTGCGCATGGGCATCTATCAACTGCGTTATCTGGATCGCATTCCACCCCATGCCGCCGTCGGCGAAAGCGTCGAGCTTGTGAAGAACGCCAAAAAAGGCTCGGCATCGGGATTCGTCAATGCCGTCCTGCGCAAAGTAAACCGCGATCCCGTCCAGTGGCCCGATCGCGCTACCGAACTATCCTGCCCACCGTGGCTGCTGGCCCGTTGGAACGCGCAATACGGGGTTGCGGGCAGTACGCGAATCGCCCAGGAATTTCTCAAGGCGCCGGAGACTTATGTCCGGATCCCCGCCGGAAGCGTCCACGAACTGGAAGTGGAGCCGACTTCGCTTGCAGGCTGCTATCGCCTGATTTCCGGCGATCCAAAGCGCTTCCGGCTGCAGGACATCGGTTCGCAATCGATTGTGCCCCTCCTTGATCTTTCCGCGGGCCAGACCTACCTCGATGTCTGCGCCGCTCCCGGCAACAAGACAGCGCAGGCGCTGGAAACGCCGATCAAGGCCGTCGCTTGCGATCTGCACTATCACCGCCTGCGGATGTTGGACCGCATGCCCACCAAGCGCGTGGTTCTGGACGCCACCGCGCCGCTGCCGTTTCGGCAGGCTTTCGATCGAATTCTGGTGGATGCGCCTTGTTCCGGAACCGGGACGCTGGGGCGCAACCCGGAGATCAAATGGCGTCTCAACCTTGCCGATATCGCCGATCTCCAGAAGAAGCAGACCGCGATACTGTCCAATGCTTTGCCCCTGCTCGCGCCCGGGGGGCAGCTAGTGTACTCGACTTGTTCGCTTGAATCCGAGGAAAATCAAGGCGTGGTCGAGCGCGTCTTACACGACAATCCCCAGTTCGCGCAGGTCAAAGGGTTGGAGCGGATACCGGGTAAAGACCCCGGAGACGGGTTTTATGCCGCTGTGATAAAATTTCGGTAGCCCGCAAACAATGGTTCAGATTCTCCCATCGATTCTTAGCGCGGATTTTGCACGTCTCGGCGAGCAAATCGCGTTGATGGAACAGAGCGGCGCCACAATCCTTCACGTCGATGTGATGGATGGACATTTTGTTCCCAATCTCACTTTGGGTCCACCGGTGGTGGAGTCCATTCGTAAGATTACGAAAATGACGCTGGATCTTCACCTGATGATTACCGATCCGGACAAATACGCGCCCATGTTCATTCAAGCCGGAGCCGATCAGGTGCTTGTCCATCGGGAAGCGTGTATCCATCTGGATCGTACCTTGCGGATGATCCAAAGTGAAGGCGCGCAAGCCGGTGTGGTGATCAACCCGGCTACCCCGGTCTCGACCCTGGATGAAGTCCTCGATATCGTGGATTATGTCCTGGTGATGAGCGTCAACCCTGGCTTCGGGGGCCAGAAATTTCTTCCCAACTCTCTAAACAAGGTGCGCCAGCTTGTCGCCAAGCGAACGGACCTGGGATTGCATTTCGCCATTGAAATCGATGGTGGCGTAACGATCGAAAACCTGCAGGATGTTGTCCGGGCCGGTGTAGACCGGGTCGTGGCGGGGTCGACGATCTTTCACAGTGTGGATCCGGCGGCAACACTGCGCCAGATGCAACAGCTCGCCAGCGAGGCGGCTGCGATTCGTGTGTAGGAGGTAGGAGACGGTCCGAAAGGCACTCTCCAATTTACGTATGGTTCGTTCTCATCTAATTTCTAAGTTTACATTCGTTACCGCGGCTTGCGCGCTGCTCTTGGCGGGCGGTTGCCGGCACAAGAAGTACGAAAACCCCATTTCCAAAGATACCCAGCAGCCGGATAAGGTTCTTTTCGACAAATCGGTGAAGGATATTGAGCGTGGGCGTTATGAAATCGCCCGCATCACGCTGAACACACTGATTAATACCTACGACGCCAGCGAATTTCTAGCGAAAGCCAAGCTGGCCATCGCCGATAGCTGGTATCGCGAAGGCGGATCCCATGGTTGGGCCCAGGCCGAAGCGGAATACAAGGATTTCATCCTGTTTTATCCCACGCTGGAAGAATCGGCGGAAGCGCAGGAACGCGTCTGCCTGATCCACTTCAAGCAAATGGAAAAGGCCGATCGCGATCCGCAACATGCCAGCCGCGCCGAGACGGAGTGCCGCCAACTGCTGGTGCAATTCCCGAACAGTAAGTACGCCGTCACCGCCGAGCAGCGTCTGCGGGAAATTCAGGAAGTGTTGGCCGAATCGGAAATGCGCGTAGGAACGTTTTATCATTCCAAGGGCAGCAATCCGGCGGCGGCAAATCGCTTCAGCTACCTGGTAAATCAATATCCGCTGTATAGTGGCGCCGACGACGCGTTGTGGCAGCAAGCCGATTCCTACAATCGGATGGGTCCGCGTTTCCGCCAGAAGGCCGGCGATTCCTATGCGAAAATTGTGCGCGATTATCCTCTTAGCGGGTACGCCGACAACGCCCGTAAGAAGCTAAAGGAATTAGAAATGGCGGTACCGGAAGCCGATCCCGTGGCCGAAGCGCGGATGAAGTATGAAATGGAGAATCGCACCAAGGCGGGATTGCTGCATCCGGTGATGACGATGATCACCCACGGCCCCGATGTCCATACGGCCGCGAAATCCGGGACGCCACAGATGGCCAACGCCCAGCCGCCGATTCCCGAGAGCGTGCCGATTCCGGTATCGGCGACCGGCGTAGGGAATACCGATGTCACGGCGGGACCGGTGACGGGCGCCAATAGCGTGATCGATAGCAAGCCGGATGCCCGCCAAAATCCGCCAACGGCAGCGGCGGCAGCAGTCGAACCGGCGCCAGCGCAACCTCTTCCGACCAATCAACAGGGCCAGCAGCGGAAGAAGAAGAAAGTGAAAACACCACCGGTCGAGACTCCGGCGACAGCTCCGGCAACGACTTCGACAACCCTGGCGGCTCCAACCGACGTGCCGGCGACGCCTCCCGCCCCGCCCAATAAATAGCCAGATGCATACTGGTGCGGAGCGATCCCGCCAGTATGTATCCTCGATTATCGGGATGCCGGCGCTGGCATTTTCAAATCTTCGGATAGCGTTTTTTCATCCACTCGACAAACGATTCCGGCGCAGCCATGGTGGAAAGACGGCTTTGCCGCACCAGCGCCCAATCGTCGAACAGGCGCGATTCATTGATCTCAACCAGCGTCACAGGCGGATCGATTCGCATTAAATATTCTAAATCGATAACTGCAAGTTTGGGGTTTTTTCGGTCTGGCCGGGGCTCGGAGGTTACTTTCGCCAACCCCACAATGCCGGGCTTGGTCATACTGTGATAAATAAAAACCCGGTCGTGGGGCCGCATGGCATTGATCGCCCGCACCGCCTGGGCATTGCTCACGCCGTCCCAGGTGGTCTGTTTCTCGTTTACTAATTGATCGATGGAATAAGTCTCGGGATCTGTCTTGGCGAGGAAATAATTCACTGCAGTCTCCTTCCACGAAAGGTACAAGCGTCACCAAAATCGTCGTCGAGTTCTAGTACAGCGGTAATCTCGACACCCGCAAAGAACTCCTGCATCATCAATAATAGCAGCAGCTTCGCGATGGTCGGCGCGCTGAAACGGTGTACAATTAGAGGGCTTGGAGCTCGATTGGTTGGCGTGGGATCGAAGCATATCCCGGGTGTATAAGGAGCGTCGGTGGTGGGCAATTCTGGTTTTTTCAAATATCTGGTGACGGGCGCGAGTCTTCTCTTGGGCGGAATGCTGTGCCTTTCACCGCTCGCCGCGCAAAAGGTTCAAAAAGGCGGCAGCGAACCGTCGAAGTCCGACAATAAACCTACGCCTCCCACGCCTTCGGCAGACCCGGCGGCATCGGCGGTCGACCCCCATACCTACGTGATCGGGCCGGAAGATCTGCTGTTTATTCGTGTCTGGCGCGAGCCGGACGTCACCGGACCCGTTTCCGTCAGGCCGGACGGCAAAATCACGCTGGCCCTGGTGGGCGAACTGCAAGCCGGTGGTTTAACCGCCGAACAACTGCAAGCCAAGGTGAAAGACAGCCTCGGGAAGTACTTCAACAATCCCGATGTCACGGTATCGGTGAGCCAGGTGAACAGCAAGAAGTTCTATATCGACGGGGAAGTCGGCAGACCCGGGCCTTATCCACTCTCGGTGCCGACCAAGGTCCTCGAAGCCCTCAGCCAGGCCGGCGGCTTCCGCGACTTCGCCAATCCGAAGAAGATCGTGATTTTACGCAAGGGCGAGCGCTTAAAGTTCAATTACAAGGAAGTGGTGAAGGGCAAGAGTCAGGAAGAAAATGTTTTCCTGGAACCTGGCGACCACATCATCGTTCCGTAGCTATTTTTCGTATGTAAGGGAGAGAGATCGAAATGCAGCCCCAGGATAATTTCAGCGTCCCGAGAAGGGCGCTTGATGTCGAGGATTACATCGACATTGTGCGCCGCCATCGGAGTTGGATCTTCGGCCCGACCTTCGCCGCACTGGTGATAGCCGTGGTCACGGCCTATCTCTGGCCCGATACGTACGTCTCCCAGGCGACGATCAAAGTAGTACCGCAACAGCTTCCGGAAAACTTCGTTCAATCTACCGTAAACCAGCAGATCTCCGATCGCATCAATGCCATGGCGCAGAGCATTCTGAGCCGCAGCACGCTGACCACAATCGTTCAGACTTATGGACTGTACCCGCGGGAGCGCAGCCGTCTGCCGATTGAAGACGTCGTGGAAAAAATGCGCAAAGACATCACGCTCGGCAGTGTGGTTTCCATGGGCGCCATGGGCAATGCCAGTGGACGCCCCGGAACCACCGCCTTCCAGATTCAATTCGCTTATGAGAATCGCAACCTGGCCCAGAAAGTCGTCGACAATTTGGCCAGCCGTTTTATCGATTCCAACGCCCGGGAGCGTTCGGCGATCGGCTTCGGAACGCAGCAGTTTCTGAAAGACCAATGGGATCAATCGAAGCGCGAACTGGATGCTATCGAAACCCGGCTCGCCACCTTCCGCCAGCAAAATCTGGGGCATCTTCCCGATGAGCGCGAATCCAACTTAGGGCAGTTGTCGGCCCTCCAGGCGCGCATGGGGACCATCAACAATTCGCTCAGCCGCGTGAATCAGGAAAAACTGTTGCTGGAAACGCAATTGCGCATTTATAAAGATCAGCTCAAGGGCCTGAAAGAGCCCTCCGCCGAGCAGGCCGCGGCACTGGCCAAAGCCGATCGCAGTGGGACCGATTGGGACGGCGAGGTTCGAACTTTAGAGAACCAGCTGATCGTTCTGCGCGAGCGCTACAAAGACACCCACCCCGATGTCCTGCGCGCCCAGTCGCTGCTGAACGCCGCCAAGAGAAGCCGCGACCAGGCGGCGAAACAGGTTCTCGACGATACCAAAAAGCAGCAGGATGAGCAAGCCAAGAAACCGGAGAACGCCCCCGTTCGCTCAACCAACGCGGCCTATGTCCGGGAAGTGCGCGACCTCGATTCGAGCATCAAACAGGTAACTGGACAGATCGCCGCCAAAGAGCTGGAATCGCAGGAATATCAGCGGGAACTGAAAGACGCCGATAATCGCATGAAAAAGATTCAAGCCGCGGTGGAGACCATTCCGCTCGGGGAAAAGCAATATTCGGAACTGCAGCGCGATCGCGATCTGGCCAAGGCGAAGTTCAATGAGGACAGCCTTAAATTGGGCAAGTCTGCCGCCGGCCAGGAAATGGAAAATCGCAAACAGGGCGAAACGCTGGAAATCCTCGATGCCGCCTCCCTGCCGCAAACACCGACCGAACCCAAGCGTCCGATTCTGATTGCCCTGGGTACCGGCCTCGGATTGCTGATCGGGATTGGCTTTGCCGGCGCGCGGGAGTTGAAAGATACGTCGCTCAAGAATCTGAAGGACGTCAGGGCGTATACGCAGTTGGCGGTACTCGGCAGTATTCCGCTGCTGGAAAACGATTTAGTGGTCCGCCGCCGCCGTCGTCTGGCCTGGCTTGCCTGGTCGGTAGCCTGCGTCGCCGGCTTGGCGATTATGTCGGGCTCGGTAGTGTATTACTACGCAACAAAGGCCTAGCGTGAATAGCAAAGTAAAGAACTCACAGCGAGTGAAGGAGTTGGCATGAGCCGTGTTCATGATGCCCTACGGCGGGCCGAAAGTTCGGGAGCGATCAAGCCCCCCGGTGGCGAAGCTCCACCTCCCCGCGCCGGCGCGACCGTGGCCACGGATGCCATTCCGTCTCTCCAGGGGTTGCTCGAACAAGTAGAAGAAGTATCGTTCAATGCTGGAGCCGAAGCGCTACTCATCGACGCCACTCGCCCCCATGAGGCCCCCACCGAAGAGTTTCGGACTCTGCGAACGCGGCTCAATCATCTGCAGAGCTTGCAGCCGATCCATACCGTGGTGGTCACCAGTCCGTCGCCCGCCGAGGGGAAGTCTTTCGCCGCTATTAACTTTGCCTTGGCGCAGGCCCAGCTGGCGGGAAACTACACCTTACTCGCCGATTTCGATTTCCGCCGTCCCATCATCCACAACATGCTGCACATCGATCGCAGCCCCGGCATGACGGATTATCTGATGGGCAAGATTCCCCTCGCCAAAGCCATTCGGCGCGTCGCCGGAACCAACCTATTCGTGATGCCCGCCGGTGAGGCGGTGATCAACCCCCTGGAACTGCTCAACCTCAAGGAAGTGAAGCAACTGCTGGAACGGCTGCCGAGCATCTTCAATTGGGTGATTCTCGATAGCCCGCCACTGCTCTTCGCCGCCGACGCGAACCTGCTGTCGACGCTTTCCGATGGCACGATTTTGGTCGTCCGCATCGGCCACACCACGGTGGATTCGGTAACCCGGGCCATGCAGTCGCTCTGCCAGAATAACGTGCTGGGGATTATCGTAAATGGCGCCCGTCGCGGTGAGTTGTACAGCAAGTACACCTACTACCATTCCTACTACACACCTAAAGAACGGCCCGAGGACGGCGAAGCTGCCGAAGCGCCAGAATAAGTCCATTCCCCGACGGGACCCTACGATCCGGGCAGGGCCCCTGGGGCTCCCTATCCATATTCGTTTCGCTATTGTGATCTAATAGAGCACTACTTGTAACAGAGTCGCGCTAGACTTCACTTTTAAGGGTAACGGCTTAGGCGTACGGGTGCGTCAAAGTCACAGGCGTCGAACGGCTGTCAACCGTGGCGCTTTCCCACAGCGTAAATAAACGCATGGCGAAACTGAACAACCGCTACGAATTGAAGGATGTTCTGGGCCGGGGCGCCATGGGTGTGGTGTATTCGGCCGAAGACACCGTCTTGAATCGCATTGTCGCCATCAAGACGATTCGCGACGTTCAAAACGAAGAAGCAGTAGACCTGTTCCGTAAGGAATGCGCCGTACTCGCCTCCATCACCCACCCCAACGTAATTGAGATTTTCGATATTGGCGAGATCCTCTTCGAAGGCGGATCGAAGCCCTACTTCGCGATGCCCCTTCTTCGCGGCGAGACTCTCGATAAGGTGATTCGTAATGCCAGCCGGCGCCTGACAATCGAACGGACCGCCGACATCATCGCCCAAACATGCCGCGGATTGCAGGCCGCTCACGACCGGGGCCTGGTTCATCGCGATCTGAAACCCAGCAACATCTTCCTGGCCGACGACGATACCGTAAAAATCATCGACTTCGGCGTGGCTCATCTGATGGAACACCATTCCAGCATCGGGCTTAAGGGAACCCTGATGTACATGGCGCCCGAACAGATTCTGATGAAGGGATCCTCACCCCTGTCGGATGTCTTTTCACTCGGTGTTCTGACATACGAGATGGTAACTGGGCGGCTGCCCTTTACCGGTCCTAGCGAAAGCGAAATCGTCCAGGCGATCATCTATCAAAGCCCGCCGCTGGCCTCGGAACTGAACTCCGCGGCGAACCAGACCGTGGCGCAGGTAATCCACAAGGCAATGGCCAAACAGCCGGTGCATCGTTTTCAGAGCGCCCGGGAATACGCCGAAACGCTGCTAAAAGCCGTGCGCAGCGAACCAATCGAACGGTTTAATCCATCGCGCGTGGAGCCCCGTGTTCAATCGGCGCGGAAAGCGCTCTCCCGGGGCGACGTGGACCTGGCCGCCGACATTCTCGCCGAAATCGAAGCCGAAGGCCATATGCACGCCGAACTGGTGCCAATGCGCCGCGACATCGATCGACAACTGCGCGAGCGCAACATCGGCAAGCTGCTGGGAAGTGCCCAGCGGCGGATGGCCGAGCAGGAATTCAACCTCGCCCTGAACAAGGTGCAGGAAGTTCTTAGCATCGATCCGGCGAATGAAGAGGCGTTGCGATTAAAACAACAAATCGATGGGTCGCACGTTGAGCGGCAGATTGCCGAATGGTTGCTTGAGGCCAATGAGAACATCGCCCGCGCCGATTGGGAGGGGGCTCGCCAAGCTATTGCCAAGGTCCTGAATTTGCGTCCGGGCGACGCCCAGGCTGGAAGCATGTTAGCCGATGTCGACCGGCAATCGGAAGAGCAACGGCGGATCCGCGAGGAACGCGAACCGCTCTACGAATCGGCCGTGTCGGCATTGGAACGCGGCGAAGTCGATCGCGCCCTCCAGCATATGGAGCGAGTGATCCAAATGGACCGCCTGGTAGGCTCTTCGGCCGATCGGGCCAAGACTCATCTTGAATTTTACGAACAGCTCCGCACCGAGCATGACCGTCTATCCCGCGTCTATGTCGAAGCCCAACGGCAAGCGGCGGAAGGCAATATCCAGGGCGCTATCGGCATCTGCAAAAAATGCCTCGCCAAACACCCCAAACATGAACAGTTCCTGACGCTAAAGGCCGATCTGGAGCAGCGTCTATTGCTGTTGCAGCAGCCGCCACCCTCGGCATTTCTAGCCGAAGTCCGGCGTCAGGTGGAGGCCGAGCCGGAGCTTGACCGGCGAATCGAGATTGTAGAGCGGGCAATCGCCTCCAACCCCCGGGAAACCCGTTTAGAGCGCGCGCTCCTGGTGTTGCAGGAACAGCGGGCGCGGACGCAATTGTCTTTCAGCGGCATGCCCATCACGGAAACGACGGTCGGATCGTTGACCGGTATTTTAGGCGCGCCCGCGGTGGGTTCGGCCACCCAGCGATCCCCCGTCATGTCCAACGGTCCAGCCATCATGTTGGAACCCCTGGTGCCCGTCGCCGCCCCGCCCTTGCCGCCACCCCCGGAACGAAATTGGGGACGCAGTATCACGATCGGCGCAGCCCTTGGCATCGTGATCTTCGGTGCTTTGATTGCCGGCAACTGGCTGCGGCAGCGGCGGCCTCCCGCGCCACCTCCCAAGCCGATCGCTACGCTTGTCCCGGTAAGCGTGCATTTGGACCCGCCGGGCGCGCTTATCTCCGTCGACGGCGATCTGCAAGGCGATCTGACGAAGCCTTTGCAGTTGAAGCCAGGCAAGCACTCGGTTACCGCCTCCATGGAAGGATACGAACCGGTGAATCGGAATTTCGATGTGAAAAGTCCCGGCTCGGCCTTGGCCATCGCGCTGCGGCCAATGTCGCAGATTCTTCGCGTGTCTTCCGATTTGGAAGGGGCCACCGCGACACTAGACGGAAAACCGGTGGCCGAGGTTACTAGCGGGCAATTCACGCTTCGCAACTTGGGTTCAGAGCAGCATACGTTGCTTGTAGCCGGACGCTACGGAGCTAAAGCGGTCTTCAAATTTCAGTCGAGCACCGGGTCTATACCGGTGCTTGTTGCGCCTCCCGTTGTTGAGAATCTGAAGGCCGTGATAGTCGGCAGTTCCGGCGGACGCGCTCGCATCTACACCGTATTCGGCCCGGGCAAAGTGGATGTCAGCATCGATGGAAAAGTTGTCGGAAGCCCTCCCCCCGATGGATTGGAAGTGGCTAATCTGAATGCCGGCAATCTGATGCTAAAGGTGTTCGACGGCAAATCGGCTCGCGATTTTCCGGTCGAAGTTGGCGCATCGTCGGCCTTGGCGATTCTCTTGAACTCCGACCGTAATGTCGGTTCGCTCCTTGTGGACGCGGGCCAGGAAGACGCCCGTGTTCTGGTCGACGGCCAGGAACGGAAAGGCGCCAAGCAGCGCGGGCAGGTTTTTCTGGCGAATCTCGATGCCAAGGTGCATGTAATCCAAGTCGAAAAAGCGGGCTTCAAGAGCGATCCCGAGAAACAATCGGTGACTATTCTTAAGGGTGAGTCGGTCCGCGTAAAATTCGACTTGAAACCGTCGGCCATTCTCGCCATCCGAGGCTCCATCCCTGGCGCCGATGTTTCGCTGGACGGCAGGAAGGTTGGGCAAGTGGCCGCCGATGGGTCGTTCTCCATCAGCTTAGAGCCCGGCAAACACGAAATCGAGTTGTCGCGAAAAGGGTATCGCTTTCGGCCTATGCTGACGGTGGCGAAGCAGGGCGAAACCGTGGCCCTTGCTGTGGCTGAAGTAAGCGGCGAAAAGCTCGCCTCGCTCTCGGTTTCCGTCACACCCGGGCCTCCCGCGAGCCGTGTCACAATCCATCGCGCCGACGGCTCGGAGATTCCTTTCGCCGACAAAATGGAAGTTGGCGAAGGCGACTATACAATCCGCGCCACCGCCGACGGTTATGTCTCCACTACCAAACAAATTTACGTCAAAGGCGGAGCGACGGAGGCGATTCACATCCCCCTTGCCCTAAACGACAGCGGCCGTGTGAAAGACCCTCCCCTCGTCGTGCCAGGCTGGGATAAAGCCGACGACTGGAAGCCGGAAGACGGCTGGCTAGTGCATCGCGGAGCCGATCTTGTCTTCTTTAAACAGACACTAGCCGGCGGCCGCTGGACATTTACAATCCGCTGTAAAGGTGGAAGCCTCCGTGGCTGCAACCCGCGGTTCTTTATTCACTTCCAGGACATGGCCAATCAGCTTCGTTATGACGTCGAAAAGTCATACCTCACGCGCACTCAGATAAAAATGGGTAAGACGATCGCCGGACCCAAGATCGCCCACGGAGGCAGCGGCCGCGACGGCAGCTTTACTTTCCAGGTAGCTGTCACTCCGCAGCGGGCCACCGTGTCGATCTTTAATGGATCCGCCTGGAGCGTACTCGACGACTTCCCGGCCGACGGTGAAAATCTAACCGAAGGACGTTTCGGCTTTAGTGGGCGGGAACTCTACCTCAGTAATTTTAGATTTGAACGCTAAGCAGAGGAAATTACGATGGCGAATCAGCAACACCGGGTGAAGCTAGCGGACAGCAATAAGGCCGCGCCACAAAACGCCACGGCAGTGGCACCCACCAATCCCGAAGAACGATTTCAGGTCACCGTTCGCGTCAAACGCCGCAGTCCCCTGCCCCCTCTGGCAATCACTGCCGATAGCGCTCCAGTGGCCGCCGCGAAGCCTCGCGCGCAGTTTGAGCAGGATCACGGCGCACGCCCGGAAGATCTCGACACCATAGCCGCTTTCGCTGAGGAGTACGGGCTTGCTGTCGTCGAAAAGAGTGTGCCCCGGCGCAGCGTGATACTCTCCGGCACGGCGGCGCAGTTCAGTAAAGCGTTTGAGGTCCAGCTGCACGATTATAAACACGCCGCCGGGAACTTTCGCGGCCGCGCTGGAGAGATCTCCGTTCCCGCCGCCATCGCCCCTATCGTCGAAGGAGTATTCGGGCTCGATAACCGGCCCTTTGCGCATCCCCATGTGCGCGTGCCAGCCGCCGCCGCGCCGAAAGCCGCGGTGCCCAGCGGTTTCTCTCCTGTCGATCTGGGGAAGCTTTATAATTTTCCGGCCAACCTCACCGGCAAGGGTCAAAAGATCGGCATCATCGAACTCGGCGGTGGCTTCCGCCCGGCGGAATTGCAGACATATTTCACAGGCCTGGGAATCGCCCCGCCTACCGTCACGGTAGCCAGTTATGCCGGCGGTGGATCCAATAGCCCCGGGACGGACGCCTTCGACCCGGCAAATCCCGACGTCGAAATTCTGCTCGACATTGAAGTGGCCGGCGCCGTCGCGCCCGGTGCCGCGATTGTTGTCTACTTCGCGCCCGACGCCTCAGACCAGAGTTTCCTCAATGCCATTACCGCGGCCGTTCATGACTCGAAGAATCACCTCTCGGTGATTTCCATCAGTTGGGGCGGCCCGGAATCCACCGCCACCGCGCAATTTCAAAATAGCTTCGACCAGGCTCTGCAATCGGCCGCGCATTTGAACATCACGGTCTGCGTCGCATCGGGCGATAACGGTTCAGCCGATTCTCCGGCGAACGACCCCTCACGGCCGTGGGACAAGCATGCCCACGTAGATTTTCCAGCGTCCAGCCCCTTCGCCTTGGCTTGCGGCGGCACCCACATTACGGCGGCGGGGGGAAAGTTGACGGCGGAAACCGTGTGGCACGATGGCCTCAACGATGGCAGCGGCGGAGGCGTCAGCCGTGTCTTCGCGCTGCCCGCCTACCAAGCTAATGCCAAGGTTCCCAAGGCCAGGAATCCTACCGGCGCGGTGAAGCGAGGCGTACCCGATGTCGCCGCTGACGCCGCGCCTTCCAGTGGCTATCAGATACTCTGCGACGGACAGCGCTTTCCAGATCCAGCGCAGAATGTTCCGCCCGTAGGTGGCACCAGCGCCGTGGCTCCACTATGGGCCGGCTTGATTGCCCGCTTAAACGAAGGTCTCGGCGCACCGCTAGGTTTCGTCCACCCGCGCCTCTATCAGGCGGCAACGGCGTTTCACGACATCACCAGCGGCAACAATGGAGACTATAAGGCTACCTCGGGCTGGGACCCCTGCACTGGATTAGGTACGCCCGATGGAACCAAGCTATTGGCCGCGCTAGGAAAAAAATAGCTGGCTCAGGCGCCCGCCAATTGTTTAACGATGGCCCCTAGCTTCAGGAAATCGTCCAGGTTGCCGGGTTTCAAAAAGTACTGATCGGCCCCTAACTTCGCGGTTTGTGTCCTGTCGGCTGGGTTTAGCGACGCCGAAAGAATCACGATCGCGGCCTTGGGACAATACTTCTTGATGTATCGCAACACCTCGAGGCTATCGCCTTTAGGCGTATTCAAATCGAGCAGAACAACGTTGGGGCAAAGAGGAGGATTGGCTGTGTGCAGTTCTTCCAGGTAACCAAGCGCCGCATCGCCATCGCGCGCCACATGCAGTTGATAACGTACGCTGTGGGTTCTTAGTGCTTCCTCAACCAGAAACACGTCGTTCGGATTATCTTCCGTAAGCAAAATCTGGACGTACGAAGAATTACAATGCTCGCCGCTCATTTCTTCCACCCGATTCCCGATGTAAAGCTACCCGAGTATACTTCACGACGGCGATCGCGGGAACCTTAGCGATTTCCGGGCACGTACACCTTCGCCGGACCGACGACATCGACGTTTGGAACTTCCGTAGTAAATCGCACCCGTTCAAAGCCGCCCTTCTTCTCCGGCCTGATGGTTACCGTCACCAGGTATTGATTCCGCAGCCGCTGCGAAAATTCGGTCAGGTACGGCTCCAGGGAAACAGGCGAGCCCAGCCCCAGCATGTAAGATTCACCACCGGTTTCGTCGGCGATTTGCGATAGATAATTCTGCCCCCAGTTCGCTCGAAAGTAACTATGGCCATCATGCCCGGACCCCGTGTAATACATCGTCGACACCAGAACACCGGCGCGCTGCGAATGGTCGATAGCCGCCTGCACGTAAGGATTCTGCGGGCCGATATCGCCCAGCGGCTCAAACCCATTGGAGATCATCATTATCTCCCGCCGCATCGCGCCTTCGGGCCATTTCTTAATCAATTCGCTAATCGACAAATAAGGGCTGGAACCGGCGTTGTTCCCAATCGTGATCCGCAGGCTCTTGGCCGCCAGCGCATGGTCGGCGGTAAGGCCTTGCGCCTCAATCACGCTTCCATTTCGCATGTAGCCGACCGCGATCAGCGTCGATGGAGGTTGCGCTTCTATGAAGCGTCGCAGTTCCGGATATTGACTCGCCAGTGTCGAATCCGCTGCATCGTCAATTAAGATGTACAACTCTAAACCGGCGCGCGTGTCACGCAACGGCGTCCACTCCAAAATAGGCAAACGATCGTGGCCGCGTAAGGCCACCACATCCCCTTGCGCCAGTTGGGGTGGCGTCTTCCCATGATGCCCTTCGCCTGTAAGTACGATCTTTACCGCCACACCGCCGCTCGGGCTATCGTCTTGAGCGAATACCGTACCGCATAGCGCCACTGCCATCGCCAATGTACACAAACGTGTCATCTATCGGAACCGCCTTCCACTTAATAGACGTTCTATCTGCGGGCGGGGCTGGGAAATCTTCGCGTAGGCCATGCTGGGCGTTCAAAATCTTTGCAGCGTGAGTAAAATCTACCATCCCGATCCGTGTCGAATTTCTATGGATTGAACGACTTCCAAAAAAGTAGATCTCGGCATACCGCGTGCAATAACAACGGCGAGGGAAGCGGTGAGTCCTTCGAAAGGCGAGCATCAGACTCGCTGACCGCAGAGCGTAGTTCGAATTCAATCGATAGGATGGCTTCAACGAATGTTGACAATTAAAACACTGGTTCCCGCCGCATTACTTGGCATGTCCGTGATGATGTTCGCGCAAGAACCTGACAATACGAAGGTAAACAAGCGCGACCGGGACAAGTCGGCAGTAACTGCGGATCAATCCAAGAACAACAAGACCGATCTCCAGATGGCGAAAGAAATCCGCAGGGCTATCGTCGCGGATAAATCGCTCTCAACTTACGCCCACAACGTGAAAATCATCAGCCTGAATGGCATGGTGACGTTGAAGGGCCCCGTGAAATCGGATGACGAGAAAAAGGCCGTAGTGGCCAAGGCCGTTACCGTAGCGGGCAGCGCCGATAAAATCACCGATCAACTTTCGGTGAAACAGTAGTTTTCTAACCCAATTTTAAAAAGGACACCATCATCATGGCTAGCAAAAACACAGCGGTATTTGGAATTTACAAGAGCGTTTCCCAAGCGGAGCGCGCCGTCGACATCCTGGTCGCGGCGGGTTTCTCGCACAACGATATTTCGGTTCTCCTTCCCGATAACCAGAGCACAAAGGATTTCGCGCATGAGAAGAACACCAAGGCTCCCGAAGGCACCACGACGGGCGTAGCCACGGGTGGCGTCATCGGCGGAACCCTCGGCTTGCTGGCTGGAATCGGCGCGTTAGCAATCCCTGGCGTCGGTCCGTTCATCGCGGCTGGCCCGATCATGGGTGCGCTCGCTGGTCTTGGAGTTGGTGGCGCGGTAGGCGGCCTCATCGGCGCTCTGGTCGGCATGGGCATTCCGGAGTATGAAGCAAAGCGTTATGAAGGTCGTATCAAGGAAGGTGGAGTTCTGCTTTCCGTGCATTGCGATACTTCCGACGAGATTACGCGCTCCAAAGAGCTGCTGAAGGAAAGCGGCGCCGAGGATATCTCCTCCACCGGAGAAGCCGGAGTTAGCGCCAAGGATCAGGGTTCGGCTTATAACCGCACCGTCTAGCTTTTTACTGCTACACCGAGAGCCCCGAGTGCGTAAAAGCATTCGGGGCTCTTTGTGTTTGTAGCTCCGCAAGAAGAACAATAGGAATGTGCCGTTTCCCACGCTCTCCCTCCGCACCCGGATCCCCTGGATAATTGCCTTTATAGAAGGCTTCTCCACCCTCGCCGTTGAAGTGATCGCCATCCGCTTGGCGATCCCCGTTGTCGGATCCAGCATCGTCTTAACCGGTGTCATATTGGGTGTCGTGCTCTTCGCCCTCAGCGCTGGATATTGGCGTGGGGGCTCGCTGTCGGCACACTGGGACACAGCAAAGCTCCGGCGAGTTTTAGCCCGAAATCTACTTCTTGCCGCACTGCTCTACGGCGCGCTTGCCTTTCCCTTCGAAGCTTTACTTCTTCAAAATTTTCTTCGCTGGGATTTCGGTCTCCCGCTGGCAATCGGCTCGATGGCGATGATATTATTTTTCGCCCCCATTTATCTGGCTTCGCAAACCGTTCCCATGCTCGCCGAATTAACGAACTTCGACGGGAAAGCCGGAAAAGCATCGGGCAAGGTCTTGTTCTTTTCAACCGTCGGTTCCGTCGCCGGCGGTATCGTTACGCCGGTTTGGCTATTCCCCAGCATCGGGGTTCACCTCTCCACTTACGTGGTGTTCGGAGTCCTGATTGTCGCCGCCGCTGTCGTTGCCCTCGATTCGTACCGCCCGCCCGTGATTGCCATCGCTTCGCTTGGCGCTATGTGCGTACTGTGGTTGCCGGACCGGATGTTGCCGCAACCGGACAACCTCTTCGCGTTCGACAGCCCCTATCAATCCATTCGTATCGTCGAAACCAAAAAATCCAATGGACGGGTCGAACGGGCTTTCATGATGGGCGGCGGACGCGCCTCGGGCATTTACACCGATACCGGCGAGACTTCGATCCTCTACGTCCAGGCGGCTGAAAAGGCTTGGGCCGAAACAAGGGCCGGGGAGATTCTGGTGATCGGAGCCGCCGGCTTCACATTTCCGAGGGATGTGGCAAAGCTCCCCGCCACCCGCCGGATCGATGCCGTGGATGTTGACCCGGCGGTGCGCCACATTGCCGAGCGATATTTCCTGAAAGAACAGCTCAACCCGAAAATTCAGTTCCTGCCCATCTCCGCGCGCTACGCCGTGAAGAAGCTATTTCAGGATTCGCGCCATTACGGATTCACACTCATTGATGCCTACTACGGTCAGGGCATTCCCGATGAATTAGTCACCGTGGAGTTCTTCCGCGACGTCCACTTGATATCGGATCATACGGCGGTGAACGTCATCCTCGACAAAGACTTGGAGTCGGATTTCGCGCTGAATTTATTGGCTACTTTTCGCGAGGCATTCGGTGCGGTGTGGGTGAGCGATGTTCGCCATGGAACCGACGAGCTGACAAATATTCTGGTCACAAGCTGGCCAATCGCCGGGTCGGCGCCATGGAACGGAGAAGGCACCGCTTATCGCGACGACAGGAATAGCGCCGACCGGGATCACGTGGAGTTGATGTGGTGATCGCAAAAAAGTTCGACACAGATACCCCAAAAGCGATATCTGTGTCGAATGCGATAGCCGGCTTAGAAAATGAAGCGGAAGCCGAGCTGGATTAGTCTTTGGTCAAGCGCGTTGGTGTGGGCTAGTGTCGGATTCACCAGAATATTCCCGCCGACGTCCACCTGGGCAGTCGTGCTCAGGCCCGTGACGTTGTCGTGGTTCAACACATTGGTCGATTCCGCGAAGGCCTGAAGGCTAAACCTCTCCCGAAAGCGGAAATCCCGGGTGAAGCGGGCGTCCAGCTGATAAACCGCCGGGCCGCGGATCGTGTTACGGCCAATATAAAGCGGGCGCTGGAAGGTGGCGGACGTACTGGCGTCGCCATTCAAAATCTTGTTGCTGGCAAGATTAAAGACGTCGCCGCTTTGAGCCACGAAAGCCAGTGAGAGCATGTACCCATTGATAAATGCCGACGCCATTTTGTTGGAAACTTCGTAACGGGGCGTCAGGACGGCGTTAGCATTGAACGAATGCCGTCTATCGGTCAGCGAATTCGCCTTATCGCGATGGCGGTTGGTCGGATCCGACAGCAGAAACGCCCCCGAATCGATATTGTTTTGTTCCGGAGCGTCATCTGTTGCGTGGGCCCACGTATAAGTGGCGAAGAACTCAATACCCTTGCTTAAGCGGCGCGTTAATGAGAGATTGCCCGCGCTAAACGTCGATTGTCCAACCGACTCAGCCGACGTGATGTTATTAAATCCGGGGAAGACACGCGTTGTTCCGAAAATCGGCCGGCCATCGGCCAGCGTCGCCCCGGAAGGCACCAGATTGATGTTGCGATAGACGGGCAATCCATTGCCGCGCGTGAATAAGTAGGACGCGCTAATCACCATATTCGCGCCGATCTCTCGCGTCAACGTGACATTGCCGTTGCTCGAGTAAAGCGTACGGAAATCCTTCGAAACCGTGGTAATGTCCTGCGTCGCGAGCGCAAAGCCCGTCGGCAGAGCAGTGAACACCTGCGGGAAGGTGGGAGCGAACACGGCTGCCGGAGTGGCGGAAATATTGAAGAAGATCGGCGAGCCATTGTTTAAAATCGCCCGACGATACTGGTCGGTCTGCGGAGGATCGAAGAAGATACCACCGCTGATCTTCAACACGGTCTTCTGGTCTTGCCCGAATCCATGCGACAGGCCCACACGCGGACCGAAATTGTTGAAGTCCGTGCGGAAGCTCTGCGAGTCCGGGTACAGCGAACTGGATGTCGCCTGGGGCACCTTATAGATGTCGTAACGGACACCGTACGTGATGCTGGTATTCGCCCGCGGCTTCCAGGTGTCCTGCGCATAAAATCCCAGGAACGTCGAATTGTAATCGATGGAGGGGTTGCCGAAAGTCTGCGAATAGCCGCTGTAGCCCTTGGGATTCGTGCCATTCACCGCGGCCAGATAGGCGGCCGGATTCGGAAAGGTGTAGGTGGCGCTAGTGGCTTGCGTCTGGGTGTCGAGCACGGCGCGATAGCTGAACCCGAACTTCAGGGAGTGCGAGCCTTTATTCCAGTTGAAGTTGTCCGAGAATTCAGGAGTGGTTTCCGTGTATTGGAAGCCCACCTGATTGGGGCCGCCGAATTGCGCTACGCCGGCAACGTTAATGGTCGGTCCATCGACGTTCGGGGCAAATCGATTTTGAGACTGCGTGCGCGTGGGCACCTGGAAACGAAACTCATTGACCGTGTTAGAACTCAACGTGCTAATCAACTGGAATGCTCCGGAATGCGAGCGATCGATGAAGTTATAGGTCAGAGGCAGAAGCACCTGGCCGCCACCGTTGTTGAACGGTGAATCGTTGGAGTGGTGGTTGTAGCGGAACGACAGACGATTCTTATCGTTTAACTGCCAATCGGCCTTGAACATGTAGAAATAAAGGCTCTGGCCGAAGGGAATCGCCGCGGCGTAATTAGCTGGCAACCCTAGCAGACTGACGGTCGCCGGCGTCACGCTGATCACCGAAGGCAGATCGCGCTTCACATGCTCGAACGATCCGTAAAAGAATAGCTTGTCGCGGATAAGCCGTCCGCCGCCATCGGCGAGGTAGGAATTGACGTTGATCTGGGGTGTCGCCTGGCTGGGCTGCAACAACGCCGGGCGGGCATTGAAATCGGTGCGGCGGAAGAGATATCCCGCTTCGCCATGGAAATCGTTGGTCCCCGATTTGGTAATCGTATTGAAAACCGTACCCACCGTATTGCCGAATTCCGGAGCAAACCCGTTGTTCACCTGAACGATTTGATCCACATACGTATTGGAAATCGGAATCAAGCGAATGCCCGCTCGATCGCTTTCCGTATTGTTGCCGCCATCCACCTGATAGTTGATGCGGCCGTTAAAACCGTTAGCGTCCAACTTCCGGGGCACTCCAAATTCGGTGTTCGGATGTCCGCTGACGTTCGGCTGGAAAAGAATGAAGTTGTACGGATTGCGCGATACCAACGGCAGATTCGTAATCGTATTCGAGCTTAGCGTGCTGCCGATATCCGTTCGATCCGGATCGGTCATCACGGCGTCCGCCGCCATCACATTCACTTCCGTCGATACAGCTCCCACCTGCAGGGTGATATCCACGGTGCGGATCGATCCGGCGGTTAAAGTGATGCCCGACCGTTTTACTGGAGCAAACCCCGCCAAGTCGACTGAAATCTCGTACGTACCAAGCGGAAGAACGTTAAATCGGAACAATCCCGACTCCGCCGTCTGGCTGCGCTGGCTGAATCCCGTCGAGACATTTGTAACTTGTACCGTCGCGTTTACAATGTTTGCGCCCGCCGCATCCGTTACAGTTCCGTCAATCTGACCGTTGATCGCCGAACCCTGTCCAAAGCAAACTGGCGCTGCCAAAGCGAGAAGAAAAACTGCACTAAACCACTTTCGTTTCATGTGACCCCTTGTCAACTCTATACTTTCATCATACCGCTGATTGTCAATCGGGCAACTCTAGTTCGTCCTTGCCCCCAGCATGGGCAAGATGGCGTCGGCAACTAGGCGGACCGTAAAATGATATTTGCGTACTGGGTTGTATCCCCAGTTCGAATCACGCCGACAGATTGAGGAACGCGTTTCTTCAGCTCCACATGAGCCTCAAACGTGATTCGCGTTTCTCCTACGGCGTTGTCAAACCGGACGCGCGTTGCTTCGGTGTTCGCAGCCTGAAATTCCTGGGCCATGAACGCACAGCTGATTACGAAATTGCTTCGTATCGCGGTGAGGACCTCGAGAACCCGCGGGATATCATCCACCAGCGAAATGTCGATAATCTCGATATCGCGGAAGAAGGGAAATCCCCGATCGGCAATCACCAATGTGTTTGTGTGCCGCACACGGCAGAGCAACGAATTGATGGCTGGATTCAGGATGCCTGTTTTGAGCATGAGCGTAGCTTGGTAACTCCATCTTACACATCGATGGTATGGCTCGCGCTAACCTCGCATTCTCTTCAAATTCTATCTGACGCGACCCGGGAGACAAGGTTAGAACTTTGGAAAGACCCAGCTCTCAATCGCCTTGTATGGGAAATCGACAGTTTATCGGGAAGTCATTAGTGCGGGTCCCTGAATGAATCTGTATGCTGTTGATAATGAGACACGTAAAGCTTGAATCAGAATCCGCTGTGGTCCACTTTTTACGATCGGCGTCAACTCGAGCCACCACCGAAGCCAACCCGCCAGCCCCAGATCGGAATGGAAATAACAATTTCGCTGTATTACCAAATTATTAGCCAGCTATAACCCGATTTAGAGTAAAATAATCCCCAAGCGAGGGACGCTTTCCATGAAGAAACTGCTTGTCTTCTCCCTGTTTTGTTATTCCGCGGCCATCTCCACGGCGGCGGACTTCAAGCGCGAAATCATTTACCAGATTGTCACCGACCGCTTTGTCGACGGCGACAGCGCCAACAACAACCCCTCCCAAAGCAGCGGGTTATTCGACTCGACAAAATCCAACTGGCAGGCATACTGGGGCGGCGATCTGGCTGGCATTCAGCAAAAAGTTTCCTACATTGCCGGCATGGGCGTCACCGCGATCTGGATCTCTCCGCCCGTCGACAACGAAAATCTAAACGAGGGCGGCGGCACCATCGGAGCCCCCTATCATGGCTATCAGGGCCACGATTTCAAGCGCATTGAGGAACACTTTGGAGACTCGGCCAACTCCTGGACGGCGTTCGATAATCTTGTTACAGCGGCCCACGCCGCGGGCATCAAGGTGATCGTCGATTTCGCGCCGAACCACTCCAACAACAATAATAACGGCGAATTGGGGGCGTTTTACGACAACGGTGTCCTGGTCGGCAATTACACCAACGACACCAACGGCTACTTCCATCACAACGCCAACATCAGCGACTTTAACGATCGCTATCAGGTGCAATACCTGACCCTCTCCGATCTGTCCGATTTCAATCAGGAGAACGCCACGGTGGATGCCTACCTGAAGGGCGCCACGCAAGTCTTCCAGCAACACCACGTCGATGGGTTTCGAATCGACGCCATCAAGCACGCCACCTGGGGCTGGCTGTACAGTTTCCTGAATACCATCTACACCAATGGAAACACCTTCACGTTCGGGGAGTGGATTGCCGATTCAACCTCCGACGCGCTCTATCACGACCTGTACAAATTTGCCAATCGCTCCGGTTTTTCCGTACTGGATTTTCCGCTATATAACGCAATCGATAACGTCTTCGCCCGCAATCACAATTTCAGCGAAATCGACACCGTAATCGGCCAGGAAGCGGCCAATTTCCAACAGGCGAACGATCTGGTCACGTTCCTCGATAATCATGACCGGCAACGGTTCTTATCCATCGATAACAACAATACACATTTGCATGAAGCACTCGCCTGCCTGCTGACCACCCGCGGCGTGCCCGTTATCTATTACGGAACCGAGCAGTACCTGCACAACGACACCAATAACGGAAACGATCCTTATAACCGCCCCGCGATGACCAGCTTCGACACCACGACAACGGCCTATAAGCTGATCTCGAAATTGACCGCGCTGCGCAAAAATAACGTTGCCATTCCCTATGGAACCAGCGGCCAGCGCTGGATGAGTAACGATGTTTATATCTATGAACGGGCCTTCGCCGGCAGCGTGGTTTTAATCGCCATCAACAAGAACGACAGTGCCGCCACGGCGATTAGCGGGCTCTTCACGGCGCTGCCAGCGGGCACTTACAACGACTATCTAGGCAACCTGCTGGGCGGATCGTCCATCACGGTTACAAGTGGCGGCGGCAATAATCCAGTGACGAATTTCAGCCTTCCCGCGCATACCGTCGCAGTCTGGACCTTTGCGCCCGGTACCGCAACCACACCGAGCCTCGCCTCTATCGGTCCGGACGTCGCCCAGCCAGGAGTGCACGTTACACTTGGCGGCCGTTTTGCCGGAACCAACACAGTGAAGTTCGGGGCTACCGCGGCATCCGTCGTCAGCTCCAACGCGAATCAAATCGTTGTCACTGTCCCTTCTATCCCGAATGGAAACTACAACGTCACCGTAGTGGATTCGGCCAGTCATGTCTCGGCCAATGTCCCCTTTACTGTGCTGGGCGCGAAACTCATCCCCGTAACGTTCACCGTCGCCAACGCCACCCCCACAAGCCCCGGCGATTACATTTTCCTAACAGGGAACACGATTGAGCTGGGCAGCTGGAGCACCACCTGGGACGGCGCGGTGGGGCCCATGCTCACTCCGAATTACCCCACGTGGTTCCTCAACGCGAGCGTGCCAGCGGGGCAAAATATCCAGTTCAAATTCATCAAAATCGCCGCTAACGGCACCGTCACCTGGGAAAACGGGGCTAATCACAGCTATACCGTGCCCGCCAGTGGAACCGGATCGGTGAACCTCAGTTGGCAGTACTAGATCACTGCTCACGTTCCCAGCGCTCAATCGCCAATTCGAGGAGCATTATTTCCGAGGCATCGGGCAAGCCCTTCCGCGTCCGCTCATCCCGCTCAAACCCAACCAGGCGTTCCGCTGTGGCTTCATTAAACAACACCTTACGCCGCAAATTCTGGCGCAACTCCTCGATCCCCTTTGCGGACGCCGGTTTCCCCCGCTTTTTTTTCTTCATTCTCAAACCCCTACCTCGCCCTTTCGAATACCCACACGCCGGCCAGAACGGCGGTGCTGATCATCGCGACTACGCGAACCCTGTGAAACACCGGCCAACGGCTCGCCACCAGTAGCGGCACCGCACACCCTCCACACCAATATTGAATCCCAGCACAGCCACGGCTTTCATCAGGTTAGCCACACTCAGGCCGGCAAGGCTTTCGGAGAAGGCAAGGCCGTGAATGGTTCCAAATCCGGCGGCGACCATCCATTCCCGTCCGCTGAACAGCGGGTGTATCGCATGATTCGCCGGACCCTGCGCGACTAGTCGGGTGAAAATCGCGTCACGCTCGCGAATTCTTCGCTCCTATTCGTCCGTGCAGATCGCTCGGCAACATAACCTATTGGCCCTGGCAGCGTATACTCCACGGAAACGGAGATCGATGCGAACCCCGGACGAAGTAAACGCGTTTGAGCAATTGTATCGATCCTACGCGGATGACGTCTTCCGGTTTTTACTCTATCTATCCGGCAACTGGCCATTAGCTCAGGATCTTGCATCAGAGACCTTTGTTCGAGCGTGGACGGCGGCGGTGCCAGTCCAAATGTCGACGGCAAAGGCTTACCTGTTCATGATTGCCCGGAATCTCTATTTGAGCCACGTCCGCCATCGACGAATAGAGATCGACTTGCCTGCCGGACTCGCAGCAACCGCCAACCAATCCACTTCTTATGAGAAGCATTCAGAACTCGCTGAAACACTCGAGGATCTGACGGGGATCGCTGAAGGCGACCGAACCGCCTTCGTGATGGCGGTGATCGAGGAAACAAGTTATGACGAGGTTGGGCGAAGCCTCGGTATTAGCGTCGGTGCTGTGAAGGGGCGCGTCTTTCGCGCCCGAATGCGCCTAACCGAACTGAGAGAGCAACGAACATCAAGGAGAACTCTATGAATGTGACCAGCAATGTGATCAAAGACTTACTGCCTTTGTATCAAGAGGGCGAGGCCAGCCAGGACACTCGGCTATTGGTCGAGCAGTTTCTAGAAAGCGACCACGAACTTCGCAGACAGCTCACCGCTACTTCAACAGTCGAATGGCGCAGGGCAAAGGTCCGGCCGGAAATCGATCAAGCCTTGGCGACGCTGGAAAAAACCAAGAGAGCTCTGGCGCGGCAAAAGTGGTTGCATTTTTTTGCAATTCTTTTCACCCTGGCCCCTCTCAGCTTTTCGTTTCAGAACGGCCAAATTCAGTCCATGGTCATAAGGGACGCGCCGTTATCGCTGATTCCGCTTTGGGGGGCGGCAATCGTGCTGTGGGTTGCCTACGCAAGGTCGCGCCGATCGGGTCAAGCGTTTTGATCCACCTCTGACGGTGTGTCGCGCCCGATCAACGGCATTTCCAGGAAGCCCGCCGGCCATTGCGCCCGCCGTTCTAGTTCCGGTCGGCGCTTTGGTCAGGGTGTTTTTTGCGCCCTCAACAATACCGTCAAAACGCTGCATATGTTGAGGGGAAGCGACAAGAGTTTTCCCCGACAGAGCATCATCGAACTTCTGGCCGATATTGGTCAGAGCCTGGTCATAGACATCGTTTGTGGTGCGCTTCGCGCCGTCAAGGCCGATGGTTTTTCAGACCGCAGCACTTGAAGGCCTCTTGCTGCTCATCCGCGAATTTTTCGCCCGAGGATGAACATGCGGTTTTAGCTGCGGAGGGTTATCTGCCTCCCGTTAAGAAATGTCATCTGTACAGAGCCGGGCCTTTGGTAAGCAGATAACGGCGGGGATCACGGTGGATCGGGGACTTTTCGTGGCCGCTAACTCCTTACCGTTACTATACTTACCCGATCACATTGCGCCACACCCAGCCGAAACGTTATTTTTGTATAAGCGAACCCGCTCATAATGCTCAAAACTAAAGTTGACCCCACCGAGGATCTCGATCCTTCAGAAACGGGAGAATGGCTGGACGCGCTTGATGAAATCATCGACGCCGCCGGGCCCGACCGGGCTTCTTATCTCCTTCGTAAGCTCCTTGAACGAGCTACTTACTTCGGAGTAAAGACGCCGACGAATTTGAACACGCCGTACATCAACACAATTCCGCCGGAAGAGGAAGTCGCCTATCCGGGCGACCGCGAGATCGAACGAAGAATCAAAGGCTTGGTTCGTTGGAATGCGATGGCTATGGTGGTCCGCGCCAACAAGTACGATCCCAACATCGGTGGACATATCTCTACGTTTGCGTCCTTGGCCACGATCGCCGAGGTAGGCGCAAATCATTTCTTTCACGGCAGCCACGGCGATCAGGCGGGCGACCTGGTTTATTTCCAGGGCCACGCATCCCCCGGCATGTACTCCCGCGCCTTTGTCGAAGGACGTCTGTCGGAACAACAGCTGGAAAATTTCCGTCACGAACTGCGCGACACTCCCGGACTCTCCTCTTATCCGCACCCCTGGCTGATGCCGAATTTCTGGCAGTTTCCAACTGTATCCATGGGTCTTGGCCCCATCTCGGCCATCTATCAGGCGCGCTTCATGCGCTATCTGGAAAATCGCGGCATCATCCCCAAGACCGATCGTAAAATTTGGGCCTTCCTCGGCGATGGCGAAACGGATGAGCCGGAATCGCTCGGCGCATTAACGCTGGGCTCGCGCGAGAAGCTGGACAACCTGATCTTTATCGTGAATTGCAATCTGCAGCGCCTGGATGGACCGGTGCGCGGCAATGGCAAAATCATTCAAGAATTGGAAGCGGCATTCCGCGGCGCCGGCTGGAACGTGATCAAGGTTTTGTGGGGCAGCACCTGGGACGAACTTCTATCGAAAGACACCAGCGGCCTGTTGATCAAGCGCATGGAAGAGTGCGTCGACGGCGAGTATCAAGCATTCAAGGCTCGCGGCGGCGCTTATGTCCGTCAGGAATTCTTCGGCAAGTATCCCGAACTGTTGAAGCTTGTGGAGAACATGAGCGACGACGATCTGGGCAAGCTGCGCCGTGGCGGGCATGACCCGTTGAAGATGTATAACGGCATGAAACGCGCCGTGGAAACCAAGGGCATGCCCACCGTGATCCTGGCCAAAACCATCAAGGGGTATGGTTTGGGTGAAGCCGGCGAGGGCCGCAACATCACGCACCAGCAGAAGAAGTTGAATGAAGACGAGCTGGCCTATGTCTGGAAGCGCCTGAACATTCCGGTACCGGAAGAGGTGGTGGCCAAGGCTTCATTTTTCCGCCCGGCCGAAAACACTCCGGAAATGCAATATCTCCGCAAACGCACGGAGGCGATGGGTGGGTCCCTGCCCAACCGCAAGGCGAAGCCGTTCACCATCACCGCGCCTCCGCTGGAGGTATTCAGCGATGCCTTAACCGGTTCCCGTGGACGCGAAGCTTCCACTACCGCCGCGTTCGTCAGCATCTTGAAGACGCTTTTGAAAAGCCACGATCTAGGCAAGCTGATCGTGCCGATTATCCCCGATGAAGCGCGCACGTTCGGTATGGAATCGATGTTCCGCGAGTACGGCATCTACGCCAGTCAAGGCCAGTTATATAAGCCGGTGGATTCCAACGTTCTGCTGTATTACAAGGAAGCGCAGAACGGCCAGATTCTGGAAGAGGGCATTACGGAGGCGGGCTCGATGGCCTCCTTCACGGCCGCGGGCACGTCATACGCAAACTACGGGGTTCCGATGATCCCGTTCTTCACCTATTACTCCATGTTCGGCTTCCAGCGCATCGGCGATCTGATATGGGCCTTCGCCGATTCCCGTGGAAAAGGCTTCCTGATGGGGGGCACCGCCGGACGCACCACCCTGCTGGGAGAGGGTCTTCAGCATCAGGACGGACACAGCCTGGTTCTGTCCAGCACCGTACCCACTTGCGCCAGCTACGATCCGGCGTTCGCCTACGAAATCGCCGTCATTATTCAAGACGGAATTCGCCGCATGTATCAAATGGGTGAAGACCTGTTTTATTACCTCACCATCTACAACGAGAATTATGCCCAGCCCGCTATGCCCGACACCGAAGGCTTGCGGGAAGGCATTCTCAAAGGGTTGTACCGCTATCGGCCGTCGTCTAACGGCCCGGCTGTGGTGCAACTTTTCGGCAGTGGAACCATTCTCAACGAGGCCTTGCGAGCCCAGGAAATTCTGGGCCATAAGTATGGCATCGCCGCCGATGTGTGGAGCGTCACCAGCTACAATGAGCTGCGCCGCGAAGCGCTGAACGTGGAACGTTGGAACCGGCTCCATCCGGCCGAGCCTGAGAAGCTCCCCTATATCCGCCAGATCATGGACGGAGTCAACGGGCCGGTTATCGCGGCCACCGATTATATGAAGGCTGTACCCGACCAGATTGCACCATGGCTTACCGGCCGCCTGCACACCTTGGGAACGGACGGCTTTGGCCGCAGCGACAATCGGGAACATCTGCGCCGGCACTTTGAGATTTCGGCCGAAGCCATCGCCGCCGCTGCGATTTCCAGGTTGTCCCGAACCGGCGTCGTCGATGTTCCGAAGGCTCAACTGGCGCTAGCCGAGCTGGGCATCGATACCGAGGGTTCCGATCCGGCAAGGGCGTAAGCGGGCCCCTATGTTGTCCATCACCGAAGCGCAAGTTCGCGAATTACTTTCCATGCCCAAGGCCGTGGAATTGATGCGCGGCGTCTTCTCTTCCCTGGCGCGTGGCGAGGCTATCAATCAGCCTCGCCGGCGCCTGATCCTGCCCACCGGATCCGTTCTGCACAGTCTTGCCGGCGCCTATGGCAAGTATTTCGGAACAAAAATTTATTCCACCAACCCGGGGCATGGAGCACACTTCTTTTTTCTATTATTTGACGCCGAAACGGCTCGCCCCTTGGCGACGATCGAAGCGAACTACCTCGGCCAGATCCGCACCGGCGCCGCCAGCGGGATGGTCACGGACCTTCTGGCCAGCAAGGGCCACGCCGTGCTGGGAATTATCGGCAGCGGGTTTCAGGCCCATTCCCAGTTGGAAGCGATGCGTGCCGTGCGGGACCTGAGTGAGGTTCGCGTATGGAGTCGCGACGCCTCCAAGCGGATCGCGTTTGCCCAGGCCAATCAGGTTACGGCGGTGGATATGGCGGAGCAAGCCGTCCGCGGCGCGAACATCGTCGTCACCGCCACCAACTCGAAGGAGCCGGTTTTAGAAGCGTCGTGGATTTCACCCGGGACGCATGTCAATGCGATGGGTTCCAACACGGCGACGCGACGCGAATTGCCCGCCGAGTTAATCGCCAAGGCCGATCTGATCGTAGTGGATTCGCTGGAGCAGGCAAAGATTGAGGCGGGGGATCTACTGCTGGCCTGGAAGGCCGGTGATTGGACAAAGGCAGCGGAAGTACAGACGTTATTCGCGAACCCGCATCCTTATAGCCCGGAGAAGATTACCGTCTTCAAGTCGCTGGGTATTGGAGTGGAAGATGTCGCCGCAGCCGCGTTTGTATATGAGACGATTCTGGCGTCGAAACTGTGATAGCGCTTATTCCTGGGCGGCCATCTGAGGATCTGAATCCCGCCAGGCACTGATTTTCAGACGGCGGCAGACCCAACACAAGCCTTCCGAGGAATTCGGAGCGCATTCCCCACTGCACACTGTGCACTTGGCGGCACGTCTCCAGCCTTCGGGTTCCAGCGTCTGCTCGGCACGATCCAGAAGATCCTGAGGAATTATCTCGGTAGTTGGCGGCGCTGGTTTACGTTTCAAAATGAATCCCTCGATACCAATATAGACGAAAATACGTCCCGCGTCGGTACGAGTTTACGTAGACCGGAGTTATGCCGCGCGGTCGTAGCGCATGATGTAGCCGGCGTCGAGCGATGAGGAACAGCGTGGGCACTTCTGCCCGGCCTTGGCCTGATAATGCCGTCCTTTCACTTCGATAAGGGCATCGACGGTATGCGTGCACAGTGGGCAATATACCTTGCCGGGGTATGCACTCTGGGTCTTGTTGGAAGAAACGCTTTGGGTGGTGCGGGTCATAATAACCTCCTGCGATCACTTTCTCAGACGCAACTGCACTGCCAAAGGATCCGGCGAAGATTGCTAATTTATATTAGGGCCATTTAACCCGCCGTAAGCGGCGCTTATTTTTTCCTCCGACTGATTCTTTGATGTATAGTTTTCAAGAGGATATTCGTGCAGGTAAAAGAGCTGGCGGCGTGGCTTGGCGTCACCTACGAAGGCGAAGGGACGAATGAAGTTCGCGAGGTCGCGCCTGTGGAGACGGCGGGCGCGGGCGATATTTCTTTCGTCAGCGGACGCGCTGCTGCGAAACTTGCGAAGAATTCCGGCGCAACCTGCCTGGTTGTTCCGCCCGATTTTCTGAACGAGCCGAAACGGTTAATCATCCGGGCCGCTAGCCCTCGCGCCGCCATCGCGAAAATCATCCAAAGGCTGTATCCGAAAATTGAGACCCAGCCCGGCGTACATCCAAGCGCTGTCCTTGGGCCGGGAGTGGTTCTGGGTCACGGCGCCTATATCGGGCCCCATGCCTGCCTGGGCGCGGGGGTCCATTTGGGGGCGGGCAGCAGCGTCGGTGCGGGATGCGTTGTGGGTGATTACGTGGAGATTGGAGAGCAGAGCGTGCTCCACGCCAATGTCACGATTTACCGCGACGTATCAATCGGCAACCGGGCGATTCTTCATTCCGGCTGCGTGATTGGCGCGGACGGATTTGGGTTCGTTTTGTCAGAACGGGCGTACGAGAAATTCCCCCAGATCGGGCGGGTGGAAATTGGAAACGATGTCGAACTTGGCGCGAACTGCTGTATCGACCGGGCGGCGCTGGGCGTCACCTCTATCGGCGACGGCACCAAAATCGACAATATGGTCCATGTCGGTCACAACTGCCGAATCGGAAAACATGTCGTGGTTGCTGCGCAAACGGGATTTTCAGGCGGCGTCGTTATAGGCGATTATGCCGTCATCGGCGGCCAGGTGGGCGTGGGCGATAAGGTTCGGATTGAGCCTCGGGCAGTGTTAGGCTCCGGGTCGGGCGTGCTAACGTCGAAGATAGTACGGGCCGGACAGGTGATGTGGGGCACTCCGGCGCGGCCGTTAAAACAGTACCTGGCCCAATTGGCTTCGTTTGGTAAATTACCGGAAATGCAGAAAGACATTCGCGAATTAAAGAAGAAGAATAAGCCGGAAGACAATTAAGTGCGTTCATCGCGGGCGATGCTAGCCTGCCTGGCGTGCGCTTCTTTCGCGATCGCCGACGAGCGCGTTACCCGCATGACACAACGCGTGTCCCAGGAAGCGGCGGCCTTCTCCAAATCCGCCCCGCATTTTCTAACCCAGGAGACGTTACGCCAGCGGGCGCTGAGCCCAAAGGGCTGGCAGCAGCGAGAGGTCGTTTCCGAATATGGATACTCCGCTCTAAACGCCCAACCCCAGGCGATCCACGAATTCCGCCGCGTGATCTCCGTTGACGGCAAGAATATCGAGAAGCCTGAGAAGGCACTGGATGCCCTGGCCCGCAACATCACCGCGACGGACGACCATGGGCGCCGGGCTCTCTTAAAACAGTTCGAAAAGTACGGCCTGGTGGGCGCGGCGGCGGACTTCGGCCAGTTGATCCTGCTCTTCGGGCCGGGACGAATCGACCGCTACGAATTTCGCTTTAGCGGACAGAAAGACGGCGTCGCCGCTTTTGCTTATAAACAATTGGATGGCACCGATACAGTAACGATATATGAAGGCGGCAAGCGGATCCGGCAGTCGTTGAGCGGTGAAATCTGGGTTCGCGCAGCGGATTATCTTCCGCTCCGAATTACCCTACGAACGGATCGCGGCGACGGTCTCAGCGCTGTTCGCGACGAAGCCTCGGTGGTTTATAGCCTGAACCCGGCGAACGTTTTATTGCCCGCCGGAATCGAGCACCGTGAACTTCGCGGCGGTAGCGTGGTGGTTGAGAATCACTTCACCTATCTACCCTTTCATGCGTTCGGAGTTGCTTCCGAGTGATGGCAAAACCGATCGTTTATTTGCACGGTTTTGCTTCCGGGCCGGCATCGAAGAAAGCGCAATTCTTTCGCGCGAAGTTCGCCGCACAAGGCGTTGCGCTGGAGATTCCGGCACTCGATGAGGGGGATTTCGAAAACCTGACGATCTCCGGGCAGCTTGCCATTCTGGAGCGCCTGGCAGCCGGTGGGCCCGTATCGCTAATAGGGTCCAGCATGGGTGGCTATTTGGCGGCACTGTACGCCGCCGGGCATCGCGAAGTCGATCGATTGGTGTTGCTCGCTCCAGCATTTCACTTCGCCCGGCGGTGGCAGGCGTCACTGGGTGAGAAGGCCATGGCCGATTGGCGGTTGACGGGAAAATTGCCGATTTTTCACTATGGCGACAATCGCCTGCGATCGCTCGGGACGCGGATCATCGACGACGCCCTCCAATTTGAGCCAGTGCCCGATTTTAAACAGCCGACGCTCATCCTGCATGGCGAGCTTGACACCGTGGTGCCTATCGTCTCGTCGGAAGAATTTGTGGCGGCACACCCCGCGGCCCGCCTCCTGCGCTATCCAGCCGGACATGAATTGGTGGAAGTGCTGGACCAGCTCTGGGCCGAAACCTGGAATTTTCTCAGCGGTGTGTTAATCTAATCTTGCTATGGCAATCCCCAACGTAAAGCGTTATCGCCCATTCTGCCCAACCTGCAACGACACCTACACCCTGATGGCTATTTTGCCGACGGAAGTGAACGTGGATGAATACCTGAAAGATGCCGTCTCGCGTCACGATCATAAGGCGTTTCAAGAGGCGAAGGTGGCTCAGTTCAAGGTCCGCGTCGGTCAGCAGAAACAGCAGAAGAAGAAGTAGTTTCTTCTTACGGCAAACGGGCTTTCAAAATCCTTAAAGATCGCACGCCTTCCTGGGATATTTCGGTATCCGGGTCGGCTGCGATTACGTCCAGATACTTCACCGTAATCCTGTCGCCGCTCGCCGCCAGAATTTGCGCGAGTTGAATCTTCTCGTCTTTTGTAGCTCCGGTTAAAGCCGGATAAATCGCGCCGCGCACCGCCGGGTCTCTCGTCGTTTCCACCAGGAACGCCTGAGCGACACCACGATACAGCTTGCTGTTGAGCGTGTTGACCAGATACCGCAAGGCGCCCGATTCGCTCATGTCGTGCTTGCCCAGCGAGACGACCGCGAACGCATCCGATAATCGCGGATTCGTTTTGCCCTCCGTCAGGAAGGCTTTTTCCATCGCCGGAAGGTCCGCCGGATTGTTCAAGCGGGCGTAGCCTTCGGCTGCGGCGGCGCGCAGACCATCGTCCGGATCGACGAAGTACGTCGCATACTCACCGCGGTTTTCCACCACCGGCAACATGGCCAAAGCTGTTAGAGCCGACCTTCGGACTTTAATCGACTTCGCCCGCCGCAAGGCCTCACGCACATCAGGCGCGGCTTCATTGTTTTGCAGCAAGCCGGTTGTCTCTAGCGCAGTGGTTTGCACCCTCTCGTTCAGATCGCGAAGAAGGAAAGTGATGCGCGGCGCGGCTGCCGGATCGCGAATCTTCTGCAGCGCGATCAGCGATTCGTAAATCACAATATCGCCCTTGGAGCGCAGCGCCTCAATCAGATCGGGAAGCGCCACTTTTCCTCGAAGAATTCCAATCGCCCGAGCGGCGTTGGCCCGCGAATCCATGCTGGACCCACTGCGTACCAGGCGTCCCAACGCGCGAATCACTTCCGGCCGCACTTGCACGTAAGGGTCGATCACCTGATCGTTGGTGTCTGTGAAGCGGCCCTTGATGGCCGTCCCAACCCGCTTGATAGATCCGCCGATCCCCGTTTTCAGATAACCCGGCAAATAGAAGTTAACCAAACCATCGGTGGCGCGGATTTGAATTTCGGGGTCGTTGTCCGACGTCGCCTTCAGCAGCGGGTCAAGGCTATACTGGGTGCCGATGTCGGCCACCGCTTTGACGGCCTCGGCACGAACGGCCACTTCCCGGTCGCTCAAATAAGGCTCCAACTCGGCGATCCCCCGCGATCCGTTTTTAGCCAGTTCACGCGCGGCTTTCACTCTCTGCTTGATGTCTTGCTTGGTGTCGGAACTTTGGGCATAACAGGAAAGGGTCAAGATAAGCAGGGCCGCCAGTCGGATTGGAGTCATGGGAGTCTGGAATATAGACGCGCTACACGCAAGCTTGGACGATAGCGACGGCAAGATCTTACTTCATGAAGCGTTACTACATCACCGATGGGAGCCAGCTAGATGGAATATCCGGCTTGCTACAGTGCATCGCCCGCAATCTGCAAGATGCCGTGGACTTCATCCAGATCCGCGAGAAGGATCTTCCGCCGAAAGAGTTGCTGGCACTCGTGCGGTCCGCGTTGGCTCTGCCAAATCGTTACGGAACGAAGATTCTGGTGAATGCCCGCCTCGACATCGCACTCGCCGCCGGTGCCCATGGCGTCCACCTGCCCTCTGATTCTATTACAGCCGCGGAAATCAGACGCGTCGTACCTCCGGGGTTTCTAATCGCCGTTTCTACTCATAGTAAAAACGACATCCTAGACGGCGTCGATTTCGCTGTGTTCGGTCCTATATTTGCCCCGCTGTCGAAGACGTCGCCGCGGTTGCCGGTGGGCTTACAAGGCCTTCGCGAGATGACCGCGGCCGCTACAGTCCCTGTCTTCGCGCTCGGCGGAATCACGCCAGAGAATGCGTTGGCCTGCATCGAATCCGGCGCCAGCGGTGTCGCTGGCATCACAATGTTTCAAGCCGAATCGAAAAGAAGAACTTAGCCGCCCTCGCCCTGTGTAAGAAAAGCGGTGGTCTTCACTCCGGAAATGTCGAAACGCTTGCGGCAGCGCATGTTCTTACAGCCGACTTTATCGTCCAGCAAAACCATATAGCTCTCGGCCTTCTTGAACTTTGCCCGGTCGCGTTCGTCGGCATTGGATGGCAGACGATCCACTTTCTTGCGCACCAGCCAGCGAAGTTCGTAACTCTCGGCGGCCTTGCAGAACGGGCAGTTCAGAGTGATCGCCTTCGTTGTCTGGGATTCCCGGTAAAACGCTCGCTCATCCATTGCTACCAGTGTACTGCGTTGTTCTGGTGGTAGGCTGAGGCTAAGCACATGAAAGCGGCGCTGGCGATTATTGTTTTGCTTCTGAGCGCTTTTCACGCGAGCATGCTAAGCGCGGCGGAGAGCTGGACTGAATATCGGTCCGGCCCATTCCATATTTATACCGACGCGGGGCCAAAACCGGCACGGGACAAATTGAATTATCTGGAACAATTCCGGCACGCCTTGGGAGTGGAAACGGGCAAGACGGATATGAAGTCGCTGTGGCCGATTCGCATCGTGATGTTCAAGTCACCCAAACAAGCCGCGAAGTATGGGACGCCATCGGCGCTGACCCTGGGCCGCGATGCCTGGATGTCCGCCCAACAACCGGATGAGGCTTTCTCAAGACCGTGGCTTCGGCAATGCGCGCGGATATTGATCGACTCCAATCTGAATCGCATCCCCCTCGATGTCGAAAACGGAATCGTCGATCTGTTCGCCACACTGCAAATCACCGGGACGCACATCACCATCGGCGAGCCGCTGCCCGCAGAAGAGCGAAATAAAGATTGGGCGCGGATGCAATTACTGGCGACTGACCCAAGTTATAGCGGCCGCACTCGAGTGATGATCTATAACTTTGAGCAGGGGTCCGATGCGGACACCGCCATGCGCAATGCGTTTGAGAAATCCGCGAAGCAGATTGAAACGCAGGTGGACGCTTATTTCGCCGCGGGTCAATTTCCTACCGGTCCTGTATCCGGGCGGGCCTTGAGTGCCGCCAAAGACACAGCCGAGCGGGCGATGGAGCCGGAATTAGTACAAATCGCCTTAGCCGATTTGCTTCTGGCCAATCGTTCGAACGATGCACGTGCAGCCTACGAAGCCCTGCGCGGACCCGATGCAAGCGAAGGTTTGGGATTAATTGCGCTGGCGGCGAAGCGGGCCAGTGAAGCACAGAAGCAATTCAGCGCGGCTACCGCAGCGGGCAGCAAAAGCGCGCGGGCGTGGTTTGAATTGGGCATGATTGAAACCGATCCCGCGAAAGCCCGCGATGCCTTCAGCAAAGCGGTGCCGTTCAATCCTCGTTGGGCCGCTCCGCATTATCAGATGGCCCAGCGCGATGAGGATCAAGCGCGAAAAACTCTGGAACTAAAAACCGCCACCACGCTGGAACCACGCAATTCCGCATATTGGCAGGCACTCGCCGAGGCTTATCTGCTGGCAAAGGATTTTCCTGAAGCCGGCAAAGCTTGGACTTCCGCCGAGAAATCTTCGCTGGATGAAAAGGAACGCGCCCGCATCCATCAACTGCGAATGAATATTGAGGATGTGCGGACGGAAGCTATCACCGCCGAAAAAGGCCGCGTGGCCGCCGAAAAGGCTGCCGACTTACAGCGCGTGAGAGACCAGATGATGTCCGACATTCACCAGGCGGAGGCCAAAGCGAATGCCGGCAAAGAACCGCTCGACAGCAAAATACCCGTGGTCGATTGGTGGGAAGGGCCGCAACCGGACAAGACGGTTCGTGGCCTGCTGGATCGCGTGGAATGCCCGCGAGGCGTGGCAAGAATGGTTGTTATCGGCGAGGATGGAACGGTGACCAAGCTGCTGATGCGCGATCCAAGCCGCATCATGATGGTAGGCGGCGGCGAAAAAACACTCGCTTGCGGCCCACAAAAACCACCACAAAAAGTGAAGATTGAATATCTGTCAAAGCCCGACGCAAAGAGCGGAACCGTGGGAGAGGCTGCTTCGGTCGAGTTCCCCTGATGCCCTGGATCACCTTGCGTTGGGTGGCGATCGCTGTCTTCGTATTCTCCACGGCGATCAATTATCTAGATCGCTTGTTGTTAGCCGCCGCTGCGCCAACATTGCTCACCGAGTTCCATCTCACCAATGCCGATTACGGAAGGGTGATCGCGGCAACGTCGATTGTCTATGCATTGAGTGCGCCTCTGATGGGCTTGCTGATTGATCGCGCAGGCTTGAACACAGCCTCCACGCTGGCGATTGGAACGTGGTCGCTAGCCGGTGCGGCGACAGGATTAGTTCGCGGCTTGCCGGGGCTCGTCGGCACACGCATCGTGGTCGCAATCGCCGAAGCAGCGGGAATTCCAGCCTTCGGAAAAGCCAATGCCACTTATCTGACGCCGCCGGAATTCGCATTCGGGACAGCGGCCAATCAAGTGGGAATCAGCATGGGGATGGTCGCCGCTCCACTGCTGGTGTTGTGGATCGGTCCACGCTATGGATGGCAATCGGCATTCTTCGTTAGTGGATTGCTCGGCTTCGTCTGGATTCCCATTTGGCTGTTGGTGGCGCGCGTTGCCCCAAAGCAAATTATCGCCAAAGCCACGGTGGCGATTCCACTCACCGAAATGATCCGCGACGTGCGGCTGTGGATCGTTGCCGGCGCCAACATCTTCGCCATGACGGCCTACACGCTATGGACGAACTGGACCACAATCTATTTCGTTCATGACCGCGGCCTCACGCAAAACGAAGCCAATTCGCTGGCTTGGATTCCACCGATTTTTGCGACGGCGGGTGCCTTCGGCGGCGCCTGGATAGCATTCCGGCTGATCAAATCCGGCGTTCCCGTTCTGCACGCGCGATGGCGGGTGTGCGTCATCAGCGGCCTGCTGGTGCTTTGCACGGCGTCCGTCCCCTTCATGCCGAACCCCGCCTGGGCGACGATCGCGATCGGACTCAGTCTCGGCTCCGCGCTGGCGATGAGCGTCAATATTTATGCGCTCCCGATCGACCTGTTCGGTAGCGCTCGGGCCGGCTTCGGCGTATCGGCGCTCACATTCTCCTACGGCTTACTGCAAACCGTCATCTCGCCGCTGATCGGTTCTTTGGTAGATCACTATGGTTTCGAGTCAACCTGTATCGGCATTTCGGTAATGCCTCTAATCGCCGTGGCATTGTTGCGGCTGGTGGCGAAACAAGCGGTGTTGACGACCGCATGATCGCGGGACTGAAAACGGCCGTTTGGAAACTGTTGGGGAAAGATCCCGACGCCGTGATCGTGACATTCCTCAGCGCTGACGACGCCCTCGCGGAACAGATGTATGCCGAAGTGCGATCGCTGATTCCCGAGCGCCGTCACTTCACGGTTGCTGTCCGGCCCGGTTCTACGTGGCAAATTTATCGCCAGTTACGGAAGCAGTTTCGCGGCTACCGGATCGGTCTGGCTCCCGTTCTCTTCACGGCCGACCCGCAATATCGTTCGCTACGGCGCGCTGCGTTCTTGTTCGCTCCGGGGAAGATTCTGGCCTTTAACGAACGGCTTGAGCGCCATCACTTAAAAGCTTCGACGCCCATCGCTTCCCTGCTCTTCTGGCGCGGTGTGCCGCTCGATCGCATCTTCCTGCGCCCCTGGAAGTGGAAGCGGGATCGTTCCACATATCCGAAAGACGCCCGGATACTCGATGGCCGTCCGCTGTCGATGGCACGAAACCGCATCGCGCTACTGACTCCCTATTTCCCCTATCCGCTTTCACACGGCGGCGCCGTACGCATCTTCAACTTGATTCGTGAAATGGCTGACGATTTCGATGTTTATCTATTCGCATTCGCCGAGCGGGAAACGCCCGAAGACCTTGCGCCATTGCTGGGGATCTGCGCCAAAGTGATCCTGGTGCCGAAGCCGCGTTATCGTGAACCGCGCTGGTCATCGCTGCGTCCGCCCGAGGTTGCCGAGTTCGCTGCGCCCTTGATGCATGAATTGCTGGATCGCATCACCCGCGAAGACCGTATCGAAGCGCGGCAAGTGGAGTATACATATCTTGCGCCGTATGGGGGAGCCGTACTGGTGGAGCACGACGTCACCTTCGATCTATTCGCGCAAGTCTACCAGCGGGACCGGCGGTGGATTTCATGGTGGAATTTTTATCGCTGGCGGCGCTTCGAACTTGCCGCCGTGAAACAGTTCAAGCGCGTCGTTGTCATGGCTGAGAAAGATCGGCAACTGCTCGGTGTGCCCCAGGCGCGCGTCGTCCCCAATGGAGTGGACTTGGCGCGCTATCAGCCGGAGCCGGAAATCGATGCGTCGGAATTGCTGTTTATCGGATCGTTCCGGCACTTCCCGAACATCGTGGCTTATCGTTTCTTCGTCGACGAAGTGCTTCCGCTGTTAGCGAACGTCCGGCTCACCGTCGTTGCCGGACCCGAGCCGTGGCTCCATTGGCGAGAGCATACCGGATCGCTCGCGCCCAAGCCCGACCATCGAATTCGACTGCTGGAATTTGTGCGCGACGTACGCCCGCTTTATCTGGAAACCAACGTCGTCGTGGTGCCGACGCTGGTCTCGGCCGGTACGAACGTGAAGGTGCTGGAGGCGCTGGCGATGGATCGCGCCGTGGTCGCGACCACATCCGGCTGCTGGGGATTGGGGCTCACTCATGCCGGGAATATCTGGATTGCCGATACACCCGCGGACATCGCAAAGGGGATCGCGTTGTTGCTTGCCGATCCCGTTCTACGACGTGGACTGGCCCACGCCGGCCGCGATCATGCCGTGAACCATTTCGATTGGCGAAGCATCGGCGAAACGCAGCGAGCGTTGCTGCGGGAACTGGTCGCTTCGCCTGTAACGATCCGTCCGGCGACAGCGCAAGACCTGCCGCGGATCGACCAAATTCAAAAGGCCGCGCCTGAGGCCTCGCAATGGGAAGCAGCGGATTATTTGAACTATCGGTGTTCAATAGCAGTGGTCAATGGCGACGTCGCAGCGTTCTTGGTGGTGCGCGATACCGCACCCGGAGAACGGGAAATATTGAACGTCGCGGTAGCGTTGAAATATCGTCAGCAAGGTATCGGGAGGCGCTTGCTGGAGGCCGAAATTCGTCGCGGTGGAGAATGGTTTCTGGAGGTTCGGGAATCAAATCTGGCCGCCCTTAACCTATACAAAAAGATGGGATTTCTGGTCGCCGGGAAGCGCTCTAATTACTACCAGGAACCCTCTGAAAGTGCTATTGTCATGAGGTTTCTTTCATGATACTGTCATAGTGCGCGGTTGGCCATCGGTGACCCTCCGCGACATCATGAAAAGGCCCGAATTACCCACCGAGCCCGGCGACACAAACCACTCGACTCGGCGTGGCAACTCAAACTAAGGAGAACCCTTGATAGAGAGCAACACGCAAGATGATGTGAAGGAACATTCGATGGCGGCCGACGAAGAATTTCGTACCCTGGCCGCCGAACATACCCGCCTGCATCAAGCCCTGGAAGCGCTGGAAGCGAAGCCATTCCTGTCCGATGAAGAACAAGCGGAAGAGCAGCGAATCAAGAAGCTGAAACTTCATTTGAAAGACCAGATGAATACAGTTATGCACGCTAAGTCCGCGCACTTGGCATAAGAATTTTACAGTCCTGGGAGCCCGGTTCAGACAAGTTCGAATCGGGCTTTTGCACGTTTGAACTCATGTCGCGAATTACTCCAGCGGTACTCGGATTTCGCGCCCACTCAGGCTGGGCCGTCATGGTTGCCGTTGCGCCCGGCTTGACGGTTCTCGATCGCCGCCGTATCGATTTGATCGACCCCGCCGCGATTCGCGCGAAGCAGCCGTATCATACAGCGGAGACGATGAATTTGCCGGATGCAAAACAATTCCTCGATCTCTGCCTGGACCGCGCGACCGAGTTGGCCGCCGAGGCCATACGAGCTACCGTCGCGGATCTAGAGAGCAGACGATACCAGATAGACGCCTGCGGAGTTTTATTCGCATCGGGCAGAATCGGGGCGAGCCTCTCCGCAACGCTTGCTTCCCATGCCCTGATCCACACCGCCGATGGCGATCACTTTCGCAATGCGATCGCTAGCGCTGCAAAAACCCACGGCCTGATGGTTAGCGCGATTAAGGAACGGGAGTTGACGAACCTTGCCCCCGCAGAAATTATCCTGCGCGTAGGCGCGATGGGGAAAACCATGGGGCCGCCGTGGACACAAGATGAAAAGTTGGCGACCCTGGCCGCATACCTCGTTCTGGAGAAGCGTGTTTGAGAAACTATAATCATGCTGCTCGGCGTTTCGATAGTGTCGCCGGGAAATCTGGGCGTGTTGGAGATACATGCCTAGCGAATCTTCCGCGACGGCACGTGCTTTAGCTCCTCTCCGGCATACAATTTATCGCTGGCTTTGGATCGCCTCGCTGGCGTCGAACATGGGCACGTGGATGCACAACGTCGGCGCGGCCTGGCTGATGACGTCGCTTGATTCGTCGCCATTATTAGTGGCTCTGGTGCAGACGGCAACCAGCCTCCCCGTTTTCTTATTCGGCATTCCCGCCGGCGCCATCGCCGACATATTCGACCGCCGCCGGTTGCTGCTTGTCACGCAAGGATGGATGCTTCTGGCGGCGGCTATTCTAGGCGCGATCACGATTTTCGGAGTGGCCACGCCGGCCTCGCTGCTGGTATTGACATTCATGCTGGGCATTGGCTCGGCGATGAACGGTCCGGCATGGCAGGCGACTGTTCCGGAGTTGGTCCCGCGCGAGGAACTGGCCGCCGCCGTTGCGCTGAACTCCGTGCAATTCAACATCGCCAGAGCGATCGGGCCGGCATTGGGGGGCCTGGTAATCGCCGTATCGAATACCGGCAGCGTGTTCCTTCTGAATGCCGTTTCGTTCGTCGGCGTGATGGCGGTGATCTATTGGTGGCCTGGCGTGAAGACTCGTGAATCCACCGAAGAACGCGTTGTCTCGGCGATGTGGGCCGGCCTGCGCTACGTCCGCTATGCGCCTGAGTTGCATTCCGTGTTAATTCGCTGCGGCGTGTTCGTGCTATGCGGAAGCGCGCTGTGGGCAATGTTGCCCGTAGTAGCGAAACAGGAATTGGGTAGCAGCGCTACCGGATATGGCGTGCTGTTAGGTTGCCTTGGAACTGGTTCGGTAATCGGAGCTTTCGCGCTGGGCCGTTTGCAGGCCAGTTACGACTTCGACACGATGGCCATTGGCGGCACGGTGCTTTTCGCCGCCGCGACATGCGCCCTCGCTTTTCTCCAAAGCTTCGGACTGCTTTGCATCGCGATGTTGTTCGGCGGCTTCTCCTGGCTGTTGACGATGTCGTGCTTCAACGTCGCGTCGCAAACGGCGCTGCCAAAGTGGGTGCGGGCACGAGCGCTGGCGATTTACATCCTCGTGTTCCAAGGGTCGCTGGCATTGGGCAGTTGGATTTGGGGAGATATCGCCAGCCGTCGCGGACTGCGCGTCTCACTTGTCTTATCTTGCCTGGGCCTCCTGTTGGGAGCCATCGCCACCCGTCGCTTTCGCTTGAGCCAGGCTGGGGAAATCGACGTAACGCCCGCGATGCAATGGCCCGAACCGAGCGTCACACGCATGCCCGCCCCCGACGATGGACCGGTGCTGGTGATGATTGAATATCGCATTCCATCGGCGCAGGCACTGGAGTTCACCCGGGCGATGTATGAAGTGGGCCCTATCCGCCGACGAAACGGGGCCATCCGTTGGGGTCTGTTCGAAGATGCGGCGAATACCGGACGCTATGTAGAATCCTTTCTGGTTGAATCGTGGGCTGAGCATCTGCGGCAGCATGAACGGCTGACGGTGTCCGATCGCGCGGTGGAAGAACGCGCCATTGCATTCCATACGGGCGGGGAACCACCGCCGATCACTCACTGGATTGCGTCCGATGAAAAGGAGAACGGGCGATAGGATGGAGTCAGGACGTTAGCGGTCAACTGCCGCATCCGCACAATCATGAAACTGTATAAAACAAATCCGTGCCACGTTGTCGAGATTGACTCGCACTACTATCCCCTGGTTGATGAAGATTGGGATTTGCTGGTGAATCGCGACGATCTGTTTCATTACCTGCAGGAAGCCGCCAAGCTGATCAAGCCCATGGGTGAGTGGGCTCCGGGTGAAATTTGCGCCCCGGTGGGCAATCAGGAAATCTGGGCCGCGGGCGTTACTTACACGCGCAGCAAGACAGCGCGAATGGAGGAATCGAAGGCCTCGGGCGGCGGCTCTTTTTACGATCGCGTCTATGATGCGCCGCGTCCCGAGCTGTTCTTCAAGTCGTCGCTACATCGCACGGCGGGCGATCGTGAGACAGTCCGCATCCGCAAAGACTCGAAGTGGAATATTCCCGAGCCGGAGCTGACATTGGTAGTCACGTGCGGGGGTAAGATCATCGGTTATACGATCGGCAACGATATGTGCTCGCGCGATATCGAAGGCGAGAACCCGCTATATCTGCCGCAGGCGAAGGTCTACAATCGCAGCTGCGCGATCGGGCCGTGCATCTACGTATCGCCGGACCCGCTGCCGAAGGACACGGAGATTCACATCCGCGTGGCTCGCGGCGGTGATCCGATCTTCGAAGGATCGAATTATCTGTCAGCCATGAAGCGCGATCCTGAAGAACTGGTGGAGTTTTTATTCCGCGAAGATGTCTTCCCGAAAGGTTGCCTGCTTCTAACTGGCACCGGCGTGGTTCCACCCGACGACTTCACGCTGCAGAGCGGCGATGAGATCGCCATACGGATCGAACCGATTGGAACACTAACCAATGTCGTCGAATAAGGAGCCCATGGAATTACACGGCCAAAACATCATCGGCAATGAAACTTCCGCCCAGGGAAAGAAGACCTATACAGCGTTCGATCCGCGCCAGGGGAGGCCGCTTACGCAAGAGTTCGTCAATGCGACCCCCGAAGAAATCGATCGTGCCCTGTCGCTCGCGGAGCAAGCCTTCCATGATTACCGCAAGTGTTCCTCAAGCGATATCGCGGCCTTTCTGGAAACCATCGCGACTGAGATCCTGAATCTGGGCGATCAGTTGATTGAGACGGCGAGCGCCGAATCAGGGCTGACTGCGGAACGCTTAATTGGCGAACGTGCGAGGACGACGAATCAGCTTCGGATGTTCGCCGGGCTGGTCCGCGAAGGCTCTTGGGTGGACGCGCGAATCGATCGCGCTCAGCCCGATCGCAAGCCGCTGCCGAAGGTGGATCTGCGGCGTATTTTGATCCCCATCGGTCCGGTCATCGTATTTGGGGCGAGCAATTTTCCGCTGGCATTTTCAGTGGCTGGCGGCGATACGGCCTCGGCGTTAGCGGCAAGAAATCCGGTGATCGTTAAGGTTCATCCGGCGCATCCCGCAACATCGGAACTGGTGGCCAGGGCACTACAGAAAGCGATTCACGATTGTCAGATGCCGGCCGGTGTATTCTCTCTGTTGCATGGGGAGACGGCGGAGATCAGCATCGCTCTAGTGCGCCATCCGCTGGCCAAGGCGGTTGGCTTTACCGGATCACAAACGGCGGGCCGGGCACTCTTCGACGCCGCGTCGCAACGGCCTGAACCCATCCCGGTGTACGCCGAAATGGGCAGTGTGAATCCCGTTTTCCTGCTGCCGGGCGCGGTTGCCGAGAGGCCAGAGGCGTTAGCCCAGGGAGTGAAACAATCGGTAACGTTGGGCATGGGCCAGTTCTGTACATGTCCCGGCTTGATCGTGGGAATGAACCTGGCCCCGATCGGCGATAGCCTGCGCAAACAGTTCGCCGAGGCCGCGCCGGGAACCATGCTGCGGCCGGGAATTCTAAACGCGTACCAACGAGGCGTTGAAAAATTGGAGCAGGTCGCGGGAGTGCGCTCCACACGAGCGAGCACGGTGAGCGATGCCGCGAAAACCGAAGCGTCACCCGCCGTTCTTGAGACGGAAGCCGCGACATTTCTGGCTAATCCGGAACTGGGGCATGAGGTCTTCGGCCCATCGACTGTACTGGTGCATTGCGGTTCACGAGCTGAATTGGAAGCGGTCGCGCGGCATCTGGAAGGCAGCCTGACGGCCTCGGTTCACGGCACCGACCGCGATCTGGCGGAACATCGGACGCTGATCGATATCCTGGAGACAAAGGCTGGACGGTTGTTGTTCAACGGCTATCCCACCGGAGTTGAAGTATGTCCCTCAATGAATCATGGTGGGCCTTACCCCGCGACATCGGATGTAAAGTTTACGTCGGTGGGCACGGCCGCCATTTATCGCTTTGCCCGTCCCATCTGCTATCAGAACTTCCCACAATCGTTATTGCCTCCGGAACTGCAAGACGGGAATCCGGCAAATATCTGGCGGACTGTGGACGGCACGCTGACACGCGATTCATAGCTCGCAAGGCGATTTCGATTTCGGCCGCGTACCCGTATTGCGAGCGAGCAGGTAGAGCCGATGTGGCGACGGCATCCAGCGCTGATGCTCAGGCCCGATCTCCGCTTCCTGCAAGAGGTCGACGGGTAATGAGAAATCGTATTCCGGTCGCGCGGCGATCATGGCGCGAATTTCCTCACGCGATTGAGTGAGCACCACGGTTGCAATCGATGAGTCCGACGGCAGCCCCCAGTCATGCAGGCGCTGGCTGAAGATCGGACGCCAGTGATCCATTTCGCGAAACTGCGTGGCGCTCACGGTGATGCCAAGATATTCGAAATCGAGCGGGTACCGCGGCCGGTTCAAGGAAGGATCCAGATAGCAATAACGCACGTGTTGCAGCGGCAGGTCAGCCGAATAGAACTGGTCGTCGGGCGCGATTACGATCAACTCCGCTGAGCGCTGGCGAGCGCAATATTCTTCGAGCGGCGCTGCCGAAGCGTTGACGGATTCCGGCGCGTACGGTACTCCCCACGGCTGGCCGGCGTAGAAAATCTTGTTCCCGAAAGCGAGGAAGAGAATTGCCGCAAATGAAATCGATACGGCGCGAGACGATGGCGCAAACTCGGCCGCGAACAGGCAGAGTGCTGGGATCAGCGGCAACAAGTAGGAAGAGTTTCGGTACTGAAAAGCGAGGACTGCGGCGATGACGACGGCGCACCAGGAAATCAAGATCGGCAAGCCGGGCGCACGTTGGCGAAAGGCTCCGGGCAGCGCGAGCAAGACGGCCAGAAGCAGGAAAGGGTCGGTCCAAAATAGCCGCCGGGCGTAATAGGCGATCGGATCCTCTGCTGTCGATTGGTAGGTCGAGGTAACGGCAAACGTCACGTGCTCAGTGAGAATATATTCCGCCCAGAACCATCGCGGATGGATGGCGAGTTGATAAAAATGCCACGGCAGCGCGACCAATCCCGCCACCATAAACACCTCCATTAATCGCAAGATCGATGGTCGAGCCCTGCCCCAGGACACGACCCAATAAAGTCCAAGGATCAGTAGTGGGAGAGTTCCCGCGATGCCCTTCGTCATGATGGCTGCTCCGGCGAATAGACCGAAGCCCCAGGCCGATGTACGCCGATCGAGCGTTGGGTCGTGCCATAGCAAATAGATGGCCGCCGTCATGCAGAAAACAAGTAGCGCATCAGTCAAGGCGACACGAGACAGAACGTGAAACAGATGATTTGCGTGCAACAGTAGAAGCCCGATTAACGCCGCCCAGATGCCCCGGGCTTGCAGCAACCAGAGAAACACCAGCGTGGCGATGGAGGCTCCGGCGATCAGCGACGGCAAACGTAATCCGATGGCCGAGACGCCCACGGCTTTGATTCCGATCGCCGAGAGCCAATACAACAGCGGTGGTTTATAAAAAGCGTAGCGGCCGAGAAACAGCGGCGACAGCCAACCGCCTTGGGTTGCTATGTGAATGGATGTGCTGGCGTAGACCGCTTCATCCTGCGCGGTGACTTTCGCAACGGGGTCGACGTAGTTGGAGGCGAGGCCGCTATCTTCGACATTCCAACCTATAACGAACACCGATATCGTAAAGACCAGCGCGGCGATAAGCCACCGCTTCGTCTTAGGTCCAAGGTCCGGCAAGAGGCGCGCCATTGATCGCTCGGAAGCCCGCCAGGCGCACCTGATCGCTATTTTTCATCCACAGGAGCGGCATCAATCCCGCTTCCATCAGCGTCTCGGCGACGGTCTGCGTAAAAGGCGTTTCCGTGCATGATTTCAGATTCGCTTCGCCATCTTCGACATAGGAATGCAGCGGCAATCCGTGGATATCCAGCGCATCGCCAGGCTGCATTGACCAGCCTTCGGCGCGGAAAGCTTCACCCATCAAGAGGGCGCAAAGAAAAACGGGATTGCCCCACAAGTAATCGTTATGTCGCGAGCCTTCGGGCATTTCCTCAAATTCGAAAGCTTCGATGGAATCGGTTTTTTGGCCATAGGGCAAGCGAAGTAGAAACCGCGGCAACGTCAAGCCGATGGATGGCGCCTCTTCGATTGCCCGCAGTTCTTTCCATGCGGCGGATTGCTTCGTCCAGTGATTGGCATCGCCTGCAGCCGCGGCAAGAAGCGGCGCTTTAGCGGCATTCGCCAGTAGGGCCAAACGGCCGAGAGTTTCTACATCGCGATTGGAATCCTCAAACGAATAATTCGCCGCGATTACAGACCACGGCTGAGCGCCCGGTGTGCGCACGGTTTGCTCCACCAGAATCTTGAATGCCGTCGTCGTTCGCAGATCGCTGGCACGCAACAGATCCTCCGCGAGTTCGTCTTTCGGAAGATTGTAGAGATAGATTTTCAGGTCGACGTCTGTCTCAATGTTTCGCACCAGGAAATACACGGCGCGCCACGCTGCCTCCAACGCTTGAAAGGCCGGATAATGCAGCAGCCGGCGTAGTTCACCGGCGGTGGCGACTTCCACTTGCGCCAGCAACTCGGTCTGCTTCGGGTCGGGCTTTTGCACCAGGTAAGGCGCGACGATCGATTGCAGATAATTCGTAAAAGGATCGACGCTCCGAGCGGGCGGTGGGGCGCCATTACTCGTCTCCGTTTCTTCGATCATGCGATCCAGCAGACCCGACGTGCTGAGCAGTTCCGTAGTCGGCGGAGGTACGTGCATCTGCGCCGCGGCCGCGCGAAAAGTGGTGGGATCCTCCAGCCTTTTCCGCGTTGCCTTCAACGTGTGAAATACGTCCAGACGTTCACATAGCCGGTCGGGATGAAAGTCGTCCAGTTCCTTGAATTCGATTTCTCCAAAGATCGGCAGGTTGACGGCAGGCCTGACTTTTTCCAAAATTTGTTCGAAGTTATCGCGATCGATAACCAGAGGCTTTCCCGTAGACCCGCCAAAATCGCCGAGCAGCAGGATACGAAATTGCCGTCCCGAGTCCGCCGTCTCTACTACCTTTCGGCGCGTCTGTACGTCGAATTCAATCATGGGGAGTATTATACGTGTTCGGGGTTCTTTACGGACAGGAGAAATGTACATGATCGGTAAAGCCATTCTTACGATGGCCGGGTTGATGATTTTCGGCGGTTGCCTGATGGCGTTTGGAGATGGCGCCGGGCCGGAATTTAACGGCGCCGGAGAACTGCTGCGTCCATCCGATTATCGGGAATGGATCTATCTCACATCAGGGCTCGGCATGACTTATGGTTCCCCGGAAGCCGCGGCGAAGAACAGTCCCAGCTTCGATAATGTTTTCGTGAACCCGGCCTCGTACAAAGCCTTTATGCAGACCGGCAAGTGGCCCGACAAGACAATGTTCATTTTGGAGATTCGGTCTGCGGAGACCGAAGTTTCCATCAATCGCGCAGGACGTACCCAAGGCGCGATTATCGCTGTGGAAGCGGCGGTAAAAGACGAAGCACGCTACCCGGAAAAATGGGCGTACTTCGGCTTCGGAGATAAAGCTTCGGCGAAGCCGTTTCCGAAAACCGCCAGTTGTTTCTCCTGCCACACAAAAAACGGTGGCGTGGAGAATACGTTCACGCAGTTTTATCCCACGGCGATGCAAGTGGCGCGAGCCAAGGGCACGGTGAACGCCAGCTATATCGCGGCGGAGCAGGCGAAGTCGCCGCATAGCGACTTGAAGCCAGCGGCGGCACAGGAAACAAAGTCCTCTGAGGTCATCGATGTCGTGTGCAATATGCCGGTCGAACCGAAAACGGCGTTGACGTCGAAGTATAAGGAGAAGACCTATTACTTCTGTCAGCAGGATTGCAAGGATAACTTCGACAAAGATCCGGCGAAGTATGCCAAGGCAAAGTAGACCGCGTTAAACGCCGACCGCTTCGAGTTCCAACGGGGCGGTTTGCGGCGCCGGTTGGAATCGCACGGAGACCAGCTTCGAAACACCGGGCTCTTGCATCGTCACGCCGTACAGCGCCTGCGCCGCTTCCATCGTGCGCTTGGCATGGGTGATGACGATAAACTGCGTCTGCGTCGACATCTCGCGGATCAGGTTTGTCAGACGCTGAATATTCGGCTCATCCAGCGGCGCATCCACTTCGTCCAGAATACAGAATGGGCTGGGTTGATAACGGAAGATCGCCATCAATAGAGCCATCGCCGTTAGCGATTTTTCCCCACCGGAAAGAAGCAGAACGCTTTGCAGCTTTTTGCCTGGAGGCGAAGCTACAATATCGATACCCGAGTCCGCCAGATTCGATTCATCGGTAAGCCGCATCTCGCCGACGCCGCCTCCGAAGAGAGTCTGGAACATGCCCCGGAAATGGATGTTGATTGCCTCAAACGCCTCGCCGAATCGCTTCCGGGATTCGACGTCGATCTCTTGAATCGCCTTCTCCGTATCGCGAATGGAATCGAGCAGATCCTGGCGTTGCGCGTTGAGGAAATCGTACCGCTGCTGCGCTTCCTGAAATTCTTCCAGCGCCTGCGGATTCACAGGGCCAAGGGCATCAATTTTCGCCCGCACTTCCTGATATTTTTCCTCGGCGGAAGTCAGGCCGTCTTCATCGAGAACGGTCTCGTCGCCCGCGGCCAATTCCTCCAGCGGGGAACCGAGTTCCTTGCGGCTCGTTTCATCCAGGAATTTCAGTTCCGATTGCTTTCGCACCAGCTCCACTTCGATGTGAGAACGTTTTTCCTGCGCTGCCTGGCCGTCCACTCGCATCAGCTTTAGCGCTTCGCCAGTAGTAGCGAGAGCGGCTCTGAGCGATGCCTCTTGCGCCGAAAGAGTATGGACAATCGCCGTTAGCTCCGTGATCTGATCGCGCAATTCCGCGGCCCGCGCGTCAAGGCCCACATTATCCGATAGCAGACGAGCGCGCTCAACACCCATGCGCTCGATTTCACTTACCAGGTTTACGCGTCGAGCGGCGAATTCGCGCAGTTGATTTTCAATCCGCGCTTGCGATGCCCGCTCGGCTCGGCGTCGTTCTTCAAAGCTAGCCAGATCGGCCCGAAGCGTCGAATGCTCCTCGGCGATCTGGCTTACCTTCGCCTGCAATTCCGTCAGTTCAGCGCGAGCCTGCTCCAGCGCCAGCTCCTGTTCGACACGCGATTTTTCTTTCTGCGTAACCAGGTCACGATTGCGTTCGCGCTGCTCCTGCGATCGCCCGCTTTCCTTGCGCAGACGATCCAGTTCCAGGCGCGCGACGGACAAACGCGAGTTAGAACGAGTGTGCTCTTCGTTTAGTTTGCGCTGCTCATGATCGATTGCCAGCGCATCTTTTTCCTGCGTCTGCTGTTTGACGCGCAGTTGCTCCAGGTCTTCAATCAAGACCGCGATGTCATGTTCCAGATCGGACAGCGTCGACATTGTGGCGTCAACTTCTTTCTGTCGCGCCTCCACGGTTTTGGTTAACTCGCGAACTTCGCGCTTCAGCGCTAATGGACCGCTGCCTGTTTTCTTGCCGCCGCTGATAGCTCGCCCGTGATAGCTGACGCCGTCGGGAAGCAGGAAATAATAATCGGGATGTTCCATCGCCAGCCGTTGCGCCGCCGCGCGATCGGTTGCCAGGAAGCATTTGGCCAGCCGCGGTAACAGGTGCGACGGGGCGTGCGTCAGTCCATTGGTAAGGCGCAGAACATCGCTTAATTTGGCGGCGATGCCTTCGCCGAAGACTGGCTGCGCGGCAGTGGGCATTTCGCTGGAGGGGGCGGTTTTTTCGAGCTCGACGAGGAATGTCGCTCGGCCATCCAAATCGCTGCGCATCAGATCGATTCCACGCTCGGCCTGTTGCCAGTCATGCACCACGACATATTCCAACTCTTCGTGCAAGAATTCTTCGGCGGCCTTCTCATACAGAGCATCGGAGACTTCAACGAAATCAGCCAGCACGCCGCTGGGCGTCAGACCCTGAGCCTTGCCGCGCTCAATCGCCGTGAACAAACCCTTCACCGATTGCGTGGTGTAAGTGCGATGAGAGAGCACTTCCTCCAGTGAATCGCGCCGGGCTTTCTGCTTCGATAGCTCAGCCTTCGCGGCTTCCAAACGGCCGCGCGCCTCCCCCGCCCGCGCCTTCCGCACGGATAACTCTTCTTCCACTTCCCGGCGCCGGTCGCCCACCGATTGCAGTTCCATCTGCCGGGCTTTACGCTTCGCCCCCAAATCGTCCTTCAGTTGTTCCAGGCGTTCAATATCGCCCAACGCCATCTGCTCTTCGCGTTGCGCACGCGTGGTATCGCGCTCCATCGCCGCCAAATACTCTTCCACTTGCGCCAGCTGATTCTTCAGCGTCGACGCCTCGCCCAGCAATCGCAGAACCTGCTGACGCGTGCTTTCCATTCCCCGCTCGCGTTCCCGCAATTGATTCTGCAGTTGTTCCCGCGCGGAGTTCTTCGCGGTCAGCCGTTGTCTGGCCGACTCGGTCTCTTCTTCCAACTCCGCCAACACGCGCGCGTGCGTTTCCAGTTCCTGTTGATGCGTCGCCTGCCGGTGGTCGATTTCCTTCGTCTCGGCGTCGGCTTGCGTCAGCCGTTGATCGATGGATGTAGCTTGCTTGGCCTGATACTCCAGCTTGCCCCGCGTCCGCTCCGCTTCCAATTGCAGATCGGCTTGGCGCTTCCGATGTTCCGTTAGCTCGGTCTCGGTTTTATAGGTGTGCTCTTCCAGCGCAGACTGTTCCTTTTCCTTTTCGGCGATACCCACGGAAAAGCTTTGCGCTTCGGCGGTGGCTAGGTTCAGATCGACGGCAAGCTTGCCGGCTTCGCGCTCCAACATACGAAAGCGGCCGGTCAGGGCTTGGCGCAAATGCGCGACCATCTCGCCCCGCAGTTCTTCGTAACGCTTGGCTTTCGCCGCCTGCCGCTTTAGCGAGTTCACCTGGCGACTGACCTCTTCCAGGATGTCGAACACCCGGCTGAGATTCTGTTTCGCGCCTTCGAGCTTGGCTTCGGCAAGACGCTTTTTCGTCTTGAAGCGGGTAATGCCGGCGGCTTCTTCAATCACCGCCCGCCGATCCTGTGGCTTGTTGCTTAGGATCTGGCCAATACGCCCCTGTTCGATGATGGCGTAGCTTTCCGGACCCAGTCCGGTACCCATGAAAAGATCCTGGATATCTCTCAGGCGGGCGGTACGGCCGTTTATCAAATATTCGCTCTCACCTGACCGGAAGAGGCGCCGCGTGATGGTGACTTCGTCCGCCTTGGCTTCCACTCGCGGGTCGACCAGCGTCATTGTAACGGACGCCATGCCAAGGGGTTTACGGTCACGGGTGCCCGCGAAAATAACATCCTCCATGCGAGCTCCACGGAGGCTCTTGGCCGACTGTTCACCCAATACCCAACTAATCGCGTCACTCAAATTCGACTTGCCGCAACCGTTAGGGCCAACGACCGCCGCAATGCCGGAGCCGTTGAACCGCATCTCGGTTCTATCGAAAAATGACTTGAATCCTTGGATTTCTATGCGCTTGAGTTTCAGCAACGAAGACGCCCCTTCCAGTATGACGTTCTCGGGGGGTAGACCTATAGTAAAGCACGATTCGCGATTAGTAAAGGACTGATATACGAGCGGTGGAATCAATTTTAGTATTACCCCAAGATCTAGTGGGCCGCTTGCTTCCCGCTTTGGAGCTAGACTTGAGGCATGTCCTTCAACGGGATGCGAATTCTATCGCTTGAAAGCCGCCGCGCCGCTGAAATGGCGACTCTGATTCGTAACCGCCAAGGCGACCCGTTCGTAGCGCCCTCCATGCGCGAAGCCCCGCTGGCGAGCAATGACGAGGCTTTTCAATTTGCCGAGCGGTTATTCGCGGGCGAATTCGACATGATGATCCTGCTGACGGGCGTCGGCACGCGGGCGCTCCAGAAAGTCCTCGCCACGCGGCATCCCGAAGGCGCTTTTGTGGATGCGCTGCGAAAACTTGCGGTCGTCGCCCGGGGCCCGAAACCGCTGGCGGTTCTACGGGAGTGGAACGTGCCCGCCGCGGCAACCGTGCCCGAGCCAAACACCTGGCGGGAACTGCTGGCAGCGATTGAAAACCGTCCGGAGAAGCGCCTCGCGGTTCAGGAATATGGGAAAACCAATCCCGAATTGATCGCTGGATTGCAGGCTCGCGGAGCGGACGTTACCACCGTGCGTATCTATCAATGGGAGCTGCCGGAAGATTTGGGTCCGCTCCGTCAGGCAGTGCATAAGGTGGCGGCCGGCGAACTCGACGCGGTGATGTTTACGACCTCCATCCAGGTTGCCCACCTGTTTCGAATCGGGGCGGAAGAGGGCCTTGAACTCCTTCCGGCTCTTCAAAAGATGCGCATCTTCAGCATTGGTCCAACGACCACGGAAACGCTGGAGGAATTCGGCTTGAAAGCAACGCTGGAGCCGACGCATCCGAAGATGGGTTTCCTGGTAAAAGAAGCGGCGGAAAGCGTATGAACGAGAAAAAAGACGACGGCGTAATGGCGATGGTCGGGCGATATACTTCGCTCGCGATGATGCTGCCGGCCGCGGTCTTTGTAGGCTACGTGATCGGCTATCTGCTGGATAAAGCGTTCGGCACCACATTCTTACGGATCGTATTTTTGTTCGTCGGCATTGCCTCGGGAACCATTCAATTGATCCGTGAACTGTCGAAAGAGAAATGATCTACGAGCAAGCGGTGGGGCGCATACAGCGGGTTGCGATCCTGCTGGCGATTGCCGGAACTGCGGCGGCAACCGTGAAGTGGGGCATCCGCGGAGGCGCCGGATTTTTGATGGGGTCGGTCTTGTCAATTTTGAATCTTGGCTGGTGGAAGCGCCTGGTAAGCGGAATCAACCACGAAAGCTCGCCTCCCGGAAGAGGTTCGGCGGTCCTGATGGGTGGCCGTTATCTGATGGTCGGAGCCGGGGTCTATGTTATAGTGAAATTTCTGGAAGTGAGTCTGGTGGCTACACTTGCGGGCTTGTTAACAGCCGTGGCCGCCGTGCTTCTGGAGTTACTATTCGAACTTTTATATGCCCGAACATGAACTGTGGATTACCGCGCTTTTCAACCAGTACTTAGCTGGCCCGGCGAATTCGATCTTGGCCGCGGTGAAGTTTCCCAACACCGATCCTTCGCATCCCTGGGCGAACTGGATGGTGATGGAACTTTTGGTGTTTGCAATCATCGTTATTCTGGTGGCGGCGGTACGATCCAGTTTTTCCATCGAGCGCCCCGGCAAAATCCAGCACTTATTCGAAGTCCTCTATGAGCTCCTGAACAGCAGTTCGGCGGACGTGGGTCTGCACCATGCCGCGACGTATCTTCCCTTTTTCGGCACGCTCTTCATTTTTATTTTATTTTGCAACCTGATCGGCGTGATTCCGGCGTTTGAATCGCCCACGATGAACCCGGCGGTTCCGGCGGGCTGCGCCATCGCCACGTTCCTATTTTACAATTTCATGGGATTCAAGGAACAGGGCGTGGGCAAATATCTGGCGCACTTTCTTGGCCCGTTGCCGCTACTGGCGTTTGTAATGGTTCCCATTGAACTGGTTAGTCATCTGGCCCGTCCGCTATCGCTGACGATTCGTCTTTTCGCTAACATTTACGCCAGTGAGCAAGTTACTCTCGCCTTCCTGGGACTTACTTACTTACTTGCCCCGGCTGTCTTCATGGGGCTGCACGTTTTCGTATCGCTGTTACAGGCTTATATCTTCACGCTGCTAACAATGATCTATGTTAGTGGCGCCGTTGCTCACGACGAGCACTAATCCATACCGGCATTATCCGCCGGAAGTGTGATCTTCCTCCCTCCCAAGGGCTGACAAGAGCCACCTCCTGCCGGCAAGTTCATACAAAGGAGAAACACTCGATGCGTTTGAAAATCTTTTTGCTGTTCGCCGTGCTGTTCCTGATCGCGGCGCCGATCTTTGCGGCCGATACCACCCCTGCCGCTCCCGTCAACCTGAAGCCCGCCGCCGCTGCCATCGGCATGGCGATTGCTTCCGGCCTCTGCGGTCTGGCTCAGGGCAATGCCGTTAAAGGCGCCACCGAAGCGATGGCCCGCAATCCTGGAGCCACCGCTGGAATCCGCTTCGCGCTGATTCTTGGTCTGGTGCTGATCGAGTCATTGGCGCTGTACACGCTGGTTATCATCTACAGTACGTAAGCTGTTTCGGCACGTAGCTCGACTTCAGTCGGTACAGGGCGGCTCTCACAGGCCGCCTTTTTTTGACTTACTCCCCATGATACTCAAAGGCATCTTCGCGCCCATCACGACGCCCTTCGACCACGAAGGCGAGATCTACAAGGTGAAAGTGGAGCACAACATTCTGAAATTCAATCAGGTTGCGCTCAGTGGATACGTGGTTTGTGGATCGACCGGGGAGAGCGTGCTGCTTTCCACTGCGGAGAAGGCGGAGTTATTCGAAATGGTGGCGAAACACGCTGCCAGCGGTAAAGTGTTGATTGCCGGAACGGGCGTCGAAAGTGTCCGCGAGACAGTGAAGTTGAGTAACCGCGCGGCCGAAATCGGTTATCAATTTGTGTTAGTCAAGAATGCCCACTATTACAAGAATTTGTTCGCCAAGCCCGATGCCCAGTTACTCTATTTCCGCAGTGTCGCCGACCGATCGAAACTTCCGGTGATTCTGTATAACATTCCGCAGTTCACGGGCATCGACATTCCGGCCGAGGTGGTGGCCAAGTTATCGGAACATCCGAACATCGCGGGCATTAAAGATAGCTCCGGCAATCTGGAGAAAGTGATGCAGATGATTCGCGAAACGCAGCCCGGCTTCCAAGTGCTGGTGGGCAGCGCGCCAACCATCTGGCCGGCCTTGAGTGTAGGGGCCGCGGGAGGCATCCTCGGCTTTGCCAATGCCGCGCCCTATGCTTGCGTCACTATCTGGGAAGCTTTTCGGACTCGCGAAAATGAGGCGGCGGCGGATTGGCAAAATCGCATCGCGAAACCGGCTCAGTTAGTCACCAGTAAGTACGGTATTCCTGGGTTGAAGCATGCCATGGATCTGAACGGATATTACGGCGGACCCTCGCGGGCGCCGCTTCCAATGCTCTCGCCCGCTGCCAAACTGGAGATAGAGCAAGCATTCGCCGGGTTGCAGGGTTAATTCAACCGTGACTGAGCCGCCATTGATGACTGGTCGCCCAATCGGCGAGGCCAGTCATTGCAGCTTTACACGAGTTTAGTTCGTGGCGGATACAGCGGAAGTTCCGAACACGAGCTTGGTGCGAGTTCCACCAACATGTACTTCTTCCACCAGATTCTTGCCGTTCTGGGTGTTGTAACGGACGCTGGTGTTGGCGTACTTGCTATCGTTCGTTTCCACCTTCGCGTCGGCTTCCATTACGTTCTTGCCGCTCTTGATGCTTACTTTATTGTCGTTGACGCTGAACTTGTAGTTGCCCGCTTTCAGTTCCGATCCGGCGATCACGGACGGCTCATGTAACGTGACGGTATAGGTAGCGGCGCTGGCCAAGGACGCTCCCAGCGCGGTAAGGCATAGTAGTAACTTTGTCATTTTCTCGATCTCCTGTTTCTATCTGAACCAACTGGGTTCACTCATACATACGGAGTAAACGCGAGAATGTTTCTAACTAAGTGGGAAATAATTGTTGTAACGCTATATCCGCTTTTTGTTGCACGATTGTGTCGGAACCGAAGCCGTCCAGCCATATAAGCCCAGCTTCGCGACGGAACCAGGTCCACTGCCGTTTCGCGTAGTGACGAGTATGCAGTTGCATCGCCCCGACCGCTTGGTCCAAATTGGACTTACCCTCAATGAAGTCCAATGCCTGCCGATAGCCGAGCGCTTGTAGTGGTTTCGTTTCGGGCGGAAATCCCAGGGCCAGAATTCGCCGAACTTCGTTAATCAAACCCGCTCGGAACATCTGCTGGCAACGCTCATCGATCTTTTCGTATAGCAGAGCGCGAGGCGGATTGAGTCCCAATTTCACGATTTTAAATCCCACTAACGGGACTTTTCGGTTCGAGTTAGACATCGCATTTCGGGATAAGTAAGAAACTTCGAGCGATCGGAGTAACTTCGGTATGTCATTGGCATGTATCCGCTGTGCGGATGTGGGATCGACGCGGCGTAAGAGCCGGTACAAAAATCCTTTCGTTCGTGTTTCGTGGCGCATCAGTTTTGCCCGAAGGCTGTCATCTCTGGCCGGCACATCGGGCAAGCCGTCGAGTAGCGCACGAAGGTAAAATCCGGTCCCTCCGACGACGATCGGTACTCGCCCCCGGTTTGCGATTTCCAGAAGCACGTCACGCCCGGCCCGCGCGTAATCGCCCGCCGTAAACATCTGGCCGGGATCGGCGATATCGATTAAGTGGTGGGGAATTCCCTGGCGCTGGGAGGCGGCAAGTTTCGCTGAGCCGATATCGAAATGACGAAAGATCTGCAGCGAATCGCAATTGACGATCTCGCCATTAAAGCGATGCGCGAGATGCAGCCCTAATTCGCTCTTTCCGGAGGCCGTCGGACCCACCACGGCGATCAAGTGGAACATAGATGAATCGTAATTCCCAGCCATCCGTCTGAAGGGTGTAGCCCCATTGGGCCAAAGCAACTAAAGCTACAGCCGGGGTTATACTGAAATAGAGAGTACCATCTAGTCCGGCACGCACGGACAGGGAAAAAGAGGGGCCGCGCCAGATGATCAAGCAGTTCGTACTTGGAGTTTTTCTTTTATCATCTTATTCGTTCTCTTACGGGCAAACTCAGCCCGCCACCAGCCCGGGAACGGGCGTCGACAAAGCATCCGCTTACTATCACTACTCTCTAGGCCATCTGTATTCGGAACTGGCGGGTTCTTATAGTAATCGCGGCGATTATTTCGCCAAGGCGATTGAAAACTATAAGTTGGCGTTGAAAGAAGACCCCGGCATAAGTTTTGTCAGCGAAGAAATCTCAGACCTCTATATCCAGTCGGGACGGCTCCGGGAAGCTGTTACGGAAGCGGAAGAGACCCTCCGTCAGAACCCCAACGACACCAATGCGCGGCGCATTTTGGCGCGAATTTATACGCGGATGATCGGCGATCAACAGAACAAGATCGACGAGAACATGCTGAAGAAGGCTATCGAGCAATATTCCAAAGTGGTGGAGAAGGATCCTAAGGATTCCGACACCTGGCTGATGCTTGGACGGCTGAACAAAGTAGCCCAGAATTCTAGCGAGGCCGAAAAAGCTTACAAAAAAGCGCTGGAACTCGATCCGGGCAACGAAGACGCCATGACCGGTTTGGCTATGGTCTACGCCGATCTTGGGGATACGAAATCGGCTACCGATCTATTGCGCCAGGCGGCGGACAAAAATCCATCGGCGCGCAGTCTGGCGCAGTTAGCCAACGGCTATGAGCAGATGCACGAGTATGGCTTGGCGGCGGAGACCATCAAGAAAGCGATTGAGATGGGTCCTCCAAACGCCAGCGAACTGAACCAGGCGTTGGCGCAGGATTTGCTGCTGTCCGATCAGTTGGAAGAATCGCTTTCGGTCTATAAGAAGTTGGTGCAGGAAAATCCCAAGGATGTGCAGTCCTATCTGCGGATGTCGCAGATATACCGGCAACAGCGAAAGTTCGCCGAATCCCGGGCAGCCAGCGAGAAGGCCAAGGAATTCGATCCATCCAGCGTAGAAATTCGCTACAACGAAGTCAGTCTGCTGGAGGCCGAGGGCAAGCAGGCCGAGGCGATCGACATGATGAAGGAAATCGTGGCGTCGACGGTAAAGAAAAGTTATACCCAGGCTGAGAAGCAAAATCGGGCGGTCCTTCTGGAACGTCTGGGCGGGATGTATCGCCAGAACGAACAGTTTGCACCGGCTGCCGAGGCTTTCCGCCAAATCGGTGAAATGGACCCGGATCTGGCGGCCCGTTCCGCCGCCCAGGTAGTGGATACGTATCGGCTGGCTAAAGACTATCCCAAGGCGCAGCAGGAATCGCAAGCGGCGATGAAGAAGTACCCCGCCGATCGTATGGTGCGGGTGGTCAACGCTTCTCTTCTGGCGGACATCGGCAAAACAGACGAAGCAGCTGTGGAAACAAAGAAGCTGCTGGATGGCAAGAACGATCGTGAAACATACCTCTCGTTAGCGCAGATTTACGAAAAGGGTAAGCACTACGACGAAATGTCCAAGGCAATCGATGCCGCCGACAAATTGTCCACAACCAAGGAAGACAAAGAGAATGTCTACTTTGTGCGCGGCGCGATGTTTGAGAAGCAGAAGAAATTCGCCGAGGCCGAGGCGGAATTCGAAAAGGTGCTGCGCGTAAATCCCAACAGCGCGGCAGCCTTGAACTATCTGGGTTACATGCTGGCGGACCGTAATGAACGCCTGCCCGACGCGCTGAAAATGATCACCAAAGCCGTGGAAGCTGAGCCCTTCAATGGAGCTTACCTGGACAGCCTTGGCTGGGTCTACTTCCGTTTGAATCGTCTGCCGGAAGCCGAAGATCAATTGAAGCGATCGCTGGAACGGATCTCGCGCGATCCTTCAGTGCATGACCATTTGGGCGACGTTTATGCCAAGCAGGGCAAATTGAAAGAAGCGATTGCCCAGTGGCAAAGCTCGCTGCGGGAATGGGAAGCTAGCGCGCCCGCGGACGTCGAGCCTACCGAAGTAGCTAAGGTCCAGAAAAAGCTGGAAGGCGCCAGAGTTCGACTTGCCCAGGAAGGCTCGGGGACATCTCCGAACAAAAACTAGGAGAAGTTAGCCTGGTGGACGGCACTATACCTATGATCCCCAGAGGTCATAGGTGTTCAGATATTTCTTACCCATCCTTCTTACCGTAGCCGGGTTCGCGCAAACCGCGGACCCTTCCTACGCTTCTCTTGAAAAAGCCTACGATTCCTTGCGTAGCAAAAACTACGATAGCGCCATTGCTTCCTTTCAACTGGCAATCGCCGCCCACCCGGAGCGTGCTTCCATCCATAAAGACCTTGCCTATACACTGCTGAAAATCGGTGAAGTGGAAACCGCTCGCGATGCTTTCGGCGAGGCTATGCGGCTCGATCCGCACGATTATCATGTCGCGTTGGAATACGCATTTCTCTGTAATGAAACCAAGCAACAATCGACGGCGCGGCGGATCTTCGATCGTATTCGGAAGACTGGCGATCCGGAAACGCAGCGCACGGCAGAGCAGGCATTTCAAAATATCGATCGCCCGCTGGCGGAATCAATCGACCGTTGGTTGAAAGCGGTGGCGCTGACACCGGATAACTTCAGCGTCCATGAAGAACTGGCCGGGTTTGCGGAACAGCGCGATCAGCCCGCCCTGGCAGCCGAGCATTACGAAAAAGCCTGGCATCTGCGGCCGGACCGAAGATCGCTGTTGTTAGGCATGGGGCGCGCCTGGAAATCGCTCGGTAAATCAGAGGAGGCCTATATCGTTCTGCTGGCGGCGTCGCGCGGCGCTGAAGCCCGCGTCGCCGAAGCAGCCCGGGAGTTGATGCCGGCCCGTTATCCGTTTGTTTACGAATTCCAAAAAGCACTGGTGGTGGATCCGAAGAACGTCGATCTGCGTCGCGAGTTGGCCTATTTGCACATGCAGATGAATCAATCGGCGGAGGCCGAGTCAGAGTTTCAAACGATTGTGGAGTTAGCTCCCGATGACCTCTTGTCGGTTGCTCAACTGGGCTTTTTGAAGCTCAGCCGGAAGGACACGGCTGCGGCGATGCCTCTTCTGGATAAAGTTCTAAAAGGCAACGACGAGGAACTGGCCGATCGAGTACGGTCTGCACTGAAGATCCCGCAAACCTTGCACCGCCGCGCCGAGACGCCGCGCAGCCAGGTGACAATTGAAGCGAAGGTGCTGGCCGAACGCAGCCTGCAAGCCGGCTATCTGAAAGATGCCGTGAAGTATTTGAAGATCGCCCACGAGTCCGACCCGGTGGATTTCGACGTGATGCTCAAGCTGGGCCGCACGTATAACAATCTGAAACAGGATGACGAGGCAGTACGCTGGTTCGGCTTGGCGCGCAACAGCCCGGAACCGGCCGTCGCCGCCGAAGCCACGCAAGCGTATCGCAACCTGAATGCCGGGCACGAACTATTTCGCACGACGGCTTGGGCGCTGCCCTTTTACTCCTCCCGCTGGAAAGATGTTTTCGCGTATGGGCAAGTGAAAACAGAGTTGCGTTTGGGAAACCTGCCCATCCATCCTTATCTCTCGTTGCGCTTCGTGGGCGACACGCGCGGCAGCACTTCGCTCGCGGGCGACGTACAGCCGCAATATTTGTCCGAGAGTTCGTTTATAGCCGGTGTTGGCGTGGCAACAAAATCGTGGCATGGCGCGATGGGCTGGTTTGAAGCGGGCGAAGCGATGAAGTACCTCGGCCAACGCACCGACGTCGGCTTCATGATTCCCGACTTTCGCGGCGGTGTTTCGTTTTCACGTGGGTTCGGGCACATGCTAGGCGGCGAATCGCGTGGCTGGTTCGCCGAGAACAATGACGACGCTGTCTTCATCAGCCGCTTTCATAACGATTTGCTTTTGTATTCGCAGAACAAAACCGGCTACACGCTGGGTGGAATTCAATTGCTGATGAACTGGAATGTCACGACGGATGTGCAGCATCAGTATTGGGCCAACGCCGTCGAATTCGGGCCTGGAGTCCGCTTCCGGATCCAGACCCTGCCGAAATCATTGCAGTTCAGCATCAACGCCGTCCGCGGTGTGTATCTGGTGAATGAAGGTAATCCGCGAAAACCAAATTATTACGATCTGCGTGTAGGAGTCTGGTATGCGTTCTCTCGTTAGTCTGTTCGTTTTATCCGCTGCTATCAGCTCCGGCGCCGTGCTTTCCTATCACGTAGTCGGCGACGATCCCGGACCCTGGACGCCGATTTTATCTTCCGTCGGCTTTAGGCCCGATGCGATTGGACCCGCGGGTATCGTGGTTATTCGCGGCGCTAGCGATATTCCCGCCGCGCAATGGATTGAGCGCGCTAACAAAGGCGCGTTCATCGTGCTGGAAGGCGGAACACCTCTATCCGAAGAATTGGGATTCCATGCCACTTCGCGCAAGATCGCCGTGCGCAGCGTGCAGGACGCACGATCGCCGAAGCTGCCGATCATCTGGGAACGCGCGCTAGAACTACCTTTATACGAAGTACCCGCGGCGGCTCGTGTTTTCGTGCGGGAACGTTGGACGGGAGCACCGCTGATCGCCGGCATGCGTCAAGGCAGCGGCGCGATTCTGTGGATGGCCGTAACGCCCGGCACGCAGGGCTACGAACGCTTTCCGTACTTGCTGCAAGCCCTTTGCGACCTGGGTCTCGAAGCACCTTATCGGTCCTCTCGCTTATGGGCCTTCTTCGATTCTTCCTACCGCTCGCGCGTCGATCTCGACTATTTCGCCGAACGTTGGCGTAAGAGCGGAATCAGCGCGATACATGTCGCCGCGTGGCATTACTATGAGCCGAATGCGGAAAACGACGCTTATCTTAAGAAGCTGATTGAAGCTTGCCACCGGCGCTCGATATCGGTGTATGCATGGATCGAGCTGCCCCATGTCAGCGAGAAATTCTGGGCCGATCATCCCGAATGGCGGGAGAAAACAGCTCTCCAGCAGGATGCGCAACTGGATTGGCGCAAACTGATTAATTTGACCAATCGCGATGCTTTCGCCTCCGTATCGCATGGCGTGAAAGATCTGATTGGGCGCTTCGACTGGGATGGCGTCAATCTTGCCGAGCTCTACTTCGAGTCACTGGAAGGCTACGCGAATCCGGCGCGATTCACACCGATGAACGCCGACGTGCGTGAGAGCTTCAAGAAGACGGGCGGCTTCGATCCGATTGAATTATTCCAGGCTGGCTCGCCGCGCAATCCTGCGAAAGATGCTACGGGAATGCGATCTTTCTTGGAATTTCGAGCGGAATTGGCGCGGCGCCAACAGACGGAATGGATGGAAGTGATCGAATCGGCGCGGAAGAATAAGAGTATGGATCTGGTGTTGACGCACATCGACGATCGCTTCGATACGCGGATGCACGATTTGCTGGGGGCCGATACGGCGAAGACGCTCCCCTTGCTGGAGCAACACGATTTTACGTTCCTGATTGAGGATCCGGCGACTATCTGGAACCTGGGTCCGCAACGCTACACGCAGATCGCGAATCGTTATCAGCCCTTGACGCCGGCGACGGGCAAGCTGGCGATTGACATCAATATCGTGGATCGTTATCAGGATGTTTATCCGACGAAACAACAAACAGGCCTGGAATTGTTCGAACTGGTTCATCAGGCATCGGCCGCATTTCCGCGTGTCGCTTTGTACTTCGAGAACTCCCTCTTGAATGCCGATCTCCCGCTGCTGGCTTCGGCGGGCGCGGTGGTGGATCGGGTGGAGCGGATGGGAAATAAGTTGGTGATCGAATCCAAGCATGGTGTTGGATTGCCGTGGAAAGGTCCGGCGATGGTGGACGGGCGGGCCTGGCCAATTCGCGCTGAAGGAATACTTTGGCTACCGGCGGGAACGCATTCCGTGGAAGCGGCTGTCAAGGACGTCCCCCTGCGGCTGCTGGATTTCAACGGTACGCTGCAGGCGGCGAACACGGCTCCGAATGGTGTGGAATTCGCTTATCAAAGCAATGCGCGGGCGATGGCATTGATGGAGCGGGCAGTGAAAAGCGTGGAGATCGACGGGGCGATGGTCACTCCGGATGTAATCGGGAATGTGTTGCTTCTGCCCCGAGGTCAACATTTAGTTCGCGTGATCGCCCAAGACGAACGCAAATAGAACTAGTACTAAGTCGCGGCGGATACCACGAACGCGCAATAATGACGGGAGATGAGCCGCATCCTTCTTGCCGACGACAGCCCGCACGCACAACGCATGGGCGAGCGAATTTTGCTGGAAGAGGGATTTGAGGTAGTCAGCGTCACGGACGGAGAAACGGCACTTCTGCGCCTGCACGATGTCGATCCCGATTTGGTGTTGGCCGATGTTTTCCTGCCCCGGCGAAGCGGCTTCGACATTTGCCGCTACGTGAAGACGAACGTTCGACATAAACATGCCCGCGTCATTTTAACGGCTGGGTTGCTGGAACCGTTCGACGAAGAGGAAGCGAAGCGCGTAGGCTGTGACGCCATTTTGAAAAAGCCGTTCGAGGCAAGTCTGGTGATGCGGATCATTCGCCCGCTAATGGAAGAGGCCGCGGTTGCGCGGCTTAAGAACTCTGGCAATCCGCCGGCCGCCGAACTTCCGAAAGTTTCTGAAGAGCCGGAATTAGTTGAGGTTGAGGCTAAGCCGGTAGTGATCGCCAGGGACGAGCCGATGGTTGTGGTGGTTGAGGAACACGCATTAAAATCACTCGCGCCGGAAGCGGAAGATCCCTTGCCCGAGCCGGAAGCGCATGAACCACTCTTTGCGCCGGCGGAAACGCTTCCCGATTTTGAAATGGAGTCTGGAGCGGACCCCGAGCGAGTGCGAGCCGCAGTGACGTTGGCGCTGGAGGCGGCTTTACCTTCATTGATTGACGAAATCACCGATCGGATTATGATCGCGCTGCGGCGATAAGTGCTGGCGGTTTCCGTTAAGACGCGTGGGCGGCGGAACCAACAATCACCGCAACCAGATTCCAGGCGACAAGAAGCGCAAACAGCACGTTCATCCGCAACAACAACCGTTCCCGCCCCATGTGCCAGCAATAGAAGCCGAGCGCAATCGCGGCGAACTTAACAAGCAATAATCCGCTTACCGGGTTTCCGACGCTGAAAGCAAACTTTAAAACGGGATTCGCTTCGTGGACGCCCAGCAGCAAGAATGCGATTGTCGTCATTAAATCCAAAAGCTGTAAGTACGAGAACAGTACGATGGGCTGGATCATTGATTTCCGACTCCGTCTAGTACTTCCATTGCATTCGGGCTACCAAACACCTAAGTCCCGGTCTGTAGTGACAGCTGAGCGAGGGGTTCACCTTAGTTAGCGGGAATTTCCAGCGGGATGTACATTCTGACCCAGGATGGTTTATGAGGTAGACTAAATCTGCACTCCCATGCCTGATAACAGCTTCGATATAGTCTCTGAAATTGAAATGCCGGAGGTGGTTAATGCCATCCAGCAAGCGCAAAAGGAATTGATCACGCGGTATGACCTGAAGAACTCCAAGTCGGATATTCAGCTGAATGAGAAAGACCATAAAATCCTGCTTGCCAGCCAGGATGACTTCAAACTCAAGGCCGTGATTGAGATTTTGGAGCAGAAACTCGCCAAGCGGAAAGTACCGCTCAAGGGCTTGGTTTTCGGGCCGATTATACCGGCCTCTAACTCTTCCGTGCGCCAGGAAATCACGCTCCAGCAAGGCATTCCGATCGAGAAATGCCGCGATATTATCAAGGTGATCAAGGACAGCAAGAAGAAGGTTCAGGCGGCCATCAACGGCGATCTGATTCGCGTTAGCAGCAAGGATCGCGATACGCTGCAGGAAGTAATGCACCTGCTGCGCGGACAGGATTTCGGCATCGATGTGCAGTTCATCAATATGCGCTCGAACTGATGCCCCGGCGGATCGAATCTGTTTTCATCCAAGGCCCGGCAGGCAAGCTGGAATCGTTACTGGAAGAACCCGACGATCAGGCACCGGTGGAAGCGGCGCTGGTTTGCCATCCCCATCCGCAGCATGGCGGAACGATGCATAACAAGGTGGTCTACCGGCTGGCTCGGGGATTGCGCCGCAGCGGGTCCGTTGTATTGCGCTTCAACTATCGCGGCGTGAATTTGAGTGAAGGCGTTTATGACGGCGGTGAAGGTGAATTGGAAGATGCCCGTGCCGCTCTGTCTTTCCTGCTGTCGCGCTATCCGCATTTGCCTTTTACGCTATGTGGATTTTCCTTTGGATCGCGTATCGCGCTGCGATTAGGTTGCGACCTGCAAGGCGTCAGGCGAGTGATCGCCGTTGGCTTTCCCACCATTTACGCCGATCAATCCTACTTACACGATTGCCGGGTAGCCAAGATTTTTGTGCAAAGCACGCAAGATCAGTTCGGTCCGCTGGACGAGTTACAGGAAGTTGTAAGTCGCCTGCCGGGGCCTAAGCAGTTACTGGCGATCAAAGCATCCGACCATTTTTTCGCCGGCGCACTCAGAGAATTGGAAGATACAATCGCCGGTTTAGCCGATTAGATACCGGCCAAGCGGAGTTCCCGTTCAACCCGGCGGGTGGCACGGTCGCTAATCAAGAAGGCTACCTTGCTAAGGAGCTCAGGTAGATCTTCCATCACGACTGAGCTGGAACGCGTCTTGCTCGGGCTGCCGATTCCGTCCTGGTAAGTGGTCACCAACGCGGTAGCGGGTTTGTAGTCCATCATACGGGCGTGCGCCAGAACCTGTAGTCCGGCTTCGGGCGATTCCATCTGCAGATCGCTAAGTACCAACTCGTATTCGCCTTCATCCAGCTTACCCACAGCTTCGGCCGCTGAAGCAGCTGCGTCGACGTTGTAACCTCCTGCTTCCAATACAGTTTTCAGTGTAAGCCGGGAGGTGGGATCACCATCCACCAATAGAACCCGGGCTAGCTCGATATCGAACGCAGGCCAGTGATGAAGCATAGTCTTTATCGGACTTCCGTAGGACCTTTCCATTGGTAGTTTACCCGAAAGGGGTGGAAATTGAGCCAGAAGATTTCAGTAGTTTTAATGAGCTTCCTAAGGTGGAGGGCAAGGCTCGTGCAATCAATAGTTTAGAGCGGAGGGTTCTTTTCGTCACCAAAAACTCGGATAAAAATCCGATCCACGTTCGCCAGCTGTCGTGATAAGGAGAAACTGTCTTCGATACGCTCCGGGGATAGAAATGCTTGGATTTCCGGATCCGCTTCCACAGCCGCTCGAAAATCCCCATCTTCCTCCCACGCACGCATCGCATGCCCCTGCACAATTCGGTAAGCCGACTCGCGCAGCATGCCCGAAGCCGCCAAATCCAGAAGCAGTTGCCCGGAGAAAATCAGACCTTTGGTGGACTCGAGATTTTTCTTCATGCGTTCCGGATAGACCCGCATATCGCCGATCAGCCAAATAATTTTGGCTAGCATGTAATCCACCAGGCTAGTGGAATCCGGCAAGATCACCCGTTCCACCGACGAGTGCGAAATGTCGCGCTCATGCCACAGGGCGACATTTTCGAAGGCGGCCTGGGCATTCGCACGTACCAGGCGGGCCAGTCCACAAACCTGTTCGCAGGTCACTGGATTCCGCTTATGGGGCATAGCCGAGCTCCCCTTTTGACCGGTGGTGAAGGGCTCTTCGGCTTCGCGAACTTCGGTGCGTTGCAGGTGCCGGATCTCAAGCGCAATTTTCTCGAGTGTCGCCGCAATGACGGCGAGCGTCGCGAGATAAAATGCATGCCGGTCTCTCGAGACAACTTGCGAGGCGATGGGAGCGGGGCGGAGTCCGAGCTTATCGCAAATCAGCGCTTCGGCTTCAGGACCGATATGGCCGAAAGTTCCCACGGCGCCGGAAATTTTCCCGATGCGCATCTCTTCCGAGGCGGCGCGAAATCGACCCAGGTCGCGACGCACTTCGTCGAACCACAGAGCTAATTTCAAGCCGAAGGTGATCGGCTCGGCATGCACTCCATGGGTGCGTCCGATTTGTATCGTGTGCTTGAATTCCTTGGCCCGCGCTTCCAGAATGTTGGTCAGATCCTTTAAGCCTTGAATGATTTCAGCCGAGGCTTGGCGGATCTGCAGCGCTTGCGCGGTATCCACCACGTCGTTCGATGTCAGCCCGTAATGCAGCCAACGCGAAGCGTCGCCATGCCCGGCGGCCGTCATGTTTTCGGCGATGGCTGTCGTGAAAGCAATGACATCGTGCTTCACTTCTTTTTCAATTTCCAGGATGCGGGCGACTTTGAAGCCTGAATAGGAGCGCAGCTTGCGGACAGCGTCCAGTGGCACTTCCCCCAACTCGGCGAGCGATTCCGAGGCCGCGAGTTCCACCTCGCGCCACTGCCGATACTTGTTTTCATCACTCCAGATGCGGCCCATTTCGGGGCGTGTGTAACGGCTGATCATCGCTCAATTAGTATAAGCGCAAATGCGGGCTTAGCAGGTGCAGCGGATAATAGGGCTCGGAGCCGCGACATGACAAAACTGCGAGTCAGGAATTTAACGCGCAACACACAACTGGCGGAATTCGCCGACGTTGCCGATTCAAGCGCGAAGCGCCGCACGGGCTTGCTGAAGCACACGGGTCTGGAGCAAGGTGAGGGTTTGTGGATTGTGCCGTGCGAAGGCGTGCACACGTTCGCGATGAAATTCACGATCGACGTTTTGTTTCTGTCGAAGAAACGCAAAGTATTGAAGGTTCGGGGGTCGATGCCCAAGAGGAGGTTGGCCCTAAGTTTACTAGCGCATTCCGTGCTGGAACTTCCCGCGGGAACGGCGGCGGCTACGCAGACAGTGGCCGGCGATCAACTGGAATTGGAAAAATACGAGGCTTGAAAAAAGAGCCGGACGCTGGTCTGGCGTCCGGCTTTAGGAGCACCCACAGGCCGCTCGGAGGTTACGGCCGGTGGTAGTGGAGGAGACCTTAAAAAGCTAGGCGAGAAGGCCGCCGTGTCCCAGACAGGCTACTTCCCACCCTGTTACTCTATACCTCGCTAAAAGCGGAGGCAGGATCAAATCAACAACATTGGGCTTTGCCGAGCGGAAACAGCCCGGAGCCGCAATTACAGGTATATCGTCTTTGTAGCCCAATAATAACAAATTTCCTGGCTCGACAGGAGCCATAAATTTTTCCAGGTGGCAATCCGCGCCAGCCATCGCCTGTCCGATGATGTCTTCAGGACCCGCCGGAGCTGTCGTTGAAGCCGCCAAAATCACCGTCGGCTTGGAGCGCAAAAGATGTTGGAGAGCCTTGGTGGCCGAGCCTTCGTCCTCTATCGCCGCGATCGCGTACGTTACCGTTGCGCCTACCCGCTCGAGTCTCTGGCGCATAATGTTTTCGAATAACTGCCGGGCACGCTCCCCCGCCAATGGATCGGTATAAAGCACACCCACGGTGGGATTGCGGATCGGGCGCGCTTGCAAGATCGGCCCTCGTTCTTTAAGAATCGAGATGACGGCTTCCAACTGCTCTTTAGCGACGGCGAAAGGAACGCTCTTCACGGTGGCGATTCGCTGTCCTGCTTTTGCGTAGCTGAAATTAAGCACTGTCGCGATGGCGATACTGGTGGCGCAATTGATTTGCTTCAGCAGTTCATCGTCGAGCAAAACGCAACAGTCATCGGTGGCGATCAGGTTCGCCCGCCCACCTGCCGCGAGACGGATTTCCAGGCAGCCACATGACATTTCGGTGGCTACTTGACTAACCGCGTCATCTTCACTCACTTCGCCGTCTTCCAGTTCGGTCACCCAGACCTTATCCATCCCCTCCGTTTCCAGGAGTCGGATGTCCTCATCGGACAGGATGTGTCCCTTTGAGAAGAGTTTCTTGCCACCGGGTCGAAAAATCGTACAACAAAGGATTCTGCCCGTAGATTCTTTGATATCGATTGTTAGAGCTTTCACGCGTCCTCCGCTTTCTTCTTTACCGCCTGTTGGCGGTGCCAAGTTCAGCTAGGGAGTGTTCTGCTCTCTCTTTAATTCTCAAAAAATCTTCGTAAAGGTTTGTCTTATTTATGTAGGACTATCGTCGATAAAGTACTGATTGGAAGGTGATAATTTGCATCCGATTCCGCTCGTAGGGGCTCGCCTTCCCGTAGGCGTTTCAACATCGCGATTTCATCGCAAGCCTGGAATTTCGGGCATCGCAAGCAATCTTTCCATGCTTTTAGCGGGAGCTCGCCGCGTTCCACTTCGTCGAATCCCAGCTTGCGAAAAAATCCCGGAACATAGGTAAATGCGAACAAAGAATAAAGCGCATTTTCGCGGGCTTCTTCTTCCAAAGCCGCGACTACAACGCGCCCAATACCCTGGGTCTTCTGCTCCGAGAGTACTGCCAGCGAGCGAATCTCCGCCGAGTAGGGCGTATAGAAATGAAGCGCGCCGCAGCCAAGCAGCCGCGTGTCGGCATGGATTACGGTGAAATCGCGAATATTTTCCGACATCTCAAATTCCGTGCGCGGCAGCATTACGCCATCGGCCGCATAGGAGTTGATGAGAGTCAGAAGCGCGGGGATATCGCGTAGTTGCGCCTTCCGGACGCTGAGGTCGGCCGCCGTCATTGGCCTTCCCGTGTGTGAACTAAGCGGGTTCCAACCGGGTCACCCGAGATCAGGCTGGCGATTACTCCCCGCGAGGCTCCTGGGGCGATAACGACTTCGCCGACGCCGCCCGATAGCGCCGCTTTTCCGGCTTCCAGTTTGGCCCGCATCCCGCCCACCGCGATCCCGCTGGCTATCAATTCGTCGATCTGTGAGAGCGAGAGAGAGTCAAGAGTCCGGCCCGCCGCACCCCGCACGCCGTCGACATCGGTTAGGAAAAACAAGTGGTCGGCTCGAAAACCCGTCGCGCAGGCCACCGCCATCTGATCGGCGTTGACGTTATAGCGTCCGCCGCTGCGATCTCCGGCCACGCAGGCGATTACCGGCAAGTACCCGTTAGCGGTGAGCAGATTCAGCAACTCGGGATTTGACCGGACCACTCTACCGACCGAACCCAATTCCGGATCGAGCGTCTCGGCCTCCGTGAGTGCCGCGTCGATGCCGCTCAATCCAACGGCGAGGGCACCCGCCGCGACAAACGAGGAAACCAGCTCATGGTTGACACTGCCCGCCAAAACTTTCAGAACCGCGTCCATGACCGCTGGCGTGGTTACCCGCAGACCATTCACGAAGTGGCTTTCGATGCCGCGAACCGCTAGAAATCCGGTCATCTGACGTCCACCGCCATGTACGACCACCACCTGTGTATCGGGCGAAATTACAGCCGCGATTTCCGTCGTCAACCGCGTCCGCGATTCGAGCGTATCGAGCAATGCCCCGCCCAGCTTGATCAGGATGCGCATGGCTACAGTAAGCCCTGCGTTTCCGGGAAGCCAAGCGCGAGATTCATGTTCTGCACCGCCTGGCCGGCGGCACCCTTCACTAAATTGTCGATCGCCGACACTACGACGGCCCGGCCGGTAGCGGCGTCGAATCGAAAGCCGATATCGCAGAAGTTAGTATGTTGTACCGCGTGCAGGTCAGGCACTTGGCCTGGCGGATAAAGCCGTACAAAGGACTCATCGGCGTATTGCTTACGATAAATAGCTAATAAGTCATCGGCGCTGGTGATATTTTTCGCCCGGAAGTAGATCGTCTCTAGAATCCCGCGGTTGATCGGCAAGAGCTGCGCCGTGAAGCTGAGATCGCGCTCTGCGAGATCGCAGATTTGGAGCACTTCGGGCACATGGCGATGATCCAGGATGGAATATGCGGAGAAGTTTTCGGCCACTTCGCAAAATGCGTTTTTGAGTGTTGCTTTACGACCCGCGCCGCTGACGCCGGACTTCGCGTCACACACGATTCCCGCCGCAAGGTCGACAACCTGCGCGGCAATCAGCGGGCGAATGGCTAAATTCGCCGCAGTGGGGTAACAACCGGGATTCGCTATCAGACGTGCGCCGGGGATGTCGCCACGGCAAAATTCGGGGAGGCCATAAGCGGCCTCGGCGAGGAGGTCCGGTTGTGTATGTGCCGCTTTATACCAGCGGGCATAATTCTCAGGAGTCCGTAAACGGAAGGCGCCGCTAAGGTCAATTACCTTGGCACCGGCGGCGAGAAAGCCTGGCGTCAGTTCCAGTGAAACCTCAGGTGGCGTCGCTAAGAAAACAGCGTCGAGCCCAGCCGATTGAACGGCGTCGGCAGTACAAGGAATTCGCTGCGGTCCAACAAAATTGATCGGTTTCGGGCGGTCTTCGGAATCCTGGCGATGTTCCAACAGAAAAACCTCGACGCCGCCATGGCGTGCGAGGATGCGTACTAATTCGGCCCCACTGTAACCGAGGAATCCGGCGACTCCGACTTTTTTAGTATAATTATTCACTTCTATGAATAAATATACCACGGGCTGAGCGCAGTGGTGCCCTACGCTTTGGACAACACCGCTGCTGTTCTAACAACCGTGGAGTCGCCGGTGGTCTTTTAAGGCGGTGTGGGCTTCGCGGGTTGCGTGACGTTCGGCTTCCACCCAGCTCTTGAGGTCGTTGTAGGTGCAATTGGAGTGGGATGCGGCTGCTATTGACATTCTGTGTGTGGCATCGGTATAGGCCATCGTCCGCTGGTGGAGGGCTTGGAGCAGGTCGAACCGCGCACGGCAAAATGTCAGGTGCTTCGCGATTTGCATAACTGACCTTTGCATGGCCAGCAACCAGAAAGAAACTGGGAATGTGCCGCAAACCCTCATACGTTTGCTGGATTTACAGGCGTGAGAGCACGGCTTTTGCCTGGGTGATTTCGGCAGGTGTGTAGCGGCGGCCGGGATCCACTGTGAAGGGGAACGGATGAACCAGGAGCTCATCCAGGGCATTGATCGTTACATCACAGACGCGGATGAAGTAGGGGCCATGCGAGGGCCCAACGTTCTTTCCGGGACGCACATCGTCCAGAAGCGGGGCGACTCGCGGGGCGAGTTTCGGATCGTGAATATACGGCAGGTCGGCGATGAGAGAGGAGCGGGTGAGCGGATCGTCATTCAGTAGCGCTTGGAGGTAAGCTTCGCGGCTCCCTAAATCGCCCAAACGGGCGAGTGCCAGGTCTATGGCATGACGGGTATGCTCATCCTTCTCGCGTCCTTTGGGACCGCCCACAGCGGGAATATCCTGCGGTCCTCCGATCTTGCCCGCAACAAGAGCCATCTGCTCACGGACGTATTCATCCTTGTTTGTGGCCAACTCCTTTTCGATCAGCGGCAGGTCGGCGGCTGTGGCGTGATGATGCAGGAATCGGGCGGCGGCGGCGCGGACGGTAGCCGTACGGTCTTGTAGGGCGCGAAACAGGCCGTCCTTGCCCGATTTTCCGCCCGCGATGTCGAGACTCCAAACGGTCAATTCGCGAATCTCGGCGTCTTTATCGTTAAGGAGCGGCAAGAGGGCAGGTCCGGCGTCGGGGCCGATGCCACTGGGCGCCTCCACGATGGACCATTGCTTCTGCTGGACGCTTGCGACCACTTGTTGCGGGCTCATACGGCTATGCCTCCCCTTTGGTGCATTGGGCTGCGCGGCCGCCACAAATGCAGTTGCCAAAATTCCGAACATAATCGCGATCCGCCGCCGATCTGTCATCGCTTAGAACGGATTTAGGGCGCGCCGCCGGGCCCGGGCCACTTCCCCGTCACTGGTGTCCACGGGCAGATCCTTGACCATCATGAACGATCCCGCCTGGTTTGCGCCGTAACCGACATCATTGCGATGGGCCGGAACCTGCGCCGCAAAGCCCAGACTGGAGAACATCAAGGTACGAAGCGTCCAGATATCGCCGCGAATCTGAGCCCCCGCGGCGTTCTGATCGGAATGCTGCGGACTATCCAGATAGTGACAGAGTTCGTGGGCTACGGTTTGCGAGGTTCCGCTGTCGGCGATAACGAGGCCGAAGCCTCGTGGACGGGCGACGTCATTGGCGAACGTCAATCCGGTGACCTCGTTCGCCGCTTGCACGAAGTAAACATTAATGCCCGACCTGGACACCGCGGTGTTGATTATCTTGGAGAACTCAGTGAAAGATTGCGGAAGACTCGTCGTCATCTGTCCGGCGTTCGCCAGTCCATTCACCGGCGTTTGCACGGTCTGCGCCGGATCGTATTGAAACTCGATGCCGCCGATGCGCCAGGTATTGTTCACTTCTTGAAAAAGCTGCACTAAAGTCTGGGCCGTACGAGTGGTCGGTGTCCCGTTGATACTTACCAGGTGCGCTTGCACGCGCAATCGATGCAGCTGATAAATGTGCGGTTCCAGTTCCCCCAGAACCGGACCGTCGGCCGTTCCCAAATGTACTTGAATCTTGACGGGACGGCTAGCGGCGTCCTGCTCGCCCTTAACTTGAAAGATTCCATCCGCCGCCAGAGGGCCGCCGCCGGCCGGAGCCTGTACGGTAAGGATCGCGGTGTCGGTGCTGGACACGAACAGCGGAGCGGTATCGTCGATATCCTCCCGCAGCACCTTGATCCTTACAGTATCGCCGGTGGTTATACCTACCATCGGCCCGCGAGCGTCCGAGGAACCCCACGTACCCGGTCTGGTCCCCATGGCGAAACCGCGGTCGTCAATATCGGGAGCATCGATCACAGGCGGTCCGGCGACGGCGCGGATGAAGCGCACGGGAACGATGATTTGTTTATTCAGGCGAACCTTAACTTTAACCGCCACTGTTATCCTCCCGCCCGGGCCGTTAGTTGGCCTTGTAAGGCTGGCGTAACATTGGCATCGGGGAGAACGGCTTGATCAACTTGAAAATCGAGAACAGATCGCTCGAAATCGAAATTCTGGGCGTTGTCGATGCCATTCCCATCGGTTCCGCTATGCCCGATCTGGTAGCCGAGCAGCCGCAGACGCTGTTGTTGGCCGTCCAATTGGGCTATCGGCGCCAGAGCCGCGGCGTCGATACTAATTTCGTATTCCGCAACCACGGTGGTTCCGTTCATCAGTTGGAGCGTGGAAGTTCCACCGGGTGGGACGCGGACATCCATCTTGCCGTCGGCTGGAGTAACTCCGGTCTGCACGACGGCGCCGGCGATCAGCACCTGGAAGTTGAGTCCGCTAATGCCGCGTACATCGCCCTGCGGGAAGCCGGGTGAGCGCTGAAAGTGGATCGGCACCGGAGGTGGCAGGTTCAACGTATTAAACGCCGTCGAACTATCGACCAACCTTGAGATTACGCGATTCGGAATCGTACTCATTGACCGAATTTCTCCTTCAATTTGTCGCGAGTGGCCGCGTCGGCTTCACCCGTGACGGGCAGCTTTTGCTGTTCCTGGAAAGCTTTCAAAGCTTCGGCGATGTTGTCCGTTCCATATCCAAGATCGGTGAGCCGGCCTCTCAGGCCCTCATCGGTGTCGACCGGATCGACGGTGCCGAAAACGAATTCGAAGACGTCCTTGGTGGAACCCTCACCGACGATTAGACGCCCGGCCTGGGCGTGCGGGGGAATGGAGGCCCGGACATATCCCGCGCCATCGGCCGACCCACTTTGCGATACACCGTCGATCACCAATTCGTAGTGAACGCCACCGCGGGGTTTGTCGGCGTCGAGCAAGAGGATTTTTACTTTGGCAGGCGTATCTTTCGTGGCGAATTTATGGCGTTGATCGGTGGCGCACGATTCGATTCGCGGATCCAGATCAGGATAAAAGACGATATCACCCGGATATAGAACGTTAGGGTCCTTGCGCCGCTGCCGGAGTTCGCTGTTTTCCGGACGGTTCCAAACCGTCTGCCAGGTCAATCCATATTGGTCGGCAATACTGCTGATGCAGTCGCCGCGCTGCACTGCATGGTTCGGCATATCGGGCGCCCCTGCGATCTAATGCGTAAGATCGGTCACAATAGGGGCAACAAGAATCGAAAGTTACCAGAACCAGAGGGCGAATGCAAACCTCGAGTAGTGAACTAGCGCTGTTCTGAAACGGACCTTTCGGCCAGTTCACCTAGTAACGGCAGGTGAAATACCTCATCTTGCGTCACTTTGATAATCATGAATATCCACGTGAAGAAGACTACCGCTTTCAACAGACCGGGCATAAAGAAGTGGAAGCCGGGGAACCCGCCGGCGAAACCCATCATGGGTCCGACGACCCATTCGACGATAAGCCAGGCGACAAAAAGGTACAGTCCCTGAAAAGCGTGAAAGCGCACGATGGGATCGCGGCGAAAGCGCTGCGAGGCGAGAAAGATGATAGCCGGGACCCAGCCAATGATGGGGATATAGCAAAGCAGCGACGCGGTCCGATTGCTGACACCGTTAAGGTAGTCGGGGTTGATGGCCGCCGCCGTACGGGCCTGGCGGGCGCCGCATCTGGCGCAAAATACATCGGTTACAGCGACTTGTGTTCCACACTGGCAGCAATAAGGCATTGTCCGCGACCCCCTGACTGTTTCTACGTTACGCTGAAAGCGATTGTTCAGCAAGAATTGGGCCACGCCCCCGGGGGAAAGTCTCGCCGCGCGGCTAATCTTAGCTATTGATGCCGTAGAGCTTGTATCGGATCAATGCGCAGGGCTTGTCTGGCGGGCCATAGGGCGGCTAGGGCCGCGGTGGCAATAAAGATACCGCTGGCGGCGAGGTAAGTAAGTGGATCGAGGTTACTGATGCCGTAGAGTTCGCGGCGGAGGATCTGGGATAGCGCGGCGGCTCCACCAATACCGGCGATCAAGCCTCCGAAGACCGGCATCGAGAACTGCCGCAGAACAATCGATAGAACGGCGGAAGGTGTAGCGCCCAACGCCATGCGAATCCCGATCTCTTTCGTGCGTTGCGAGACCGCGTAGGCGACGAGCCCGACGATGCCGAGGCAGGCCAGGAGAAGGGCGGCGATACCGAGAACACCGACCGCCATCGCGCTGCGTTCCAACCCTTGAAATTGCTGGCTGAATGCGGTCTTCAACACCTTGATGTTGGGAAATACTTTCGGGTCGACCCCTCTGGCAATCGATGCAACCGACGACGCTACGCTATCGACTGGACCGGTGGTGCTTACGACTACCGACAGGAACGGCAAGTCTTCGCCAGCGGCGAGATAGTAACTCTCCACGGCATCCGGATCTCTGAGCGCGACCATCCGCGCGCTGCCAACGACACCGACAACGGTATGGGCGGCGCCGTCGCGGTCAAATGGCTTGCCCAGGGGATCCTGCGTGGGCCAGAGACGGCGGGCCAAGGAATCGCTAATCACTACCGACTGTTTATCGCCGGGTGCCAGATTGCGGCCGCGCAGGAAAGGGATCTTCATCGTCTGGAAGAATTCGGGATCCACGCTGTTGATATGAATCTCCGTGGTGCGTCCGGCAATTTCAACGGACGACGTGGTTACCCGGCCGCCCAGCGGAGGAGTGGAAGCGAACGACACCGATTCTACTCCTGGCGAATCGCGAAGGCGGCTGCGAAGCGTGTCGAGATACGCGCGGGCGGCATTGGGCGAGCATCCGTGGCTGGCTAGAGCCGGATCGATTGCGATCACCCGCTGGTACTCGAAACCCGGATTGACGGACATGGCGCGATCAACCGCTCGCATCAGAAGACCGGCGACGATCAGCAGTACGCAACTGCCCGCCACCTGCGCTGCGATTAGAATCTGACGCACGAAGGTGGCGCGATGGCGCTGCCGGGCAAGCTGCAAGGCTGGCGTCAAACCAAATAGGATCGCCGCGACAAATCCAATGCCGAGGGCGAAGAGAATCACGCGCCAATCGGGTGCCGCGTTCAGCCACGGCGGAGTGCCGCTGATCGTCATCAAGCCGCGCAACACCAGATAGCCGAGCGCCAGGCCGGCGATGGACCCCAGGAGCGCCAGCAGCAAGCTTTCGGTGAATAGCTGGCGAATCAGGCGAACCTTACCCGCGCCGACGGAGACACGAATGGCGATCTCCCGCTCCCTGGCGACGCCGCGGGCGAGCAGCAAGCTGCCCAGATTTCCGCAAGCGACCGCGAGGATCAGAAGGACAAGGGCACCGACAAGGATAATGGTATTCAGCTGCCGCGGGTCATTAGGGCCAGGCCCGCTCCCTCTGGATTGGCCCCCTAGTCCGCTGCTGGCGTAGCCGCCAGGTTCACTACGAAGGCTTTCGTTTTCCCAGATGTCATTCGGGTGTTGCTTTCGCAATTCGGCGGCCAGGGAGCGCAATTCCTGTTCGGCAACGCGCGGAGCCAGGCCGGGCTGCAACCGACCCCACATGTTGACACCTTCGCCGTTGAAATCGGTTAGCAATTGGCTGCCGCTGAAAAAGTAGGGCTGTTGGGTGATGGGCATCCATACATCGGGAGAGTCTGGGCGCAAGCCGCTGAATTCCCGGGAAGCCACCCCAATTATCAGGGCGGGCTTGCCGTTCAGGCGAATCGTCTGGCCCACGATGGATGGGTCGCTTCCATAATGGCGTTCCCAAAATCCGGAACTCAGGACAGCCACGGGTTCCGCTTGGGGCGCGGCATCGACGCCTGGATCCAGTGTGCGGCCAAGCTTTGCGATGGCGCCCAGTTCCGTAAAAAAATTCGCGGTGACGAAGTGTCCGTTGACTTTCTGCGCTTCCCCTTCGACGGCGACATTGTTAGTGAACGAAGCCAATACGGCAGAAAGCGTTCTGGAATGCTCGCGGATAAAAGTCATCTCGGCGTAAGGCATATCCGTCGAGTAGCGTTCCGGCGATCGGCGCTGGAAGCGGAGGATTGTATCGGGGTCGCGGACGGGTAGGGGGCGGAGAAACATCAGATTGAAAAATCCAAAAGCGGCCACGTTCACACCGATGCCGATGGCCAGCATCAGAACTGCGGCGATCGTGAAGCCGGGAGCTTTGCGAAATGCGCGCAGGGCGTAGCGGAGATCCTGAAAGAAGCGGTCGATCCAGGTCCAGCCCCAGGCCTCGCGGGCCTCTTCCCGGAGCCGCAAGGAATTTCCGAAGGTGGTGCTACCGCCGGACATCTGGCGATGAAAGTCCATGTCGGCGGACAGTTCCCGATCAAAGCGGCGGCGGTTCAACAAGTATTTAATGCGTCGAAAGAATTCGCCCATCAGGTTCCTCGCTCAGGCTGTGCGCAATACGGCCTGAATGGCTTCGTTTACGCGGTCATAACCGGACATCGCGGAATTCAATTGCTTTCGGCCGGCGGGCGTGAGGCGATAAAACCGCACTTTGCGATTCGTCTCGGAGATTCCCCAATCGGCCGTCACCCAGCCTTTCAGCAGCATTTTTTGGAGGGCCGGATAGAGCGAGCCTTCTTCGACGTGGAGTACTTCCGACGAAAGAGTATGAATGCGCTGGGCAATGGCATAGCCGTGCAGGGAGTTGGCGCGAAGCACCCGCAGAATGAGGAGCGCCAAAGCTCCAGAAGGCATATCGGTCTTAGGCATAGGAGCTATAGGGGTAGCTTACCTATGTCTCAGGCGCGTGTCAAGCGCCGCCCGAACTTGTCTGGTTATCCCAGCAAGTGGCGTTCGACGGCGAATTTTACGAGACCGGCCACATCGTGGATGTTGAGCTTCCGCATCAGGCTGGCGCGATAGGTGTCGATCGTCTTGGGACTCAATTCCAGATGATTGGCGATTTGCTTGGCGCGAACCCCGTCCACCAGAAGCGTGAACACCTGGCGTTCGCGCGCACTCAGCAGATCAAGCGGTTCCGGTCCCGAGCGGGATTTCGCCGAGAAAACCTGTTCCAGTTGGACTTCACTCGAGACATAAACACCGCCGGTCAGGATATATTCGATCGCTTCGCGAAGCTGCCGCCCGGGTGCGGATTTTAGTAGCAGACCACTGGCGCCGGAGCGAAGAATATCCACGACGGTGGAACGATCCTGCCGCTGGGTGAGAATTAAAGATCGGGTGGGAAGCTGATTAGCGGCAATCTTTCGAACGAGTTCCAGACTGGACAGCTCAGGCAGATTGAGATCTAGTACGACGACGTCGGGGACCAAACTCTCAACCATCTGCCAAGCCGTAAGGCCATCATTACATTTGCCGACTACCCGACAGGTGTCAAAAGAATCGCATAACGCCGACAGCCCATCCCCAACCAGGGTGAGTTCATCGGCGACGACAATGGAGATGGAAGTAGGATCGAGCATGGTAGCGCAATGAACGCGCTACCAGTAATGTGCGATTTTGCCGGGCTTATTCTCAAAACGGCGCGTGGATTTAGGAGAAGCTGCGAATCGCGGCCGCTTCATCTTCAAAAACCTCGAAAACCGTATAGAGTTTGGTAATTTGCAGCAGATCCTTCACGCGCTTGCTGAGGCCGAGCAGTTTCAACTGGCCACCCTGGTTGGTAACTGTTGTAAATCCCGACACCATTTCACCTATGCCGGAGCTATCGATGTAAGAGACGTTGCCCAAGTTGAGCAGGACTTTCTTGTCGCCCTTTGCCACCAGGTCGCGGATCGTATCTCTAAATACGCTGGCACCCTCGCCCAGCGTAATCCGGCCCGCTGCGTCAATCACACTCACGTCACCCACCTGTCGGGTGTTCATTTTCACGCTCATGCCAATATCCTCCCGGGAACTGCGTTTAAGTAAACCATTTAACTCGCCTGTGCCAAGTGCTTTACCATTCTGACCCGGGTACCTTTCGGGTCCATGGCGCGCATTTCAAACTCGTCCATGAAAGCCTGAATCAACAGCAGGCCGCGACCGGAATGCCGCAGGAGATTCTCGTCGGCCAAAGGATCGGGTAAGTTGCTTTGATCGAAACCCTCCCCTTCATCCTCAATCACGATAGAAAGGCGGTCTGGCGACTTGGAGACAGCGAGATGAATCTTCTTTCGCAGATTGTAACGATTCCCGTGGACCACCGCGTTCACCATGCATTCTCGGACGGCCATCCCGATCTTGTGCATGTCGTCTTCCTCGAAGCCGATCTCCTGAGCCACCTGGAGCACGGAATCTTCGGCGCGGTCAACGCTTTCCAGCGTGGAATCCAGCAGCGCGTCTATCTTTTGGACTTCACCATTTCCGTTAACGGGCATAGGAACAGTCGAACCGATAACCTTAGAATACTAGACCCGTGGAAGTCAAGGCGCGGGGCGCGCGGGAAGTGGGTAGGTTTGAGTTGCGGATCGCCCGCAGGGGAAAAATTAAACGACCAGGCAGGAGCTAAGCGGTGCCAGATTACGGGCCATCGTGATGGACGGCGTGAAGGGTCAGAACATTCCGTTGGCGATTCGTTATGCGTCGGACTTCAATGCCGCTTCGAAGGGGCCGCAGGTCAATGCCGTAACCTCTGGCATGACTTCGAACTGCTTCATCGAAATATTTCGTATGGAGGTGAGCTCTCTCATTTGTGCCGCCAATGGACCGTTCAGATATGCATCAAGAGACGTCTGGCTATCGAAGAAATAGATGCCGCCAGCCTCCTGGGCAGCCGGGCTTAAAAGCCAGATCTTCCACCTTAGTCCAGGCACATCGAGAAAGGCATGAGCGACGGAATCAGCCATCTTCTGATATTCCGCGACAGGCACATTGAAATTGAAATTGATCTGGAGAATCATGTGAAACGCGTCTCCTCGTACGATGCCGGCGGCATGGATTGCATGCCGCCGGCGGATATGTTTCTCAGACCCGGGCCTCAAAGATCAGATTGAATGGTGTTTGCGCCGCCCGGCGAAACAGGCCGAATCCTGAGTTTGTAACGACTGCTCGAAGACGCGCCTCGCCAGCCTGCGCTCCCAGCGCCAGTCCGACCTCCTGTGATAGCGAGCAAGGCGTGCAAAGCAGCGTCGAGGCCGCAAAGTACGCGCGGCCAACCGGATTGAAGTTCGCCTCCAACCGGTCGTCGGCGTACGGCTCAACGATCATCCAGGTTCCGTCCGGCTTCAGGGCGGAGCGGATGTGCGCCGCGGCGCCTGCCGGATCTCCCAAGTCGTGGAGGGCATCGAAGATCGTAACCAGATCGTAGCTCGTCCCCGGAAAGTCCTTGGCTCCGGCGACGAAGAAGTGGACCCTGTCCGACAGACCCTTGGCGGCGGCCCGTTCCGTTGCCGCTTCAATGGAAGCGGCGTGGGAATCGAAGCCGAAAAACCGCGAGTTCGGGAAGGCCTGCGCCATCAGGAGAGTGGATGCCCCATGGCCACAGCCAATATCCGCCACGCAGGCGCCCCTGGTCAGAGCTTCCTGCGCCGCTGGGATCGACGGTATCCAGTTCGAGACCAGATTGGCCACATAGCCGGAGCGATAGAAGCGCTCCGTACCATGAAAGACCTGGTGGTCATGCTGGTGCCAAGGTAGCCCCTCGCCGCTTCGAAACGCCTGTTCCAGCGCTGGGCGAATCGCTGCAGCGCCCGTCGCCGCCTGGAAGGCGCCCACGATGAACGCGGGTCCGCCTTCCTCGGCGAACAGCATGGACTGTTCCGGCGACAGCGAGTATGTTCCATGATCCGGGTGATAGTCGACGTAACCCGCCGCCGCGTGTGCATTGAGCCACTCCCGGATGTATCGTTCGGCTGTGTCCGTTCGTTCCGCGAGCGCGGCCGGAGTGGTCGGTTGGCCATCCCGCATCGCCCGGTACAGGCCGAGGCTATCTCCGATCAGGATCAGCGGGGCGTGAAATACGGCGCCGAAGTCCGCCACAACCTTGCCCAGCAGGGCGTGCAGTTTTTGTTCGTTGATATTCATGACTTATCCTCTTTCGTTCTCTTCTAAGCGGAGATCAATAGCGGTCTGATTCCTTACCAACGGGGGGCAACAACTTCCTCACAGCTCTTCCAATGCTGCGCCCCTGGCGGCGTCCGTCTCGCACGGCATGGGGAAAGTGGATGCCGGCGAAGACGCGCGAATCGCCGTTCTCTTCGGCTGCCTCCGAAAAGCCGCGGAAGCTGCGGGATACGCCCGGCAAGGTAGAACTGGTCGTCTCGAAGCGGATCCGGTCGCCGAAAAAGTCGATCAAGACCTCGGCCGCGGCTGCGCCCACCAGGGCGTGTGTGGAAGGATAGTCGGGCACCGGGGGAGTCACCTGGAAAGGCTGCCAGGCGGGATCCGGCTCCGTGCGTTCGTTACCGTCGCTTCCGGCATTCTGGATCGCGGTAACTGGACGCCAGAACCGAAATTCGTACTTGCCTTCGAATCCGGCGATGTAGGCGTCGGCCATGGCGAAGTTGACCAGCGCGAATGCTCGCGCCGCTTCCCAGAGATCCAGGTCTTTGCGACGTACGATCGTACTGGTGATGCGGTTCCATCCTAGTGGAGAATCCTCATACCAGAAGCGGGCGATCTCAGACTGCTCCGCGGTGCGGGTGCCGCTGTCAACCCGTCCGATCTCCTTCACGAATTGGAAGTCCTGCGCGTAGCGCGCACTGGAGAGTGCCAGCGGGCCGTCCAGTTCATGTTCCTTCAGTACGATCGCAAATGGCGTCACCCGGCCCCAGCCCGGGAATGCTGCGACGTTGAAGGGTTCGGTGAACTGATACTCTCCAGGTCCGGTACGAGGGAGGAACAGAGGATCGGCAGAGTGGTCTGCGCCGTCCTGTTCCCGTCGCCGGAGGATCGATTGCGCGGCTGCCTCGCCGAGAGCAATGCCCCGAGTCTTGGCCGGACCTTCCGCAATAGCGGCCAACTCCTTCGCGTAAGACGTGCTGATCAGGTCGGATTGATCGGGGATGAGCGTTGTCAGGATCAACCGCGAGGTCGCAGCGATGGCAGCGGCTGCAGAAGCTCCCGGATCCTTTGGTAGTCCCGGGGTATATGAGACGTAGCGGGCGTCGATCGCATTCAATGCGTCGTGAATCGATGCGTGCAGGATGGCGTAGGTTCTTGATTGGCCGACAGGGTTGCTACCCTGCGTAGGGGTGAATGCTTGCCCGGCTACTGAATTCCAGAAAGTGACGGGGTCGGCGGCGTGCACGTGGGCAGCTCCAACTGCCAGTGTGAACAGTAAACGTTTCCACATTGAGTTTGCTCCTTGAATTTGGTCGTTGGCGGGGGCTGTAGAGTTGTTGACCCTCGCTTTACACTGTGAGTTTGGGGCAAGGAGGCCCCGGCGAGCATGAGGCTGGGATGAGATTGGGATGAGAAATTGATGCCCCGCATAAGTGTCGGTGTTTCAGTGAATTGCGCTGCCGCATGAGCACGATCAGGGACAGTCTCGAGCGCTCTCACGCTGACCGTTTCAGCGGACGGGAGCGCGAATTGTCGCGGCTTGCCAAGCTGTTCGAGCCCGATGGACCGCTCGTCGTGCTTCTCCACGGCGTAGGTGGTATCGGCAAGACCAGTCTGGTGCGGGTATTCGAGCGGGAAGCGGCGGCCCTGGGCAGGCAGGTGCGCCTGCTCGATTGCCGCAGCGTCGAACCGGTTCCGCTGGGGCTCCTCGGTGCAATCGGGAACTCGCTCGGGATGGAATTGAGAAGTGTAGCCGACGTGGCGGCGACGGTGGGCGCTTTAGCCGAGCCAATAGTTTTCGCGTTGGATAACTATGAGGCCCTGCGCCTTCTGGATGGTTGGCTGCGGACCGAGTTTCTTCCGGCTCTACCGGCATCGGCAAGGTTTATCATCATGGGGCGTTCACTGGCTGCCTCCCATTGGATCGCTGCTCCGGGTTGGGCGGAGCATGTACTGAGCTTGCGGCTGGGTCCTTTGCCGGAGGCAGATGTCGCAGCCTTCCTGGCCAGCCGCGGGTTCACCGAGGCGGTCCGCGGGCGGATTGCCCGCTTCTCCAGAGGAAACCCTCTCGCTCTCCAGTTGTGTACGGCCAGTCTTGCGGAGAACCCCGACGCCCTCGGCGGCGACCCGGAACTCAATCAGGTGATCGATTTCCTGGCGCTCTCGTGCGTAAATGAAATCGCCGACCCGGTGCTAAGGGAAGCCATTGAAGCTGCATCTCTCGTGCGCCGGGTTACCAGACCCGTACTCGAAGCGATGATGCCGGACCATTCCGCAGAGAACATTCTGGCGAATCTGCGCCAGCTTTCGTTCATCGAGTCGGCGTCGGACGGGCTTGTGTTCCACGACGCCTTTCGCCTGGCGATTGAGTCACGCGTGGCAGCTATGGATCCTGTGCGAACCCGGAAACTGAAACTCGCTGCCTGGCAGTCCATGCGAGATCAGTTGTTGGTTACTGGAGTACGAGATACATGGCGGCATACAGCAGACTTGTTGTTCCTGTTGGAGCGCCCGGTCCTACGCGAGGCGTTCTTTCCTTCCGGGACTGTGCTGCCGGTGGAAAGGGCCAAGCCCGCCGATCGCGACCCGATTCTGGAAATCGCACGAATTCATCACTCTGAGAGTGGCGCTGCCATTGTATTGGAGTGGTGGAAACAAGCCGCGACAATGTTCTCCGTGGTTAGAGGAAGCGCTGGAGAAGTGGTCGCCTTCTACATGATGGCGCGGCCTCACGATATCCCGCAGTCTCTGGCCGATTGCGACCCGCTGCTGGCGATTTGGCTGCGTTACGCGCAGGCTCAAGGGACCAATCCGCACCGTCCTTATCTTTTGATTCGCTGTCTGCTATCCCGCGCCGTGGGAGAACGCCAAAGTCCGGAGTGGGCGGCGTGCGCTTTGGATGCCAAGCGAGCGTATTTAGAAAATCCGCAGGCCACGGGCGTGCTCACGGCGATTCGGGAACCGGCATCGGTTCCGCAGGCTGTGATGGACCTCGGGTTTAACCTCGAACCCAGCCTGACCGCCTCGATCGGGCAGTCGCTCATTCACACCGCGGTGCTTTCTTTTGGGCCACAGGGTCCGATGCATTGGATGTTGGAGTTCGTCGGCAGGGATCTATCTCGGGAGCCGCTGGGTACTGCGCAACCTCAGGTCGAGCTGGATGTCTCCCGCCGGCAGCTGGCAATCCGCGACGCCGGCCGGTTCAATCTCACAAAACTGGAGTTCGAGTTGATGTATTACTTGTCACAGCGTCCCGGCGGCGTGGTGACGCGCGACGAATTGCTGCGCGAAGTTTGGAAACAACCTTTCGGCGGAAGCAATGTCGTCGATGTTGTCGTTCGAGGCCTTCGCAGAAAACTAGGCGGCAACGCTTGGGTAATCGGCACCGTGAAAGGCCACGGCTATCAGTACAACGATACCGAATCGTGAGAGCCGCAATGGGGAGAGCCGACGCCTCGCGGCGGTCCGCCCGACTGGCCTACGAGCCGGCCGGCACCGGTAGGCGGTAGACACTCAGAACCAGTCGAATTTCTTCAAGATTACTAACAGGATGACAGTGGAAGCGATCATCAACCCGCTGACAATTTCCATTCCGTGGGGATCCGCCAGCCAGGGAATCCCCTTAACGTTCATGCCATATATTCCCGAGATGACGATGGACGGCAGGGCGATGGTGCCGAGTATGGTTAGCACCTTCATTACCTGGTTCGTGCGATTGGCGACGCTCGATAGATAGATATCCATTACGCCGGTTAGTATGTCGCGTTCCGATTCCACCATATCCAGATCGCGCGCCAAGTGGTCATAGACATCGCGAAAGAACGGGATCAAGTCGTCGTTCACGAGGTGAGTCTGGGTCCGCTGCAGGTGCCCGGCGGTATCTCTTGTATTGGCCAGGACGCGGCGCATCCCGATCAACGCGCGCTTGGTTTTAAAGATACGCTCCAGCATTTCCGGCGTGGGCTTTTCGAGCACCTGATCTTCAATTTCGTCAATCACGTCGCTGAAGTGATCGAGCGGCGGCAGATATTCGTCCACCACGCCGTCAAAGATGCGGTAAAAGATCTGGTCGGCCCTGGGTGGCGGCTGGACCGTATGCAGATGATCGAGGCGGGCGCGCACGGTTTTGCACTCGAGGTGTTGAATGGAAATTACATAATCCTGGCCGAGGAAGATGTCCAGATCGGTCTCTTTCACCTCGGCCTGCTCGTCGACATGGAGGGGCTTGAGGATCATGAAAAGATAATCGTTGCCTTCCTCGATTTTGGCTCGCTGGTTGGCATCGCGACAGTCTTCTATGTGCAGCGGATGCAGTTTGTGCAGCACTGCCAAGCGGTCTAGCTCAGGATCCTTCGGGTCTTTCAAATCATGCCAGATCATTGCATTCACGTTGTACCACAAGCAATCGAAGCGGCCTGTATGACAATAGGGGCAATGGTGGAAACAATTCAGTGGACGGACGCCGGGGTTGTGATGATCGACCAAACGCGTCTGCCGCGATATACGGAATTTGTTACGTGTCGCGACTATCGGGAAGTAGCCGAAGCGATTCGTTCGATGGTGATTCGTGGCGCGCCGGCGATTGGGGTGGCGGCAGCGATGGGTGTCGCGCTGGGAGTAGCGGAAGGCGCGGATTTTGAACTCGTGTGCGATACCCTGGCGAAGACCCGTCCCACGGCGGTGAACCTTTTCTGGGCCATCGATCGGATGAAGCGCTTGTACGCATCGTTGCAGGGGCTGGACGCAAGCGAGATCAGCCGCCGGATGAAGGCCGAGGCGATTCAGATTCGCTTGGAAGACATCGCGATCTGCGAAGCCATCGGGCAGAACGGTGCGAGTCTGGTACCGGACGGAAAAACGGTGCTGACGCACTGTAACGCGGGCGCTTTGGCGACGGCGGGGTATGGCACGGCACTGGGAGTGATTCGCGCGGCGGTGAGCGCGGGGAAGAAAATCGACGTCTTTGCGGATGAGACGCGGCCGTTCCTGCAAGGCGCCCGGCTGACGGCGTGGGAACTGCAGCAGGACGGAATCTTTACGACTTTAATTGCCGATAACATGGCGGGGCATTTCCTGAAATCGGGAAGGATCGGCTGCGTTGTAGTGGGCGCCGACCGGATCGCCGCCAATGGGGATGTGGCCAATAAAATCGGCACGTATTCGGTGGCGGTGCTGGCCAAGGAGAACGGAATCCCATTCTATGTTGCGGCTCCGATTTCGACTTTCGATCTGACGCTGGATTCTGGCGATCAGATTCCCATCGAGCAGCGCCCGGCTTCGGAGATGACACATGTATTCGGCGTTCCCGTGGCGCCGGAGAACATTGCGGTTGAAAATCCGGCGTTTGATGTTACGCCGAATCGTTATGTAACCGCGATTATTAGCGAAGCAGGCGTGGCCCGGGCACCCTACCGGGAATCGCTACAAGCACTGGTAGACCGGAATTCCGCGGCAATTTGCTAAGATCGGTTGCAATGCGGTATCTGGTAGCGGGGATTGTAGTGTGGGCGTCCTTGGCCTTAGGCGCCGATGACAACGTCGCCTTGTCTGATCGCACGCGGCAATACCTGATCGATCTTTTAAAAATCGACACATCGAATCCGCCGGGGAATGAAACCAAGGCCGCCGATTATCTAAAGCAGGTGGCTGATTCCCATGGCATTGCCTGCGAAATAATCGGCGGCGATGCGAAGCGAATGAATTTTGTCGCGCGCCTGAAGGGCACGGGCCGCGGACGACCTCTGTTACTAATCGCCCATAGCGACGTGGTTCCGGTGGAGCGCTCGCAATGGACGGTGGATCCCTTTAGCGGCGAACAACGCGGCGGATATATCTATGGACGCGGCGCGCAAGACGATAAGAATCTGCTGGCGGCCGAACTGGCGGTGATGGTTGAAATTAAGCGGCGCAATATCAAGTTGGGCCGCGACATTATTCTGCTGTCGGAATCAGATGAAGAGGCGGGATCGAGCGGTATTCAATGGCTGCTGCAGCATGCCGCGGCGAAGATCGATGCGGATTTCGCGTTGAATGAAGGTGGATTCGCGCTGGAAACCAAGGCCGGAACGCGCGTCTTCCAGATTCAAACCACGGAGAAGATTCCCACACGCATCGTGCTTACGGCGAAGGGAACATCGGGCCATGGTTCCTTGCCGCGTCCCGACAATGCGGTGCTGAAGCTGGCGCGGGCGATCGTGAAATTGTCCGATGCCGACGAACCGGTCCGGCTGAATGCGACCACGCGGCGATACTTTCACGATCTGGCAAAGCTGGAGGATTACCAGTGGATGCAACCGCTGCTGTTAAAGCTGGAGAATGCGGCCACCAGTTCGGCAGTCGCAAATCAGATTCACGGTAAGGATCCGGAGTTGGACGCAATGTTGCGGACGTCGGTATCGGCGACGATGTTGCACGCCGGGCTGAAGATTAATGTAATTCCAAATTCGGCGGAGGCGCAGATGGATGTGCGGCGGCTGCCCAATGAAACTCGCGAAGAAGTGCTGGCTAGGTTTCGGCAGATCATCAACGACCCTTCCATCGACGTCGCGCCGGCCCCGGGCCAACAGATGCCGCCAACCGAGCCGAGCGCGTTAACATCGCCACTTTACAAAGCGATGGAGCGAGTGCTGGCGCGACTGTATCCGCGGGATAGCGTGGTCCCCTACATGAGCCGGGGCGCGACCGACGGATCTTATCTGCGCAGCCGAGGGATGGCGGTGTATGGTGTGCCGTTGTTTGTCCATGATGGCGAGAGCCGGGCACACGGAAACGATGAACGGATTTCTCCGCAGAATCTTGAGACGGGCGTCGAGCTTCTGTGGCAGATTGTGTTGGAAGTGGCGGGGGCGGCCTGATTGATGGATACAATTCATTACCGCAATAAATTTTGGGCGAGTTAAACTAAAAACAGAGCTTCCCTGAATTATGCCGACTAACGAATACGTTGAAATCCGCAATGGCGGCTACTACGTGGCCGGAACACGCATCGGCTTGGATGTAATTCTTTACGACTTCAGGAGAGGACGATCCGCGGAAGCGATCTTCCAGGCATATCCCACGCTCGGGTCGTTAGGGAAAGTATACGGCGCGATCGCATTCAGTTTGGCCCATCCCTCGGAAGTTGAGGATTATCTCAGGGAGCAGGATTGCATCTTCGAACAGATCAAGGCGCAATATCCGATGCCGCAGGACATGATCGACCGTTTTGAACGAGGGAAAAAAGAACTTTTAAGGCCGGCTTGAAGATCCGCTTTCAAGCCGATGCTGACATCGATCCCGACATCTTGAAAGGGCTGCTGCGGAGAGACCCAGGAATTGATTTTCGAATGGCTGCCGGTGTAATTCCGGATGGCACTCACGATCTCAAGGTTCTGCGAATCGCATCAGAAAGTGGCCGTGTCCTGGTCTCGGCAGACTTACGCACCATGAGCGTCCAGATCTATTGGGGCCGGGATTGAAGGTCTGCTGTTCGTCTGCTGAGCTGGACTGCGAAAGACTTGCACAATCGAATTCAATGGCTGCCACTCGGTTAGCCAACCGTATTGAACCACAACCGACTCAAGTGCCGATTGCCGAAACTGCGACGGACTTATAAGATATTCGCAGCAGTTTATGTTTAGAGAAGAATACACAGACTTCGAATTCGACTCGCGGGTGGACCCTCCAACGCCGCCGGCGACTACCGATTACAGCATGACCATCACCATGCGGCTGAATCTGGTTCCTGTGGAATCGCCGAAGGGGAAGAAAAGCTTCTTCGTGAACGATATGGACAATAAGCGATGGTCTGCGCGGTCTTGGAACAAGTCGGGGTGGATCCATTTCCAAAGTGAATTGAAAAAGCAGGCGCTAGGGACCTGGGACAACGCATTCATCTTGACGCCCCCAGCGGATTACGGAGAGCTCTTGTGGCCAAGGAGCGGTGGCGCGCGCCGAAAGGTAGTTTGCCGGCTGGAGATCCTTTTCGTGGATGGTAGCCACAACCCGCATGCCACGATTCAAGTGTTAAATCTGGTGGATCCGTCGAACAACGGTTTTCGAGCCGACGATTTTGATTTGACCTCCAACAGCATCTTGGCAATGGATGCGCATTGGGGCGACACGATGTGGAAGCGACACACCGTCCCCCACGAAATCGGGCACTTGCTGGGGTTACACCACATCAATCAAGGGTCGAACGAATGCCGCGCTAAGCCGGGAAGTGGCGTCTGTTACGGAAACAATATGGCGCAGCGGATTAACGTAATGGGGAGCGGCGACGTGCTGGACCTGGAAGACGCTTTTCCATGGCGCGATCGCATCGCCGAGAAGCACACCAGGACCGATAGGGACAAGTGGAAGGTCGACTGGCTATCGAGTGAAGCGGCATTGCGCGGTTTCGAGTCGCAACACAGAGACCCGAGTGCGCCGCCACTTCCATATGTCCCGCCGCCAAAGCCGGGCATAATCGATATTTGAGATTGCCGTGCGCGTAGGGTTATCTTATAATTCGGGTGAGAGCGGATGCGGTTCACTTTGGTCATCGTTATGTTGAGGGCATTGTTTTTCGCGGACGGACTTCTCTTCCCCAGCTCGATAGATGCCCAGGACATAGCGCAGGGCTTGCAGACGAAGACGGCCGCAGCCCAACCTGGCCGGGTATTTCCTTCTCCGATCCATCCAGGCAAAGATGAGGAAAGTAATCTATACGGCGGGCCAGAGGTTGTTGCAATCGACGGTTATAGCGGCACTGCGATGGAGCCGTTTCTGTCGCCAGATGGACGCTATTTATTCTTCAACAATTCAAACGAGGCAACGGTAAACACCAACCTGCATTTCGCCGAACGTACGGGAAAGCTTTCTTTCCATTATCTGGGCGAGTTGCCGGGCGTGAATTCGAATGTTCTGGATGCGGTGGCAAGTCTGGACAGTCTGGGCCACTTCTATTTCACCACCGTCCGCGATTATGACCGCACCTTGAATTCGCTCTATACGGGCGACTTCGATGGCAGCGCCGTCACCAACCTGCATCCAGTGCCCGGCGATATCAACCCTAAATCACCAGGGACTATCAATATGGATGCCGGCATCAGCCCCGATGGCCAAACGCTGTATATTTCACGGTCGGTGTTCGTGCCAGGAGCGTCCGCTCCGGTGAAATCGGAATTGTTGGTGGCAAGGCTTAAGGACGGCAACTTCACCATCGATCCCGATAGCGCAGCGACGATGGCAAACATCAACACGTCCGCCCTGCAATATGCGCCCTGCATCTCCGCCGACGGCCTGGAACTCTACTTCACGCGAGCACGCCTAGTATCCACCGGAGCTCTGCTACAAATCATGGTGGCCACAAGAGGTTCAGTGAACGATCCGTTTGGTAAACCTCGCGTCTTATCCGCGCTCACTGGTTTCATTGAAGCTCCCACCATTTCCATGGATAAGGAAGAAATGTTCTTTCACAAACTGGTGGGCGGCAAGTTCGCGATCTTCCGCGCCGCGCGCAATACCAAGTAAGCCTAGAATTCTTTGCGGGGCAATGTGCCGGGATTCGGCAAGGCCACGTTGGCGAGCGCACGGCCGATCTCTCCGGATTTCAGGGTGATGAAGTTTTTGGCCGTTCGCTGGTAATCCTGCGGATCGCCAACGCGTACGGAGTAAGTTACAACAGTGGCATTCTTGGCGGCCAGCGCGATCTTGACGAAGTTCAATTCGTAGCGCTGCTTCGTTGGTTCCTCAAAGGCCGCGACGATATAGTTATAAGGCGCTCCGGCATCGTTGACCATTGTCTTGGCCATCAGGATCTGTCCGTGATGAGACTTATACGACGTTTGCAATCCTTCGGCTAAGCGATCCAATTCTTCGCGAGTGTGGGCGTCGGGCCGATCGACAATCGTCAGAAGCGAAGTCCAACTGTCGATCTTCTCGCCGGTTGGAACAAATTCCCACATCGCATTTTGCTTCTGATTGTACGAACCCAATTTATAGCTACGCTCTAAGAAGACCACAACAGGCGCGGTGGATACGGCAGGCGAGCCAAAGTAGGAAAGCCAGCCTCGTGACCGCTCAATCAATGAATCCGGCGCATGTAGAGTTTTCAAGAGATACATGTCGATTCCGGATGTTACGATCATCAGTCCGATCATGGCGAATAGCGCAAGCTTATGGGCTGTCGTGCTGTCGCTTTTCAACCCCCCGGTCCACTCCGGACGTATCAGCATCAAGATGCCCCCGAATACGCCCAACGGACCCATGAGGCTGAGTTTGAAATAGAAACTCCCCTCCGTCGTCGCAAGGTGCCAGTTGTACCACCAGGCGGCGATGCCCACGGCGATCATCAGCAGGCCAATTAATCGGGTCCGGGATGAACCATGTTGCGCCGGAAGATAGCCGGGCTGCTGTGGTCCAAGTCCCGGTGCGGTTCCCGGGGTTAGAGGTGTAGGTTGCATAAGAAAAACGCTCCTTGACAATTGAAAATGGGGAGGACGCCTTCTTGCGGCTCCATCTGAATAGCGCATTCAGGCATCAGATAGCGTCATGAGCTGGCATGTTAGCGCAATACGACAGGAATGTGCAGTTCGGCTATGGTAAGGCTGCCTGACAGCACCCACTCCAGTGTGGATCTAGTAGCGTTAGGATAGTAGCAGATGCCCCTTGTCCCTCACTATATCGAGTCGTTGCGGCCTTATCAGGCTGGGCGCAGCGTTGCGGAGGTCCAGCGGGAATTCGGTCTCACGCGCGTGGTGAAGTTGGCCTCCAATGAAAATCCGCTGGGGGCGTCGGCGTTGGCTCTGCAAGCGATCACGGAGCACATGGGCCACCTCAATATCTATCCGACCGGTGGACTGGATTTGTGCCGGGTTCTGGCCGAGGCGTATGGAGTGAAGGTTGAGAATGTGATCGCCGGTAGCGGGTCTGAAGGCATCATGTCGAACATCATCCGTACGTTTCTGGGCGATGAAGACGAGGTGCTGACAACCGAAGCCGCTTTCATGGGATTTCAGGTTTTAGTGAAGGGCCGCGGAGTAAAGTATTGCACCGTGCCGTATCGGGATTGGCATTACGATTTACCCGCACTCGGCGCTGCGATCAACGACCGAACGAAGATTATCTATCTGGCGAATCCGAATAATCCCACGGGCACGATCTTCACGAAGCAGGAATTCGAAGCGTTCTATCGCCACGTACCGGAGCGCGTGCTGATCATCCTCGATGAAGCGTATTTCGAATATGCCAAGGACAATCCGCGATATCCGGATTCGATGCATTATCGCTATGACAACGTGATCACGCTGCGAACATTCTCGAAGATTTACGGTTTGGCTGGAGTTCGCATCGGGTATGGATTCGCTCACGAAGAATTGATCGCTAATTTATTAAAGGTGAAGCTGCCGTTTGAACCAGGTACGCTGGCCCAGGCCGCGGGCATTGGGGCGCTTGCCGACAAAGAATTCCTGCATCGATCACTCGAATTAAATGCCCGGGGAATTCGTTTCCTGACGCAAGGTTTGCGGCGGTTAGGGTATACCGTTGTCCCGTCGGAAGCGAACTTCGTAATGATTCCCATGGATAGCGAAGCGCAGGCCACTCGCTTCACCCAGGAGTTGTTGCAGGCCGGCATAATCGTGCGTCCGCTGGCGGCTTTCGGATTACCGATGTGCGTCCGCATTTCCACCGGGACCGATGAAGAAAATCATCTTGCCATGTGCGCAATTGAGAACGTCAGGACCAAGGAGTCTATATGCAAATAGCGGAGCAACCTAAAGCGGCGACAAAAGATTTCCTGCCGTTGAATGGAACGGATTACGTGGAATTTTACGTTGGCAACGCCAAGCAGGCGGCACATTTCTATCGTTCGGCGTTTGGCATGAAGCTGGTTGCTTATGCCGGGCCGGAGACGGGCCTTCGCGATCGCGCGAGCTATGTTTTACAGCAGGATAAGATTCGCTTCGTGTTGACCAGTGCGCTGCGCTCCGATCATTTCATCGCCGATCACGTTCTGCGCCATGGCGACGGCGTACACAACATCGCTCTCTGGGTGGATGACGCCGAATCGGCATATATCGAGACCACGAAACGCGGCGCGCGAGGCATACAACCGGTGCAGAGCCTGCGCGACGAACAGGGCGAAGTGAGAACTTCTTCGATCGCCGCTTATGGCGACACGATCCATAGTTTTGTCGAGCGCAAAAATTACCAAGGCGATTTTCTTCCGCACTTTCGGTCCATCGCCACACCAGACATTGTGGCCCGTCCCACGGGATTGAAGTATGTCGATCATATGGTGGGCAACGTCGGCTGGGGGGAGATGAACGCCTGGGTACAGTTCTACCAGGATGTAATGGGTTTCAGCCTGTATCAGACATTCGACGATAGCGACATCAGCACGGAGTATTCGGCGCTGATGTCGAAAGTAATGGCAAACGGCAATGGCCGCGTAAAGTTCCCGATCAACGAACCGGCGGAGGGCAAGAGGAAATCGCAGATCGAGGAATATCTGGATTTCTATCAGGGTCCGGGAGTGCAGCACATCGCCATGGCGACCGATAACGTGATTGAGACGGTGACAAAGCTGCGCTCGCAGGGAATTGAGTTTCTGAAAATTCCCAGCACTTATTATCGTGAACTGACTGCTCGCGTTGGCAAGATCGATGAGCCAATCGATCAACTGGAAGAACTGGGCATTCTAGTGGATCGCGACGACGAAGGCTACATGCTGCAAATCTTTACCAAGCCCGTGCAGGACCGGCCAACTCTGTTCTTCGAAATCATTCAGCGCAAAGGTAGCCGCAGTTTCGGTAAAGGGAATTTCAAGGCGCTATTTGAATCGATTGAGCGCGAGCAGGAACTGCGGGGCAATTTATAGCCTGAACGGCAATGGTAAAATTAGGTCGTCTATGAACGATCAGCAACGAGTGCTTGCGATTATCCAGAGAGTATCGAAAAAGAACGTGTCGCCAGACCCCGACGAATCGTTATTCGAGTCGGGGATATTAGATTCGTTCGCGTTGCCTGACGTGGTCACCGAAATCGAAAAAGAGTTCGCCATCGAAGTTCCGGACGGCGACTTAACCCCTCGTAAATTCGACTCAATATCCCGCATCGCGGAATATATCGACAGCCGGAAGTAAGCAATGGCCTATCTTCGGGCGTTTGGCGCTTACGTCCCAGAGCGGGTGATGGACAATGCCGAAATGGCATCCAGGCTGGGTTGCGAGCCGGATTGGATCGTCAACGTTTCCGGCATTTCGGAACGGCGCTACGCCGAAGCCGAATCAGTTTCCGACATGGCCGTGCGGGCCGCGGAAAACTGTTTGTCCGATGCGGATCGCGCGAAAATCGGCATGGTGGTTGTCTGCAGCGGATCCGCCGAACGGCGTTTTCCCGGTCCTGCCGTCACGGTGTCGAAACAGCTTGGCTTGGGCGAGATCCCTGTATTGGATTTACCTATGGCGAGCGCGGGATCGTTATTCGGACTTGCCTTGGCCAACCAACTGGCCGGCACGTACGGCGACATCCTGGTGATCGGAGCGGAAAAAATGTCGTCCGTGGTGAACCGCGAGCCTCTTGATAAAAATACGGCGATTCTCTTCGGCGATGGCGCGGGAGCCTGCCTGGTTAGCGAAACGGAAGGCCCGGCGAAAATCGTGGACTCGGTGATTCACACGGATGGCAGCTTCGCCGAAGACCTCCGCCTGGAATTTGGCGAGTCCCTGTGGATGAATGGACGTTCGGTAATTATGCAGGCATCGCGCAAGATCCCCAAAGTAATTCGCGAATTGCTGTCTGCCAACGCCCGGGTCGCTTCCGATGTGGACGTGTTTCTGATGCATCAGGCGAATCAGAACCTGATCGATAAGGTTGCCACGACGCTGGAAGTATTGTCGGCAAAGTTCTATTCGAACATTGAGCGATACGGTAATACTTCGTCGGCTTCCATGCTGATCGCCGCCGCCGAATGGCAGAAAAGCGCGGGGTTCAAGAAGGATGCCAGCGTGGTCTTCGCCGGATTTGGGGCGGGGTTTCACTGGGGTGCTTTGCTGGCCGTAGGCATTTAAGCCGCGCCCCCGATGGACATGAATTCCCGTAGCGGCCAGATCCTCAAGGGCCTTGCCACGGTGGCGATTTCCGGTCCCTGTCTTTACGCCGGTACGGGATTACATCCAATTTGGTGGCTCACGTGGATCGCGCCCTTACCCGTACTTCTATTCGCCACGCAAGCCTCAGTTCCCGCCACTGGCGTGGTTGCCCTCAGCGCCTGGCTGACAGGTGGCCTCAACATGTGGCATTACCTGCATGACGTCATACAACTGCCCGCCGGGATCGTTGTCCTTGCGTCTCTTGTTCCGGCTCTGGCGTTTCTGTTGGTGACGCTGAACTTTCGTTTGAGCATTAAGAATGGACAGTTTTTGAAGGCGGCGTTCGTCGCGCCGGCGATCTGGGTAGTTTACGAATATCTGTATATGCTCGCCTCCCCGCATTCGACGTTTGGCAGTCTAGTCTATTCGCAGATGGACTTTCTTCCGGTTCTGCAGCTAGCATCGATTACCGGATTGTGGGGCATTTTGTTTCTGCTGTTCCTGGTGCCCGCGGCAACTGTTGCGATACTCGCCGCGCCGGTCCGGGAGAAGACTGTAATCGCGGCCGTCGCCGTTGCGCTGATGGCGTTTGTCCTGAGCTTTGGCTGGTGGCGGCTGAGCGATAATTTACAGGCGACGGGAACGGTGACCGTGGCTCTGATTGGCTCCGACGCGAGCAAAGACATCTTTCCCGCGCAAGATCCGCAATCGCTGGAACTGTTGCGGCGCTACGCCGACCAGATGCAGGCTCACGACGTCGACGTGTTTCTGATTCCGGAAAAGCTTGCTCTGATCGGCGAAGCCGCGGGTGAGACCGCGCGGGAAATGTTTCAAGCCGTGGCGACTCGCACCGGGGCAACCGTTGTCGTGGGGCTGGATGAAAAGCGGGGCAACGGCCGATGGAATGAAGCGCTTATTTTTTCGAAGGCGGGCGGCATCGCCACTTATGAGAAACATCATTTCATTCCCGGAATCGAAGAGGGCTACGTTCTGGGTAAGGACGTCGTGACGTTCTCCAGACCATCGGGCAAGTGGGGCGTGCAGATCTGCAAAGACCTGGATTTCCCGCGCCTGTCCCGCCTTTACGGCGGCGAACAAACCGGGCTACTGCTGGTCCCCGCATGGGATTTTACAATCGACGGCTGGCTGCATGCGCGCATGGCAATTCTACGCGGGGTTGAGAGCGGCTTTACCATCGCCCGAGCCGCGAAGCAGGGTCTGCTGACGGTGAGCGATAATCGCGGGCGGTTGCTTTTGGATAAGCCAGGATCGCCCGAGGGATTCGTCGTGGCCCAGGTGCGGGCTCCCGTCGCCCATGCCGATACGATCTATGGACGTTTCGGCGACTGGTTCGCCTGGATTTGTACGGCGGCTGTTTTCGTGCTTCTGATCGGCAGAATCAGTTCCGCGTTTCGATGAGATTATTCTAGAAGGAATGAAATGTCTTATCGTGGGCGCGGGAGCAGTGGGCGGTTACTTCGGCGGCCGTCTGTTGGAGGCTGGGAAAGACGTCACGTTTCTGGTTCGCGCCGGCCGCGCCGCTGAACTGGCGCGGGATGGCTTGGTTATCAAGAGTCCCTCGGGAAACGTCACGCTCGCGGCTCCGCCCTTTGTGCTCGCCGAGAACGTGAAAGAGCAATTCGATCTCATCTTTTTAACTTCCAAAGCATATGAACTGCACAAGACGATGGATTCGTTTGCGTCCGCAGTGGGTCCCCAAACCACGATTCTTCCGGCGCTGAATGGCATGCGTCATCTAGACCAGCTTGCGGCGCGTTTCGGAGCGGGTTGCACACTGGGCGGGGTGGCTCTAATTTCCGCGGATCGCGATTTCAGTGGCGCGATCGTTCATTTGAATCCCCTGCATACGTTGTCCTATGGTGAGCTGGACGGCACGATGTCCAGCCGTGTTGAGGCGATCGCGGCTTTCATGGCGGGAGCGAATTTCGATGCTCGTTTGGGCTCGGAGATCCTCCAGGAAATGTGGGAGAAGTGGGTATTCATCGCCACCGCCGCCGGGATCACGTGCCTAATGCGGGCGGCGGTGGGCGATATCGTGGCGGGCGGTGGCACCGGCGCGACGCTGCAGTTGTTGGACGAATGTACGGCCATCGCGGCCGGCGCCGGCTATTCTCCACGGCCGCAGTTTCGCGAGCGCTCGACTAGCGTACTGACCACCGCCGGTTCGCCGTTCACCGCATCAATGCTACGCGACTTGGAACGCGGTGCGCCTACCGAAGCCGAGCACATCCTGGGTGATCTTCTGTCCCGCGGCGGTGAAGCAGTCGCCAGCCCCAACCGGACATTACTGCGCACTGCTTACACGCATCTAACGACGTACGAGGCGCGGCGAATCCGGGTAGCCACAAAGGGCTAGATCACTTTCGGCGTTTCAAACATCCAAGTCTATTAGATGTGGATTGTACGGTTAGCGCTCCGCCGGCCTTATACGTTCGTCGTGATGGCCTGTCTGATTTTTATTTTGGGTGGCGCGGCCGTCGTAACGATGCCCGTCGATATTTTTCCCTATATCGACATTCCGGTAGTCAGCATTGTGTGGGCCTATCCGGGCGTGTCGCCGGACGAGATGGAAAAGCGCATCGTTACCATCTTCGAACGGGCGCTGACCACGACCGTGAACGATATCGAGCACATTGAATCCCAGTCTTATAACGGAGTGTCGGTAGTCCGCGTCTATTTTCAGCCGAAAGTGAAAGTGGAGCTGGCTCTGGCTCAAGTGACGGCAATTTCCCAGACCCTATTGCGCGCCTTGCCTCCGGGAATTTTTCCGCCAAACGTCTTAAAGTACGATGCGTCCAGTGTCCCGATTCTGCAGCTGGGTCTGTCGAGTAAAACACTCAGCGAGCAACAGCTATACGATCTGGGGCAGAATTTCATTCGGACCCAACTGGCTACCGTGCAAGGTGCGGCGATCCCGCTGCCATACGGCGGAAAGCCACGGCAGATCATGGTCGACCTGGATCCCGATGCGCTCTACGCCAAGCAACTGTCGGCAACCGATGTATCGAACGCCTTGAATCTGCAAAACCTGATTCTGCCGGCGGGCACGGCGAAGATCGGCGACCGCGAATACCAGGTTCGGTTGAACAGTAGTCCCGATCAATTGCTGGAATTGAATAACCTGCCGATTAAACTGGTGAACGGATCGCCGGTGTACATTCGCGATGTGGCGCACGTTCGCGACGGCTATGCGGTGCAAACGAATGTCGTCCGGACAAACGGATCGCGCGGGGCGCTGCTGACCATACTCAAGAATGGAAAGGCCTCCACTCTCGATATTGTGAACGGGGTGAAGAAAGTACTTCCCGCCATCCTTGAGGGCCTTCCCGATGCGCTGGAAGTAAAGTTGTTGTTCGATCAGTCGAAGTTCGTCCGCGCTTCGATTACCGGTGTGCTACGCGAAGCTTTGATCGCAGCGATGCTGACGGGATTGATGATCCTCCTGTTCCTGGGTAGCTGGCGCAGCACGGTGATCGTCTGCATGTCTATTCCGTGTTCGATCTTCACATCCATCGTCATCCTGGACCTGTTAGGGCAAACGATAAATGTAATGACTTTGGGCGGGCTGGCGCTGGCCGTCGGCATCCTGGTGGACGACGCAACGGTCGAAATTGAAAACACGCACAGGAATCTGGGATTGAAGAAACCGCTGGTACGGGCGGTGCTCGACGGCGCGCAACAGATTGCCGTGCCGACATTCGTATCCACGCTTTCCATCTGTATCGTGTTCGTTCCGGTATTATTGCTCACCGGCGCGGCCAAGTATTTGTTTACACCGCTAGCCATGGCAGTCGTGTTCGCAATGCTCGCTTCTTATCTGTTGTCGCGAACCCTGATTCCGACGATGGTGCACTATCTCCTGCAATCCGAAGTAGAGATGTACCGCTCGGGCGCGCACGGCGAGGGAGGCGGAGAAGGACAGACCGGTCCTGATGGCAAGCCGGTAAAGCACAACATCATCTGGCGGACCCACTTTGCTTTCAACCGCAAGTTTGAGCGCATGCGGCGGTCGTATGAAGGAACACTGGATTGGGCGCTGGATAACCGAGGGCTAACGACGATCGTGTTTTTCGTTTTCTCATTCGCCTCGCTTGGGCTGGCGTTTTTTGTTGGCCGCGATTTCTTTCCCACCGTGGATTCCGGCCAGTTACGGCTTCACGCCCGGCCGGCGGCGGGTACGCGTATCGAGAAGTCGGAGCTGATTTTCGCCCAGATGGAGAACGAGATCCGCCAGGTTATCCCGAAGAACGAACTGGACACGATCATCGACAACATCGGCCTGCCGAATGGCGGGATCAATTTGTCGTTCGGCGACAGCGCGACAATCGGGAATGGCGATGGCGATATTCTTATCTCGTTACAGCAAGATCATCACTCGACGGCGGAATATATAGACCGGTTGCGGAAGCGCCTCAATGAGAAATTTCCCGATGTGCAAATCTTTTTTGAAGCGGCGAATATCACCAATCAGATTCTAAACTTCGGATTGCCGGCGCCGATTGACCTGCAAATTGTGGGCCGCAACGCCGCGGTGAATTACAAAATCGCGCAGGACCTGCAACGGCAGGTTTCCCGCATCCCGGGAGCCGCCGACGTGCACATCCATCAAATCGTCGATTATCCGGAATTGCGCGTCAATGTCGATCGGAGCAAGGCAGTGCAGGTCGGGCTGACACAGCGTGATGTCAGCAATAGTCTACTGATCTCGCTCAGCTCCAGTGGTCAGGTGGCGCCGAATCAGTGGTTGAATCCGCAGAATGGCGTCAACTATCAAGTGGCCGTACAGACGCCGCAGTATCGCATCGATTCCGTCGATTCGCTGATGCACACTCCGATTTCATCGTCCGGTGGCGCATTGGTAATTAATAATGCCGGCTCGGTGGCTGGTTTGGCTAACAGCAGTGCGGTGTCAACGGGAGCGGCCCCTAGCCAAGCGTCGGCAGCCTATGGAAACCCTGGCTCGGTGCCGTCCAGTACGCAGTTGCTTTCCAATCTGGCGCACGTTGGACACGGCATTACTTCGGAGGTTATCTCCCATTACAATGTGCAGCCCGTGTATGACGTGTATGCCAATGTCGATCGGCGCGACCTGGGCGGGGTGGCTACAGCGGTAGAACAAATCATGAAGAACATGAAGCTTCCCAAAGGCACAACGTTAGCCTTGCGCGGCCAGGCGAAGACGATGGAGACTTCTTTCGTCCGGCTGGGAATCGGGATGATCGCCGCCATCGTATTGGTATATCTGCTAATGGCCGTAAACTTCCAATCATGGGTTGACCCGTTCATCATTTTGATGGCGCTCCCCGGCGCCTTGGCAGGAATCGTCTGGATGCTCTTCCTGACGCAGACCACGTTCAGCGTGCCGTCGTTAATGGGCTCCATCATGTGTATTGGCGTCGCAACGGCGAATAGTATCCTAATGGTTGTCTTCGCCAACGATGAACGGGTGGAAGGAAAAGACGCCCGTGCAGCGGCCCTGTCGGCTGGAGCCACACGCATACGCCCCGTGCTGATGACCGCCACCGCAATGATCCTTGGCATGTTGCCGATGGCCCTGGGCCTGGGCGAGGGCGGTGAGCAGAATGCCCCGCTGGGACGCGCCGTTATCGGAGGATTGATGATCGCCACGATCACCACATTGTTCATCGTGCCGATTGTTTATAGCTATCTGCGCAAGGAAGCCCCCGTGGATTACGACAAGCAGATTGAGCAAGAAGAGCGGGAGGGAGTGCACTAGTATGGCCGATCGCGAACCGACCACGCTCATGAACACCGAGGATCAGCTCCGCGGCGAGATAGAGGAGCTGAAGTATAAACTGCGGCAACAGAAAGATCAGAACGACCATAAGAACGAAACCGCGCACGGCGAAGAGAAGCCGGAACATCCGCGCTCGCGCACACTGATCGTTGGCGCGATAGTAGTGATCATCCTGATTGTGGTGGGCTTCTTCGTCGGATGGCTGCCGCGGCATCGCCGGCAAGCTACGTTAGAGGCCGAGGAGAAGAAAGAAGTCAGTACCCTTCCCGAGGTAACAGTTGTTCCCGTGCAGCGCGCGCCCTTCAATGGCGAACTGGTGCTGCCGGGGAATGTGCAAGCAGTGACCGAGGCACCCGTGCTAGCCCGCGCCGACGGCTATATCAAGCGCCGCTATGTCGATATCGGCGACCGCGTGAAGGCGGGCCAATTGCTTGCCGAGATCGAAGCTCCGGAACTGCTACAACAAGTGCAGCAGGCGCAGGCATCTCTGGAAAGCGCGAAGGCCGATCAGGAGCGGACGGTGGCTTCGTTTGAACAAGGCCGGGCCAATGAACAGTTGGCCAAAGTTACGGCCGGCCGTTGGGATAACTTAGCTCGCAAGGGCGTGGTCTCCCGGCAGGAAAACGATAATTATCAAGCGCAGTATCAGGCGCAGACGGCTAATGTAAAAGCGCTCGATCGTTCCATCCAGGCCGCCAAGAGTAATGTGAACGCGGCCCAAGCCAACGTCAATCGTTTAACTGAAGTGCAAAGCTACGTAAATGTCCGGGCGCCCTTCGCCGGAGTGATTACGGTACGCAACATCGATGTCGGCGCCTTGGTTACTCCCGGCTCGACGTTGTTGTTCCGCATCGCGCAAACCAACTTGCTGCGAACCTATCTCAACGTCCCGCAGACCGACGCCTCGAATATCAAAGCGGGGCAATCGGCTTCTTTGACTCTCAATGATTTGCCCGGGCGCAAATTTCCGGCCACCGTCACGCGCACCGCCAATTCGCTTGACCCATCTACTCGCACCCTGCTTGCCGAAGTTCAGGTTCCCAATGGTGACGGCCTTTTGTTGCCGGGCATGTATGGGCAGGTGGATCTGAATCTTCCGCGGAGCAATCCCCCGTTCCTGATTCCAGGGGATGCATTGCTGATCCTGCCGAATGGGACTCAGGTTGCGATCGTCGACGCGAGCGGAACAGTCCGCATGCAGCACGTGGTTGTCGGTCATGACGATGGCAATCAGATTGAAATCGTCGGTGGTCTGGAATTAGGGCAGAGAGTGATTGTCAGCCCAGGCGACGAGGTGCGCGAAGGCGTTAAGGTGAAACCCCTGCAAGGCGATTTGAAAAAGATTGAGGCCGGACCGACGGATGCCACAAAAGCCGGCGGCGCCAACCAGGGCAATAATAAGGGTAAGAGCGGATCGAAGAAAAATCGATAATGGTGAGCCCTACGTTCAAGCCCTTTCTTGCGTCGCTGCTGGTGGCCACTACAGTTCTGGCGACCGATGAATCTACAACTGGAATCCGCCGTCTGGGGCGACCCTATCAGGCTCCGGTAATTGCGCCGGTCGATCTGACCAATTCGCAGCGTGTGCGTGGATTGCTTCGCGCCGGGAATATTTATCTATCTCTCTCCGACGCAATTTCGCTCGCGCTGGAAAACAATCTCGACATCGAACTGCAGCGTTATAATCTCCCGATCGCCGCCACGGAAATTCTTCGGGCCAAGGGCGGCGGGGTTACGCGGGGAATTCTATACTCGCTGGCCGAAGCGCCGGTCGGTGTCGGCGGACCCGCGAGTCCTTTGGTAACAACCGCTGCGTCGGGAAATCTTCCGGCGGGTACCGTGGCCACGAATCCCTCGGAACTCGGCGTTCTCAACGAAGCGCCGCTGAATCTGACGCTCAATGGCACGATCCCATACTCGTCCGGTCCGTTAATCCCGATATACGATCCCGCTCTGATCGGGACGTTGAACTGGGGTCATCAATCGATACCGCAAACGAACGGAGTTACCACCGGCACCAGCGTGTTGAATACGGATACCACCAACGCTAACGCCGGCTATGCCCAGGGGTTCAGTTCCGGTACGGCGGTTAACGTGGGGTTCAATAATCAGCGGTCGTCGCTCAATTCGATGCGCACGTCCTACAATCCGTTCACTACTTCCAATCTTGGTCTGACGGTAACGCAGCCGTTGCTGCGGGGCTTCGGCATTTCGGTGAATCGGCGGTACATTCGTATTGCCGAGAACGAACGGAAGATCGCCGATCTGCTGTTCCGCCAACAACTGATCACGACGGTTTATGGCGTTGTTCGTCTTTACACCGATCTGGTGGCGTTGTATGAGGACGTCAAGGTGAAGGAAGAGACATTGGGTCTGGCTGAGAAGCTGTACTCCGACACCAAAGCGCAAGTGGATGAAGGAACCCAGGCGCCGATTGAGTTGACCCGGGCCAACGCCCAGGTGTTTGCCCTACGCCAGGAATTGATTAACTCACGCGGGCTTCAGGAAGAGCAGGAAGCGGTGATCAAGACCGTTATCACGCGGCGCGGCGTGGGGGCTCCCGACATCCAGTCGGCGCGTGTGATTCCGACAGATTCCTTTCCCGTACCGGACAGCGATAATCTGCGCTCAGTACCCGATCTTCTGGCCGATGCCGCCCAAAATCGGCCCGACCTGCAACAAGCCGGTGTACAGATCACGAATAACGAGCTGTTTCTGAAAGGATCGCGAAACGGACTCCTTCCGCAATTTGACATCGTTGGAACCGCGCAGAACAACGCCTTGGCGGGCGAAGTGAATCCTCTTCTGGGCGGTACCGCATCGCCGCCCGATCCACAATTTATCGGCGGATATGGCAGCGCGCTAGAACAGTTGGCAGCCCGCCGCTATCCCAGCTACAGCATCGGCGTGCAACTGAATTTGCCGTTACGAAATAGAATCGCCCAGGCCGATGTGGCGCGAGACGAACTGCAGGTCCGGCAATCGCAGGTTCGTTTCCAGCAATTACAGAATCAAGCGCAATTGGAAGTGGAGGATGCGTTAATCGCCCTGCGCCGCGCGCGATCATCATATGAAGCAGCCGTGCAGACGCAGGGTTTGCAGGAAGAATCGCTCAAGGCGGAGCAGGCGAAGTTCGAGGTTGGCGCGTCCACCAGTTTCTTCCTGATTCAATATCAAAGCTTCCTGGCGCAGGCCCGATCCACTGTGGTGGCGGCACGCAGTGCGTACTTGAAATCGCGGGCGGCGCTGCAGCGGGCGACGGGGACAATCCTCGACGAAAACCACGTGTCGATGAGCGAAGCGTTAACGGCGGGCCGGCGGTAGGCAGGCAGTTGACTGTTCCACGCTTTGCGAGTAGACTTCGTTATCGTGAATTGTGGACAAACAGTAATGAATATTCTCGGAGGGTTCATGGATTTTCAATCGGCTTTTCGTAGGTGCGGTCTTCTAGCGGGCCTCGTATGTGGTTTGGGAAGTGTGTCGCAGGCTGCGGTTATCTTCGACACCACCACTTCACTTTCGGCGAGTGACTCCACGGAACTCGGGCGCATCGGCCGCACCGGTGTGCCGAGTGACTGGTCGGCTGCGAAAGCATTCCCGGGTGTGATCAACACCACTGTGTCGTATTCTTACAGAACATTCGATATCGATACTCTGGGATTCAACTTCATCCAGATCAACATTTTCGATTTCGCCAATGGCGCCAATCTCTTCCTTGCCGCCTATTCTCCGTCATACACCGCCCCTGCAACGGCAACCAACTATTTAGGAGATGCCGGGAGTTCTCCCGATTACTTCGGAGCTGACGCCGTTACTTTTCAGGTGATCGTGCCTACTGGCCAACATCTGATCCTGGTGCTGAATGAAACGGCCGGTGGGGCCAACTCCGCAACGGCCTTTGGACATCTGACAGACATTCAAGTTGAGGGGTTTACCGATACGGACTTCAACGATACTCTTGCTCCTGAGCCCAGCGCGATCATACTGACCGGAAGCGGTCTGGCACTCAGTGGTTTGATAGCTTTCCTGCGCCGCCGCAAGACCGCTGCTTAGAACTACTACCTCTTCGCAAAAAAAGGGCTCCGCATTTCCGCGGAGCCTTTTACGTTTATAACCACCCGCTTGCCTTGCGTGTGCCGGCGACCTATAGCGGAGGTCCGAAGGCCAGAGCGGCTTGCACCGCTGGTAGGGCCATGACGATGCCGAAGCCTGAATTGCGATCGGTGCCCGGAGCCATGTTATCCAGGGCCGTTGACGTCATGATGTTCTTAATTTGAACGTTTGTGAGAGCCGGGTTCGCGGACTTTACAAGTCCTGCAATTGCGGCTGCGTGTGGCGCCGCGGCGGAAGTTCCAAAGAACGGAAGAAAGCCCGGCGTTTTCGTGAACGTCCCGTCGGCCGCCGTGATGTCGGGCTTCTGCAGGGTAGTCCCGCCGTTGGTGGCGAACAGGAGATTGCCCGGGGTGATCTCGCTGCCGTCCGGATTGTAAAAGATTTTCCTTGGGCCGTCCGAGCTAAACGGCTCGATGGGATTGGCTGCCCCGGTGAAAGGCTTCGTGCCCGCATGAGCGCTGTTCCAAAACGTTGCCGCGGTGCATACCGTATTCAGGCCTGCGTTGTGGCCGGAGGTTGAGCCAGAGGTGGCAATAGATAATGTCCCGCGATTGGTGTCGACACGAAGGGCTCGGGGACTACCCGAAAAGAGAACGACGACAATCCGGTCTCCCGGTACGGAACAGTAGCCAGATGCGCTGGCGGTGCCGCAATTAGAGCCGCCGATGATCTCGAACGGATCCGAAGCTCCGCTTTGCGACTGGGCGGAGAAGCCTTTCAGGATTGTACCCGCGGCGTTGAGCGCGAACAGATCGTAATCGTTACTGCTTGCCCCCAGTGGGTCGGACCACTTGAGGCTGATCGGCACACTGGTGCCGGACGTGAGCACATCATAGTTCTGACCGCCAAAGCTATGAAAGTTGCCCGTCTCGCCGGTGCCGGTCGCAATAACGCCGCTGACCGCACCGCCGTCAACAAAGTCGCCTTCCCAGGTCCCCGAGGTTCCAAACGTCAAATTGCCGCTATTTGCCGCCGAGGAGAAATAAAGAGCGCCGCTGGCGGTCACGGTGTTCACCGCTTGGGCGATGGGTCCATCCTGAAATGCACCCTCGGAGAAATAAGTGACGTCGTCGACGATGATGTCGCAGCCATAAGTATTGCGAAGGGCAATGATATTCGCCGCAAATTGCGCTCCGGAGATGAAAGCCGAGGCAAAGAACAACTTCGCGCCTGGCGCAAGATCGTGAATCAGCTCCATCATCGCGGTTCCTTCGTCCGCGCCCGTTCCAGCCTGGCCCGTAAGGACTGTGACGTCAGCCGGAAGGTCGCCGGTAGCGATTAAAGCCGCCACGCGAGCAGGCGAAGCGCTATCCGACAGTACGCCAATCTTCACACCTGTTCCATTGATGCCAAGTGCAACGGCTTGATTCGCACGATGCGTGATATAGCCCTGACTGGTGACTGCGCCTACGAACGACGCGAGTCCACTGCGGCTGAGCCACGATCCAAGATTCGGCACATAGCCGTTTGAAGCGAGCAATGGCAACTGACGCTCGATTTGTTCGACGATCCTTGCACGCCGTTCCGCATGAGTCAGCTTTCGCTCTGGCGCCCCGGTAGGTGGACGGGTAAATCCGTTCGTCACACGGCCGTCGGGCGGGTTGATGGAAAGCACGTCCGGCAAAGCGGCGACTGACTCGAGCGCGGCTAAGGGAATGTTGGCACTAACTGAACCGTATTGCGGAACGCTAGCGGTTACCTGACCGACGGCTTGAATTTGCTGCAAGAGAGCGGCAGTTACATTGCCTTTGATCTCGACCGCTATCAGCCCCTGCGCATCCGTGCCCGCCACGGAAACCAATCCACTCGGGATGCCATTCATGGGCTCCTGCCGCGCTGCTTTTGCGGCAAACACCAAATTACCGCCAATTTTTTGCTGAGCGGGCGTGAAAGACGCCTTCATTTGCAAAATGGCTTGAATTTGCTGGGTGGCCGCATCGCTGATCGGCTGGGCCGAAAGGGTAAGGGTGCCTGCCAACAGGGACAAGATTATTCCTACACCTCGAGTCACAGATTTTCTCATAGTCCGGAGCCTCCTTTTGACAACCTATGGCTCAGAAGTATATCACTATTATTTTCATTGAAACCTTCGATGCTTCCTGGGGTTACATTTGACTTGCAGATGAAGCCAACGCCAAGGTACTTAGTTTTTATATTAGTTGGTTGCTTACATCTACCGGCCGCCGACGGTCGTGTGCAGCCCGCGCGCGTTTGCGAAGTGCTTGAAAATCTCACCGCTTATACTGGTGCGCCAGTGGCGATTGTCGGCCGTTTTTCGTTCCGCGACGGACGCCGCTTTCTAAGCGAGCAAGGTTGTGAACCGAAGGAAAATACGACGCCGGCGGCTTTTCGAGTGACCTTCAGCGCAACCGATGGTCCGAAGCCACCGCCTGTGTTTGAAATCGAATCGGACATGGTGTATCGCAAACTACGGCTGATTCAGAAACATACTTCGCTCGGAAAGTTCCCCTTCGGCACGCCCAATTTCGATCGCTGGGCAGTGGTCTATGGACGCGTCCTGGCCATAAAGCCGGGATCGATTCCCGAGAATGGAGAGTTTCCGGCAACTACGGCGGAACTGGTCTGCCGGGGCGAAGCAGTAATCATGTTCTTGCAATAGACACACGCCGGATTACAGGTTAACCAAAAGCCTGGACGGGGCCTCCACACAGTCTACTGTATCGGCCCGATATCGACAATCTAAAACGTTTACTGAGTAGGCACGCCGGACGGAAGCGATTCCGCCGTTTGAATAAATGCCCGATATTCGACGGTAACTTTTGATTTCGCGGGAAGCCAACGATAGGCGGGCACCCCGAATAATGTATTCCGTTCAATCATCTTACGGCGGGATTCGGGCATGGGCGACGCCCCGAACTCCAGGCCCCGGGTGATAGTTCGTCCGTTCCAGGGTGGGTTTTGGCGGCTGCGATTTTCTTCCCACAATCCCAACCAGGGAAAATCGGCCCACGCCCATTCATAGCCGAAGAGCACTTTCGATTCCGGCGACCAAGCGATGAAAAAACCCTTCGCCAGATGCGGATCCATCAAGTGCGTGGTAAATCCGCCGGAGACCGGGGCGCTAGTGAAAATTTGAAGATCCTCGACGCGGCCGTCATCGTGGGGGCGCATCGGCCAATCGAAGTCAACGCCCTCGAGCGTACGCGATTGCGTCGCCGGTGTCAGTAATTCCGTCGAACCGCCCACCAGAAATGGCGGCCCTAGCGTTACGTGCTGTGTCCACGCCGATGGCCGGTCCAGCGCCGACAGATTTTCGACAGTCTCGGTAAAGTGGACCGAAGTCCCGCGCAGTCGAATGACCCGTTCTATCGCCAACTGAGCCATTGGCATCGTTGCCCGAGCGGTCAATTCACCGTCTTTGGCATCAATCTGATATTCGACAATGGAAGCTTCGCCGTGAACGTTCATTCCCGCCGCCGCCTCTTCGTCCGACGGCGCGCCGAAAAGATCCAGACACAAATTGTGCCCCATCAACCCGGCGAGCAATTTGCTTTCGGAATCGGCGCCATACTCGGGATGCCGGTTAGGACTATAAGTAGAGGGCTCAATCGACGGCCAAGGCGGCGTCCAAAGTGGATTTACACCGCTCTGCTTGTGAAAGATCTCGGCGATGTGTCCGCCTTCAATCAAAACGGTGACGCGCAGCCGATCGTTTTCGATCGCAACGGCGCGCCGGTTACGGTACACGGATTCCGGCATGGGCGAGAGTTACGCCTTTGCCGATTTCTCAAGACCCATCTTCTGGATCTCGTCGAACTTCACCTTGCGATCTTCATACATGGCGATATTGGAAAGCATCACGGCCGTGGAATCGTTCAACCCAACTTCCAGATCTGCCAGCGGACGCTTGCCATCCTTGCAGTTTTGCATGAACGTTTCGAGTTCCGTATCCACTGGATTACGATCTTCCTCGGAAACCATCACGCCCTTGCTGTACAGCCATTGGCGGGCGAACTTCATTTCCTTTCCAAGGAACGAATCGTTGCTGGATGGCAGATCCTTGTCCATCAGAATCGGCAGCGCGCGGGAGCCTGAGCTGGACACCATGGTCGCCCCGGCGGCTACAGGCTTCGCTGGACCATTGGAAATATGCGGCTTGCCCGGTTCCCGGAACCACAGCGCCGTGCAGGCATGAATATCTTCGCCGACCGTAATTTCAACCGATCCTTCCGTACCCATGATGCACTCGCCCATCTCCGAGCGGCTGGCATTGAAATAGGGAAGATGAGAGTTCGTGCTGATTGCCGAATAGACTAGCTTGCGCCCTTTGGGATACCCATAGATCAACTGAATATTATCGAAGATGTCGCGCCCGTCTTTCATCGTGTCCAGGCCACCGACACCCATCACATATTCCGGAGTGGCGCCAAACATCCAATCGGCAACGTCGATCTGGTGCGATGCCAACTCCGCCGTCTGACCGCCGGAAAATTCGCGGAACAAGCGCCAGTTCAAAGGGTTCTGCTTGCCACCGGGCTTCATCAGCCAACCCGGATTGCGATGCCATTGCGCATGGACGTGGGTGACATCGCCCAACAATCCCTTGTCGATCATCTGTTTTACGGTTTGATAAAACTTGCTGTATCGGCGCTGCAGGCCAACCTGCATGGTCTGCTTCGGATGATCGGCCACCAGTTTGCGAAGCTGATGAGATTCCTCGGGTTTGAAGACCAGGCTCTTCTCGCAAAAAACGTGCTTGCCCGCCTGCAGCGCGTCCTTGGTAACAGGGAAGTGCATGTAAAGCGGAACCGCGATCAGAACGGCGTCGACGTTCTTCTGCGCCAGTAGCTCGCGGTAATCCTTAAACTTCGTGGGATTGGTGCCGATCGTCAGCGCCGCCGCATCCAGTGCCGTCGGATTCAGGTCGCACAGAGCGACGCAATGGCCGTTGTCGATCTTGGAGAGATGCTTCAACAGGTATGACCCGCGGCTTCCCGTTCCAATCATTCCGAATTGGATCTGATCGTTGGCTGCCTTCACCTTCTGAATAAAAGGAGCGGCAAGTTGGGAGGCGGCCACTGCGGCACCGGCGGCGCCTGCCATTTTCACTACATCACGACGGGTAGGGTCAGTCTGGGGCATGCGGGTTTTCCTAATTAGGAGGATAACAAATTCGCCGCTGGCCAAGTTACAGCGGGATCACCCGAGGCACGGATGCACTGGGAGTAATTTTATCGTCCTTGACGGTCGGCGGCGATTCGCAGGTGTTGCCTCGGGCCGACCACTCGGCGCCCGCCAGAATGATCATCGAAGCGCAAAATCCCCAAAGAATCAGTGCCGCCGAGTACTTAAACGGACCGTACTCGCTGGCTAGTTTCGCCTGCAGCCAATTCCATGTCAGCAGGTTGATGTATTTCAGGCCCTCCAAAAGGAGCCCGACCACTATCGCGATTGGCAGTACGCGCGCGGCGGAAATCTTGGCGTTGGGCAGGATCCAATAGATGAGGAAAAGGATGAGAATAATTAACGGCACTGCCGCGATCTTAAGAAAGAGAGCGGACGCGTAGGCTGGCGCCGTGCCCATCGTTTTGTGCAGGAATTCCGTATTCAGCGCGGTTAACATCATGGAGAGCATGGCCAATCCGCCGCAGATGAAAATCAGGCCCAGACTGACCAGCTGGTTGCGCCAATAACTGCGATTAGTGGTGATTCCCCAACATCGATTGAGCGCCACTTCCATCGGTTCGAATACTCCGTTGGCGGTGAAGAGCAGCAGTACCAGGGACGCGATCTGCGGCGTTTTTCCCCGGGATTGGACCGTCGACCACAAATTTCTCTGGATGAAAGCGCCCAGTTCATCGGGGAAATAGTCCTTCAAAGCAAGAAAGATCGCGTTGGTAGCCGCCTCCCAGTGCAGCACGTAGTAACACAGCGAGAGCATCACGATCAGGAACGGAAAAAAGGACAGTACGATGTTCGCCGCGATGGAAAAGGCGTAAACATGGACCTCAGTCGTCAGCCAATAGCGGACAGTGGGGACAATGTGACCGGCGGCGCGGCGTAGCACCGATCTTGGGGGTTCAACGATATTAGGGGCCAATTCCACACTCCAGAGTAACGCGACATACGCTCCCGGCTAGCGGGAATGTCCGTTTCCGCCGATAATGGATTTAAGATGTCGCATTCAAACAGACAACGTGGATCAGTACTTTTCGTAACCTTGGTGGGAACCATCGTGATGATTGGCTTCCTTGGCTTATGCGTTGACGCGGGCCGTCTATACATCGCCCGAAACGAATCGCAGGCTTATGCCGATTCGGTAGCGCTATCGGCCGCCATGCATTTGGATGAGACACCCGCTGGAATCGCGGCGGCGAAAGAAGCGGTGGCGACAAACGGCAATCGCTGGAATTTTGGAACCAGTCAATTTTCGGGAACGGTGACGGAATTCGCCAAATCAGCAGACGGTCCGTGGATAGAGAATCCGGAGCAAACCGCCGGGTTGTCGGTGGTCAGGGTGCGAACCACGCTATCCGCCGGCCTGATTTTTGTGCCGGCTTTCATCGGGCGAACGATGCAGACCGTGAACGCCTCCGCAGTGGCTGGCCGCACGGCGCAAACCGGATTGGCGCAGAGCGGATTCCCCTTCTCGCCTTTGGCCATTAACGCCGCTGAACCGGCATTCGGCATGGTCGCCGGCACGAATTACACGATTCGTTACGACGCCGCCGGCAAGGCTTGTGACGGCGATCTTGCGTCGGCTGCGCATTTAAGAAATGGCCCTTTGCACACGGCTTGGGGGGACGCAAGCCCGGGGATTCTATCGCGCCGCATCGTGGAAGGCTATCAATCGCCAGGTGATTCGCTCAGCATCGGAAAACCGCTCCCCGGCACTGCGCAGCCCGACGAAGACATCACCGCCTTGCAAGCGCGCATCGGGCAGGATGGCGACTCGACATCCACCACCTACGCGGCATACAAAGCGAACTCTACCCACAACGATCGCCGCGTGGTGACCATGCCGATTCAAGATGAGGAGTCCACCGCCGTGCTCGGCTTTGGCGATTTCCTCCTGCTCCCCGTCACCAAAGGTGCGCCTTGGTGCGCCGCTTACATTGGGGCCGGTGCGGGCCAAGTGCGCTTGCTCCGTTAGGCGGCTCAGGCAAGCGTAAGATTGGCTTGCGCGCGCAGGTCGAATCCGGAAAACTCGTGGCGTTCGAATTTCAGAAATGCCGCCGCGGCGATCATCGCTGCATTATCGGTTGACAAAGCGCGAGTGGGGAAATGCACCGGATAGGCGAAGCGTTCGTGTTGCGCAGCGGCTCGCAATCCCGAGTTGCACGCCACTCCCCCAGCGACGATAATCGACCGGGCATTCATTGCTTCGGCGGCTATATCGACACGGCGCAGCAGTTCTTCAATCACGGTGTATTGAAACGAGGCCAGCACATCGAGCGTAGCCTGCGGTGTCACGGCGAGCCAATCGGCTACCGAAGGTTGCGAATTTGAGTCCAGGAGATTTCGCCGGGCTGCCAGCTCAGCGGTCATGTCGTGCTGCTCGGTCCAGCGGAGCACCGCGGTCTTCAACCCGCTAAAACTGAAATCCAGCGTATTGCCTTTCATCTTGGCGAACGTAAACTTCACGCCTCTTGGGTTGCCGAACGGCGCCAGAGAATCGACCACGGGTCCGCCAGGATAGCCGAAACCCAGCAGCTTGCCGACCTTATCGAACGCTTCCCCCGCGGCATCGTCGCGCGTCTTCCCCAGCAGGCGATATTGAAACTCCGTGCCGATCTCAAACAGATGCGTATGCCCGCCGCTGACAACCAGGGCCAGCGCCGGCAATTCGATGGGCGCTCCGCTCTCTTTCGCCTCCATCACAACAGCATGGATGTGCCCTTCAATGTGATTCACGCCGATCAGCGGAATCCCTCGCGCGAAAGCAATCGCCTTGGCATACGTGATGCCCACCAGCAATGCGCCAATCAGACCGGGCCCAGCTGTTACGGCGATCGCACCAAGGTCGCCGTAGCCGCACCCCGCTTGTTCCAGCGCCATGCGTACCGTCGGAATTATCGCCCGCAGATGTTCGCGGGATGCGAGTTCCGGCACGACGCCGCCGTAAGGCGCATGGGTGTCGAGCTGCGAAGCCACCACCGATGAGAGAACCCGTACTCCGTCTTCAACAACGGCTGCAGCGGTTTCATCACATGACGACTCGATGCCTAAAATCTTCATCCAATTGTTATTCTAACGGGCGGTGAAAGTATCCAGCTTCGATTTTGAGTTGCCTGAGCAGTCAATCGCCCAGGAACCGCTGCCCGATCGCGCCGGAGCCCGCATGTTGGTCGTGCATCGACAGGAGCAACGTTGGGAAGATCGCACCTTTCGCGAGTTGCCGGAATTTCTTCATCCCGGCGACTGCCTGGTGCTGAACGATTCCAAGGTGTTCCCGTCGCGACTCTTCGGAAAACGTCCCAATCATGACGGACAGGTGGAGGTGTTTTTACTTGGCCCATCCGCAGAGGATCCCCTAGTCTGGGAGAGCCTGGTACGGCCCGGCAAGAAACTCCCGATCGGCGAATCGATTATCTTCGACGACGAACTGAGGGCGGAGGTCGTGGCGCGAGGCGAATTCGGTCAGCGAACCCTGCGCCTGCGTCCCACGACTGATTTATTCGCCACCCTGCAGCGCATCGGGCATGTGCCCCTGCCCCCCTATATCCGGCGTGCGGACACGGCTGCCGATCGCGATCGTTATCAAACGATATTCGCTCGAGAAAGCGGGTCGGTGGCCGCTCCAACCGCTGGCCTCCACTTCGCGCCGGAGATTCTGGTGGCTTGCGGCGAGAGAGGAGCGACGATCGCCTACGTCACATTGCATGTGGGGCTCGGCACATTTCAGCCGCTCCACGACGATGTGCTGGAGCGTGTGAAATTACATCGTGAGACTTACCGCATCACGCCTGAAAATGCGAACAAAATCGCCGCCGCAAAACGGGTAGTAGGCGTGGGCACCACCAGTGTTCGTTCCATCGAAAGTGCCGCGCAGCTCGGCCGTAGTGAAGGACGAACCGATTTATTTATTTACCCCGGATTTGAGTTTCAGCGAACCGGCGCGATGCTGACGAATTTTCACTTGCCGCAATCCAGCCTTCTGATTTTGGTCTGCGCGCTAGGTGGCACGGATTTGATCCTCGACGCCTATCGCCATGCCGTCAAGGCGGGCTATCGCTTCTATTCTTACGGCGATTGCATGCTGATTCTGTAATTAATTGCGCCGGGCGACAACCAGCGTAATGTCGTCTGAGGGCGGCGATCCGGCTGTCCATTGCGCAACAGCCCGATTCGTCTCGGCGATAATTTGCTCCGAGCTGTAATGGTGGCACGCCTTCATCACTTCCACCAGACGATCTTCGCCAAACTCATCTTGCGTGTCGGGATGAAACGCCTCGGTGACGCCGTCGCTAAACAACACCACCAGATCGCCGGGATCCATCCGGCACGTATCCTCCACATAAGGGGCGTTGCCAAGAATACCTAAAATCAATCCGCCTTTCGTTAGCGGTTCAACGTCCCCATTGCGGCGCACCAAAAGGGGCGGATTGTGCCCGGCGTTGCAATAAACAATCTCGCCATTCTTCGGATCCAGAATGCAGATGAAGAAAGTGATGAATCGATTGTCGGGGCAATTCGCCGAGACTACGCGGTTTAAACGCGCGACCTTTTTCGCCAGGTTGTCGGGATCTTCGAACAGCACCTGAACGCGCGCCTGTAAGCTGGACATCATCAGGGCCGCGGGCATGCCTTTTCCCGCTACATCGCCAACCAGAATCGCGACGCGTCCATCGGGAAATTCGATAAAGTCGTAATAATCGCCGCCCACCGTGTGGCAGGAGGCGTTATAACCGGCAATGTCCAAACCCGGCAGCCGGGGAGCCGCGGTGGGCAGCAATTTTCGCTGAATGGAAGCCGCCTGATCCAGTTCCTTGGCTAAGAGCCGCTCGGCTTGCTCGACTTCGGCTAGCCGCGCGTTCTCGATGCGGATGGCCGCGACATTCGCCATCACGGTAAGCAAATTCAAGTCTTCGCGAGAGAATGCGCGTACCATGCTCGACGTGTCCAGGTAGATCAATCCAATTACGCGATCGTTGGTCTGTAGAGGAACGGCGATCATGCTGCGCACTTTATGTTCGACGATGCTCAGGTGCTCGCGAAACGCATGATCGAGTTGGGCATCGCGAACCAGCAATGACGCTTTCTCTTTCAACACCCGGTCGCGCACAGTGGAGCTGATCTGAAACCCGCCGCCGCGAGCGGCACGAACCTGCAGGTGATCGCCTTCGACGGTCATCAACACGCCCCGCGCCGCACCGACAGCCTCCACCGACAAATCCATGATCACCTCGAAAAGTTCAGCCAGCGGCCGGTGATAGGCCAGCTCGCGGCCGGCGCGAATCAGCGCCCGCATTTGCGGACTGCCCTGAAAGATTCTCGTCTTGCCGGGATCCTCATTCATATCCGGACCCAGCGCACCCTGCAGGCTGATCACTGTGGTGGACTCGGCGGGATCTCCGGCGTTCGGCTCGATAAAGACGACGGTCTGCGCTTTTACCGGGTTCGACAGGTCGTTAAACTCGAGCGTTAAATGACCTGCACTGATGCGATCGCCTTGCGCCAGTGGATGCACGCCGGAAATGCGGACGGCGTTGACCAGCGTCCCGTTCTTGCTTTCCAAATCGCGCACGGACCAGACATCGCCATTTCGTTCAATCACCAGATGCTGCCGGGAAAGCCCCGCGTCCTCGGGAAAATGAAGTTCATTGGCGCTGGCGCGTCCCAGGCTGAATCGATCCGAATTGAGCGCAATGCTCGCGCTTTTCCCGTCGGGAGTGCGAATCACAAGTTCAGGATGCATGGCTCATCATCAGAGTAACAGGGTGTGACAATCCCACCGATTTCGGAGGTTCCATTCCACGGCGAAGCGCGTATAGTTATTAATTAGAGTTTTATACCATGCACAAGACACCCCTACTTCCACTGTCCCTCGCTACGCTCGCGTTGCTCTGCGGCTGTAGCAGCTCCCGGCATGACCCCACGGAGAAGATTGTTCTTGTTTCGGCGAACGTGAAGCTCCCTTACTGGCAAGCCGCCTCCGCTGGACTGAACACTGCAGCACGCCAACTTGGCATTGCCGCGGAAACAGCCGGCCCCGATACTTACGATCCGCAAAAACAGGTTGAAGACTTCCGTCGTATCGTCGCCAAAAAGCCAGCGGGCATTCTTGTGTCGCCGGCCGATCCTAGTCTGATGAAGCCGGAAATCGACGCCGCTATCGCCAAGGGCATTCCTGTAATCACAGTCGATTCCGATTCGCCCGCCAGCAAGCGCCTGACTTTCGTCGGCACTAACAATCATGCTGTCGGCGTGATGGGCGGGAAGATCGCCGTGAAGCAACTGAACGGAAAAGGAACCGTCGTTATCTACACGATGCCGGGCCAGGAGAACCTCGACGACCGCCTGCAGGGTTACAAGACAGTCTTTGCCGATAACCCAGGAATGAAAATTACGGAAGTCATCGACGTGAAGGGCGATCCACGAATTGCCTTCGACAGAACCTCCGACATGGTCGACAAGAAGACCATGCCCGATGCATTTATCTGCCTGGAATCGTCATCCTGCGCCGAGGTCGCCGATGTTCTGGATCGAAAGAAAGTCTCGGGCAAAACGGTGATTGCCATGGACACCAACAAGGAAACCATCATCTGGTTGCAGAAGGGAGTGATTGCCGCCACAATCGCCCAGAAGCCCTTTACCATGACATTTGTAGGCGTCAAAATGCTCGACGATTTGATTCATTACAAGCCCGCTAGTCTGGATGGCAACTGGAGTAAGAACCTTTCTTCGCCGGTTCCTGCGCTTATAGACACCGGCGCTTTGCTAATCGACAAAAGTAATGTCGACGATTTTGTGAAGACGCAAGAAGCCGCAAATTCGGGTGCGAAGTAAAAAACTCGACCGGGCAATGTCGCCCCTGGCCCAACGCGACACGTTCTCAGCTTCCACGGTGTTTGTAGTGATACCGTCCTACAACGAGGGCGCGGTGTTGCCTTCCACCATCGCGCCGTTGCTCGCCGCCGGATACTCCATCGTGGTGGTGGACGATGGATCGCGAGACCGCACGTGGGACCTGATAACAAAGCTGCCAGTCACCGCTGTACGGCACATCACCAACTTGGGCCAGGGCGCGGCGATCATGACTGGCATGGCAGCCGCCCTACGCGCGGGCGCGTCCATCGTCGTGCACTTCGATGCCGATGGACAGCATCCGGCGGCGCAAATTCCCTCTTTGATTGAGCCCATTCTTGCGAACCACGCCGATATAGTGTTCGGTTCGCGCTTTCTTAGGCCGCAGGATTTGCGCCAGGTTCCTGTCGTTAAACGGATCGCCTTACGCGCCGGTATCGTTGTATCGGGCTTGCTGACGGGCATCTGGCTAAGCGATACGCACAACGGGTTTCGCGCTTTATCGCGAAAGGCCATCGAGAAGATTTGCCTCCGCGAGAACGGATTCGCCCACGCCACCGAAATTCTTGGCGAAGTACGTTCCCTTGGCTTGCGCTACGTGGAACGACCCGTTACCATTCACTATTCGGATTATTCCAAGCGCAAAGGGCAGTCATTGCTGGGCGGACTGAACATCGTCGCCGATCTTCTTTCCAGCCGGTTCTTTCGATGAAGATCATACAACCCGTCCTGGTTCTGCTGCTTTTATTCTGGGCAGTGAGTTACTTCCGCCGGTTGAATGCCCGCTCGATTGATCGGATCGTCGTGATTGCCGTAGTCGCACTGGGGCTCATATTCCTGATCGACCCCGATATTTCCACAAGAATCGCCCGGTGGTTTGGCGTTGGCCGCGGCGTCGATTTTCTCTTTTATATCGCTCTGTTCTGCATCGGCTTCCTGTTGCTCTCGCTGTTCGCCGCGGTTCGCGACTTGCGCACCGGGCTGACCGATGTCACTCGCGCCGTGGCGTTGCTCACAATGCGCGCGGGCCAGGCGTCGGGCGGTCCTCTGTTGCTAGAGCTACCGGCAGTCGAGCCAACACCAACCGCTGCGACTCCGCAAGCACGATTTCGTCCCGATCGCTGGCAGGTAGCGATGATGATAATTGCCGGCATAGGCATCGCCCATCACGCCGTGGTGATTTACAACTACGGCGGCTTTAGTTACGACCAGCTTTTTCAACTTGCCGAAACGCGGACGTTTGTCGATGGCCACAGCTTTCGGCTCACTGTCGCGACTGTGCCGGATCTTGCTCATGCCCAATACGTTCCCGTGGTTGGCTGGCCCGTCGGTTATCCATTCCTTCTCAGTGGGTTGCTGGAAAAGGGCTCGGCTCTGGTGCCTCGCGTCATCCTGTTGGATATTATTTGTGTCGCTCTACTCTTCGTCGCGCTGGCTTATCTGTTCGACGCCGCCCGTCCCCTGATCGGCAATGTGGCGGCGCTACTCGCGGTGGCGTGGTGCGGAATCGCCGCATCCCCGATTTATCACATTTACGGAGCGGAGATCGTTTCGTTATCTTTGTTTATCGCCGGAGTTGCGTTGTCGATTCGGATCTTCCGGCAGCCCCGGAATCAAGCGATCGTAGCCATAATTTCTGGGCTGTTGATCGGCGGAGCAGCCTCATCCCGATTCTCTTATTGGCCCCTGCTGCCCGTCGTGCCCATGTGCATCTTCTATTTCGGCTATCGCAATCGGATACGCGAATGGAAGCAAGCGGCCGTTATACAAATGGCCTCGGCGGCCGTTCCTGTCGCGTTCGTTGCCACCTATCATCTGCGCGCCACGGGGCACTTGACGTTCCTCTCGTCGTACTATTCGGCGGCCGAAGCGACAGGATTTTTTTGGGGCCAGCTGCGATCGATAATCCCCTTCCCGGCCGGAGTATTAGGGTTGCGCGATGCCGCCGCAATCGCCGGACCATCCGCACTCCCGGGAATTTTGTGGATCTCGTCCGCGTTGATTGTAAGCGCGCTCCTCTTCGAAAGCTGGATGGCTTTGCGGCGCGATGTTGAGCAGCCGCCGGTAGAAATTCAGTTCCTGTTTTTATCCAGCGGCGCGGCGGCCATCATCACTTTTGCGATGCTGGTTTACCTGAACATACGCCATATCGCCGGCCCTAATAACTTCGTCTACATCAATGAAGCCCGCTACTATGCACCGCTACTTCTCGCCATGCTCTTAGGGGTCGCGGCGATTCTGTCCAGGCTCTCACGCGGTGCGCAATGGAGGCGGCCGGCCGTGGGCGCCGCTTGTACGATTCTGTTTGCCCTAACGATATTCCATTGGAGCCATACCGGATGGTGGAGCTTCCTCCATCAGAACCAATACCCGATGTCGCTCCGGCTGTTTTCCGAGATTATCGCCGGGCAAGTCGAATCCGCCGCGAAGAAGGGCCAACCCGTCATCTATATCGATTCGGATCCGCCACGTTTGCGCATGGCGAGCATGGCAGGCGCACTGGAATTGCGTTACGATACCTGGGCTCAACCTTCTCTTGTATCAGCTAAAGGCGTGTCGCTGATTCTTGCCTGTCAAGGCACTTGTCCGGCGCAATACCTGCCCTTGCGCGAGGAAATGATTCAGCAAGGCGCGGCCGTAATTTCTACGTTAAATGCCGTGGATTTCGTTGAATTCCCGGCGCCCGGGAAATAGGATGCCGCCCAACACCGCAACCACTTATTGCCCGGTGTGCGACAGCGATCGCGAGATGTCAACCGCTTATGTTCGTTGGTCCTATACTGTTGTGCGATGTCCGCAATGTGGCCTGGGCAAGACCATGCTGCCCCCGGACTTTCAGCCGGATTTGATTTACAACGAACTCTATTTTCAAGGTGGCCGCACGGACGGTTACGCCGATTATCAGGGTAGCGAGCCCGTACTGCGAGCCGAATTCCGCGCCGTACTGGCGGACATCGCGCGTCTCGGTTTCACATCCGGACGCTTGCTCGAAATGGGCTGCGCTTATGGATTTTTCCTGAGCGAAGCGGCCTCCAGTTTCACCGTGAAAGGAATTGAAATCTCTTCCAGCGCTGTCGAATTCTGCCGCGCGCGGGGCCTCGATGTCGTGCAGGGTGTCCTCCGCGGCGACACTTTCTCCGCGGAAGAACGTTTCGATGTGATCGTTATGCTCGATGTCATTGAGCATCTGACGGATCCATCGGCTACGGTCAAGGCTGCCTCCAAACTTCTGCGTCGCGGCGGGCTGCTTCTGATCTCCACGGGCGACTGGCACTCGCCCCTCAGCATCCTGATGGGCCGATACTGGCGGTTGATGACGCCACCGCAACATACATTCTTCTTCTCGCCACGATCTCTGGGCAAGATGCTCGCCAATGCCGACTTTAAAGTTTTCAACTACAAATATCCATGGAAGACGGTACCGGCCGGGCTCATCGTCTATCAGCTCTTCCGCCTCTTCGGCCGGGAGCAACCACCGCAAATCGGGAAAGGAACTCTTGGAATTCCGGTCAATCTGTTTGACGCCTTCCGGATCGCCGCGATCAAAGAGTAGGCCCAGCAGTTGCGGCCCTTAGTCACTATCGTCACGCCTTCGCTCAATCAGGGAAGGTTCCTGCGGGCGACTATCGAAAGCGTTGTCGCCCAGGATTATCCACACCTCGAATACATCGTGATGGACGGCGGTTCCACCGATGAAACGCTTTCCATCGCCAAGGATTACGCCAGCCGTTTGTGTTTCATATCCGAAACGGATCGGGGCCAATCGCACGCCATTAACAAGGGATGGCGCGCCGGGAAGGGCGATGTTCTGGCGTGGATCAACTCCGACGATTTGTTGCTGCCAGGCGCCGTGTCGCACGCCGTGGCTGCCCTGAATGTCAACCCGCATAGCGCCGCAATTTACGGTCAAGGCTGGCTGATTGACGAAGCGGGTGAGCGTACCGGACGCTTTCCCGCAACCGTTCCCTTCGATCTTTGGCGCCTGATCCATCTGTCCGATTACATCCTCCAGCAAAGCGTGTACTTTCGTCGCGGACCAATCGTCGAGGCTGGATATCTAGACGAGAGTCTGCGCTGGACGATGGATTGGGACATCCTGATCCGCATCGGCAAGCAACGCGAGTTAACGATGATTCCCGAGTTTCTGGGATGTCTGCGCGAACATCTATCGGCCAAGACAGCGGTTGGCGGAGCGGCAAGGGTCCGTGAGATCCGCGATCTACTGCGCAAACATTCCGGCCAGCGCTTTCCACCGGGATACATCGCTTACGGCCTTGAAACATACCGGCGCTTATGGGAAGCAAAGCTGCCTGCATCGCTGGCATCGATCGTGCATCGAGCCACGGGCTACATAATCGATCGTGCGCATCGAACAGAAGGATGGTTTGCCGATGGCTGGGCGTCGCCGGTGGTGCGATGCATGGTCCCAATACCGCATGAGCGCAAGATCCGCGTCATGGGAAGTGTGCCCGCCAACATCGGAAGCCAACAGATCACAGTGGTGGCCGGAAAGCGTGAGTTGGCCGCATTCTCACTATCCACCGGCGATTTCGACTTGCAAATCCAAGTGCCGCCAGACCTTCGCGGGATGCCGTTAGCCTTCCATCTTCATGCCATGCGGTGGGTAAACGATGCCTCTGTTGAGTCGCCCTTTTATCGCCGCAAACTTTGTTACGTTCTACGCCAGGTTGGCCTCACCACCACTTGAGTCCACGCTCCTGCAGGGATGCGAAATGCCAGTTGTACATATACAGCAGGCGCTGGCCGACGATGGCTTGTAGCGTTTTCATCGTGAGAGTAAACAGCGCTCCCCGCATACGAGTGCAGGTGGGTGGATTGTCGTAACATCCGTGTAAATCGAAATGCATATATAGAAACCGGTAAAGCCGCGCTAGTCCCCAGGGGCCGTACAGTTGGACGATCCGGAACCCCTCGTCGACATGCTTTCTGCCGGAGCTGCCTGATTTGTTATCGGCCGAAAAGTGGTAGCGCGACAGTACTTGATTCGTCGTCACAAACCGCGCTCCCGAATCTTTCATCCGGCACCACATGTTCCAGTCGAAGGCCAGATGAAAACTCGTATCCAGGGGACCCGCCCTGCGATGCAGCCCGGCGCGCCAGAACGTACTCGATTGTTCAATCACGCACTTCGATCCAATCAACTGGCGGGCGTTAGGTTCGGGCAGCGCCACGAACGGCGAACCGTCGGCATAGATGCGTTCGCAGGCACCCAGGACGACATCGGCGTCGGGGCTCTTGGTGAAAATTTCAGCTACGTGATCGAGTGTGCCGGGAAGCAACTCATCGTCCGCGCAGAGCCAACCGAAAATATCGCCATCGGCCGCCTCGAAGCCATGATTCAGGCCGTCCGCCTGTCCTTGATCCTTGCGAATAATCAAGCGATCGAAGGCCGGCCGGTAGCGCTCTATCACTTCGCGTGAAATATCGGTACTCTCCGAATCGGCCAGGATCAATTGCAGGCCGCTGTAATTCTGCCGCAGCAAAGAAACGATCGCACGTTCCAGCACTTCGCCGGAATTGTAGTTGGGAATGACGATTGAAAAACGCAAAATCAATCCCGGCCCAGCGCTTGTTGGAAGTACCCCACATCCCAAAACCATTCCAGCGTACCGGCCCGCAGCCCTTGCGATTTCACGCGATGAACGTACCGTCCGGCTAACTCCCGCGCGGCACGCAGACGGCCCGGTTTCGCGATAGGCCTTCCCACGATCTGCTCCAGCAGCACGTAGGATCGGCCATGGCCTACCATCGTCCCCGCTAAAATTTGCAACCCCAGCCGTTTCGCTTTCATGCAGTGCGACATCTTCAATTCGGGCTGATAAGAACAAAAATAACCCAGTCGATATGCCGTGCGCGCCAGCAGCGAATCTTCGCCGCTCATCAACTTGGTTCCCTTGCGCCCCAATAAAGACGCATACTCCGCCTTCGCCACCCATCGCACAAACTCGAGCCCTACATCGCGGCGGAACACCATGCCCGCGCCGATAGGTTCCCATTTTCCCCACTCGTCCTTGTTCGATGTAATCTCTGTTTCGCCGAAGTCGCGGATCCCCAAGTACGGCAGTAGCCCGGCCTTCCACGACGCAAGCGGCGCTTCCAACACCGGACGCGCCAAGCCCCCAAACGCCCCCAGCGTGGGCTGCTGCGATGCAATCCGCCGGGCATTTTCCAGATAGTCGGCGTCCAAATGGTTGTCGTCATCCACGAAGACGCATAGCTCGTGGTGCGCTTCTGAAATGCCTAAGCAGCGCGCAAAAGTATTCCCCTGCCGCGGCTCGCGCAGCAGCCGGATATTCAGGTGTCGGCCCTTATTGAGGCGCTCCTCAGTCAACGGCGGCGTTGAATTGTTGTCAACTATCACAACTTCGAATTGCTGCTTCGAAAGCGTTTGCCCTTCCAAGGAATCCAGTGCCCAATCCAGCAAGTCCCAGCGGGGGTTGTAGGTCACTACAATCACCGACACCAACATTACGCCCACCGGTTACCGGACATCACTGCGCCTTTAGACGAAGCGAATACCAGGTCTAGCTGGCCGAGATCGTTTTCAAATGGGCGCCGCAGAAAGCCCGCGATATCGAACCAGTAGTAATCGTGCCCAGCCATGGACCCGATCACCTCATGCGCCAGCGGACAGCCATGCATGAAGCGGCGTAAATTCACTTCAATAATGAACACCTCAGCCGTCTCGAACATCCTGCGTCCTCCCCGCAAAACATTCAACTCGAAACCCTGAACATCGATCTTAACCAGGTGTGGGGGCTCTATCCTGCCGCTTGCAATCAGATCGTCAACAGTGGCCACAGGCACTACGCGTCGGCGATCGTCGGTTTGGCCGTCCCACTCACACAGCGAACTGGAATCGTGGTCGCTTGTGACGTTCATCTTCACGCTTCCCGCTGATTCGCCCACCGCCGTTATCAAGTAATGGAGGCGACGGTTCGTCTTGCACGCGGCGCGCAGATACGCTTCGCTCTCGGCCAGCGGATCGATCATGTATATGGACGCGGCCGGAAAGAAATGCCCGTATCTTTGCGTCCAATATCCCTTGCCCGCGCCGATATCCAAGACGCAACCAGCTTGGAAATGCTTCTCCACCACTAAATGGCGAATCGCCTTCTCCATCTCATCGATTGCGAGGCTCACTGGCTTTTCCAGTCGAGTGTAACAGATGTCATTTTTCAACGATCACGGGCAACAACACGTAAGAAGGAGTTTGGCGGTCATGATAGACCGTCTGTCGGGCTAAGCGAAATTCTGTGTCGTCCGCTACAGTTCGCCCTGTATTTGGATTACGATCGAATCGCGGAAAATTGCTGCTCGAAATCTCCAGACGGATGCTGTGCCCGGCCTTAAAGACATTGCTGGTAACACCGGCGTCGATACGCAGCGGATAGATTGTGCCGGGCTTCATCAAAGCGGGAGACTCGAGGGAATTCCGGTACCGCGCGCGCAGAATGCCGTCGGTCAGATTATGTGTGCTGCCATCGGGAAAGACGTCCACCAGCTTCGCCGTGAAGTCGGTGTCCGGAGCCGACGAGGAAATAGAGAGCACGACCTGTATCGGCCCTGTCACTTCCAAATCCTTCTTCAGCGGCGGCGTCGTGTAAACGAGAACATCACTCCGGCGCTCCGCCAGCCGTTGGTCCATCGGACCCCAGGGAAATATTTTCGGGTTGCAACAAACAGCGCCACCCAAAGTGGGAACCGGGTTATGTGGGTCGAAAGTATAGCTGTCCGGAGTGTCCTTGCGCTTCATCTTGTCGGTTAGCACTCCATCGCCGCTAACTGTGTTCGCATGTCCCTTGCTTTCCAAATAAAATGGCTGAAAGCGCGTCCCGGGAATGGGCCAGTCCGTGGCTTCCCGCCAGCGATTCGCGCCCATTACAAAAACCCGCAGCGGAGCTGAATTCACCAGCGCCGCGGATGGAGAACCGGGCACCGGACCTTTCAGCCAATAATCGAACCATTCAATTTGAATCGTTCGCAGGGGAATCGTGGCGGCGGCGCCGAAGTCGATCCCCGCGAACCGGTCCATATTATGCGGCCACGGCCCAATGATCGTGTGATTCAATTTCGAATGCTTACGGAGCGCCGCGAATGCCGCAAGATCGCTTTCCGCGTAGTTGTCATACCATCCGCCGACGGAAAATACGGGAATCTTGATGTGGTCGATCTTTTCCTTCGTGCTGATCTGTTTCCAGAAATCGTCAAACGATGGATGGTCCATCGCCTCCTGGAAAATACTCAGTGTGCGCCCCGTAGCCACCCGATCCGCCGTCCGAAGCGGCACATGATGCGTGAAAAGATCGAAGTCCGGCTTGGGCGCGCCAGGCGGCCTAAAATTTTCCGCCAACCACAGCAGGCGGTGCCCTATCTTGAATGCGCCTCCCGTGGAATAATAGCGATCCTGATACTCGTCGTACCCGGAAACAAGGGGAAAAATCGCCTTCAAATGTGGATTTTCCACCGTAGCGGCACGCCATTGCATGATGCCCAGGTAAGAGCCGCCCATCATCCCGACCTTACCGTCTGACCAAGGCTGGCGGGCGATCCAATTGATGGTATCGTTACCGTCACTGCCTTCCGAATCGAAGTGTCCGCGCACATCCTGCAGGACGACGGCATAGCCATGATCCACGAAGGCCTGATGATTCGAGCTGATATCGGCGCCTTTACCGTAAGGCGTTCGAACCAGAATCGTGGGGAACTTTCCGGAGCCCAGCGGACGAAAAACGTGAGTGGAAAGATGGATGCCATCATGCATCGGAACGTTGACATTCAGTAGTTTTTCGACAGCGCCCGGCGCGGTTTCGGCGCATAGAGACGCAGCGAAGGTAGCGATTACCGCGGGAAAAACATGTCTCAGCTTACACAAGGGCTTACGCTATCTTACCGTGCGCCGGAAGGTCGTTGGTTTTGAATAGAGCCGTTGTTATTTTCGCGATTTCCGAACCCAGGAAGCGAATTGCAGCCAGGTTAACGTTTCCGCCATCGCTTGCTGGGTGGCGCGATGGCAATTGTTCAGGCGCTCGGTCTCCACTCGCAACATGGAAGTAAATTGATCCACTTCCACGGCTCCATGCGCCGCTATCGTTTGTCGACACAGGAGGCAGAAATTCGATTCCTCCTCCAGTAATCGCGAGATTCGCATCTGCAACCCCAACTGCGTTGATTCTTCCCACGCCAGATTATTCCACTGCGGAGGATGCAACGCGCCAGCCAAGTCATCAGTCGAAGATAGTTGCGTTAGATTCGGACCATTGAGCGCGTAAGCCAACTCGCCGCATTTCTCGCTCGGCACGGCGAGAATATTACACTCGTGCGCCAGGCCGAAGATACTTTCCTGGCAACCGAAAAAATTATTTGGATTATATGCCGGAGCGTGATGAAGCCAGAACGAATACGACTGCCCGCCCAGTTCTCGCATTATGTTAATGCCAAAGTCAACCCTGTTGCATTCGGCGTAAATCAGAGGCCGGCAGCGCGAAATTGTATTGCGCGCACCCGCCAAAACCGCCGCTTCCATCCCCTCGACGTCAATCTTAAAGAGGTAACACTCCTTCAATGAGAACGAATCCACCGTTTCGATCCTCACGTCGGTGTCACTCGAGTTGCCCTCCGCCGCATGCAGTGTAAGCGCGGCGAAGTTACGAGGCTGACTCAAATCGAGAGACGCGAACCTTACCGAACCTTCCTCCTGGGCCAAACCGATATTGTGCGCCGCGACACTTGCAAGATTGTTTTGGCGGATATTTTCGTTTAACAGAGCAAATGTCTGCGGTTGCGGCTCAAAGGCGTGCAATTGTCCCGTCGGACCAACGTGGCGGGCTAAAGCAAGTGTGTGTGTGCCAACGTTCGCGCCTATATCCAACACAACGGCACCCAGCGGCACCCTGGGCCGTAATAAATCGATTTCAGCTTCCGCCCACTCGCCGTATTTCTCTATGCTTGGGCCGAGGGTGTCGTCGCGCCGAAAAGAAGAAATTGGGCCATAGCGGCCTTGATATGTAACAACCCACTGAGGATCAATTGCAGGAGAATTGGAATTTACGGGCATACTCAGCCATGGAGAATGTCAACCGGCGGCCAAGCCTCCGGAGCTTTCAACAATTCTAGCGCTGTCAGTTATAGCTACTTCTTCCCCGCCATCGCTGCGTCGAGTTCCCCGAAGAGTGCCTTGCCTTCCAGAATTTCTTTGGTCTGATCGCTATATCCCCAATCGCGAACGATCATTCCTTGGGGATCTATGAGGAAGAGGTGTGGCGTATCGAAACTCGGACGCGACGGCGTCATGTTGAAATACGATGCTGTCATCTGTCCTTGATCGAATAATATGTTCGCGGTGCTCTTCGATTCGGCTTTGAATTTCGCCGCCGTCACTTGATTCTCCGGTGGAGCAATCAGGATTTCGAAGATCGCCACCTTGCCCGATCCATACTTCGATTGCACTTGCTCCAAAATCTTTGCCAGCGCCATGCAATGCGGGCAATCGGACTTCATAAAATCGATCAGCACCCACTTGCCGCGATAGTCGAGCAGATCGTATCGCTTGAGTTGTGAATCCGGCAAGCTGAAGCCGGGGGCCCGCCGGTTGGACAATTCATTGGCTCCGAAAGCCACGGAAGACGCGCATAAGAACGCGGCGCAGAACAGAGTGAGAACAGCTCGCATTAGCCCAAATTAGCACCCACGGGCGCATAATGGAAGCATGTGGCGGTTGTTCGCGCTCTTACTCTTTATCGTTTCCGCGGCTTTGGCTTCGAATATCAAGCTCTATCTTAAGGATGGAAACTTCCACCTGGTACGCGAGTATAAGGTGGACGGCGATCGCGTCACGTACTTCAGCGTGGAACGGGAAGATTGGGAAGACATCCCGCTTGACCTGGTGGATATCAAGAAGACCAAGGACGAATTCGAAAGCCGTACCGAAGCCGCAAAAGCCGATGTGAAAGCGCAAGCGGAGGAAGATAAAGCCGAACGGGACGCCCGCCATGAAGTGGATCGCGTTCCCGAAGCGAATGGGGTTTACCTGGTTGACGGCGAAAAAATCACCACGATTCCGGTCGCCGAGTCGAAGCTTGTCAACAATAAGCGACGTAGCCTTTTAAAGCGGCTAAGCCCGGTTCCGCTCATCACCGGCAAAGCCACCCTGGAGGTGGACGGCGAACATTCCCGCAACATGGCTCCCCAGGACCGTCCCGATTTCTATATCCGGCTGTCGGAAGATGAGCGCTTCGGCATCGTGCGGTTGAGGACCCACAAAGGAAATCGCATCGTCGAAGACGTTGAGACCATTCCCGTGTCGGAGGAGATCCTGGAACAGCTCGACCAGATCGAATGTTTTCGTAAACAACTTGGGGAGCGACTTTATAAGATCTGGCCCATCAAACCACTGCCGCCCGGAGAATACGCGGTAATCGAGTACACCTCCGGAAAGGTAAATACGCAAACCTGGGATTTTGCGTGGGCTCCAAAAACGAATTAGCCGCCTGCGATGCGGTAAAATAGAGGCCTGTCAATGCTGTCAATTGTTATTCCGATTCACAATGAGGAACCAGCGATTCTTCCTCTTTACGATCGGCTCACCATCGTTCTTGAGTCTCTGCAGAAGCCCTACGAAATCATCTTCATCGATGACGCCTCCACGGATCGCAGCTTCGATCTGCTGGCGAACCTTGTCGAAACAGATCATCGGCTGAAAGTGATCCGCCTGCGTCGCAATTTCGGCCAGACCGCCGCCTTGTCCGCCGGATTCGATGAAGCCCAGGGTCAGGTAATCGTTTCGCTCGATGGCGATCTGCAGCATGAGCCGGAGGATATTCCGGCGCTGCTCGCAAAGATCGACGAAGGCTACGACATCGCCAGTGGTTGGCGAAAAAATCGTCTCGATAATGCCATCACTCGCAAGTTTCCTTCTAAGATCGCCAATTGGCTAATGGCGCAGGCGTCCGGCGTTAACCTTCGCGATTTCGGCACTACATTCAAGGCATATCGCGCCGAAATACTGAAGGATGTGAATCTCTACGGAGAACTGCATCGCTTTATTCCCGCGCTGGCCAGCTTTTATGGCGCCCGAATCGTGGAAGTGCCCATTCGCAATGCCCCCCGGATCAGCGGCGGTTCCCATTACGGTCTGGGACGGACATTTAATGTTCTGTTCGACATCATCACCATTAAATTCCTGCTCAGCTACTTCACCCGGCCCATGCACTTTTTCGGTCGCTTCGGACTGGCCGGCACCGGATTTGGCGGCTTGATTCTGGTGTGGATGGCGATCAATAAATTGACCGGCCAAAACATCATCGACGAACATGGTCCGTTGCTGGTCCTGGGCGCGTTGCTTTTCCTCGCCGGTATCATGATGTTCAGCACAGGCCTGCTTGGCGAAGTGATGATCCGTACCTATTTCGAAAGCCAAGGCCGCCGCATTTACGCTGTGCGCGAAGTTCGCTCGCGTCGGGAACCGGTCGTCACCGACGGCGCTCGCTAAGTCGGGGCGCCCTACAATCCCGATCGTTTACAGGAGACGTTTTGCAGCTTCAAGGAGTAATTTTCGATTATGGTGGCGTCCTATGCGGGCATCCGACGGAGGCCGAACTGGATGCTTTCGCCAACCTCGGCGGATTCCCGACCGCACCTTTCCTCGAGTCCTACTGGCGTTCGCGTTGGGATTTCGATCGCGGCGATTTGAATAGCGAAACGTATTGGAATGGGGTAGCTCGGAACCTCGGCGGCGAATTTTCCGCCGCCAGCCGGCAACTTTTGGACTCAGCCGATGTGCAGCTCTGGATGACAATCGATCAGGCCATGTTGGATTGGAATGCCGCCCTCCGCAAAACTGGAATTCGCACGGCGATCCTTTCCAACATGCCGTATACCGTGGCCGATCATTTGAAAAACATCCGTTTCTTCGACGCCTTCGATTTCGTTACCCTCTCTTGTGAAGTTCATTTCGCTAAGCCCGAAACGGAAATTTATCGCCACTGCTTGGCCGGTCTGTGCAGCGCCCCCGAAGCCACCCTGTTCCTGGATGATCGCCTGATTAATATCGAAGCCGCGCAACAATTAGGAATCTACGGTTACGAGTTCGTCACGCGCGATCAGTTCAAGTCCTCCGGCGTCCTGGAACGCTACGCCCTGCCGACGCTTCCCGCATGAGCCTGCGCGCTTCCCGGATCGCTGTCGCCGCCGGATTCTTCGTCGCCGGATGTGTTCTGGGTAATTGGGTTTCTCGAATCCCCTGGCTCCAACACCACCTGAATCTGAGCACGGGTCCGCTGGGTGTGGCTTTGTTGGGCGCGGCGTTCGGCGCCATGTTCGCCATGCCGCTGACAGGTTGGCTGCTCGGCCGTTTCCGCAGCGAAAAGATCTGCACCATAAGCGGCATCCTATACGCGCTTAGTCTGCCGTTGCCTTTGTTCGCCACCAGCGCCGAGACGCTGTTCGTAATCCTGTTCTTCATGGGCGCGGCCACCGGGGCACTGGATGTCTCAATGAACGTCCAGGCTGTCGAGGTGGAGAAAGCATACGGACGGCCGATCATGTCGTCCTTCCATGCCCTGTTCAGCATCGGCGGGATGGTGGGCGCTTTTGGTGGCGGAGCCCTCGCCGCCGCCGGCTTAGGGGTCTGGCCCCATTTCCTGCTGGCCGCCGTTGCGCTCAGCGCGGTGATGATCGCCGCCAATCGTTACCTGTTCCAAACGGAACCGCACGACGGCCCGGAAGGGCGCCTTGCTTTACCCGAATGGGCGTTGCTGGGTCCGGCTACGATCGCTCTTTGTATCATGTGTAGCGAAGGCGCGATGGCCGATTGGACCGCCGTATACCTGCGTGATTCCTTAACCGCCGGCCCTGTGCTTGCCTCCGCTGGATACGCCGTCTTCTCGCTCTGCATGGCTATCGGACGCCTTGTCGGCGATCGCGTCGTGTATCGTTTTGGCAATGTCAACGTGATGCGCGCCGGATCCGCCCTGGCTGCTCTTGGTATCGGATCCGCGGTCCTCGTCCCCCGAGCGGAGACGGCGCTGCTCGGCTTCGGACTCGCTGGATTCGGTTATTCCTGCCTGGTTCCCATCGTCTTCAGCGCCGCCGGCCGATCGCGCCGTACAAATCCTGGAACGGCCCTTGCCGCAGTGACCATGAGCGGCTATGTCGGCTTGATGGCGGGTCCGCCGGTTATCGGCTTCGCGGCGGAAGTCTTGACTCTGCGCGGCGCGCTGGTTATTCTCGTGGGCTTGAGCCTTGTCGCTACAATGCTCGCTCGCACGGTGTCGGCCGGCGAATAAACCGCCGCCATGGCGCAACGGCTGGCTTCGTTTTGCCGTCTATCTGGAAAGGCTATCAATCTGAATCGTCGCAGCCTCATCGCGGTATTTGTTCTCGGCCTGTCGGTGCTCGGTGGTCTGTACGCGTTCCAAAAACCGTTTCGCCAATATCCGGCCTGGGAATACATCGACTTTCCCGTGCCGCCCGATTGGAACATTCCCGCCGAGTGGACCTTCGCGCGGCTGATGTATCCGTCGGCCCCCTACAGCCAGCGCCCCTGGGCCAATTGGCTGAACGGCGAATCGAATTGGACTATCGATTATCCCCGTTCGGACCGGCACCTTTCACAAGCTGTGAAACGGCTTACACGAATTCAGGCGCGCTCGGTGGAACAGCCAGTCAACCTTGACGACGGCGATGAGGTCTACAACTGGCCTTGGCTCTACGGCGTTGAAGTGGGCCATTGGAACCTGACCGATGCCCAGGCGGCGAAACTCCGCGATTATCTTCTTCGCGGTGGCTTCTTCATGTGCGACGACTTTCACGGTACGCAGGAATGGGCCATTTTTATCGCCAGCATGAATCGCGTATTTCCCGATCGTCCCATCGTCGATCTGGAGAACCGGGAAGCGATTTTTCACACGATATTCGACCTTAGCGAGCGCTATCAGGTCCCGGGTGCCCAGTTCCTCTACACCCATCGCGTAGCGGAGAAGGATGGTATTGAGGCTCGCTGGCGCGGCATATTCGACGACAAGGGACGGCTGATGGTAGCCATCTGCCACAACATGGATTTAGGTGACTCCTGGGAACATGCCGACAACCCCGAATATCCCGAAAAGTACTCGGCTCTAGGCTTGCGCATTGGCATTAACTATGTTGTCTACGCCATGACACATTGATCGCCGCGAATCAGCTTCAATCCGGTAACCCATCCATTCCCGTAACACGTCTAGAAGAAGGGCGGTACTATAAGTTATGTTTGAAGGCTTGTTTCAACCGATGCATCTGGTGGTGATCCTCGCGGTCGCCGTTTTCTGTTTTGGACCGAAGAAGATTCCAGAGCTTGCCAAAGGTCTGGGCGAGGGGATTCGCGGATTTAAGGACAGCCTCAGCGGGGAACCGGAAAAGCCAGTCGAAAAAGTTGTGTCCGATAAAGCCGTCTAAGCCTGGGCAATTGCCGCCTGGTGGCCTTCCGATCGCCGCCAGTAGTCTTCGAATAGGCCCTTCATCGCTTCACTCATTCCTGCGTGATCGAATATGACGGCAGTCCACGATGGTTTCGTGATCACCGGATCCAGCAGCGCAATCATCCCCTGGCAACCATCGAATAGCGCCAGTTTCATTGGGAGCGAGGCGAACCCCCGCACCTCCACTCCAGCCGCGACGTATTCGTCCACTTGGGCTTGGTGGCTTGTATCCAACGTCCCGGCTTCAATCAACAGACGACAACAGACGCCACGTAAACGCGCTTGTTTCACCAATTGTTCATCCAACGGATCGACAGCAAACGGTGGACGGGAGAATTCCAAATATTCGCCTCGCACCTCAGCCAGCATTCGTCTGTACTGCGCGCCGATCTGCCCTGGCTCGCTGACGATTCGCAAGTAGTCCAGCGTCCCCCGGCCACCTTGCCCTTCCGAGTAAGCGTCGGCGAGATCGTCGACAAGACCTCCCGCCAACCGGCCTTGCTCAGTCAACTCATGCTGCAAAATCTGTCCCCGCCGTGCCAGAAAGTTAGGGATCGCCAAGCTTGGCTCGACAGCCGAGAACAGCTTGGTTTTTTCTTGCACCACTTGGGCGAAGCCCTTCTCCACCAGGCTGTCCAGCACCTCGTAAATCTTCTGCCGCGGTACGTGCGACCGGGCCGCAAGCTCCAGCGCTTTAAAGCGCGGATGCCCCACCAATACAAGGTACGATCGGGCTTCGTAGGCGTTCAGGCCAATCTGCTGCAACCTTCGCCAAAACCTCTGAAAATCCATCTCCGGCAGTTCTTGGGTCATCTGACGTATCGAGAGCATATCAGATCCGCCGGAAAACGGTACAATCGCGGATAGAACCATCCGATGGAGATCCACGTCAGGTAATTATGAAAGCAAACCTCCCCGATCTGCCCCAGACCTTGGGTGCCCTTCGAGACAGTAAGTTCAACGAAGCGTTGTTGGCCGAACGTAGCGTTAAAGATGAAATGCGGGCCAATCTAATTTGCCAGTTGCAACGTGGCGACGCGTTATTTCCCGGGGTTGTGGGTTATGAGGATACCGTCGTTCCACAGGTTGTAAACGCGATCCTTTCGAAGCACAATTTTATTCTGCTTGGCTTGCGTGGGCAGGCGAAAACGCGTCTGATCCGCATGCTGACGACATTGCTTGACTCCCATACTCCGTACATAGCCGGCTGTGAAATTCGCGATAATCCCTACCGTCCCATCTGCCGCGCCTGCCGCGAGCTGGTCTCCCAGCATGGAGACGAAACGCCCATTGCCTGGCTTACCCCGGATCAACGCTATGTGGAGAAACTCGCCACACCCGACGTCACCATCGCCGACATGATCGGCGATATCGATCCAATCAAGGCGGCCCGTCGTGGACAGAATATTTCCGATGAACTAACCGTCCACTACGGCTTACTGCCGCGCGCCAATCGCGGCATCTTCGCAGTGAATGAATTGCCCGATCTGGCCGGAAAGATTCAGGTTGGGTTGTTCAACATCATGCAGGAAGGGGATATTCAGATCAAAGGCTACCCCGTGCGGCTGCCTTTGGACGTGATGCTGGTCTTCACCGCCAATCCCGAGGATTACACCGCGCGGGGAAAGATCATCACACCGCTCAAAGATCGTATCGGTAGCGAAATTCGCACGCACTATCCGGCGGAAGTGGAGCAGGGCATCGCCATCACCGAACAGGAATCGTGGACCAAGCGCCAGTCGCCCATCGAAACGCGTGTTCCCAACTACATTCGCGAGGTTGTGGAGAATATCGCGTTCCTCGCTCGCGAAGATAAGAAGATCGACAAGCGCTCCGGCGTCAGCCAGCGTCTTCCGATTTCCGTTCTGGAAAATGTCGTATCGAACGCCGAACGCCGCGCCTTGCGTGCCGGCGACGATGTAGCCTCACCCCGCGTGGGCGATATTTATGCCGCGCTTCCGTCGATGACCGGCAAGATCGAGCTCGAGTATGAAGGCGAATTGAAAGGCGGCGATGCCGTTGCCCGCGAGCTGATTCGCCAAGCCGTCGGCAAGGTCTATACGAATTATTTCGACGGCGTGAACGTAGCTCAAATCATCCAGTGGTTTGACTTGGGCGGCACCCTCAAACTCGGCGATGCCGTGGATGCCCGATCGATGGTCGAGCAGCTCGGCAAAATTCAAGGGCTGATGGATAAGCTTGGCGCATTGGGCTTGGGCGTCAGCGAACCCGATGCCGTGCGAGCTTCGGCGGCCGAGTTCGTCCTTGAAGGTTTGTACGCGCATCGACGAATTAGCCGTAATGAAGAGAACGTTTTCACCGCCGACGAGAAGAAACGCGATGTCCCCGATGAGCGGCGTCAGCAACGCCCCAAGAAGCAATTCAACTAAGGCGGAAGCACAATGAAGTTCACGAAATATACAAAGTATACGGGTGATGACTTCGGATTGAGCGCTGAAGATCTCTTGAAAACTCTCTCCGACTTTTTCCTGGAGAGCGGTTTCCAGAACGAGTACATGCAGTTCAACGAGATGAATCAGCACAGTCTCGAAGAATTGAAGCAAGCCATCCTGCGGGCTCTCGAACGTGGAGAACTTTTCGACCAGGATCAGGCCCAGCGCATGCAACAGCAGTTAGAAAGCATGAATGCTCAGGATATTGAACAACTGTTGGATCGCCTGGTTAAGAAATTGATGGACGAAGGTTATCTGACGGCCGATCGTAAAGAGGGCCAGCAGGGCGGTACGGGTGACAGCGACCAAAAAGTGAAAGTGGACATCACCGACAAGTCGGTTGATTTCCTGGGCTTCAAAACATTAAAAGATTTATTAGGATCGCTGGGCAAATCCAGCTTTGGCGCGCACGACACTCGCGATCTCTCTACCGGCGTCGAAACCAGCGGATCGGCGAAGCAATACGAATTCGGCGACACGATGAATCTCGATATCAGCGCTACGTTGTTTTCGGCAATGAAGCGCGAAGGCGTCAAGGTGCCGCTGGAACTCGACTATCCCGACTTGCACGTGCATCAGTCGGAGTATCAGAGTTCCTGCGCCACCGTGCTCATGCTGGATTGCAGCCACAGCATGATTCTCTATGGCGAAGATCGTTTTACCCCCGCAAAAAAAGTCGCCTTGGCGCTGGCTCATTTGATCCGTACCCAATATCCGGGCGACAGTCTGCGCTGTGTACTCTTTCATGATTCAGCCGAAGAGCTGCGGCTCTCGGATCTGGCCCGCGTGCAAGTGGGCCCCTATTACACGAACACCCGCGATGGCTTGATCCTGGCGCAACGCTTGCTCGCTCAGGAAAAGAAGGATATGAAGCAGATCGTCATGATCACTGACGGCAAACCCTCGGCACTGACTCTCGACGACGGCCGCATGTATCGCAATGCCTTCGGCCTGGATCCGCTGGTGATCAGCCGCACCCTGGAAGAAGTAAGCCGCTGCAAGAAGCAAGGCATTCTGATCAACACCTTTATGTTGGCGAGCGATTACGGGCTGGTCAACTTTGTACAGAAAGTGACGGAGATGTGCCGTGGAAAGGCCTACTTCACGACGCCCTATAACCTTGGCCAGGCGCTTCTAGTGGATTACATGAATCGCAAAACCCGGACCGTGCACTAACCTATTTCGGCACAGCCGCCGGCAACAGCGCTTCGGCGACATGCAGTACCAGCAACACCACTGGAATCGCGAACAGGCTGCTATCCACCCGGTCCAGCCAGCCGCCGTGGCCAGGCAACATATGACCGCTGTCCTTCAAACCCGCCCCACGTTTCAATGCCGATTCGCATAAATCGCCGAACTGTCCGGCGACATTTCCCAACGCCGCGATCGTCAGCCCCAAACATAGTGGGACCGCCGGTAGAAGATAAGAAAAATACAACGCGCCGAATCCCACGGTAGCCACAGTCGATGCCACTGCGCCTTCCCAGGATTTCCCCGGACTCACCACCGGCGCCAGCTTATGCTTGCCGATCGCCCGGCCCACGTAATAAGCCGCTGTATCGCCCACCCAGTTCAACGCCAAAGCGAATACCAGCCAGCGCGGATCCAATACACGCAAATCAATCGCGCAACGCCACGCGCCAAATATATATAGGATGCCCAGGAACAGCGTAGCCGCACGGGGCAAGGCGCGGTCGTCTAACTTGGTTACGCCGAGTGACAGCGACAACGCCACCAGCGCGATTGCCGTGATCCCCGCGATGCCCGCCTGCGGAACGAAGAGCACTGCCAAGCCCGCAACGTATCCCACCCAGCCCGGTTTCTCAATTCCATGGGCTTCTACAATGCCGCTGTACTCGTAAAAACAGATCAGGGCGACTGCCGTTAACACCGCCGCGAAAAACCAGTACGGAGCCCAGACAATCGCGTAAGAAATAATCGGAATCAGAAGGAGCGCGGTTATTACCCGCTTCATCGCGACGAGATGCCCAGCGCTTCCACGAGTTGTTCCTTGCCCACGGGCACGCGAGGCTGATCGCCCGGCAATTCGATTTCAGCCGCCGCGCTCAGGCCCCCGAAACGGCGGTCGCGCTTTTGATAATCCAAGATGGCCCGCAGAAGGTCGGTCCGTTTGAAGTCGGGCCATAACGTGTCGGTTACGTAGAGTTCGGAATAGGCGATCTGCCACAGAAGGAAGTTGCTTATGCGCATTTCCCCAGAGGTCCGGATCAGCAAATCGGGATCGGGAATACCGGCCGTGTACAGCCTTGAGGCAATGGTCTGCTCGTCGACATGTAACGACCCGAGATTACCTTCCAGCCTCGCCTCTTCGATGATCGCGTTCACGGCATCGGCGATCTCCGCCCGGCCGGCGTAGTTGACGGCGACATTCAATCGCAGTCCCCGGTTGGACGACGTTCGTTCGCAGGCCGCCTCCACTTCTTTCCTCACGAAAGGAGGCAGCGCTTCGATCCGCCCGATTACACTCACCTGAATATCGTTCTGCATCATCGCCGGAAGTTCACTGCGCAGGTAATAGCGAAGCAGCCGCCATAGCGTGTCTACTTCAGCCCGCGGACGTTTCCAGTTTTCTGCGGAAAAGGCGTACAACGTCAAAACTCCGACACCCAGACGAGCGCAAGTTTCCACCGTCTTGCGCACCGGTTCCATCCCCGCCCGATGGCCCGCAACCCGCGGCAGGCTGCGCCGTTTGGCCCATCGTCCGTTGCCATCCATGATGATCGCGACGTGCGCGGGAAGCCGTTCAGGATCAATGGATTCGGCGAGTAGCCAATCCTCTTCCCCGGGCTTGAGAACGTCGAATAACTGCTTCATGGATCAGTATTTATGGTACAACAACAAGCACTTTGCGATATCAGGGCGCTACAGGCGCAAGTGGCTCCGCGGGTCGCGTCCCGACCGTGCTCCACTGTATCCGGCCCGTCAGTTGCATTACTCCGAACAAGGTCAGGATGGCGCCAATCGTGATTGCCAGACCCGTGAATCCCTTGAAGAAAAATGCATACGAGAACAGCACAAGATAAAGGAACTGCGCACCCCCCGCTTCCAGTGCCGCAAAGCGCAAACCCACCACCAGCCGCAGGTAACTCACCACCAGGAAAATCGAAACCGCGGAGCAGATCGCGAATGCCAGGTGAATGGAAATATGATCCACCAGATAAGCCATCAACAGGTGAAACGCAAAGAATGCCGCCGCCAGGAAGAAGTAATTCATCGGATGCAGATCGATCCGGCGCAGCGTCGTGATCACCAGCATGATGAAGAAGAAAAAGAAAAGCGAGACTGGCGCAAAGAAGCTGATCTCCCCCGCCAGCGGTCCCGGCTGCAATTTTTCGGGCATCACCAATGAAATCTGATAACCCGAGACAAGATTTTTATACGTCCAGTTCAGCTGCCAACCGCCCGGCGTAGCGTGCTTTTCCGAAGGCGATAACGTGTTCTCCGCGAAATCGATATCGGTGAAATTGGTGTGCGCGGTCAACGAAAAGTCCCGCACCTGGGAAACATTTCCGCCAAAATTGTAACTCCATCGGTCAAGCCCTTGCGACCGGTATCCCACATGCAGCGATGCCGTCTTTCCGGCGGCGATCCGCGTCACTCCCATCACTGACCCGCTTCCGTTGCCCACCCTCGCCGGCTGGCCGTTAATGATGAATTGCAGATCGTCGTAGATCGCCTGCTCGGCGGGAAACTTCAGCACCAGCGTCACGTTCCGATCCTTATCGGTGTCGTTGGTGAACACATAATCGCCCGTGAACTTCACCCCGTAAGTGCTATACCAGATGAGCCCTTTCTGCCGGTGCTGCAAATCCACAGCAACATCGATTTTGCTGTAATCGAGCGGAAGCGGCATTGCCTTAAAGTCCCATTCCACCGAATCTGTGACCTTGCCGTTCGTCGTATTGGTGACCTTTTTCTCCACCGGCTCGTTATAAGTGGCGTAAGGCGCCACCGCATCCTGCGGCATACCCCATATGGACGTCACACGTCCCCGAAGAATATTGGAAGACCCGTTGCTACGGGAGAGAATCGTGCCCCCCAAAATAGCCCAGGCGATAGACGTGCAAATAAAGATGAACGCGACTGCCAGAATACGTTTCCACATGAGCTCAGTATGTACGGAGTAGTTCGCTACGTCAAGTACTTTATGTCATGAAGTCGATGGAATGTTTTCCACCGTATCGGGATATAACAGACAGAGGGATCCTTATGCTTCTCCGAATTGGTGCGCTGGCTGCCCTGGCGACAGGTGCCGCATTCGCCGCGAATGTGCCCGTTGTCGTTGAGTTATTCACGTCCGAAGGATGTTCCAGTTGCCCACCAGCCGACCTCCTATTGTCGCGTCTGCAGCAGAACACCATGTCCGGCATTGAGGTGATCGCGCTGGAACAACACGTGGATTATTGGAATAATCTCGGCTGGCGAGATCCGTTCTCCTCCCCGGCTTTCACCACCCGCCAGCAGCAATATAGCCGCTTGTTCGGCGGCGACACCATCTATACGCCGCAGATGATTGTGGACGGACACGCACAATTCGTGGGCAGCGATGCTCGCCGCGCCGCGTCGGAGGTTCGCGATGCCGCGCAGCGCCCGCGCACTACGGTGGACATAGCTCCCGCTGAATCCGGAGCATTAAGAATTCACGTCGATGCTCTGTCTGGCAATGAGAGTGCCGACGTCATGCTGGCGATCACGGAAGACCGGCTAATCAGCGATGTCCGCGCGGGCGAAAATTCCGGCCGAAAATTGCCGCACGCCAGTGTCGTTCGTTCCATGACGCTGGTCGGGCGGATCGAGCCAAAAAAATCGAACGAATTCGCCATCGATACCCCGGTCACGGTTGATAAAGCATGGAAGCGGGAGAATCTGCGTGCCGTGGTCTTCGTGCAGGAACGAACCACGCGCCGCATCGTCGGAGCGATGTCTATTGCGCTGCCTTCACCTTCAGCAAAATCGGCTGCGGCGACGCGAATGAATTCTGCTGGCCCGATCGCGTCTCGATAAGTCCGGATACGTATATCCATTGCTCAATCGGCCCGGCATCGGCCAGAGCCTTCAACGTGAAGGTGCGCTCCGTTTCATTCTCATTTAGCAACACGCCGTTCAATCCCACATCCAGCACGCGCACTTGCGGCGGCAGATTACGAACCTCTACCGGAACGCGGCCGCCGAACCCGTTCTGCCGGCGGATGGCAACTTTCACTTCCGCCGTCCCATCGGGATTGAGCGTCACTTCCTTCGTTTGCGCGGTCATCAGCAAGTCCGATTTCTTCGTCACAGTGATCAGTTGCAGATGATCCCGGGGATTGGCGTCATGCACCAATTTGTCTCCAGCCATACCGCGAGCCCGGAACGGTACGGCTCGATCCAACGTGGCATTCTCATCGGCGCTCAGCAGCAGTGTGGTGCTAAACTGACCTGGCGCGATCACCCCTTTGGTCGCATGCAATCCTGACGGCAACTCGGGCAACTCCACGGCAATCGGTCCATCGAAATCGTCCAGGCGGCGCGCCGTCACGGTCACGGGAATGCATCCCCCGGCGGGCACGTTGGGGTTCGCCGGGTTCACGCTCAGCCGGAAGTCACCGCGCGGAGGCCGAACCGTCAACCTATAGGAAAACTTCTCGCCGCCCATCGCCCGCACATCGCCAATTCTGATTTGATATTCGCCATCGGAGGGCGCGGTGAATGTCAGCAGCGAATCTTTTCCAAAGCCCGGACCGCCATCGTCGTTGCGATACATCAGGTGTACCGTGGGTAACCCATTCGGCGCGAAGTGCGTACCCGGCGGATGCAATTGCACCTTGTATACGGCCTGATCCACGGCGTGGGCCTCCGGTGTGGTTCCGGCATACGCGATTCGTTGCCCGCCAAAATTGTCCACCGACATATCGTCGTCGGGCCCCTTGGGCAACGCCCGAATTCGCACAATTTCGCTCCCCACCATTAGATAATCGCCCGGGTGCAACCCCGTCGACGCTGTAATACGCATGCCGCCTTGCGAGGAATCATGATCGCGCAATGTCAGCGACGTTTCCAATACGGAACGCACCACTGCCCGCTCCACCGGATTGCCCTTGGCATCCAGAACGTCCAGCACGGAATCCAACTCCGACCCAAGCCGCCGCGCTTCCACCTCGAACACGAGCTTCTGCCCTTTCGTGGCCTGAAAACGATAGGAATTCGCCGATTTCGCCGCTGCGATCCGGCCGTTGATTGTTACCGGAATCGGAATCGGTCCACCTTGGGAATCCAACTCTGGTTCTATGCCCACCGCCAGCATGGCATCGTTAAACGACCGCGCCGGACGTAGTTCCAACTCTTCGTCCGGCCCGCCTTTCACCGAAATTTTCGCCGCCACGTTATACCCGCTCAGTGCGATGTCGCGCGTCTTACCACGCTCCACCCCCAGCGGATAAACGGCCTCGACCAGCGCGTATTTCCCCACCAGGATGCGATAGTAGTGCCCGCTCTTTCCAGTCTCCTGATAGTCGGAAACGCGGATATAGTAAGCTCCCGCCTTCTCGAATTTGTGAGCGAACGTCACCGCGCTGCGTCCGCCATGATTCCCGTATTCGCCGACAATATGCTGATCGGCGTCGAAGATGGTGACCACCGCTTGCAGCGACGAACCAATCAGCGCCGCGCCGTTCTGAAAAACAAGCTGCTGCCCGGCATCCACCTTGACCTTGAAGTAATCCACATCGCCGGGCTTTGAAATCGTACCCGCCAAAATGGTCGGCAGGAAACATTCGAAGGCCTGTTCCGGAGTGTCGTTCGGCTCGCTGTCGGGCGACTCGCCATAGTACGGCTCAACCAGCATCTTGCCTTCAGGCGTGGTCCCCAGCGGCGTTTGCAGGCGAAATCCCAAGGGTCCGATGTTCGCCTCCGGAGTAATCGTAACCTCTACCGTCACTTGATTACGCGGCGGCAGCGGTCCCACATCCACCGTCGACGGCGTGCCGTTGGAGCCGAGCCGCGTCTCCGCTTGATCGGGCAATTCCTTCACGCGCACGATCTTCCCCGTCACTCCCGGCTCGCTGAAAAAGATCCCGCTGGTGTTCGTCAAATTCAATCCGTCTATATTTACTTCCACCGTGGTGCCGCGCGACAGACCCACCGGATATACCGAGCTCAGCATCGGCGGCGTGGTGCGATTGCCCGTCGGATGCTCGCTGCTGGCAGCCATTCCAATTGAAACGAAAACAAAAAAGGAGAGCACGATGCGCATAGGATTACCTGGAGTCGTCTGAATAAAAAGTGAGTGAACCGTCGTAACGGCCCGCGGCTATCTTCGTTCCGTCCGGTGAAAATCGCACGGCGTAAACCCAGTCGGGCTGATCCGCGAATGTCTTCAGTTCACTAAGATCTTTCGCCCGAAACAGCTTGACTGTACGGTCCGCGCCAGAGGACACAATGGTGTTGCCGTCTGGTGACCAGGCAAGGCTCAGTATGGCGTCTTCGTGCGCAATCAGCGAATTCAGCAGCGTGCCGCTCTTCTCGCCCAGAGCCCATATTCGAATCGTTTTATCCAACCCGCCCGCGGCCACCATGGTCCCCTGCGGATTGAGCGCGATTGCGTTGATTCCGTCGGTCGGCTCAGATAGCGTATAGAGCCGCTCGCCCGAGGAACTATCCCAAATTTTAATCGACCGGTCGGCCGCTCCCGATATCAGCCTCTTGCCATCCGGCGTGAATGTCAGGGCGTACACGGCATCCACGTGATCCTTCAACGTCCGGACCTCTTTGCCCGTTGCGATATCCCACAGCTTGATCAGCTTGTCGTAACTCGCCGTCGCCAGCGACTTGCCATCAGGCGAAATCGAGGCGGCGTAAATGCAGTCCGAATGCCCTGTGATGGTCCGCGCCACCACGCGGTTCTCAACGTCCCAGATTTTCACTTCGCCCTTGCGTGCCGGAAGTCCGCCGGCCGCCGCAAGCCACTTCCCATCTTGTGAAAACGCCAGCGCCCGTACCGCATCGGCGTGGCCAGGCAAGGTCGCAATCGTTGTCCCCCGCGCATCGGTAAGTCGAACCTCGCGATAGCCACCTAAAGCAATCGTCTTCCCATCGGGGCTATAGGCGAGTGTGAATACTTGTGGCTTCACGGCCGCGGTGAGGCTCAAGCAAAAAGCGAAATGGAAAAAGTATCGCATCGAATGATTGAAGAGAATCTAATGATTGAAGAGAAATTCTTTACTGGTCAGAACTGCCCAGGCTGCATCTTCTAAACCTTGCCGCCGTTGATCGCCCTTCGCAACCCAGCTCTTGCCCAGCACTTCCGTCAACTCCACCCGCTCATCTTCCGTCGGATAGCGCCCATACGCGGAAAGAAATAACTGCTCCAGGATTCGCTTCTCGGAAAGCCCCAGCTTCAGCAGTAACGCTATGCGCCCGTCCGTCGCGCTTAGCTTTTTATTCAGCGTGTCTCCATTGATCACGTGTAGAGCCTGGCTTACCGTCGGATCGAAAGATCGCTCCGCCGAGTCGCACATTTTCCGTTCGGGTCTGCCGAAGACGTTAAGAAATTGCGACGGCACTTGCGAGTCCGGCAACTGCAACGCGCGCGTACCCGCCGGATAATTACTAAATGCTGTCGGCACGCCTGTAACTTCCGACATCGCATCCAAAATCACTTCGGCGTTCAAACGCTTAATGATGTATTTCGAATAGAAACGATTGTCGTCCTGATTGGTGGCGTTGGCTTCCGAAGACAATTGATACGTCCCGCTATTCATGATGGTGGCAATCAAATACTTCACGTCGAAATGATGCTCGATAAAATCCCTAGTCACGGCGCTCAACAGCGCTTCGTTCGAAGCCGGATTCGTCGCCCGAATGTCATCCACCGGATCTACTAATCCACGCCCGTAAAAATTTCCCCATACACGATTCACAATCGCCCGCGCGAAAAATGGATTCTTCGGATCGGTCAGCCAGCTGGCAAAAGCGATGCGCCGGTCTTCGCTCGATTCCAGCGCCACCGGTTGCCCATCGAGTGGTGTCGGCGCCAGCGGCCGCAGCAGTCGCGGATGATTAATATCGCCCGATGTCTTGACGAAAATAATCTGCTCGCCCATCTCGCTACCGCTCTTCACCCCTACCCGCGAGAACAAGTTCGCCATCTGGAAATACTGTTTCTGCGTCCACTTCTCCAGCGGATGGTTGTGGCACCGGGCGCACGTAATGCGCTGCCCAAGGAAGGCTTGCGTGGCATTCTCGCTGAGGTCAATCGGATCCTTGTGCAGAACGAAATAATTCAGCGCGCCGTTCTCCCGCGTGCTCCCGGTGCCGGTGAAAATTTCACGCGCGAACGCATCCCAATGTTTGTTCGTTTTTACGCCGTCGCGAATCCAGTTATAAAACGACCATAGCGCCGGACCGCTCAGCTTCTTACTCGAAACCAGCATCAGGTCTGACCATTTATAAGCCCAATAGTCGACGTACTCATCGCGCTCCAGCAAATGCTCGATCGCCTTCCGCCGTTTATCGCTCGAGCTATCGGCGAGGAATGCCTCTACCTCTTCCGCCGTCGGCAGGATCCCCGCTGCGTCCAGATAGGCGCGCCGCAAAAATGTCGCGTCGTCCGCTGTTTTCGATGGCGCGATACGCAGATCCTTTAGCTTCGCCAGCACCATATCGTCGATGTAGTTGCGACGCGGAAAATCGTCGTAGGCATTTGTGGCAATCGGATTCTTGAACGGTACAGTCAGGCGCGAATACAGCACGCGGCTGGAATAATACAGCGTTACGGCCACCTCGCCGCTGCCGTTCATTTTCACCCGGCCCCAATCGTCTACCGTAGCCACGCCTTCGTTATTGGAACTGAACTTCACCCAACGCGTGACGTCTTCCACACGGCCGTCGGAATACTTTGCCCGAACCACTAACTGCTGCTCATCGCCTTCTTGCAGCTTGGCCGATTCCGGGAACACTTCCAGGCCAAGTATTTCGGCATCCTTCGCACTCGGCGGCGGCGTGCCCGCCGTAATCCATTCGGAGATGACGCGATACTCCAGCGAATCTTTGGCGAATCGCTTGCCGCCGGCGTGAGGAATTGAGAATGTCGGTTTCAGCAGAATCAAACTCGCCTCCGGATCCGCCATGGACACGCGGCGTGCCGCCGATTGCCGCGTCAGTGTGTCGTAATCGACATCGGGATCATAACCGCGCAGCGTGAGCTTGAACCCATTCTTGCCCGCCAGCGCGCCGTGACAGGCACCTTGATTGCAACCCATCTTGGTCAGAACGGGGATTACCTGATTGCGAAAGCTCCACGTAAACGGCGCGCCCGATCCTCTGACATGAATCGTTACCGAAGCATGCTGGCCTTTCGCCGTCGCCGTAATCACAGCCTCACCGTCGGCTATCGGCTTGACGATTCCCTTCGCGTCCACGGTGGCAATCGCCACGTTCGATGAGGTCCACTCGGTCGCCGCGGTCCAATCCTGCTGATAGCCTTCCACCGTCGCTTCCGCCAACAGTTGCTGCCGCGATTCCTTGGTCGACAACGACACATTGGGAGGCAACACCGTCAACGTTTGCGCCCATGCCGTGATCGCGACCACTCCCAGCAGTCCGGTTCGGACGATCATGCGAAGAGCTCCTGGATCGGCTCGGTCCCGCGATCGATCAACGGAATCGGCCTCCCTTGCGCACCTGGTAATTCGGTATCCAGATCGATGCCAAGGCCCTTATATACAGTCGCCGCGATCTGCGCGGGAGTCACTGGCCGGTCTCTGGGTGCCGCGGCGATTTCATCCGATGCGCCAACAATCGTGCCGCCCTTCAGCGGACCGCCGCCCATCAGCACGGTCCAACACTGCGGCCAATGGTCGCGCCCTCCAGCAGGGTTCACCTTCGGGGTGCGCCCGAATTCACCCATCCCCAGCACCATCGTGTTCTGCAGCAACCCGCGATTGGCCAGGTCTTCGAGCAAGGAGCTGTAAGCCATGTCGAACATCGGTCCCACAAGATCGCGATAGCAGCTGATGGGGCTAAACGGCTTCGAGCCATGAATGTCCCAGGTGATTTCATCGAACACCGTCTCGAACATATTAACCGTGACAAATCGCACGCCGGCTTCAATCATGCGCCGGGCCAGCAGACAACTTTGCCCGAAACGATTCATTCCGTATTTCTCGCGCACGGACTCCGGTTCCTTATGCAGCTCGAAAGCGTCGCGAGCCTTTTGCGATGACATCAACGTGTAGGCCTGATGAAACGTCGAATCCAGCAATCGCGCGTCTTGCGAAGTTTCAAACTTGCTGACACTGCGGTCCACCATCGCCCGCCAGTCCTTGCGCCGGTCCACTCGTAGCGCCGTCAGATAATCGGGCGGAAGCATATCGGGCACGCGAAAATTGGGGTCTGAAGGGTCGGCGTTCAAGACAAACGGATCGTAGGCCTTGCCCAGAAATCCGGCGTTCTGGCCGTGTGGCATGTTCCCGCCCGTGTTGCCGATAGGCCTTGGCAGCAGCACGTGCGCCGGCACATCGCCCTTCGGTCCGCGCAATTTCGAAAGCACGCAGCCCATGTGCGGCTGTTCAATCCCGCCCTGAAACAGCCGCCCGGTCTGCATCATTTGATGTCCCGTATCATGCACCGCCGCCGCCGTGTGATAAACGCTGCGAACCAGCGAGTATTTGTCGGCATGCTTGGCCATCCGCGGAAAGTTTTCGGAAATCTCGATGCCCGCTACGTTCGTCTTGATCGGCTTATACGGCCCGCGAATTTCAATCGGAGCATCGGGCTTCATGTCCCACGTGTCCAGTTGCGACGGACCGCCAACCAGCATCAGCAGAATACAACTGACATCGGTTTTGTTCTCCACCGCGCCTTGAGCCTTGAGCCCGAAGAACTGTGGCAGGCTAAGCCCAAGCGCGGAGAGTGCGCCGGCGTGGAGAAAATCGCGGCGTCGCAGCCCATCACAAAATTCTACGGGTCGATCGGCGTCAAGACGGAACATGACAGCCTCCTTGGATCTTGGGTCTCTAATTTTATCAAAAGATTTCCTCCAGAGTCAGCGTTATAGAATTAGGTTCTACAGACCACATGTCGAAAACCTTCAGAGCGGTGCTGGCTACCCAAAACGATGGCAATACCGTTGTCGCCATACAAAACGTCCCGCATGACGCCCTGCCCACCGGCAACGTCCTTGTGCGCGTCGCCTACTCCAGCCTTAATTACAAGGACGGACTCGCGGTTACGGGAAAGCCCGGAGTGATGCGCAATTACCCGATGATTCCCGGAGTCGATCTTGCCGGCACGGTGGAACAATCCGAGTCGCCCGATTTTCAAGTCGGCGATGAAGTGGTAGTCACGGGCTGCGGCACATCGGAAACCCACTGGGGTGGATACGCCGAATACGCCCGGCTCAGATCGGATTGGATAGTACCGCGGCCCGTTGGAATCAGCCTCAAGCAATCGATGGGCATCGGAACCGCTGGATTCACGGCCATGCAATGCGTAATGGCTTTGGAAGATCATGGCTTAAAGCCAGGCTCCCGCGAAGTTGTCGTCACGGGTGCCGCCGGCGGGGTCGGCAGTGTCGCCATCGCGATTTTGGCCAAGCTCGGCTACGACGTAGTGGCCTCATCGGGACGCCCCGAAACGCACACTTACCTCAAGTCTCTGGGCGCCAGGCAAGTGATCGATCGCGCGGTGCTGGCTGGCGCATCGAAGAAGCCGATGGATCCTGAACGTTGGGGCGCCGCGGTGGATACAGTCGGTGGCGGAACTTTAGCGGGTGTGCTCCGTTCACTTGTTGCCAACGGAAGCGTCGCTGCCTGCGGCCTGGCTGGTGGCTCCGCGCTGAACACCACGGTTTTTCCATTCATCTTGCGCGGAGTAAATCTGCTGGGCGTCAACTCCGTCCAATTGCAAAACTCCCGCCGCCGCGAGATCTGGGCCCGCTTGGAATCCGATCTTCCAATGGACCTTCTGGACAGCATGATTCAAGTCGCGCCGCTCGACAAAGTCTTCGAACTGGGCGCGGAAATCTTGCAAGGGCAGGTTCGCGGCCGGGTTGTAATCGACGTGAATTCCTAGCCTAGATCGCTTCCAGCAGCATGTAGGTCACCAGAGCCGTCGCGGCAAGATTATCTTCATTGTCGAAAATATCCACCCGGGCCACGGCGATCCTGGTGCCTGCGCGAATCACGTAAGCTCGGGCGCGAACCTTTCCGCTGGCCATCGGGCGAAAATAATTGATCTTCAACTCAACGGTAGTCAGCCGCCGTTTTCCGCCGAAGTGCCGGTTGATCGCGATACCGGCCGCGGAGTCTGCCATGGTCGCCGACACACCGCCATGAACATTACTCGCGGCGTTCAAAAGTTCTTCTCGCACGGGAACTTCGATCGTCACTCCATCGGGATGCACGCGCAGGACGCGAATGCCGATCAGCGCATTGAACGGCATCTTCGGCAGCCGGTCGCGAAGCTGTTTGACGGAAAGTTTAGGGCCCTTCTCGGTAGGCGGCAAAGTGAGACCCATTCTAGCGGAAGCTTGTACCCCGGCCCGCCGCATTCGTTGTATTCTTCATATGGATGAATGTTCAGGGTAAGTCGATTGTTGTTACCGGCGGCGCGAAAGGTATTGGCAAAGCCCTTTGTCAGCGCTTCGCAAAGGAAGGCGCGCGCGGGATCGTAGTCGCCGATATCGACGGCAAACTCGCGGCGGAAGTCGCCGGGGAAATCGATGGAATGGCCGTCGCTATCGATGTCTCGAACGAAACCGATATGGTTCGCCTTGTACAGCACGCAATCGATCGATATGGACAGATCGACCTGTTCTGCTCGAATGCCGGCATCATGGTTCCCGGCGGCGCGGACGCCTCTGATGCCGATTGGGCGCGCATCATGGGGGTTAACGTTATGGCCCATATCTACGCCGTCCGCGCCGTTCTTCCCGCTATGCTCGCCCGTGGCGAGGGATATTTTCTACAGACCGTTTCCGCCGCTGGCTTACTTTCGCAGATCGGCTCCGCACCTTATTCCGTCACTAAACACGCCGCTATCGGGTTTGCCGAGTGGCTCAGTATTATGCACGGTGGCTCCGGCATCAAAGTCTCTGCGCTATGCCCGCAAGGTGTTCGCACCGATATGTTATTCCGGGCTAAACCTGAAGAAAACTTTCTTCTGGAAGGTTCGGTCACGCCTGAACACGTTGCGGAGTCTGTAATCCAAGGGCTCGCTTGCGAACAGTTTTTAATTCTTCCGCATCCCGAAGTGTCGGAGTATTTTCGCCGCAAGGCAGACGATTACGATCGATGGCTACGGGGCATGCGTCGTCTACAGGATCGCATTACATCGAAAAAGGCAGAGGTATAAATTATGGAACTCTTACTCAAAGACAAGATTCAACCTGTTTGGGATTTTGAACAGGAGCCGCATGGCGAGGAGTTGATGGATGAAACCAGCTTTAACCTGCGGGCCTATTTCGACCGCATGCCCGACGAGATGATGCTCCAATATTCGCCCGAGTGGAGCGATGAAATCGTCATGCAATGGGAAACGAACTTCAAGGAAGATGGCGACTTGATGATCGCCTGCAGCGAACGCGATATCGACGTTACTGAGTACCGCCGCGTGCTGCACCAGGCTATCGAGTACCGCAATCGCGTACGCCCGTCGTTGTCTTAATATTCACACAGCGCGCTATGGACCGCGTAAGGCTTCAACGCCTTCTTCGGTCCTTCCGCGTTGTGGCAATCCTGACAGTTTGGCCCGCTTAAAACGCGCCGGTGTTTCTCCGTCGACATCGCATGCACGCGATGACAACTCAGGCACGTCGTGTCCGACGCGTTCAGCACCACATCGCGAACGTTTCTGTATACGTGACGGTCGCCGGCATTCAACGACGCATCGTCGGCCTTTGCCAGATCCACGACGTAATCCTGGAAAAGATTGTCGCCCGCTACGAAATTATTCGGATAAGGCAAGCCCGTCGATTTTGACTTAGCGCCCCGCAAATGGCACTGCGCGCAGATCGACGTCATCGCCAGCACATCGGAACGCTTCTTCTTCGATAACCAAACCAGCGATGTATCTTTCGAGTGCTCCAGTGAAACAACGCCGTGGCATGTATAGCAATCCAGACCAAAAGCGCTAAAGGTGTTGCTGGCCGCCTCCACCGCTGTCGAATGGCAACCCGCGCACTGCCTGGCGAACTTCTCTTTCTCCCACTTGGAACCATCCGCGCTGGATATCCAGAACGTGCCGTATCCTTCTTTGTGCAGGAATCGAACATGCTCGCGGCTGCCGAGGAAATGCGTCACGTCCGCGGCTAGTTTTGTCTTCGCTAATAACGGCAATAAGTCTGGAGCGTCTTCTTTTTCCCTCACCGTCGTGCCGTGCCGATTCTTCTTCCAGAGGTTGCCGATATCCTCGCGATGGCAGAACAGACACTCGTCGCCATGCACAAATTCCGGAATGGCTTCGCCCGAGTGATTGCCGCCCCAAGCCGCTGGATTCCGCTTTTCCTGCGCGCAGGCAGCGGCCGCCAGGAACAGGAGAAGGATCGCTTGTAACTGCATCGCCGCTATTTTGGAGCCATGCGCAACGCGCCGTCCAGCCGAATTACTTCGCCGTTCAGCATCGCATTTTCGATGATGTGCCGCGCCAGACTGCCGTATTCTTCAGGCTTACCCAAACGCGATGGAAATGGGACCGAAGCTCCCAGGGAAGCTCGTACTTCATCCGGTAAGGCCGCCAGCATCGGAGTATCGAAGATTCCTGGAGCGATCGTCACCACGCGGATCCCCAGCTTCGATAGATCGCGGGCCATTGGCAAGGTCATGCCCGCCACGCCGCCCTTCGATGCCGAATACGCCGCTTGCCCAATCTGTCCATCGAACGCCGCCACCGAAGCCGTGTTGATAATCACTCCCCGTTCGCCGCCCTCGTTCGGTGTGTTGGCGGACATCTTCCACGCCGCCAACCGCGCCAAATTAAACGACCCGATTAAGTTGATCGTGATCACCCTCGTGAAAGCTTCCAAACTCGCCGGACCCTCCTTTGAGATCGTGCGCTGCGAGATTCCCACGCCCGCGCAACTGATCGCGATCGAAAGCCGGTCTATACCGGCGATCACTTGCTCGATATCCGCCGCCTTCGTAACATCGGCCGGTATAAACTTTGCTCCGGTTTCTGCGGCAAACGCGTGGCCCGCGGCTTCATTCACGTCGACGATGGTTGCCTGCCCGCCCGCCGCGATGATCATCCTTGCGCAGGCCGCGCCCAACCCCGACGCCCCACCGCTAATCAGCGCCTGCAATCCTTCAATCTTCATTTCGCTTCTTCCTTTGGGGCAGCGCTGTGATCTTCAATCAGCTCGATCCGCATCCTGTCGGGTCCCTCGATAAAGGCATACTTGATCTTTCCGCCGGCAATCACTTTCATCTCATCGGTCACCATGATGCCTTCCGCTTTCAATCGCGCCAGCGTTTCCGGTAGATTCTCCACGCTCAATCCAATGTGATCCACCACGCGGCCTTTCGTGGATTCAAACGTCTTGCGTCCATCCCAATCCTTGGGCCACGCTTTGCGTGCGTAACCCGCGGGAAAAATCAGGATGTTAACGTTGTCCATCATTAGCGACGCTCCCGGCCCTACCTGATAGCCCTCATAAAATCGCGGCTCGCGTGATGGATTTGGCCCAGCGCGATTCACCGCGCCAAAGTATTTTGCATACCATTGGCCCGCCGCGATTGGATCGTCGCTGAGCAAATGCAAATGCCCGAAGCGATGAAATGACGCGGTGTTCAACTCGATCAAGGCATGGTCCGGGCCATCTACGTAGGCATAGTAGAAACCTTCCCGGCCGGCCAGCTTACTGATATCCGTGATCGGTGTTTCAAACTTGGTTCCGTTCTCAATCTGCTTCTGATACGTCGCCTTCATATCTTCAGCGCCCCAGCCGAAATGCCAGATGGTGGACACAATGGCCGAGGGCGGCGCAGTGGATACGTTGGTGAACAAGATCCAGGATTTCTGCGCCCACACTGCGTCCATAAGGCCGGCGAATCGACCTTTCTCGCAATCGAATTTACTGCTGTAGAAATCGATGGCGGCGGCTGGATCGGTGGTGTTCAGGTGAAGATGATGGAAATGTGCCGCCGGTGGTTTGTCCTGCGCCAAGAGGAAACTTCCGAACAATAATAGCGGGAGGATTCGGAGCATGATGTGGGAGGATGGCGGCGGACCCGATAGAATCCGCAGCCGTATCAAAAAATTAGTCGTCCGCGCGAACCCAGCCGTATGCTTCGTTGGAGCGCATCCCGCCGCTGTTTGAATAGGCAACCTTTAACTTATCCAGCGTGTCGTCCGGCAGCGGATTTCGCTTTGCCTTCACATCCACGCCATAAATGCGCGCCGCATTCAGTCCGAATATCTTCGCCTTATCTTCCTTCGTGATCTTCGCGTAGCCGAACCGTTCGCACATCTCGTCGCTGATCTGGAATCGTTTGAAGGCGTCGATACACCATTGCGGCGATCCCCACCAGAGGCAGTCAGTGCCCCAAATCACATGGTCGGCGCCATAATACTTGATGTTCTTGCCGATCCCATGCATGCACATGATCGGGTTCGCGATGGTCAATACATTGAAGAAGCTGCCCACTTCCACATTGACGTTCTTCATGTTCGGATTGCGCTTCTTGATGTCCATCAGGATGTTGTGCCATCCGAAATCGCCGGTGGTCGCGTCGTACCACTTCGGATCCTTGAACTCCGGCTCGCTCGGTCCATGCTGCAGCGCCGAGTGATAAATGATAAAGGTGATGTCAGGATTATTCAGCGCCGCCTTTTCGACATCCTTGGGGTTCGCTAAATGGCCCAACGTCCGCGATTGATACGAGAATCCCTTGTGAACGCTGAACGTCTTCATGCCGCGCTTGCGCGATTCATCGTAGAACCACTGCGCGTTTTCATCGTCCAGTTGGAAACCGCCGCCTGACTGGCCCGGATCGGTGTGGCAATACCATTTCCAGGAATTGATTTTGTACTGATTCAACTCGCGTTCCATTTGTTCAATGGTTGCGGCCTTGTTGGGCTTATTCGTCGTACGGTCCCAATAATGATTTGGCGCCAGGTTGCCTTGCCATAGCGCGCGCCGCGAGCCCGACATGGCGTTCAGCTTGTTACCGCTCTCCGACATCAGCCAACTGGGCAGGATTCCGCCGCCGCGCGCGTTGCCTTCAAGAGGCTTGCCACTGGCGTCTTTCGGATTATTTTCCTTACCGGGAACGCCCGAGATAACGATCATGTCCGTCTCGCTATCGAGGAACATTTCCTTCACGAAGTTCTGGAAACTGTATGACTGTTTATCGTCCTTCAGATTGAACCCCATGTTCTTCACGAACTCGTCTTCGCGGAATTTTAGTGCGTAGCCATTTGTGAAGTGGCTCTGCACATCCATCACGAAGTACTCGCTCTTGGGCCAGCGTTCGGCGTACGCTTCCGGCTCCATCGTTTCCGCTTCGTCTACTTCAAAGCTCTTGCCGTAAACCTGATTGGAAGCGACGAAGCAGGTTGCCAGGCCCATGGTGCTTGCCATGAACTTCCGGCGATCGATGCCCAGCTTTTTCGATTTCTCGGCCGACATCTCGCCAATCAGATGCTCAACCTTCTTCTGCTCCGGCGTCTGCCGCCGGGGAATCATCTCTTCATTTGAGACAAGCTGCGTCGGCATCGGGGAGTCGACGTTCTTCCGTTTATCGCGTTCGCCTTTACGAATCCACATAAGTCCACCTTTCTATGAAAGTCACCGTTCCCATCGGGTCTTGGGGGCCAAGCGCTTCCTGGATACGGTAAGAGGAATGCCGGCGGTATTTGTTGCGGGAGATCGATCTCAGAATTCGGGCATGCGAGGTTACAGCGGCTGGCGCGGAATTGTTCGACGGCACGGATGCCTGCGATGACGACAGGGTTTCGCATGAATCGCCTCGTCTTGCAGTGTATACCCGATCACGGGTTCACACCTTCTGACTGTAAGGCATAATAGAACGGTCGTAACACCCGTGACAAGTGGAGGAGCGTAAAGAAATGTCAGTCAATCGCCGCATTACATTGGCCGCGCGGCCCGTAGGCTTTCCCAAAGAGTCCGACTTCCTGCTGTCCGAACTCGCCGTTCCCTCCGCCGCGGACGGCGAAATCGTGGTCCGCTCGATCTACCTTTCGGTTGACCCGTATATGCGTGGACGCATCAGTGGCGCGAAATCCTACGCTGCGCCAGTGGCGATCGGCGAAGTCATGATTGGCGGCGCCGTTGGGACTGTCGTTGGATCGAAGAACCCTGGTTTCGCCACTGGTGACATCGTCGAAGGGATGTTCGGCTGGCAGGATTATGCGGTCTCCAACGGGAAAGGCGTCCGCAAAATCGATCCCTCCCTCGCTCCTCTTTCCACGGCCCTCGGTGTTCTTGGGATGACCGGCCTCACAGCTTATTTCGGTCTCCTGGACGTCTGTGATCCCAAAGCCGGCGAAACCGTTGTCGTCTCCGGAGCCGCTGGCGCCGTCGGTTCGGTCGTTGGACAAATCGCGAAAATCAAGGGCTGTCACGTGGTGGGAATCGCCGGTTCGGATGACAAGCTGCAAGCCATGAAGGATCTGGGGTTCGACGCCGGCTTTAATTACAAGACCGACACCAACTACTTCGCCAAGCTGAAGGAACTTTGCCCGAAAGGCATCGACATTTATTTCGATAACGTCGGCGGCGCACTCACCGATGCAGTGATTCCCCAAATTAATCTGCATGCGCGAATTTCCGTTTGCGGTCAAATATCGCAATATAATCTTGAGAAGCCGGAGATGGGGCCGCGCTGGCTGGGCATGATGATTGTCGCTCGCGCCAAGGTGCAAGGATTTCTAGTTTCCGATTACTACTCGCGCTTCCCCGAAGGCTTCTCCCAAATGGCCGCATGGCTGAAGGAAGGCAAGTTGCAATACAACGAGCATATCGTGGAAGGCCTGGAAAATACTCCCAAAGCCTTCATCGGGATGCTGAACGGCCAGAATACCGGCAAGCAGTTGGTGCAGGTGAGTGCCCCGCCCGCCTAACTTCTATAATGATGGAATGTCCTCCAGTATCGCCGCCGTGGCCAGCCCGGAAGCCATCGCCAAATATGAACCCGTCATCGGACTTGAGGTTCACGTCCAATTAGCCACTCGCACAAAAATCTTCTGTGGTTGTCCAACCAGTTTCGGCGCGCCCCCGAACACCAACGTTTGTCCGGTCTGCCTCGGCTTGCCCGGCGCTCTTCCGGTGCTGAGTCGCGATGCCGTCGAAATGGCTCTACGAGCCGCTGTCGCCCTACACTGTCGCGTCAATCCAAAATCGCAATTCGCCCGCAAGAATTATTTTTATCCCGATCTGCCCAAGGGCTATCAGATCTCCCAATATGATCAGCCCGTCGCCGAGCATGGCTGGCTCGAAGTTAATGTCGACGGCATCGTCAAGCGCATCGGCGTTACCCGCGTGCACATGGAAGACGACGCCGGGAAAAGTATTCATGACGGTTTCAAGGATTCAGATCGCTATACCTACGTCGACCTGAATCGCAGTGGCACGCCGCTGATTGAGATCGTCAGCGAGCCTGACATCCGTACCTCAGATGAGGCTTACGCGTATCTCACGGAACTGAAGCAGATCCTTCAATTTGTGCTCGTCTCCACGTGCGACATGGAAAAAGGTCACCTGCGCTGCGATGCGAACGTCTCGGTGCGCCTAAAGGGCGCGGAGAAATTCGGCACCAAGGTGGAGGTCAAAAACTTAAATTCCTTCCGCTTTCTGAAGCTCGCTTTGGATCATGAAATTGTTCGTCAAATTGGCGTCCTGGAAAATGGCGGAAACATTTCGCAGGAAACCCGTTCTTACAATTCCGACTCCGGCGAAACCGCGCCGATGCGCAGTAAGGAACAGGCTCATGATTATCGTTATTTTCCCGAGCCCGACCTGGTTCCACTGCGGATCAGCGAAGCGTGGCTGGCCGATGTGAAATCGAGCATGCCGGAATTGCCAGGAGATAAGCGTAAGCGCTTCATCGAGTCTTATGGCCTCCGCGAGTACGACGCTCAAATTCTAACGTCCGCACGCTCCATTAGCGACTACTTCGAAAAGACCGCCGCCGTAGCTGGCGATGGCCGCGCGGCAGCGAATTGGGTGATGGGTGACCTCATGGCCTCGCTCAAACTGGAAGGCAAAGAAATCGAAGACTCGCCGGTTGAGCCACAGCATCTGGGCGAACTCGTCAACCTGATCGGTAAAGGCGAAATCTCTGGCAAGCTCGCCAAGGAAATCTTCCCCAAGATGTGGTCCAGCGGCGATTCCGCCTCCACAATCATGGAGCGCGAGGGTCTAAAACAAATCAACGACTCGGATGCTCTCGGCACCATCATTGATGAAGTTATCGCCGCCAACCCCAAGCAAGTGGAGCAATACAGAAGTGGAAAAACCGCGGTGATGGGTTATCTAGTCGGCCAAGTCATGAAAGCCAGCCGAGGCCAAGCCAACCCCGCCTCCGTGAACGAAATGCTGAAAGCGAAACTATAAACTTTGGCGTCGCTTACAACTTAATAAAATAATCTATCCACAACTTCCCCATCTGGAACTCCTTCGGCATTTCCGCAGGACCCGTAGGTACGTTTGGCACCGCTACAGAGTCGCTTCGCGCCACGCGATTCCCGCTTTTCTCTTCCAACGCCGCAAGTAACGGCATGCGGGGAATCGTTGGAAACGGCGAATCCTGCGTCGAAACCATCGCCGCGAATTTCCCTTTCGACAGTTGTTCCACCACCTTCACAGGCGTGGCATTTTCGCTCCCATGATGCGACACCTTATAGAAGCCCACCTCAGACAACACGTCCGCCGCATCGTCGCCACTGATCCAGTTTTGCCAATTGCCCCATTGCGCATCCCCCGCGAAAAGCAAGGTCTGCCCGCGATAACTGAACAGCGTTACCAGGCTTGTATTGTTCACCGCGCTATCAAGCGCAAACGCCAATCGATCCGGTGAGGCGTCGGCGAATCGATTCACATATTCCTCGTCCGATTTCGGCAACGACGGCTGAGTTGGGCTTGGCGTATACGGACCCGAGCTGGCGAACAACGGCTTCGCGCCGCCACCAACATTGGCGCTAGTCAGATACTTCTGTCCCGCCGGCGGATCCATGCGCCCTAAGAATTGCGTGTCTCTCGGCGGGCCAAGAAAGCGCACAGTTAGCCCCGCGATCTGCCCCGCGTCATCCCGCTTCGCTCCAGCTTCGTAGTACGTTACCTTCGCGCCAGAATGAAAGCCGGTTCGCAGCTCCGTCATGGCTTTCTCATTGCCCGCCATGTTCGCCACGGCATCCATTGCCGTCGCGAAGTTCGCCTGGTCCGCGGCCGCCATCCCATGAAAGTGCGCACCCAGCCGGGCTAGTAAATCAAGTTTCTTCTTGCGCAGTTGCGTCGCTTGGGCATCGCTTGCGTCTTCCGTCCACGGCAACCACACCTCACCGATGTGGAATGTCCGAAAGACTGCCGCAAAGCGGCCGAAAGCGTGTATGTGATCGCGATGCGCGTGCGTCGCAATCAGGATCGCTAGGTCCTTGCCCGTCTCTTCCGCGATGTTTTTTACCACGCCTTCCAGAGTCTTGATGTCGCCCCGTTGATGCACGCCGCAATCAATCAGGATATGTTTTGGCGGACCGCTCTTCTCCGGCAGCGTCAGAAGAAAGCAATCTCCAAAGCCGACACGGTACATGCGAATCCGGATCTGTTCCGGGCTGTTCGGCGTCATTCTAATAACCTCTGTGGATCGCCCGGAAACTCGTCGCTTCCGCGAGACTGAACGGCATATACGGGGCCAGCGCGGACTCCGCCGCCAACCGCTGATAATACTGCCGCTGCCGCTCCAAACGCACTTCACTATCGACGTTCTTACTCACTGAGTAGCGAATCTTTCCTTCGGCGCTCAAGATCAAGGTGGTCCCGCCGCGCATCGTAAACGTTCCCATCGCCGCGTTCTTCGGGTCGATCAATACTCCGTCTTTCTTCTGCATCAGCTCTACCACCAGTTCCGTACGATGCTGGCCATCCGGCCCTACCCGTTGAATGCGCCGGAACGATTGCACCTGCACTTTCCTCGCCGGATCTTTCGACAGAAATAAATCCTGCCGGTCGCGTGTTGCCAGCGCCTGATGGAGTAACACCGCGGCTTTTCTGATTGCCCGCTGGTCTTGATCTTCGGTGTCGTCGCCAATGCCGCCCATCGATTCGATTACTTTGCGGAACGCGTTTTGCAATTCCGAATGGCTCTTTGCCTCCGGCGGCGCGTTCCACCGCAGCGCGTCCTCCGAATACGATGCCGCGCCGTCCGGCCGAATCCCGCGCGATCGAAACGCCCCAATTATCGCCGGCCGGTATCCGTACGGGTCGTCGGGAACCAGTTCTAAATCCGCCGTAATTAACGCTCTTAAAAAATCGCCGAATGTAATATCCACCGGCGGGCAATAATCCAGCGCGCGAATGCAGATGTTCTGAATATGCTTCGCCGTTTTTGCCGCCTCCCCTGCCAGGCGATTGGCCAGGTCGGGATGCAAGTCCACCGCATTCGGCAGCGCTCCACCGGCTCGCGCGATTCGCATCAAGTCCCGCGTGCGTGTCAAATATAGGCTGAAGAAGGCATCGAAAACTGCCGCCACCAGAATGCTTCCCCGGGCGTGCGGCTCGGTCAATACAGTAAGGTCGACTGACCCCGGCGGTGTCCCAAGAGCCGACCGCAGCGCAGCCCGGTTCCCCATCGCCTCACCGAATTGCTTTGCCAATTCCACCAGCGGATTGTCCATCGTCAATTCGGCCTGCACCAGCGGCACTCCCTGCCCGCCACCCGCCGCCGGTTCGATTTTCAATCGTTGAATCGCCCCGCCCGTGCGTTGGATCGTATCCATCAACGCGTCACGAAAACTGAAGTGCTGAAAGAGAGCGACGATGTCCGCGAAGGCTTCATGAAAGGCCGGCGTGTCCACGCTTGTCGCTTCCATGAAGTGCCGCCGCAAGCCGTCCATCAAAGCGTGCGTCGTCTCATGCGCGATGATGTCGTGCGACAAGCATGTGAACACGATTTGCCCCGGCAGATTCGCCCCGCTATCGGTCTCCGTCGCTGGAAAATAACCGAACAACAGCGCCCGTAATTTCGGATCGTAAAACGCATTCGCGCCTTGCATCGCGTGCGGCAAAATTCTCAGCTTGCCATGATGCGGCGTGGTCTTACGGCTCAAGTCGGGTCGCCAACGAATCTTCCGTCCCAGAGCGAATTCAAAACAGTGGATGGTAGCGCTTGCCACCGCATAAACCATCTGTTGATGAAACCACGGGTCTGACTCCGTTGGGTCCAATCCGCCCTGCGCCAGTATCGCCGGATGATTCAAATCCACCGGCGGATAATACAGGCTATTGCTCCCGTCATAATCGATTACGGCCAGGTATTTGCCAATCGGACCCGCCTCGAGATTCTTCTCATACGGCACGCCGATCGTCATGAAATTGCCCAAATAGCGGCCCTTAGTCGGATCGAACGCGTACACCTTCAAGGATCGGTTGGTGGGATAATCCGGCTTGGGTGGCATAAAGTCGCTTCAAAAGAAGATTAAATCACGCTCGTCGTGCCTTAGTGACAAATGGCTTCGTTTCGTTGCAGGACCGGTTCCCTCACCCGTTAGACTAAATGAATGCCGCTCGTAGCCTTTGATCAGGTCCACTATGAGGTTGGGGGCAAACAGATTCTCCGCGGTCTTAGTTTTGAAGTCGAGGCCGGAGAAACTCTGATCTTGCTGGGCCGTAGCGGCTCCGGTAAGACCACCGCGCTCAAGCTGATTAACGGGCTCTTGATGCCCACGCGGGGCAGAGTTATCGTCGACGGAAAGGCCACGGTGGATTGGAATCCCATTCAACTTCGGCGTCGCATCGGATACGTCATTCAAGACGTAGGTCTCTTCCCGCACTTTACCGTCGCCGCCAATATTGGATTGGTCCCACGCCTCGAAAAATGGCCCGAAGAAAAAATTCTTAAACGCGTGACTCAACTATTGGACCGCGTCGGTTTGCCCGCCGATGATTTTGCCGCCCGCTATCCGCGACAGCTTTCCGGAGGCCAGCGTCAACGCATCGGCGTGGCACGGGCCTTGGCCGCCGACCCCTCCCTGCTACTCTTCGATGAACCCTTCGGGGCGCTCGATCCCGTCACTCGCCTGGAACTGCAACGCCAGTTTCTTGAACTCCGCGACGAATTTCACAAGACCTCCATCTTCGTCACGCATGACGTGCAGGAAGCGCTTCGCTTAGGCAGCCGAATCGCGCTGCTGCGGGAAGGCAACATCGATACTCTGGCCCCGCCCGCTGAATTCGTCAGGGCCCAAACCCCAGAAGCACTCGCCTTTCTCGCCGTGCGGGAGGCTGTCTAAAATGCGGCCGGGCCTCTTCCCGGAAATCCTTGAACGTACCGGCGACCATCTGATCTTAGTGCTATCCGCGCTCTCGATGGCCATCGTTATTGCGTTGCCCGCCGGAGTCTGGCTCACCCGCCACCCACGCTGGCGGACACCACTCGTCGGTTTCGCCAACGTCGCCCAAACCATCCCCAGTCTGGCGCTTTTCGGCTTCCTGATTCCCTTCATCGGAATCGGTAAAACTACGGCGATCGTTGCCTTGACTTTATATGCGCTTCTACCAATTCTTCGTAATACCCTCGTCGGCATTCTCGGCGTTGATCCAGCCGTAAGCGAATCGGCGATTGCCATGGGCATGACCGGTACCCAGCTTCTTTTTCAAGTAGAACTTCCGCTTGCCGCGAGTACGATTCTCGCCGGCATTCGCATTGCTACCGTCACCACCATCGGTACCGCGACTATTGCGGCGGCCATCGGAGGCGGTGGACTGGGCGACTTCATCTTTCGCGGCGTCGCATCCGTGGACACTGCCCTAATTCTCGCGGGCGCGGTACCCGCGGCCTTGATCGCGCTATTATCTGACGGGGGAATCGGATGGATCGAAAGAAAATTGTCGCCGCGCTAATCTTCATAAGTCTCGCCGCTTGTAGTCGCAAGCCGGTGATTCGCGTCGGCGCCAAAAATTTTACTGAGCAGTCCGTGCTTGGCGAAATCATCGCTCAACATCTGGAGCACCGCCTCAATCAAAAAGTAGAACGGCATTTCAATTTGGGCGGGACTTTACTGGCGCATCAGGCGATCACTAATAATCAAATCGATCTGTATCCCGAATACACGGGTACCGCCCTGACGTCCGTGTTAAAGGATCCCGTCGCCACCGATTCCTCGCTCGTTCTGGAGCGTGTCCGCCAGGAATATCGCCGTATCGCCCAAATCGAATGGCTCAATCCGTTGGGTATCAACAACACTTTCGTGATGGTGATTCGCGGCGAGGACGCACGCAGCCGTCACCTGGAAACCCTCAGTGACGCGGCACAAGTAACACCCGGCTGGGCTCTCGGCGTGGGCTATGAATTCCAAGAGCGTCCCGACGGCCAAGGTGCCTTGATGAGCGCTTATCGCCTTCCCCAAACGGCCGCTCCGAAGTCAATGGATTTGGGCCTGCTCTATACAGCTATTCAGCAGAAGAAAGTAGACATGATCGCCGCCAATGCCACCGATGGTGTGCTATCCAAGCTGGATCTGAAGATTCTCAAAGACGACAAGAACGCGTTCCCGCCATACCAGGCCTGCATCGAAGTTCGCCAGGACGCCTTACAAACTTTTCCGGGCCTTCGCGCTGCCCTCGACGAACTCTCCGCCAAGTTCACCAATGAGACTATGCAGAAGCTGAATTACGAAGTGGACGGCGATCACCGCCAACCCCGCGAAGTCGCCGCTGGATTTCTCCGAACACTGAAATAACGCAAAATCTCTAGAAATTCCCCAGCCCGCGCCTTATCCTTCCGGCTTTCCAGGGCACCGGAAATATTTTCAGACGGTACTATAGAAATTGAATGGATACCTCGCCCGCAATCGCGGTCCGCGATCTGCACAAGGTCTACGGAAATAAGGAAGCGGTTGCCGGACTGAACCTGGAAGTGCCGCGCGGGTGCTTCTTCGGTTTTCTCGGGCCGAACGGCGCGGGAAAGACAACCACCATTCGAATGTTGATGGGCCTTGCGCCGCCAACCTCCGGAACCATCGAGCTTCTAGGCCTACCCATGCCCGAGCACGCCGTCGAAATTAAGAGAAAAATCGGGCTCGTTCCCGATGAGTCGCTCCTCTTCGATCAACTCACCGGGGCGGAGTTTATCGAATTTGTTGGACGCATGTACGGCTTGGAACGGCAGATGGCGCGGGAGCGGGCTGGAGAACTCTTGAGCTTGTTCGAACTGGATGTCGACCGGCGCAAGCTGATCGGCGACTATTCGAAGGGAATGCGTAAGCGCGTTGCGATGGCGGCCTCACTCATCCACCGTCCGCAACTATTCCTGATGGACGAGCCGTTCGAGGGTGTCGACGCTGTAGGCGCGCGGCTGATGAAGGATCTTCTGCTCGACCAGGTGCGGCAAGGCGCCACAATATTTCTAACCTCGCATGTGCTCGAGGTCGTGGAGCGCCTTTGCGATCGCGTGGCCATCATCGATCACGGCAATATCGTCGTGTCGGGGGAAGTGAGCGAGCTCCGCCGCGGGTCTGAAAGTCTGGAAGATATATTCGTGCGCGTAGTCGGTTCGGATCGTCCAACCGAAACGTTGAACTGGCTCTAGGAACCGCTAATGTTCAATCAATCGCGTGCCATACTCTGGGCTCAGTGGAAGAGTACTTATCACGTCTACGCTAACCCGGCTGGCAATGGTAATTTCTTCAGCGCCATCGTCACCGGTTTATGGTATTTGGTGTGGGTTGTCAGCGCTACGGCAGTCGGAGTCTTTCTCGCCAATCCGGCCAACCTGAAAATTTCGATCTCCATCTTTCCCGCCGCGCTGCTACTGGTTTTTCTCTATTGGCAAGTAGTGCCGATACTGCTGGTAACCACCGGCGCGTCACTCGACATGAAGAAGATCATGGTGTATCCGGTGCCTGCTTCACAGCTATTCGGCATTGAGGTGCTGCTCCGCCTATCCACTGCCGTTGAGATGCTGACGCTCATCGTCGGAGCCGCCGTGGGGCTGGCCTTCAACCCCCGCATCCCGCTCTGGGCGCCGTTGTGGTTTATCCCTTTTGTCCTGTTCAATCTCTTGTTAGCGGCCGGCCTGCGTGATCTTATGGCAAGGTTACTGGCCCGAAAGAGAATTCGCGAATTGGCCGTTTTTCTACTGGTGCTGGCGGCCGCGCTTCCGCAATTATTGATCTTCGGCGGTGTCCAAACCAAGGTGCGCGGCGTCTTTTCCAACATCACGGGCGAGTCAGTCCGCTTCTGGCCGTGGACCGCAACGGCACAATTGGCTTACGGCGATGTTCGCGCCGTCAGTTTCACAGCGATCCTGGTATGGGTGGCCGCCGCATTCGCCTTTGGGCGCTGGCAGTTCGCCCGGGGATTGCGCTTTGACGCCTCTGAAGTCAATCCCGGGCGCGGACCCGATACCCGTTCGGCGGGCATCGTCGAATTCTTGTTTCGCTTACCGGCCCGCATCCTGCCCGATCCCATCAGCGCCATGGTGGAGAAAGAACTTCGCTTTCTTTCGCGTGCCCCGCGTTTCCGGCTGGTATTCATGATGGGCTTTTCCTTCGGGCTGCTTATCTGGTTGCCGATGGCTTTTCGCAATTCGGCATCCGCCGGCGGCGTAATGAGCGGCAACTACTTTACGTTCGTTTGCCTCTACGCCTTGTTGTTGTTGGGTGACGCTTGTTTCTGGAATGTCTTTGGCTTTGACCGCGCGGCGGCGCAGCTCTACTTTCTGGTCCCGGTAAAGATGTCCACGGTACTCGCGGCCAAGAATATTGCGGCAGTGATCTTCGTCTTCCTCGAAGTATTTGCGATTACAGCGGTGTGCCTTCTGTTGCGCATGCCGCTCAGTGCGGCGAAGCTCGGGGAAGCCCTCCTGGTTACGCTGGTGATCAGCATCTACCTGCTCTCTATCGGGAATTACACTTCGGTTCGCAATGCCCGGGCCGTGAACGCATCCCGCGCGATGCGCTCCGGATCGGCTGGCCAGACCCAGGCGATGCAACTCGTCGTGTACCCCTTCGTGATGCTGCCCGTAGGAATGGCCTACCTTGCGCGTTATGCCTTCCGCTCGAATTGGGCTTTCTTCGGAGCACTGGCTTTCGCCGCCATCGTCGGTGTGATCGTTTACTGGGTAGCGACGGAGAGCGCCGTGGAGAACGCCGAAAAGCGCAAGGAAGAACTGCTAAGCGTGCTTTCCAGGGGCGATGGCCCCGTGGCCAGTTAGATCGCGCATCAGGCCAGCACGGGCAATAGCGGATTTGCCGATTCAATCCGCTTCAATTGTCCGCACGCGGCAAAGATATCCAACCCTCGCGGCTTGCGCAGGAAGCAAGGCACGGAGCGCCGCACGATTGTTTGGAAGGATGCCACCCTCGCCGGATCGGGGGTACCAAATGGAATGCCCGGCCCTGGATTCAGCGCGATCAAATTCACCTTGCAATTTAGATTCGCCAGCAGCCGCACCACGCGCCGGGCATCGTCGTCGCTATCGTTGACGTCTTTTAGCAGAACATACTCAAAGGTCAGCTTTTCCCACGGCCGCAGGGGATATGCTTTGCAAGCCGCGATCAATTCCCGCAGATGATATTTCCGGGTGATCGGCATCAATTCGCGACGTTGTTCTTCGGTGGAAGCATTCAACGAGATGGCGAGTTTCGGGCGGATCGGCTCGCGCCCCAGTTCCTCTATCTTCGGAATTATGCCCGATGTCGACAGGGTGATGCGCCGTGGCGACATCGCTATCCCTTTTGGGTCGGTCAACAGCCGAGTCGCCTTAATCACGTTAGGCAGATTTAGAAGCGGCTCGCCCATTCCCATCATCACCACATTCAGCCGGTCAATATTCGCCGCCAGCCCGTTCGCCTCCGCCACAAATAGAACCTGACCGACGATTTCGCCAGCCGTCAGACTGCGCTCCAGGCCCATCAATGCGGTCAAGCAAAATCGACAGTCTACTGGGCATCCTACTTGGCTTGATATGCAGATCGTATCCCGCTCCCCTTCCGGCATTAGAACCGTTTCAATGGTTCTTTCGTCATCCAATTTCAACAGGTAGCGAAGAGTCCCATCGATGGAGTCGTAGCGTGTTTGCAAGCGCGGGAGTCCAAGCGGTAAATCGCTGATCAGACGGCGTTTGAGCATCGCCGGAAGGTTCGAAATCCGGCCGATATCCGTTGCCTTATTGTGATAGACCGCGTGGTAGATTTGCTCCGCCCGGAAGCGCGGATAATCGATGCCGAGCGCCGCCTGGATGTCGGAAAGTTCCATACCCACAAGGGATTGCGGCATAACACTATTTTACCGTGAATCCCGGTTGCCGCAAACGTGCATACAATAGGTGGTGGCTACTTTAACCCTGCCGGCAAATTCCCTCCATTCACGAGAAATCGAAACCGCGACACTGCCGAACGGCTTGCGAATTATCACCGAGAAGATGTCACACGTCCGCTCAGTCTCCGTGGGTATCTGGATCGGCACTGGTTCGCGGAGCGAAAGCATAACCCAGACGGGCCTTTCGCACTTTGTCGAGCATATGGTGTTCAAAGGTACATCCAAGCGCTCCGCCGAAGAGATAGCCCGGGCGGTTGATTCGATCGGCGGAGGGTTGGACGCGTTCACCTCGAAGGAATTAGTAAGCTACAACACCAAAATCCTGGACGAGCATCTTCCGATCGCCTTCGACGTCATCGCCGATCTTGTCCTGAACCCCATGTTCCGTCCGGACGACATTGAGAAGGAGAAGGGCGTAATTGTCGAAGAGATCAAAATGGAGGTGGATAATCCCGAATATCTTATTCAGGAAATATTCTCCGGCGCATTTTGGAATAATCACCCTTTGGGACGTCCGATTCTTGGCAGTAAAGAAACCGTTTCCAGCTTCGACCGGCAAATGGTTACCGATTATCACCACAGCGTCTATTCGCCGGGCAATCTATTAGTGACGGCAGCCGGCAACCTTGACCATCAGTCGCTGGTCGATATCGTTGCGTCGTATTTTGCCGATCTGGCTCCGACGCCCGCATTACCGCCCGATATCCCGCCCCAGCCGTGCGCGACGCTTGCGTTTGAGAACAAAGATCATCTGGAACAGGTTCACCTTTATCTCGGAGTGCCCTCCTATTCACTACCGCATGATGCTCGCACCGCCTGCTATATTCTGAATACGATTTTGGGGGGCGGGATGAGTTCTCGTCTGTTTCAAAATATTCGTGAGAAGCAAGGTTTAGCCTACGCTGTGTTTTCCGAACTCAATATGTATCGCGATGCCGGGTGCCTGGCGGTGTATGCCGGCACGTCCACTGAATCCGCGGCGAAGGTTGTCGATTCCGTGGTCCACGAACTACGCCAACTGCAAGACCACACGATCCCCTCCGATGAGATTCGCCGCGCGAAAGACCATCTGAAGGGCTCGCTCGTTCTCGGTCTGGAATCCAGCTCCAGCAGAATGGGAAATCTTGCCCGGCAGGAACTGTATTTCAAACGCTTCTTCACTCTGGATGAGATGATCGAAAAGATTGAAGAAGTCTCAGCCGAGCAGGTTCAGCAGATCGCTCAGAAATTCTTCACGCCCGACAAAATGACGTTAGCGATGCTAGGCCGATTGGAAGGTATCAAAATCAATCGCGGAGATTTGTCGCGTTAATCCCGTTCCAGTCCCGCGCGTAAGGGTCAATCCGCGAATGACGAAGGCTATTTTTGCCATTCTGATTCTGATCCTGGTAGCCTTCGTGGGGATCATTTTGCTGGATCGGAGCGAACTTGCCCGAAAGCGTTCGGCCATCGACACTTGCTGGAATGGTGTCGACCAAGCCATGCGTGCCCGCGCCGCGATTCTCCCCAAGGCAATCGAGACCGCGATTGAGTCTCTGGGCCAGAATGCCGACGTCGTCCGCGGGCTGAACGGGGCCTACAGCGCATTCGCCAAGTCAGCCACGCGCCAGCAGAAGATGGAAGCGAATGGGAAGATGGATAGTGCTATCGCCGGCCTGTTGAGTGCCTCGCGGATAAACGCCGCACTTGCTCGCGACCGTAATTTCGTCCGAATCAAAGATGAATTTACCCGCGCTGAAGACGAAGTGTCCAGCGAACGTAGTAACTATAACGAAGCCATCAAGTCGTACAATATCAGTCTCGAGCTCTTCCCGAAAAACCTCTGCGCCTCCTTATTTCGCTACGTCAGGGTTGAGGATTATTTCACCATCGAGGAGGGGTCGAAACACGGAACGGTGGAGGGAGACTGGCGAAAGTTAGTACAGCAGGAACGTAACGGCGAACCTGCGGAATAGTTAATCCTCGTTGGGATCTTCCAGTAATTCCGCTTGCGACGTAAATCCCTTTAGCACCTTGATCGAGTTGGCCGACGTAAAACCGGCTACGCGTAGTTTGCGATAAGCCGATGCTAGTTCCTTGTCTATCTTGAGCACCACCGCCAGATCCTTGCCGCGGTACTTTCGCGCCAGATACTTCTTGATCAGGTCTGACTCGTCGGTTTCCTGAAACGCCTGTTCGACGGCTTGTCCAGCGACGGTGGAAGGCACCCGCCGCTGCTGCAGATCGCGAAGAACTCGCATCTTTCCGAATCCTCGATTCTCCAGACGCGCCGTGGCGTACGAGTCGGCAAATGTGCGGTCGTTCAGAAATCCCGCTTGCTTCATCTTGGAGAGCACCTCATCCACATCGGATGGCTGTGCGGCCCGGCGGCGCAGTTTGTCTCTGAGCTCGGAAATAGTCTGAGCCCGAACGGCGAAGGATCGCAAAGCGTAATTGAGTAGATCCTCCGCTTCCAGAGGCTTTTTCTTGAAGTCGCGCATGGCTGACAGCCCTATAGTGACAGAATATATTGGCACGACGCGTGCTTCTCATGAAACCAGATAATCGTTTGCCGGTCTAACGGGTGATACCGCGGCGGGCAACCGCATCGCGCGGCGTTCGGACTTGGAACCATGCGCTACACTGCATCTAGATAGGAGCAACCTGAATCATGGACGACGACAACAAGCTGTCTTATTTCCTGCTGGGCATTGGATTGGGGGTGGCTGTTGGAATGTTATTTGCCCCTAAGTCCGGCGAAGAAACGCGCGAATTGCTGCTGAACAAAGCGGACGAAGGTAAAGATTACTTGAAGCGCCGCACGGAAGACTTGCGGGAGTCCGCCGAAGATTTGCTCGACAAGAGCAAGTCGGCTCTGAATAAGCAGAAGGATCAATTGAACGCCGCGGTAGAAGCAGGGAAGCAGGCGTATCGCGATACCGTAAACGCCGAAGGCGAAGTCTAAATTCCGAGCTCAAGCTCGCCTGATTTGGGGAGGGAGAATCATGGACCAACAAACCTTGCTCTACGTGATGACGGTTTTCGTAGTAGTTTCGGCCATCGCTTTAGTAATCCAGGCGGCGATGCTGACCGGAATCTATAAAGCCTCGCAGGCGACGCAGTTGAAAGTAGTTACTCTGCTGCCGAAGATCGAATCGCTGCTGGACTCCTCGCAAAAAACATTGGAAAAAAGCAGCGCGCAGATCGTTGCCATCACCACGAAGGCGTCCGAGATTCTCGATTCCACCCGATTCCAGTTAACGCGCGTCGATGAGATGCTAACTGATGCCGGCAATCGCGCCAAGGTACAGCTTGATCGGGCTGAACTTGTTTTGGATGACACTTTGAGCCGCGCCCAGGAAACCGTCGCTATGGTGCACGGTGGCGTCGTGCGCCCGGTCCGTGAGATACAGGGCGTTGCCGCGGGCGTCCGTACGGCATTAGCTTACCTGGTGCGGGGTAGCCGGCCAAACGTTGCCGAAGCCACCCACGATGAAGAGATGTTTATATAGTTGGCGGCAACGGGTCCATCGAGCCCGTCCCGCCCGTCGTCATTTCGGCAATTTTTTTCATAGCCACATCTATATCTGCCTCCACCGCCTTCCCGAACTTAATTACAAAGCGTCCAGCTTCCGATATGCCAACCGGTACAACGGGTAACCGTAGTAGGTGAAGCAGGCGATCGACACCCGGAAGGGGTGGTGAAAGCTTTCCCGCAATCCCCGCCGCGCCTTCAGGAAACACGCCTATAGGGCGATTGATTGTTTTAGCATCGCGCAGCAATTGGCGAATCGATCGCGCTGTAAATTTTGGCTTCGTTCCGGCGAATGATATCGGATAACAATGCAGAGTATAGGCGACGCGCGGCAATAACCAATCGCCCGGGGATGGAAAGATTCCAGCGACGGGCGGGAAGTTCGCGGTCACCAGCCAACGCACCGGCGGGTCCCCTGGGCCATATTTCGACCGGATAGCCTGGGTTACGATAGCTGCCGCATGGGCAATCCACAGCCCTTTTCTCTGGTAATGATTGGCGACTAAAACAAAGCGGGGATCGTCCGGCAGATTTTCAAGTCCCAGGATCAACGGTGGGGGAGAGATTTGCGCGACGATGCCGGCGGAGAATGTATCGACCGAAGTCCGCAAGCCCTTCGCCAACGCAGGACCAATACTGAAAACTACTTTCCAGGGAATAGGATATTGGAGCGGCTCAGACACGCCGTTCCTTCCACAAAACCTTCTTGCCGATAGTGGTGGAGATCATCGCGTTGACGGCGACAAGCTGGAATCCGTACACGGCAAACGGGGATAGCAAAATGCCGATAATCGAGCGAAACCAGGGCACCAGGAGAATCAGCGGCAGCAGTCCAAAGCCCCAGGCGGGCCATACCCGATGCTCGCGTATCAGCCACCACAACACCGGAATCCAGGACGTGAGTAGGATTGACGCGAACACCACCTGTGCGCCGCACCAGGGATTCACCATCAGAAACCGAAAGGAGTTTTTCTCAAAACCGCGCCAGATAGCGGCGAAGTTTTCGTACATTCGAACGTGGCCTAGCTTCTCGGCCCGCATCACCAGCATCTTCATCCGATGACGCTTGGCCACGCGAGCCAGGGCGACATCTTCGATCACGGAGGTTTCCACAGCGCCGTGTCCGCCCATGAACAGATAGGCATCGCGCTTCACTAGCAGACATTGTCCGTTGGCGAGTGCCTCCGAAGAACTTAAGGAATTGACATTCTCCGTCTTCACTCCGCAAAAATACAAAGCGAAGGCGTAGGGCACAAGAACCTTTTCGACAATACTGAAGCATTCCTGCCGCAGGAATAATGAGACCATCTCCAGGCCCTGTTCTTCGGCATGCATCATCACGGATGTAAGGAAATCGGGCTCGTACCAAGTGTCGGCATCGGCGAAAAGCAGCCACTTCGTTTCTGGAATCCTGGCCCCGGCCATGCAGGCATTGGGCTTTCCCAACACGCCTTTCCGCAGCGGCGGAGCCTGCATCACCGCCGCTCCCGCGTCACGGGCAATCTGGCTCGTAGTATCGGTGGAGGCATCGTCCACCACCAGGATTTCCGGATGTTGGAGGCTCTTAATTAGCTTCCCAATATTCTTGGCTTCGTTTCGCGCCGGGATGATGACGGTGATGTCATGAAGCTCCGTCCGCGGGCGCCTTGGCAACTCAGGAAGCTTCAAGTAATTCCACCGCGATTTAATCAGGAAAAAAGAAATGCCAAAAGCGACCCCGGCGGCGGTCATCTCACTCGGACTCAAGAAGAGAATCTCCGGATGGTTGGCCCGGTCACACCATCTGGAAACAAGGGTCCTTCCGTTTCTTCCTGCCAGTGCCCTTCGCCGTCCTGAGCCCGAGCTTGTAATTGCGTTGCTCCCGCTGCGCTCAGCGATACTCGCCAGCGCGTCCACGTATCGCCAGATAACGGAGACTCAAGCGTTGCCGCTGTCCACGATGTCACGTCGGTTCGCACTTCCACGGCGCGAATTCCGCGATCGCCGGCAAACGACACGCCGCCGGCTTCGATTCGCTCACCCTGCCGTTCCAAGCGATCGATATGCGAGGCCACGTGCACGCGCGGCTCTTTGGTATAACCCATCTTCGGCCAGGTGCCGAAATAAGGCGCAGTGACGAATGCGATCTCCGAGATCCACTTCACGTTCTTAAAGCCGTAATATCTGGGTGCAAGCAATCGAATCGGAAAGCCGTGAATTCGATTCAAAGTTCTGCCGTTCATACCCAAAGCGAGCATGACGTTATCGGAGAAGGCATAATCGAGCGTCAGACTGTCACCATGTCCATCGACACCAATGATCGCAGCTTCCGTAGTCGCAGGATGCAGCGAAGCCCGGTTCACTAGTTGTGATAGCCGGATGCCGCTCCACAGAGCAGTGCCCATGAGATCGGATTTTAGCGTGTTACTGACGCAGCGCAAAGTCACGTAACGTTCCTGTCGGGGAAGAGTAAGCAGTTCCGAAAACGTATACTCCTTCACCAGGCGCCCGTCGACCGTCACGTGCAGGCGCCACACGGGCGGCGCGATCGCTGGATCGACGGTATTCTTACTCATCCCATAAAATTCGTTTACCGGCGTCACGGACTTGCGGGTAAATCCGTCGCCGAACGTGGTGCTGGGGCGCGGGAAAGGAAACAGGTCCACTGGCTCAACCGCGCGCTTGGCCAAGGCACGATCCCGTAGAAAACTCTCACCGGCCACCGCAATAACTCCGCCTCCCATTGCCATTTGTAGACTTGCCGCTAGGAATTTGCGCCGTTCGGGAACCAATGGCGCGTTGCCACGGGAAAGGTAAAGAATCGCCAGCGCGGGAGCCCAGAACGAGCACTGTCCGGCGAGCGAATGATAGTCGAAGAAGGTGCCTAACGTCAGCGCGAGGACCGGTCCCGCGAACAGAATAAGATACCGATGGAACGCGGAGACAGCGAGGACCGCCAGCAACGCACCGCCGAGAGTAGCAAGTGCACCCGTCATTGCAAACGGCTTCGCCCAATCGCCCAAGGTTCCTAGCGCGAGCACCGCCAGATAGGACGGCGTATGGGCCATAATCCATTCCGCGATTCGCTCCGTCCACAGCGGAGTTCCTAAAATATAGAAGCACAGATAATGCGGAAGCAGCCCGGCAAGAGTAGCGATCGAAGTCGCCCTTAGCTTCATTGATTCCATGCCCGCCGCAGTACATATCGCGCTACGGGTCCTGCCATTGATCGCGCGGTGATCCAATACTTTTGCACTCGTGGGACTACGGCGCGCTGTTCGAAGACATCATAATCGGACTGTTCAATACGGCGAAGAATTTCGCGATAGACATCGGAAGCAACCTGCACGGCGAAGCGGCCGTCGGGAGCCAGCAAAGCGATTCCCGGATGGGCGCGCTCATAATAATCGCGGGCTCGGGCCACCTGGAAGCGCATCAGACGATGAAACGCATCGTTGCGAACGCCCCGGCTTAATTCATCTTCGCTGTACCCAAAACGAGACAGTTCGCCGGAGGGCAAATAGATTCGGCCACGCTCGAAATCTTCACCGATATCACGCAGGATATTTGTGAGCTGCATGGCAATGCCCAGGTCCACTGCATATGGCAACGCCGGATCGCGAAAACCGATTACATAGGACATCATCAACCCTACAACCGATGCCACGCGATAGCAGAACTGGCGCAACTCGGCGAAGTTTTCGTAGCGTACGCGATTCAGATCCATGCGCATGCCTTCAATCAATTCCAAGGGATATTCGGGTGGAATTTCGTAGGCGTCCACGGTTGCCAGGAATAGCCGTAACACTGGGTGTTCCACAGGGTCGCCACGTAAGCCGGATTGGAGATCCGACGCCCATGCTTCCAAGTCCCGTCGGCCCTCGTCGAGCGATGCGCACTCATCCACCAGATCGTCGGTGTGCCGGCAGAACCAGTACACGGAATGTGCGGCCTTGGCCAGATCGGCGGGAAAAAAACGCGTCGCGAAATAGAAGCTCTTTGATCCCGAAGCAGTAGCCGAGGCGGCCCGCGCATACAGCGAAGCTAGTTCGGTAGCAGGCGGCAAACCAAGTTCTCCACAATCTTCGCCGACGACAGAACGCCCGGAACACCCGCTCCAGGATGCGTCCCGGCTCCAGCGAAATAAAGCTGTTTCACATCTTCGGAAACATTGTGCGGGCGGAACCACGCCGACTGCGTAAAAATCGGCTCAAATGAAAACGCCGATCCCAGATAGCTGTCTAGCGTCGTCTCGAAATCAAGGGGAGTAAGCAAGCGTTCCGTCACGATGCAATCCTCCAATCCTGGCATGTATTTATCGGCGAGAAAACGGATGACACGGTCGCGCAAAGGTTTGGCTTCTTTTTTCCAATCCAGACCGCTTGCCTGATGGGGAACCGGCACAAGTGCATAGAAGCTTTCACAACCCGCGGGCGCCATGCCCGGGTCGGTCATGGTTGGCCGATGGAGATAGAGCGAGAAATCGCCGGCCATTTTTTTCTTGTTGAAGATGTCGTCAAGAAGTTCCTCATAGCGCTCGCCAAGGATGATGGTGTGATGTCGAAGCTCTTCATAACGGCGTGATGTGCCGAAATAGATAACAAACAGAGACATGCTGTAGCGCATCCCTTCCAGCTTCGCATCGGTATATTTTTTGCGTGCCTGCGCCGGGAGTAGTTTGCGGTAGGTGTTCGCGATATCGGCGTTGCTAACCACTGCGTCCGCCGCGATCCGCTCCCCATCCTTGGTCTCGACCCCATTGGCGGTACCCTTGTCGGTTAGAATCTGCGTCACTGGCGTCGATAGCCGGATCTTGCCGCCGATCTCCTCGAAGATCTTCCCCAAGGCCGCTACCAATGCCCCCGTTCCCCCCATGATGTAATGCACGCCCCACTGCCGCTCCAGGTAATGAATCAAAGCATAAATCGACGTCGTCTGGAAGGGATTCCCGCCCACCAGAAGAGGATGAAAGCTGAAGACGCGGCGCAGCATCGGATCGTCCACATAGCGGGATGCGAATTGATAGACCGTCTTGTGCGATTGCAGGCGGATCAGGTCAGGCGCGATGCGTACCATGTCGGTGAACTTGAGAAAGGGTCGATCGGCCAACTCCACGAAGCCCTTCTGGAAAATAGCTTTGGCGGCGCGAATCATTTCCCGATAGCCCTGCAAATCCCCTGGCGCAAACGCCGCGACACTGCGCTCCGTCTCCGCTTCATCGCTGTTATATTCGAACCACCGGCCATCGGGAAACTCAATGCGATAGAAAGGATCTACCGGCACGATGCTAACGTAATCCTCGGTTTTACGGCCGGCAGCGGCGAAAATTTCGTCAATTAAAAACGGAGCCGTAATTACAGTGGGTCCGGCGTCGAACCGGAAGCCGTCCTGTTCATAGACGTAAGCCCGGCCACCAAGCTTGTCGCGCGCCTCCAACAACTCCACTTGATATCCACGCGCTTGGAGCCGAATTGCCGAGGCCAATCCGCCGAATCCACTACCGATGACTATGATTTTTTTCCCAGGCTCTTGCATTCAGATAATCCAACAAATCGCCAAGGGGTTGACCTTGTGTTTCCAGCGGAGCAAGCCACGCATGAGCTTGTTGCAGCTGGGCTGTCAGCGGCTCAATGCATTCTTCGTCTTCATCCAGAAAATCGTCGGTCATCTGGAACGCAACTCCAAATTCGCGAGCGAAACTCATCACTCTTTTTTCCTTTGACCGTTCGCTGGGCTCTGCAAAGAGAGTTCCGGCGCGGGCGGCCAGAAGAAATAAAGGAACGGTTTTTAAGTCGGTGACGTGCGTACGATTGCTCGACTCACCCGAAAGCCCTAAGTCCAGCGCTTGCCCGGCAATCAGACCATTGCAATCCAGGGCGGAGAGCAAGTGCTTCTGAAAGCCCAGCGCGCGATGTAAATCACACGGGCCATATTCGCGGCTGACGATGGAGCGAGCGGCCAACGCCACTAACGCAAAAGCCGCAAGCACGGCGGTGGCTTCCCCGAAAGCTACGTGGACGCTTTGTCGATTCCGGCGCATTGGCGCATCATCCATGCAGGGCAGATCGTCGATAATCAACGACGCGCAATGCAGAAGCTCCACCGAGGCGGCCGCCGACAACGATAGAGCCGAGGGCTCATCGTCAAATAGACGGGCAACCCGCAATGACAAGATCGGGCGGATTCGCTGTGCTTCTCCGAATACCGCATAGCGCATTGCCACCGGGACGCAACTCGCGCCTGTTACGGAGGGCTGATCGAGCAGCGTCTCAAGATACTCGTCGATCCGTTGCTTTTCAACGCACAGGTCGTTCGTTAGTTGGCTCGGCACAGTCACGACGTAGTTATAGATTACGGTATTTGACACAAGATTTAATATTCAAACTGCGGCAAGCTATCATCAAAGAAAGTGGAAGCGCGCTCCGTGTCGGCCGGAACAACAACTATCTACGCCACGTCGCCTAGGTTCTGGGCCCGCCAGTGGTGGCTGCTGCGGCAATCGGCGATCTCGGCCTATGAGGACAATTGTTTCGGCGTCGCCAAGGGTGCCGCATACTCGGCATTACTTTCCTTCTTCCCTGTTCTTACAACTTCAGCCGCGCTTCTTTCCCAGGCCAATGCCACTTCCGTATACCGCGTGATCTCCGGTTTGCTCTTTGAAGCTATCCCGCCCGGCTCGGAAAGCCTTCTGATAAATCACCTCCGCGATACTGGCGGGCGTCCTAAGACTCTCCTGATCGTCGCTACTTTACTTTCCATCTGGGCGGCGTCGGGAATGATGATGTCGCTCATGGAAGGCTTTCAAGCCGCTTATCGTTTACCGCATGGACGCCCTTTTTTGAAGCAACGCGGAATGGCCGTCGTTTTGGTGTTCGCGGCGGCGATCCCTACGCTAGCCGCTTCATCGTTAATACTATTTGGCTCGCGCACGGAGTCGTCTTTCATCCGCTGGGTAATCTTCATGCCCGAAGGAGCCTCAATCCGCCAATCGGTACTGCTTGTCGGACGATCTGCCCGTTATCTGGTGGCTTTTGGCGGAATCGTTCTATCCATGGCTTTGTTTTATTTTTTCGGCCCTAATCGCACCCAGAAGCTACATCGCATGTGGCCCGGGGCATTAGTGGCAACCTCGCTCTGGTTAATTGCCACCAGCGTTTTCGCTTGGTACGTCACCCACGTAGCTAATTACAACGTTCTTTACGGCAGTATCGGCGCCGTCATCGCACTGCTAGTGTGGATGTATTTTCTCGCGGTGATCGTCCTTGTCGGCTGCGAGTTCAATGCCCTGGCGGAGCGAACCGAATAAGCGCTTGGTCCGAGTGCTTGCTCTAGCCATGTAAAGACAGCAGCCCATTGTCCAGCGCGTACCGCGTTAACTGCGCCGTGGTTCTGATTCCAAGCTTGGTTGCTATCGCCGCCTTATGGAATTGCGCTGTTTTTACAGAGATCTGCAACTTCGACGCTACTTCCTTCGCCGTGCACCCATCGGCAATCAACTGCAGTACCTCACGCTGGCGAACGGTCAACCCCGATTCCACTACCGCTGTATCGGCGCTGCCCTTCGTTACAAGCGGCGTTACGTAAGAGTTTCCCTTAAGTACTTCACGGATGGCGATTACCAACTCGGACGCCGCCGAGCGCTTCAGCACATAACCGGCCGCGCCCGCCCGGAATGCTTCGCGAACGAATACCGGGTCGCCATGCATACTGACGAACAACAGCTTCGCATCGGGCACCGCTTGGCGAATCATGCGCGCCGCGTCTACGCCATTAACCACGGGCATTGATATATCTATCAAAACCACATCCGGCCGCAACTCGATCGCTTTATCCACTAACGCGCGTCCGTTCTCGACAACGGCAACTACGTCGAACTCGGTGTCCAAGAGGTTACGCAGCGCATCCAAAATCAGCACATGATCGTCGGCGATTATCAAGCGTGCTTTAGACATTTTTAAACGTTACCTCTTGTTCGAACCGTCAATTTCGCTGGCCGGTTTTATAATTAGAACCATCTCTCTGACATATTGACACGTCCGCCTGTGGATAGTGTCTCTATTAATATTGGCACTTTTTCCGGCACGGAAAAACTCAAGGAGCTTTTGCGGCCGCATGCGAGCCCCCGGGAAACCTCCACTTCGGTGGTAGGATCTTGACGTGAAACTCCTACCACTGTGCTTGACGATCCTGTCATCCAGCGTGCTGCTGGCCCAGCCGCCGCAATCGGAAGAAATAAAGAAGCGAGCCGAATTCATCAAGGCTCACTACACGAAGTTCGAATTTCTAATTCCGATGCGCGATGGCAAGAAGTTATTCACTTCGGTCTATGCGCCAAAAGACGACAGCCAGACTTACCCGTTCCTGATGCAGCGAACGCCGTATTCCGTCAGCCCCTATGGCGAAGATCACTACAAGCCAGTGCTCGCCAATTCCGAAAAATATGAGAAGGAAGGTTTCATCTTTGTGTATCAGGATGTACGCGGCCGTTTCATGTCGGACGGCGTCTTCCTGGAAGCTACTCCGCATAAAGACCTGAAGAAATCGAGCGCCGATATAGACGAAAGCAGCGATACCTACGACACCATCGATTGGCTGATGAAGAACGTTTCCAATAACAACGGAAAGGCCGGCATCTACGGCATCAGCTATCCGGGCTTTTATGCCGCCGCGGGCATGATCGACGCCCATCCCGCGCTGGCCGCCGCTTCACCGCAGGCTCCCGTAACCGACATCGCCAATGGCGACGATACGTTTCACAACGGCGCTTTTTTCCTTGCGGCTAACTTTGGCTTCTATGTAGGATTTCCCATGCGCAAGGGTGACCCCATGCCGCCCGACGCCAGCGAAAGCCGCTTCGACTTCAAGACACCCGATGCCTATGACTTCTATCTGAAAATGGGTCCCATCGCAAACTCAAACGAGCGTTATCTCAAGAATGAAAACCCATATTGGAATGACATTCTGAAGCACCAGACTTATGACGATTTCTGGAAGTCGCGCAATATCGCCGCTCATATCAAAAACATCAAACCCGCGGTAATGGCGGTTGGCGGCTGGTTCGATGCGGAAGATTTGTCGGGGCCGTTGAAGGTCTATCGGGCAGTGAAGGACAATCACCCGCCGGCCACGAACATTCTGGTGATGGGCCCCTGGTCGCATGGCGGATGGGCGCGAAGCGATGGCAGCCACTTGGGATACGCGCGCTTCGATTCGAATACTTCCGAGTACTATCGCGACAACATCGAGTTTCCATTCTTCCTGTATCAGTTGAAAAGTAAAGGTGACGGAAAGTTTCCGGCGGCGCATCTATTCGAGACAGGAACCAATCGCTGGCGCAAGTTCGACGCCTGGCCCCCGGCTAACTCGACAAGCAAAACGCTGTACTTCCGGGCGGGCGGAAAACTGTCGTTCGATGCTCCAGATGAAGCGGAAGGTTTTGACGAATATATGAGCGATCCCGCGCACCCGGTGCCGTTGATGAGCACGATCGGCGACGGCATGCCGCGCGAGTATATGACCGAGGATCAACGTTTCGCATCGCGCCGGCCGGATGTTCTGACTTATCAAACCGACGTGCTGGAAAATGATCTCACGATCGGCGGTCCGCTAAGCGCCAGCTTGCATGTATCCACGAGCGGCACCGATTCCGATTTTATTGTGAAATTGATCGACGTTTATCCTAATGATTATCCCGATCCAGAGCCCAATCCCACGCAAATTCACATGGGCGGCTATCAGCAGCTTCTACGCGGCGAGCCGTTCCGCGGAAAGTATCGCGCCGGGCTCGACAAGCCGCAAGCTTTTGTTCCCGGCCAGCCAGCGAAAATCGAGTACGTGATGCCCGATGTTCTGCACACATTTCGCCGGGGGCATCGCATCATGGTGCAAGTACAGAGCACGTGGTTCCCGCTGATCGACCGAAATCCGCAAAAGTTTCTCGACATTGCCAACGCCAAGATGACCGACTTCGAGAAGGCCACGGAGCGCGTGTACCGTAACAAAGGCATGAGCTCTGGCGTGCGCGTTCTTGTTCAGAAATAGCTGTTACGTCGATAGCGGATGTATCCACGGCTGTCTGTAAGGACGCACCATCAGTTTCGCCGCTTCCGCATCGTTCCCGATCGTCTGCTTCGCGGCATCCCAGCGCAGCGTGCGACCGGTCTTCAGCGAAAGATTGGCCAGAATGCAACTGGCGGTCGAGATATGTCCTTGCTCAATGTCCGCGACTGGCTTGGTGCGCCCGTCAATCGCCGCCAGGAAATCGCGCATATGTTTCCGAATGGCCGGCGCCACGTGCTTTTCCAAATCCTTTTCCGTTTTGTCTTCGGGGTATTGATCTAATTCGTAGGTGACATCGCGATGTAGACCTTCCGTCTGGCCGGCCGGAATAAAATCGTAGCTATTCACGCTGGCTTTCAGCGTGCCTTTGTCTCCATAGAAAGTCGCGCCCCAGGGATATTTCGGATCCGGCGCGTCGCCCCAGGTGCGATGTTGCCAGACAACCTTTAGGTCCCCGAACGCGAAGGTTGCCGTCTGCGTATCGGTGATGTTTGCTTTGCTGGTCTTGTCTACAACGATTCCACCGGCCGATGAGACGCTGTCGGGCCACCCCAGGTCCAGCATCCAGCGCGTCATATCGAGCATGTGAACGCACATATCGCCGACGATTCCATTTCCATATTCCATGAAGGCGCGCCAGGTGCGGGGATGAACCAATTTGTTGTAGGGGCGCATGGGCGCGGGTCCGGTCCACATCTCATAGTCGAGATAATCAGGCGGCGCACTGTCCGGCGGATTCTCCGTGGCGCGCATATGGTAGTAGCAATAAATCTCCACCAACCCGATCTTGCCCAGCTTTCCTTCCTTGATAAAACGGTCGCGCGCTTCTATCAGATGCGGAGTGCTGCGGCGTTGCGTGCCCACCTGTACGACGCGCTTGTATTTCCGCGCGGCGGCCAACATCGCCTGGCCCTCCGCGATATCTACGCTCACAGGTTTCTGCACCCAGACGTCAACGCCTGAGCTGACGGCCTGAATCATCGGCAACGCATGCCAGTGGTCGGGGGTTCCAACCAGTACGATGTCGAGATCTTTCTCGGCCAACATCTTCCGGTAATCGCCGTACGTGCGGGGAGTTTTATGCGAGGCTTGACGCGTCGAAACCATCGCGGCGGCGTCGGCGAGCATGCGCGAATCGACATCGCACAATGAGACGACTTCCACCGGGGCAACTTGGATTAATCGAAAAAGATCGCTCTTGCCATACCAGCCGCATCCAATCAGACCAACCCGCCGGGGCTTGGCTTCATCGTAGGCTGGGGCGGCCCGGAGAGAAGCCAATCCAGCGGCGGCGGAATAGAGAAAGCGGCGTCGATTCATGCAAGCAGTATATGCCCGTTGGAGCACGCTCAGCGCCGCATATTGGTGAATGCCTCAAAATTCGTGCGGAATAAACGCGTGATGTCGCGGCGAATATCGTCGCGCGTCACTGCGCGTCCGTCTTCGGAAAGCAAGCGGTAAGAATTCGCCAAAATGGGCGCCACAGTCCGGCGCGTGTTACGCCATTTATAGATCACTTGTTCCAACACGCGAGCGTCCGAATGTTGCGGTATGAAACTAGTCCCCAGCATCTCCAGCCTTTCGCGCGTGATCTCTTCCACGACAGATGGGTTGTTCAGGAACCACCAACAACCGAACGGCAGCAGGTTGCTGAACTTGCGCGCGTAGACGCACAGCTCGTGTTGATTTTCCCGGCTCAATACGCTGATCAGGAAACGATTTTCAGGATGCCCCGCGCACAGCCTCTCCATGGCTTGCAGATCCACTTTGCCACTCCCATCACCTGCGAGTTTTAGGCGCGGATTTACCTGATAACGAACACCGATCATCACCGACAAAGGGATGCCGAACTCGCGGCATACGGGCAGCACGGATTCCGCCAGCAGCCTGCCACGAGAACTCTCTTCGGGGTAGGCAAATGTATCCGGCAAGGAGACCGCCATATACACCGGCCGCATCCGTGTGCACCATTCCGTTAAAAAGCGCCGCACTTCCCCCGCGGAAATTCCCCCGGCATATTCGTCCACTTGAAAACCTTTGGCCGCCAGCGCACTCCAATGATCAGACCATTTATTAAGTATTCGGTCCAGCCGCAGCACGGGATGAAACCGCAAATCCGTCTCCACTTCGCTTTCCCACAGGGGGGATTCTTGCGGGTCTAACGGATCGTTCGTCATCAGCACTTCGCTGATGCCCGCCAACTCGAAAACATGCTGGATATGATCGTTCAACTTGCGAGTTTCGAAGAACTCTCGCGCGATCGTTAGATTGGTTGCGCTCGTTGGCAAATCGAAAGCCTTTAGCACCGCCACCACCCCCCGCGTGGCCTCCGAAATGGGCGCGTTCTCGACGAATAAAGTACGCCAGATGAGATCTGCTTTATCGCGCGTCGCCATTCCAAAGTATTGTTCCGGCGAACAATCGGCTGAGCGAAACAACTCCGCTTCCAGATAATGATAAGTAATCAATTCATCGATTCCCCACAAGCCAATCGACCCTAGCGACGGCATGTACAGGTGGGTGTGTACGTCGATGAACGGAGTGGCTCGCAGTTCATCCTGAACCGTAGTTAGGATTTCGTCATAAGACAGCGCGACGGCGCCAGACGTCATCTCAGAAGTAGGCACACTCATGATGTCCTTCTAAACTATAGAGGCCCGAGCCGGGTGTCAAATGCAACAAATAAAAACGTCGGTTGAGTGGAATTGAACGATCCCGCTGCGCTTCCACTGTTATGATGCGAACGTGAAATCGATATCGTTACTGCTGGCAGGCGCCATTCTATGCACGGCCCAAGTTAGGCTGACCAAGGACGCGGCGGTAGTGCACGTCGACATTGGCGGCAAGCCCTTTGCCGATTATCAAACCGGAGATTCTTTCCCGAAGCCGTTCCTCTCGCCCTTGCGATCCGCTTCCGGGAAGATTGTTACTCGTGAATGGCCGACCGTGCCGGACAGCGGCAAGACGCGCGACCATCAACATCATCGTGGATTGTGGTTGGGCTACATCGATGTCAACGGCATCAATTTTTGGGAAAACGAATTCTCTTATCGTCGAGCGAATGCCGGGCGAATCGTCACGAAATCAGTCGACCTGCGTGGGCCGGCGATTCACTCGGTGATCGAATGGCTGGGTCCGGCTGACCGGCACATACTCGCCGAAGAGCGAACTCTCACATTTTCCGGCGACGCTCAACTGCGCATCGTCGATTTTGAAAGCAAGTTGACTGCTATCGAGAAAGCGGTTTTCGGCGATGACAAAGACGGAGCGCTCGGACTGCGCGTGGCGGACTCACTTGTGGAGAAAGGCGGCACTGGCGTAATCACGAATTCGGAAGGCCAGCAGGGGATGAAGGAGCTCTGGGGCAAAGCCGCGAACTGGGTGGATTACAGTGGAATCGTCGACGGCGAGGAAGTGGGTATCGCCGTGTTTGAACATCCCGCGAGTTTCCATCATCCGGCCCGCTGGCATGCCCGCGACTATGGCCTGCTGGCAGCGAATCCGTTCGCCGATAGGGCATATGATCCTGTCTCGGCGGCGCGCAACTTTACGCTCCCGGCAGGCGAGAGTATCACGCTGCGTTACCGGATCGTCGTGCACTCGAAGCTGCAAGCGGGCGAGCTTGAGAAGTTATATCGTAAGTGGATTACCGGAGAGTAACAGAGGCCCCGCTGCCCTGGGCTAGGCCTCCGGATTGCCTAGAACATATACTTCAATTCCAGTGTGATTAAACGAATTCAGCGCCTGAACGCTGAAGCGCTACGTCTGCCCTTCGCGAATCCTTACGTCTTTGATCAGCGAGACATCTACATTGTTCTGCCGGGGCCCCCGCACCGCTGAGAATCGATATGGATTCCTCTGCAAATGCGACACCGGTTGGGCACTAGCCGCCGTTACGAATGCGCTGGTATTAAACCACTGCGATAAGCTTCGTTGGTTCGATGTGAGAGCGACGGTCCCCGTGCCGTTGAAGAAATAATCGGCGTTGGTAGTGCCGGGAAAACTCGGTGGCGCGGCCGATCCTGGCGCAAAATTCAGGGGCAAGCCGCTCTGAAACGCCCAGATGCCGGTGAATTCCCAACCGTTCACCAGACGATCCGTGAATCCGTTGACGCCGGATAGAACCCGATGTCCTTTTCCAAAGGGGAACTGATAAATCCAGTCGATCGCGATGCGATGGGGAACGTCCTGATCGGAGATCATCCGCGTTGGCCGAAGGTCACCGGCATTCAGAAGTTCGGTAGCCTGCATCCATTTCGAAAACGTATAATTGCCAACCAGTGTCAGCCCTTGCGAGAATCGCTTCTCAGAGCGAACTTGCAGTGAGTGATACCACGACGATCCTTCATTGGTGGTTGTGGTGATGGTTCCAAATTCCGGAAACGGCAGAAGGAGTTGCTGCCGCGCAATCGTCTTGCCCGTAAGCCCCGAAGGCGTCCCATCCGGAAGGAGCCCAAAGAAAGGATTAGGGACTGCCGCCGTCAGATAAGAATTCAGCGTGTTGTCGCGCGAATCAAGCGTACTCAAATATTGATTGGAGAGCGCGTTGATGTTTCGTACTACTTCCAGATGCGTCGCTTTGTTACCCACATACGCCGCTTCAATACATATCGCGCTACGGGACCGGCCATTGATCGCGCGGTGATCCAATACTTTTGCACGGTTGCGGAGAGATTTGCGCGACGATGCCGGCGGAGAACGTGCTGGTCGCGGTACCTATGTAGTTCGCCAGATCGATTCGCGGAAAGCGGCGGATCGACGCCGGTATCGCCGCGTTATAAGAAGCCGGCAATCCAAGGGTCGTTAAGTCGAAGCCCACCGAATCCTGATTGCCGTCCGAGGCTCGTATGAAGCGGTTATACCCGTATCGCACGTCCAGTACGGTCGTCGGCGATAGGACATACGTATCGTCGAACACACCGTTCTTAGCGAAAAACTGAAAGAACGTACCCGTAGCCAGATTGTCGAAGTAGTTGTTATATGTGCTGTCTCGGCGATAATCGCTGAAACGCGCATAGATCCGTTGTTTGTCGCTGATGCTATGGTCCACGCGAGCGCTGTAGTTGTAGTACTTCGCCTTTTCGGCAAGATCGGGGCGCAGTAAATTATTGCTGCCGTCGGGGTTGCCAGGGGAAGTTGGCGCGGGATAATACTGATCCAGAATCTTCTTGCCAACTGGATTGAAGAGACCCTGCGGGATGATGTTTCCCGCGAATGGATCTTCGATGAAGCGGCCATTCACCAGCCGGCGCGTGTACGGATTATAAATCTGATACTGCGATCCAAGTTTCAGCAGCGCCGAAAAAATCGCCATTTTTCATATCTGGCGTCGGCACTTGCGGCGTGCTCGAGTCATAGCGCGGACGCGAGTCGTGAATGCCTTCGTAGCCAACTTCAAAGAAGGTCTTATTATGGCCGTTGTACAGTTTTGGAATCCAGATCGGTCCGCCGATCGAACCACCCCAGCGGTCGAAGCGAAAATCCGGACGCTGTTTTCCAAGAGAATTATTGAAAAAATCGTTCGCCCAAAGATCTTTTCGCGTCAGGGAATCGTAGGCGGTGCCGTGAAAGCTATTCGTGCCCGACTTCGTATTGAGGTTGGTCACGCCACCCTCGGTATTGCCAACCGCCGCGTCGAATGTCGCCATCTGCACTTTGAATTCCGAGAGAATATCCACTAGCGGCACATAAGAAGCCGTTATCTGATTAGCGTTCGCGGTGGCCGTCGCCGGCGCGCCATCCAGAGTGACATCGCTCCTGCCGGAACGCGTCCCGTCGATTGCGAAACCGACGATGTGCGTGGGCTCGAAAGGACGGTCAAGCCGCGGGTCGCCCTGAAACGACGTGCCGCTGGAGACGCCGATCAATTGAAATGGATTGCCATAGGATAACGGCAGATCCTGAATTTGTTTGGTGGTGATCACATTCCCAATCGAAGCTGACCCCGTGCCCAGCAACTCAGCGCTGGCCGCCACCGTCACACTTTGGTCCTTGATCCCAATTCCAGGGCGATGTTCACTTCTAGGCGGTCGGCTCCCTGCAGTTGCACGTTATCGCGGGTGTATCGTTTAAAACCGGAAGCAATCACAGGCACGTCATAAACGCCGGGCAATAGCAGCGGCGCGCTGTAGAGTCCGTCTGTATTTGTCTTGAGAGTCGCGGTCGTGCCCATGGCCCGGTTCACCACCAGGACTTCGGCGCTCGGAACCAACGCGCCAGTGGAATCGGTGACTCTTCCCGAAATTGTTCCCCGTTTCCTGCGACCAGCCGATGCACATCGGCATCATAAAAATTGCTATCAATGAGAAAATGCGACGCAGCATTAAACCCTCTCTAGTGTTCCGATATTCGCGTTCGATGGCACAGCGCGGCCCTAAGCCTGAAGTTTTATCGCAACATGATTTGCAATTTATCCTGAGCGCTGCGTTGACTTATCGCGACTATATCTATAGATTCATCCGGGGTCAAAGCAAAAGAACTAAACAGAACGTTGGGTGAAACGAAACGAAGGTCATAATAATAGGCCGGGCGGTGTGGCATGCTATGGGTGCCATGGATCTGCGTCAACTCGAGGTGTTCCTCGCGGTTATTGAGCATTCGAGCGTGACCAAGGCCGCGGAAAGTATCAATTTGTCTCCGGGCGCCGTCAGCTTGCAAATTCATCACCTGGCAAGCGATCTGCGGACCGACCTTTTCGTGCGCACTGGCAAGCGGCTTATCCCAACAACGGCGGCACTCGGTTTGGCGGTGCGGGCCAAGGCCCTAATGGCCAAAGTCCGCGAGATCGAGAATGAATTTGGGGGCGATCCCGCCGCCGACACCCGCCAGTTTCATTTCGCCAGTGGCGCAACAACGCTGATTCATCGCTTGGGGCGGCCACTGCGGTTGGTTCGCAAACAGTACCCCAATACAACTATCCAAGTAACGGTATCGGCGACTGAAGAAATGGTGGCCGGATTATTGGAACGCACAATCGACTTGGCGTTGATATCTCTCCCGGTCGATGCCCAACGGCTCACGCTGCTGCCGTTATTCGATGAAGAACTCCTGATCATCCGCCCGTCGGCGAAGCCTGTCCGCGGGTGGCACGTGGGCTCCATCGAACCTGCAGAGCTTGCCGAGGCGCCCTTTCTACTGAATCCCCCGCGCAGCAATATGCGTACCATGATCGATCAGTTTTTGGACGATCTGGGAGTGAAGCCGCGCGTCGTCATGGAGGCGGCCGATACCGAAGTTATCAAGAAACTAGTGGAATCCGGCTTCGGCTATTCCATTCTTCCGGAGTTCGCCCTGCGCAATCAACCGAAATATTTCCAGGCGTTTCGCGTGCCTGGAAAGAAACTGATTCGCCGGCAGGCGTTAGCCATGGCCCGTACCGAACATCCACGCGCGCTGATAATTTCTATTGCAAAACTGCTAAAAGGCGCCTTGGCGAGGAACATTTAGAACTACAGCACACGGCTGCGGGCAATCGTTTCCCGGTAGAACGAGGCACTCAGTTTGGGCGTGCGCTTCTGCGTCTTAAAATCCACGTAGTACATTCCAAAGCGCTTGGAGTAACCATCCGTCCATTCGAAATTGTCCATCACGCTCCACCAGAAGTAACCGCGTAGTGGCCAACCCTCGGCGATGGCGCGGTGCGCGTGAATCAGATGATTGCGCACGTACATGATGCGATCCGTATCGTAAATATGACCGTCGGCCGTTAGACGATCGTCCGACGACGTGCCGTTTTCCGTGATGTAAACGTCCCTTACTTTCCAGATATCGCCGACATGACGAGGACCCCAATAAGCGATCTCCGGCCCAATCGTGAGCCATGACGACGCCATGTGCGGATAGGACGAAGGGTTTTGGGCAACGGCAAAACCGGCATTCGAATCGTCAGCCCGAACGTATGTTGGCGTGTACATGTTTAGTCCGACGAAATCGAGAGGACTGCCAATCACCTTCATCTCGTCTTCGTTGAATTTCGGGGCGTTCTTGCCCGCCCTCGACAAGTAGCTATCCAGATACTTGCCTTCCATGATCGCCGTCAGGAAGTGAGCGTTCAACGCCCGCATCGCCTTCCCCGCCGCGGCGACATGCTCGGGAGTTTCGATCACGGGCACGCAGATGCGTGAGTTCTCCGCCAACCCGATCCGCACGTCCGATGGGGCCGAGGCGCGGATGGCCTGCACCGCCAGGCCGTGCCCCAACAGAGCATGGTGGCGAACCTGATTCACGGTGGCAACCGCCAATTTAAGGCCCGGCGCCTTCGTGCCCGATCCATAGCCCTCGTCGGTAAAGCAGGAGAACTCGTTGAAGGTAAAAATATTCTTGACTCGATCCGCCAGGCGCTTCGTGATGTATCCGGCGTAATCGGCGAAGGCGCGCGATGTCTCACTTGATCGCCATCCGCCAACGCGCGTCTCCAGCGCTTGCGGCAGGTCCCAATGAAACAATGTCGCGTAGGGCTGTATCCCGTTCGCCAGCAATTCGTCGGTCAGCCTGTCATAGAAAGCTACCCCCTTCTCATTCGCCTTCCCCGTTCCATCGGGGAAAATGCGGGACCAGGAAATCGAGAATCGATACGCCTTGACGCCAAGCGACTTCAGAATCCCCACGTCTTCTTTATAGCGATGATAATGGTCGTCCGCAACGTCGCCGGTATCGCCATTCGCAACCTTTCCTGGCGTGTGCGAAAACGTATCCCAGGTGGATGGTTTACGCCCATCTTCGGCGGCCGCGCCTTCTATTTGATAGGCCGCTGTGGCGGCGCCCCACACGAAATTCTTGGGATAAGCATAATAGCCTTCACCGGAGGAACCTTGGGCTGCTGCTTCGGACGGCAAGAGTGCCGTGGACGAAACGGCCGCCAGTGTTGCCTTTCCAAAATCGCGTCTGGAGAAGTCGTTCGGCATAATTGGTGCCACTAGAATAGCGTGCCCCCCGTGCCGGAACGTCTTCGCCAATCGCGTTTACAAACCGGACGCCGGAAGTGAGAAACTATTGGTAATGGATTTCCGCCTGGCAATGATAATCACCGGTGCGATTGTGGCGCTGCTGGTGATCCTGGCAGTGTGGAATTCCGCCCGCCATCGCCGTTCTACGTCCGAAGCGCAGTGGCGCCGCCACGTAAAGACTTTGCGCAGTAGCGGCGAATAAGATTTTTCGCCACGCCTACCTGGCTTCTCTGAGTCTTTCCAGCTTTCAAGCGACATCTAGATGAAGCCGTTCAGGAGAATCTATAATGTCCACTCCCTCTACAACGAAGATGCGAGCCGTCCAGGTCTCGCGCCCAAATGACCTTTGGAACTTGTCTAGCGAGACATCCCACAACCAGGTCGGAAACAGTTCGCGTCAAGGTGCAAGCCTGTGGAATCTGCCACAGCGACACACTAACGAAAGAAGGCACCTATCCGAGAATCCAATACCCGCGCGTCCCCGGCCATGAAGTTGTCGGCGTCATTGATGCAGTTGGCCCGGAAGTTGCCAGTTGGACGGTGGGGCAACGCGTTGGCGTGGGCTGTCATGGCAGATATTGCGGACGTTGCGCGTTTTGCCGGCGTGTAACTGCGCTGGCGCTGGTGCCCGATGACTTGTCCCCAGTGGAAGCCGCGCCGTTGATGTGCGCAGGCATCACCACCTTCAATGCCCTGCGGAACAGCGGCGCGAAACCCGGTGATGTGGTTGCGGTGCTGGGCATTGGCGGACTCGGACATTTGGGCGTGCAATACGCCGCAAAATTAGGCTTCCGCACAGTGGCAATCGCTCGCGGCAAGGATAAAGAAGCCTTAGCGAAACAGCTGGGCGCTCAGATTTATATCGATACCGAGGTGCAAGATCCAGCGGCGGAACTCCTAAAGCTAGGTGGAGCCAAGGCAATCCTCGCCACCGTCACCAGTAGCGATGTATGAACGCCGTGCAAGGGGGTATCGCCGTGAACGGAACGTTGCTCGTGATTGGTGCCGCCGGCCCGCTTTCTGCTTCGCCGATGCTATTGCTTAGCGGCCGTCGAGCGGTCAAAGGCTGGTATTCCGGCACTTCGATCGATTCTGAAGATACGATGTCGTTTAGCGTGCTGTCCGGCATTCGCTCCATGAATGAGGAATTTCCTCTAGATCGAGTCGAAGAAGCTTATGAGCGGATGATAAGCGGCAACTCGAAATTTCGCGTTGTTCTAACCACCGGAAATTAGCCGCCGCGGCACCCGCTTAGAGCGTAGCGCCGCCCTGTGGGTGCCGCTTGTCCAGCTTCTCCTGGTCGACAATGCAATACGGCGTCCAGGGAATCGCCTCCAGTCGCTTCTCACCGATTTCGTTATCGCAAAGGACGCATCGTCCATAGGTACCGTCTTCGATTCGCTGCAGTGCGGCAGTCACTTCTTCCAGAGTTTCCGTCAGTCCCGTGGCCCGTTCCAGCGACCCTTCGCCAGCCAATGCCGCGGCCTTATCCCCTGAGTCTTCTACTTCATCGCCAGGCGTCTCACGCGCGTCTAATTCCAGCTTCTCGATTTCAGTTTGGAGTTCACTCTGCTTCGCCAGCAGAATCGTTTTGAAGTGTTTAGTGTTTATCGCCACGGCAGGTTGGATGCTTCTACGTCCAAATGGTGACACGGATCCTGGATCGCTCCGCGAGTCTTAATCCAGGCGAACAGCATCCAAGCGCTGAGGCATTCTTAGACTGAAGGAGAAATGCAATGAACGAAGCCATTTCCGGCATCCATCACATCACCGCCATTTGTAGCGACCCTCAACGCAATCTCGATTTTTACGCCGGCGTGCTTGGCCTGCGGCTAGTGAAGGCAACCATCAATTACGACGATCCAGGAACATATCACTTTTATTACGGCAATGCGCAAGGAACGCCGGGGAGCATCATCACGTTCTTCGCTTGGCCCGGTGCGCAAAGCGGGCGAGCCGGCAGCGGACAGGTAACGGTCACCGCATTCGCGATTCGGCCCGAGTCAATCGAGTATTGGTCGGAGCGGCTGACAGCAAAGAGTGTCAAAGTCGAACGGCTTACCGACAGATTTGACCAGGCAGTGTTGGGTTTCGCTGACCCTGACGGCCTGCAGCTTGAGTTAATCGGAACGCCGGAACAGAGCCCTAATGCTGTTTCCAGCGTCGATCCGGATCACGCCATCCTGGGATTTCACAGCGCCACTTTAGCGGAAGAAGGTTATGAGCGGACAGCCAGCCTGCTCACTGCCACCATGGGATTTCAGCTCGTCAAACAGGCCGGCAATCGCTTCCGCTATGCCGCTGGAGGGGTCGAGAAAAGATCCACGGTGGTTGATGTGCTGTGCGCCCCCGACCTCGCCCCAAGCCGCGTCGCCAACGGTAGCGTTCATCACATCGCTTGGCGCACTCCGGATGATTCAACTGAACTCGAATGGCGTAAGAAACTCGTGCAACTCGGCTATAACGTCTCTCCGGTGATGGACCGCAAATATTTTCACTCCATCTACTATCGCGAGCCGGGCGGTATCCTTTTCGAAATCGCCACCGATCCTCCAGGCTTCGCAGTGGATGAATCAGCGGACGCGCTTGGCACCAGCCTAATCCTGCCAAGCTGGCTGGAACCGCGCCGCGATGCCATCACCCGTAGCCTTTTGCCCGTTCAATTTCCGCAGTGGCAAGGAAGTTTAAAATGACGCAACCCCCCATCGGATTTCACCATCGATTCATTCCCGGTTCCCGGCCGGAGACCATCTTGCTACTCCATGGAACGGGCGGAGACGAGAACGACCTGCTATCGTTGGCCACGCATCTTTTGCCCGGCGCACCGGTCCTCAGTCCGCGCGGAAAGGTAAGCGAGCAGGGCGCCAACCGATTTTTTCGACGTTTGGCGATCGGCGTCTTTGACGAACAGGACGTTCGCCAGCGCTCCTCTGAACTCGCCGCTTTCGTCGCTGAAGCGTCCGCGGAATATGGCTTCGATCCACTGAAAGTGATCGCCGTTGGTTATTCGAACGGAGCCAACATCGCCGCCAGTATGCTGCTCTTAAAACCTTACGTGCTGGCTGGCGCGGTCCTGTTTCGTCCCACCCTGCCGCTGGTTCCGGAAGCGCTGCCTGACCTGAGTCAAGTCAAAGTTTTATTGGCCGCGGCCCGCCATGACGAATATTCATCCGTTGCATCCACCGGCGCTCTTGCTGATTTACTCACCGAAGCCGGCGCGTCCGTCGATATTAATTGGGAGCCCGGTGGGCATGCGCTCACGCCAGCCGATTACCGCGCCGCAAGCGATTGGCTGAAGCTTCACTATCCGAGCTGATACATCAGTCTGTTTCGGATTTCCGCGCGCCCAGCGGCAGGAAGCGCTTCACCGCGGCGACCCACCCGTGGCTCTTGTCATGAAATACAATGCTGCCCGGCACCAACAGTTCTACTTCGGTTCCCGAAGTCGCGGAGCTAAACACCCGAAGCTTCCCTCCCACCCGCGCGGCGCGTTCCTGCATGCCTTGTAGTCCGAAATGCCCGTGGCGACCGTTCGCCACAATGTCCGGCGCAATGCCTTTGCCGTCATCGCGAATGCGCATCGACAGGTCCCGCGCATAAATTAGATCCACTTCCACCCGGCTGCCGTGGGAGTGCGTGCAGGCGTTTCGAATCGCCTCATAACCGATCCTGTATACTTCATCGCGTACGATCGGATGCATTTCTTTCGATGTTCCCGTCACCGTAAGTGCGAACTCCATCGACTCTGTCAAACCGCACTGCAGCGCCGCCGCTTGAAATGCTCTGGCCAAATCGTTGCCTTGGGTTGTTGACGTACGCAAAGAATTCAAAGCCGCCCGGCCCTCCGTCATGGCGTGCCCCAGCCACTGCGCCAACTGTTCCATCGCACTCCGCATCCGATCGGAATTTTCGGGTGTGTCGAGCGCGTCTTCAGCCACCAACTTACTCCCTTGAATAGTTTGAAGCAGCGTGTCATGCAGTTCCCTTGCAAGTCGCGTTCGCTCTTCCAGCCGCTCATCGAAGCGAGAATTGATTCCCGCCGCGATTTGCCGCACCCGCAACCGGTATAGCCCCCACACAGAAACAATTCCGAATCCCGCCGCCAGGAAACGGAACCAGGTCGTCTGATAATAAGCGGGCGTCACGCTGAAGCTCCACGTTGCACCGGCTTGGTTCCAAACGCCATCGTTATTACAGGCGATCACGTGAAATTTATAATCGCCAGGCGCCAAATCGCTATAAAACGCCTGTCGCCGCGTTTCCGGATCCTGCCAATCGCTTTCGTGTCCTTCCAGTCTGTAGCGGAATCGCACTTTCCGCGGCATGGCGAAACTCAGCGCCGTATACTCAATTTCCAAGTCGCGCGGTAGCGGGGGCAAACGGAGGTTATCTCCCGGCAGATAAGATTTATGGTCCACCACGATTCGTTCCACGTGCACCGGCGGCGGCGTGCTATTCCAATGTAAATCGCCCGGGTCAATCGATTGCAGTACGGAAGCGTTTGCGAACCACAACCGTCCGTCGGGTGATCGCGCGGCCATCGGCTTGAACGAGGATAGGCCCGGCTGAGCTCCATCGAAAGTGTCGAAGGTTTTGAACTGCACACCGTTATCCGGATGACCCCACCACTTCTTTAGCTCCGCTTCGGTGATAGAGAACAGTCCACAAGTGGCATACAGCCAAATAGCACCCGAGTCGTCTTTGATCGCCGCGAACATCTCATCGCAGGGAAGACCGTTGCGGGAATTGAGGGTCTTCACCTCTTTACTTTTTCGAAGAAACATTCCCTTGGTAGTGGCCATCCACAACCCCGCATCGGAATCGACAAAGAGGTTTCGGATTTTCATCACGCCCGGAGTTGCAGTCAACGAGAACGTTTCTAACTGTCCATTCCGATAGTGGCCTACCTCCCCGCGATTGAATCCAATCCAGATGCCGCCTTGCGGATCGGCTGCCAACGTCGAGCCTTTGACAATTCGCGAAGTGTCGACTTCTTCAATTACCTTCCCGTCCCGAAGACGAATAAGCGCTCGGGTTACGGACGTCGTCGCCGCCCATATGTCGCCGCCTTCCTCTTCCACCAGGGAGACTACAATGCCCACCGGCGACCCGTCCGGGGCCTTTATCTTCCGAAATCGCCCCCCCTCATAGACCGCTAAATCGTTGTCTATGCCCATCCACAATCGGCCCGCGCGATCTCGCAACAGCGCCGTCACCATGCGGCCTGGCAGCCCTTCTCGAGCACCAATTCCCGCCAACTTTTGATCGCGAAGAACATCCAGGCTGCCCGCCGTGCCAATCCAAATGCTTCCATCGGGTGCCGCTAGGACGGAGTGCGCATTATCTCCACTTAACCCTTCGCGCATCGATATAGTGGCCACTCGAACGTCATAAAAGGAATCGATACCTCGCGAAGTGATCGCCCAGACGACACCTTCGCGATCCTCATACAGGCTTTCAAGGGAATCGCTCGACAACCCGTCGGAACTCTGGAAATGATCTACTCTTCGTTCGTGCAAGCGATAGAGCCCCTTGCTTGCTGTTCCAATCCAAAGTGCGCCGTCGCGATCCATTTGCAACGCGACGACGTTTAGGTCCGTGCTCCGCATTCCCGATAAGGCTTCGCCCTTCCACACCCCCTGGATCAGTTGTTGCAGTCCCAAGCCGGTACCCGACGGCTCCATTCCAACCCATAGCGAACCATCCGCCAAGCGAACGATCGCTTGCACTCCGGGAACACCCTCCGATCGTTTGAGTTCGTTTCGCAGATACTTACTGCCTGACCCCGGCTTCCAGCGGCACAGCCCAAGAGAACTGCCAATCCAGAAATTTTCAGCGTCATCGCGGATCAGCACCGAAGCAAATCGAAATGGATTACCATCGGCCTCGCCGTAACACCGGGTCGCTTTATCGGATACCCGGCAGACTCCTCCCTTGGTATCGGGTACGCGTGAGCGCGATAACCACACCGCTCCATCCTTGTCTTCCACAAGCGAAGTGATTCGCCCGCGGGGCTCAGGATAACTGGTCAGCGCCGCGTTCTTCCAGCGATACAATCCTGCCCCCGTACCGATCCAGAGGCTTCCATCGCGTGCGCCTAATAAGGCATAAACGCTCGAAAATGGCGCTACTTTCGCGCTCAGATCATTCCACGAAACAAAGCGTACCCCGTCAAAGCGCACCAGCCCCGCTTCGGTCCCAATCCACAAATATCCATCCGCATCCTGCGTCATCGCGGTCGGTGAGCCGCTGAAAAAACCCTCCTGAAGACGCCACGCATGGTGCCCATATTGCGAAATAAGATGCTTGGGATTCAGGCCTAACGCCGAACTCGCTACACAAAGAAACGCCATCAGCCGGAAAGTGAATAGCCGCGGCATGCTCATTTTGGATGTGGCTTCAGATGAACTCGTTAACCGCTGGATAATGCCGGGGATCAAAACGCTCCTTGCAGCATACCGGACTTGCCATTTTTCGGCATACCCCTAAACGGTATGTTGTAAGCTGTATTTCTCTGCAGGGTCAGGGGTGTGGCTTGCCTCTTAAATTCGCGTCCATCCCGCCGCCATTGTGGGAACGGATGCGAAATTCTCCAAAGCAAAGCAGCCGCAAGATTGAGACCGGCCGCAGATGCCAGCTTGCCCATGTCACCGGCGAATCCCCATTCATATCGCGCGCGTCGATCGTCGCGCCAGCATCCAGCAACAACTGGATGGCTTCTTCATCGCCGAATGCCCCGGCCCGATGCAGAGCAGTTTCGCCTTTCGTGCGGCAATCGCGCATGAATCCGCCAGTTTCAATGGATTTCCTGGTAACGCGATTCGGGTCCGCTCCATGCGCCAGCAGAACTTTCAATACAAGATTCTGCACCGGTCGCGTGGAACAAAGAGCCGAGTGAAGCGGTGTTTCCCCGGTATCGGGCAGCGCTTGGTTTACATCCGCTCCGCGCTCCAGCAGGAATTTGCAAAGCCTCCAATGCCCGTGAAAGCACGCCCCAATCAGCCCGTTTTCAATCGCCGAAAACGATGCGCCATTCGCCAGCAAAAACTTGATCGCGCTCACATCCCCGTAATAAGCGCACCACTCCAACAGCGATACTCCGTCGGCATCAGTCGAGTTGGCCGACTGTTCTTGCGCCAGATATTCAAACACTAAATCCGTGCGGCCGTCCGTAATTTCATCTAACATCGCCATGGAATCTTATTTTACCGTCCATAGCACCGGCGGCACTTCCGCCATTGCTTCCGGATTGTAATAATCGTACAAAATCGACGGCCCCGACTTCGCCACCATCGGCACCCGGGCGCTCACCAGAAACTCGAAGGAGGATCCCCCTGCCGCGGGCCACAAGTACAACACCACTCGATCCGGAAGAATCTCGTAATGATCCACCCCATTCGATTCGTCGATTATGCTTTCCAATGAAGCTCGATCCACCTCCGCGCCAGGAGGCAAGCCGATTTCCGCCAGCATCATTCCATATCCGCGAAATCCTACACGTTCGGCTTTCGCCGTGCATCGGACCAACTCACCAGCACGGGATTCCAGGCGATCAAATTGAACCGCCAGCCGCAATTCGGCCGAGGTCCTTACTTTCGCTGGCTCCCACGGTACCCAGTGTGTTGTCGAATATCGCATCATTGCCGCTTGCATTCCGGCCGACGGCGTAAGGGCAATTCGATTCTCTCCAGCAGGTAGAAATGCCGATAAATCCACCGTAATCGGATCGGTTGCTTTCGGATCGCCGGGCATCGCTACAACCTTGATCAAACGCCCATTCGAACGAACATCCATGGTTCCGCCGGTGCCGCCAAAACCTCCCAGCGCCACCGACGCATCGGCCAGGGCGCGCATCGCCCGCACCGTCGATTGAGTCGAATACCAACCGCCTGTCGCATCTCTACCGCGCAACAGGAACGCCACGCCACGCCGGATCGGTCCCTCGACACCCGCCGAATCGGGATGGGCAGCACGCCACGCCGAGAGTGCACTTACAACTAGTCCCGTAGTCTCATAACGCCCTGCCGTTCCCCATCCATAGAACGGCGTATTTGTTTTAAGGTCCCAATACACTCCGCCGCGTTCGTCGCGCCCCAGCGCTGTTAATCGAGCAACCGCATCGCCTAAGACCGATTCATCGCCTGAGTCGATCGCCGCCAGAATGAACTGCGCCAGCATGTACGGCTCGTCGGTGCTATCGATGAATCGCGCAACGTGATGATAGGCTCCCGAAAGGCTAGCCGCCCGAATCTTCAATCCGGCTTTTTTAGCGGCTGCCAGCGCCTTCATCACCACACCGGTCAACAGCAGCGTTTGACGTTCCTTAAGCGCCGCGTTTCCCGCTGCCGATATCCACGTGCCATCTTTTTGCTGCCGATTCTCCAGCCACGAAGCCAACGCCTGTATATCATCGCGATCCATGGCGGCCATCGGCTCAGCTTCTATCAGGAAACTCAGCGCATAAGCACTCACCGCGATATCCGCCTCGCCCGCACCCCAATAACTGATGCCCCCGCCCGAATGTTGAAACGCCTTCAACCTCTCCACGGCAATATGCACATTCGTCATCGCCCGCTTCTCAATCCGTGGATCGATAATGCCCGCCGCCCGCGCGAAACGCCATGCCACAAGATTTGCATAGCCCGCCGAGATCGTCTGCTCCGCGCATCCATGAGGCGCAATCAAAATTGCCGACGCACTCTCCAGCAATAGCGAAGCCACGTTGGGATAGAGCCGAAGTTCTCCCCGCACACTGTTTGGTTTGGCATTCGCGGGGATCGTCACCACGAATGCCGTGTCTCCCAATACAAAATCTCCAGAGCTCTGGACGATCTCCTGCCCGTCGGGATGAACGCGCAAGCTCTTCTCGATCGCATCGTTATTGCTGCCCGTGCTAACGTTGCTGCCCGCGCCTACGGTAATCCGTTGTTTAGCCTTATCGCTCATCTTCTTCGCTTGCACAACGTAAGTAGCGTTCACTGAGCTATTCGCCGGCACCATCAGGCCTTGCGTCGCCGACCCCTGCGCGATAGACCAATCGTTCGGCTGAAGCGTAACATCCGCCTTCTGCTCATGATCCTGATAATTTCGAACCGCTACGGGGAGCTCGATCTTGTCGCCTTCAGTCAATACCGCTGGCGGATTGAAGTCCAAAAAGAGCGGCTGAAAGGTCCGCACATCGCTCTCCGCTTCCGCCATTCGTCCGTCCATTGTGGAGGCGATCACGGCAACCTTCCACGTCGTCACGCTGTCCGCGAAATCCAACTGCGCATGAGCGATGCCCCGGGAATCGGTAATCACTTCCGGAAGCCACAGCAGCGTCTCCGGGAAATACTCACGGACCCTTGGCGTCGCTGAAACCTCGGCCGATTGGCTCACTTGCGCATTTTGCGTGTTGATTGTTGGGGACTGCGCCTCAACCAGAACGGATTCCGACACGGAGCCCACTTGCATCGCGAGCTCCACAGTGCTGGTCCTGCCCTCGCTCACCGGCACTTCGGAAATTATATATTTCGTGAAGCCTGGTGCAGATACTTCCAACGAATAAATTCCCGCCGGCACTGACCGGAAGTGGAAAATACCCCAATTGTTGGTAGCCGCTGAATTAGACCTCCCAGTTGCGTCTATCAAAGTCACAGTCACGCTCGGAATGGCAGCCCCCGATGGGTCCGTCACAAATCCGGAAATCGTCCCCGTCCCATGCGGCACTCCACCAGCCTGTTCCTTGGTACCCAATGCCTCGGGAGCGGATTCCTCGCTGAGCAGAATCGGAAAGCGAGCGACATCGAAGTCGTCCTCTGTATCTTCTATTCCGTCGGGTCCAGCGCTTCTGAGGGCGAACGTGATGAACTGCTGCGTCACCGGAACAATATCCGTCTTCGGCTTCGCCGCGCCCCCGAACACGCGGACAGTTTTCAAGTCGGTTCGAACGCCATACTTGGAAAGCGCCGAGCTCACCAATCGATACGGTCTGTTCCAGGCATCGCGGTAGCTTGCAACGTCAATACCACCGCTCACCAGAGCTTTCTTAAATTCCTCCACAGTCCGCGGCTTACCAGCGGCCTGAATCGCCTTCTCCATCTCCGCGGTTTCCTTCTTAAAATATTGGCCTGAGAAGGTGCCAACTACAATATCGTCTGACGTCCCGAATTGACGATCGTGACCCGCGCTTTGAATCTGAATATAACGCGACGCTCCGGACGTCTCGACGCTGGCTCAATAAGGCGTACCCCACGGGTCGGGCAATGAGTTGAGCAGCAATCCGTTCGCGCTCAGCAGATTCACGAAAGCTGTATCCGTTGCTGGATAAGCGTCCTGCTTATTTAGCACTTCCTTGATTAAATGTTGTAGCGGTGTGAAATAAGGCCGCCTGAAAGTCGCGATGATAAAGTCGTCGGCGGTACCGCGCCGTTTGTCCGGGCCCGCGCTTCGCAACGTGATTACAAAGTTCCGGCCGTTAACGCTAAATTCCGTTAAGTAAGACATTCCCCATGGATCTTCCAGGTCCGACCAACGGCGCCCCAGCGCGCTCCAAAGCGCCGAAACATCCCGTGGGAACTCCAGCGAATCGGCATAGTGTTTATCCAGGGCGGATTGAAAATCGCGCATTTGCGCGGTTACCTTCGGAAATTCTGGTTTACTGCCGATGCTCTCGCTACTATCGCTTGTGATCATAGCCCCGGTGCCCGCCACCAGTGCCTCGGCCACCAAGTCGAGTTCTGGCGATATCGCCGCCGCCGGTTGCAGCGCGTAAAGATCGTCCAGGCTAATCCCGCCGATTTCCCGATCACCCGCGCCTCCGCAGTGAGTGCATCCAAACCACCGCCGGTGCCCAAATTCGTTATCCGTTCGGGCTCGCTCTAGCACTGCTTGATCCACCACAGCCAATCCCAGCGCCGCGTCTACCGGCGTCCCATTCGCCGACACTACCTGCATCCGCAGTGAGGTCTTCTCACCAGGCCGATACGTGTTTCGATCCGTGGTGGCGGACACGCGAAGGTCGGCGCCATCTGGAAAGACTACGGCCGTCGAGCCCGGAACTGTCACTCGGTGATCGCTTTCTGCATCCACGCCGGTCCACGCCGCGAAGACCACCGTTCGCTGGAACTCGGCCTGATAAGGAAACGTGATCTCGCCTTTGTGGTTGGTGATTCGGGCAACGCGGCTGGCTACGTCCCGGTCGCCGGCGATCGCGTGAACCATCACGAACTGGTCCGCCACACTCGAACGCGAAGTCGTAACCCGCACGGTCACTGGCTCAGATTGCCGGTATATCGTGTGCTTCGTTTCCAATTGCAACGTGTTCCCACCGCCGCGCCATAACTCGCCCACCTCCTCCACGCCGGTTAGTCCAGCACTATCTGTCGCCGTAATCTTCGCCTCCTGCCCTTCGTCGCTGTGTGACTGAGAGCACCAATCGCCCCGACACAACAGCATTGCCTTTCCAATTCCGTAGCGATTGGTTCGCAGACTTGTAGTTTGATCCTGATAGACAATGTTCACGGCGGCCGAAGCGGGTCTCCCATCGGCGTAAGACGTGGAAATATAAACCTCTGATGGCAAGTCCTTACGAGCCTGCGCGTGAACAACGTACACGTGAATCGCGTCGCGTGTAATCCGAACGTCGAAACGCCTCTGCTCCGTGCGGCCCGAGCTCATATCCTTGTAATACGCTGAGAAATGAATATCTTCAAACCGGCTCCTGCCGCCATCCCGCAACTTTTCCTGATTGGCCTTCACATTCAATTGCCCGATGAAGATCCCGTCCGCGCCCGCCTCCCCCTCGGCCACCGTTTCGTCGGTCGACTCGCTCTTGCGCGTCTTACGGTTCCACCGTGAATCGTTATTCCGCACAATTTTCACTTGCCCTTTCGGGACCGGTTTGCCAAAAAGATACTCTCCGCTTACCGTCACTCGCGGCTCTTTGCCGGGCAGATAAGCGGTACGATCCGGTTTAGCCGTTACGTGAAACACCGGCAATTCATAGCGGCTCAGACGAACCTGGTGCCGCGCAATTTCAGTCTCGTGGCTCCCTTCCCGTTTAAGAACAATGTCATATTCGCCCAACTCCGCAGAGGCGCCGACAGGCCAGTCGTCGTGAACGATTCCGAATTTCGAAGCCACCAGTTCCACCGAATGGACTTGCTCATGATCGCGATCCGTAATCCGTAGCGATACCTTCGCGCCCGCCGCGGCCCTTCCTTCTGAATTAAGAACCACACCTCGCAGATGAATCGTTTGTCCCGGTTGATAAATAGGCTTGTCGCTCTAAGTACGGCGGAATCTCCACCGCGACAGTGGCGTCTTGCTTGAAATCGCCTCGCCGGGCTGTGATCTCTACGCTGGCTTCTTCATCGCCCTCATCATCCTCGGCGGCGGGGATGTCGAATGTGAAATCGTTGAATCCGTCTTCGCGCTTGATGGTGCGTACGGGGTTCAGTTTTTTACCGTCCACGGAGAGCGCGGCGCTCCATTGCACGCCACTGACTGGCATCCGCGTGGCCGGCTGAATCGCTTCGGCATGCACCACGATCCGGCTTCCTCGACGCGCAACCCCGGCATAGCTAGCTTTCAACTCGAAAACATAATCGGCAATCTGCGATACAGAAACAATTCCGCTCAATGGCGGCGATGCTCGCGCTTCCGCCGGCGATAAAGTCAGGTTGTACCGCAGCCGCTTCCAGATAGAAGACTTGCCAAATGGGAGTGGCGATTCGAAAGCCGATTCGCCAGGCGGAATCGTCACATCCCGGCGAACGGCGCCCAATTGCTGATCGTCGTCATTCACCCATTGAATTGTTAGAATCCCCCGCAGCGCGTGGTCCGCGGAACTGCTCACCGGGACGAGCACCGCTGTCGAATTATTTCGAAGTACCGCTCGAATCTTCGATTCGTCGATGGCGATTGAAGACTCCCCATAAACACCCGGCAGACAAACAGACCCCACGACGAAGGCAAACACGGCCAGACGCATGATCCAATCATGTTGGATGGCGCAAGCGGAAGCAATGCCCCCGCGTTACGCTCCCGAGTTGCTGTTGGCGGCCGTCACCAAACCGTCATTCCACTGTAAACTTCCCGCAATGGCTTGCGTGCGAAGATCCAACCCATGACACGATGCCGCTCTACTTCATTAGCATTCGGCCTGATTGGATTTCTTTTTTTGGTCAGTTCCGTAGTCGCACAGGTAGATCGCGCCAATCTGACGGGTACTGTCTCCGATCCTTCCGGCGCGCCGGTCCCGGGAGCCTCCGTAGAAATCATTTTCGGCGAAACTGGAACCAGGCGCCTCGCCCAAACTGGCAACTCCGGCATCTACGTGTTATCCGCTCTCCCGCTGGGGACCTGCCACCTAAGCATTAAGGCCAATGGATTTCAGGAGCTACAAGCGGAAAAAGTAACCTTGTCGGTCGGTGAAACGCGAACACTCGATTTTCGACTCAGCATTCGCACGTCAGTTGAATCGATCGAAGTTGCGGCACCGCCGCTGGCTCTTGAACAGGGTTCGGCGGAAACAGGTGGCGTGGTTGGATCAGAGCAAGTGAACAAGTTGCCGCTCAATGGACGAAATTGGGCTACCCTGATGCTGCTAGTTCCAGGTGCCATAAATACAGGAATTGGCAATCAAACCGGCATTCGTTTCGCAGGGCACGGCTTAGATGACAATAAGCTGGTTTTTGACGGAGCTGACGCGACCGGAATTTTGCGGCAATCGCAGAAAACAGATCTTAGACTTCAAATTTCGTCAGAGTCAATCGCCGAGTTCCGTGTGAACTCGCAGTTGTATTCCGCCGAGTACGGCGGAGCTGGTGGAGGGCAGGCGAATGTCGTTTCAAAGACAGGCACGGATAATTGGCATGGCAGCGCTTTTGAGTTCTTCCGCAATGACAAACTGAACTCGCGAACGCCTTTCGATCCGGCAACGGTTCCAGCTTTTCATCTCAATCAGTTTGGTGCATCTCTCGGTGGTCCCATACGAAAGGACCGAACATTCTTCTTCATAAATTATGAAGGCCTGCAACAGATCCTCGGCCAAACGTTGATCGGTTTCGTGCCAAGCGATTCGTACCGCGCGACGGTGCTAAAAACATCTCCACAATTGCAGCCGATCCTGGATGCCTATCCGCTAGGGCAGGCAGCAACAAGCAATGCAAATGTCTCATCGTGGACGGGCCTTGGCAGGCAGACGCAAAAGGAAAACTTTGGACTCGTGCGTGTGGATCACCGGTTCAGCGACCGGACAACAGCTTTTGTTCGGTTCAACTTGGATCAGGGTGAGCTCAGTGTCCCGCTTGGCGACGGAAGCGGCTATCTGAGAGACACCGTATTGACTGAAGATTCGCCGAAAAACGGAACCGTGCAACTGGAACGCATTTTTTCACCTAACGTCGTAAACGAGGCCAAAGGTGGCGTGAATCGCGTCCCCTTCTCGACCACCAATCAGAGCGTGATTCCGATTCAGGTCCAGATCGCAGGCCTTTCCACGTTGCGTGACAATTTACAGCAGGTGCAGCATTCCACCACTTATTCTTTCTCAGACACGCTGAGCTATGTGCGGGGGCGTCATAGCTTCAAAGCTGGTCTGGGGTTGAGGCGGGTTCAATTGAATTTAGGCAATACAGCGGAAACGCAGCTGACCTACGCGAACGCCGGTAATTTTCAGCTAAACAAACTCGATCAAGCCGCTGTGCTCGCACCGGTTCCAACCGCCGGTATGCGGAAGACGGAGTATCTCGCTTTCTTGCAGGACGAGTTCAAGATCAGACCGAATGTTACGCTTAGCCTCGGTGTCCGGTACGATTATTTTGGCGCGTTCTCGGAAGTAGAGAACCGGGGACGTCCCTTCGATCCCGAGACATGCGGCGGGTTCTGTGCCGCGACCGCGGAATGGTACCATCCCGATCCAACAAGCGTCGGACCTCGAGTAGCTCTGACGTGGGCTCCAGAGGCCCTTCACGGAAAAACCGTGATTCGCTCTGGTTATGGGTTGTACTACGGCGAAGCGCAGTTAGGCGATCTCACAGGACCAATGAACAACGTCACCAGCCGGATCACTTTGACCAGTTCGCAAATTCCGTCGCTGGCGTACCCGGTCGATCCGTTTATCGGTTTGGGACAAAGCATCGGAAACTCGCCCCGCGCGCTCTTCAGGAACCGTAAGAATCAGCGGATTGGCGAATGGGGCTTCTCGGTTCAACAGCAACTGCCGTCTGACATCGTCATTGAGGTGGGCTATCTGGGAAACAAGGGAACCCACATGTTTACGCGAACCTACACGAATGCGATCGATCCGGTGACGGGAACCCGGCCTCTTCCGGCATTCAGCTTATTAGATTACAAACGAATGGACGGCATCAGTAACTTCAACGGTTTGTCTCTCACGGCGAGAAAGCAGTTCCGCGCCGGCTGGCTGTTCGGAGCGAATTATCTTTGGTCGCACTCGATAGACGATGCGGGCGTGGGTGGGGGAGAGGCGACCTATCCTGAGAATATTGCTTGCCGCAGTTGTGAGCGGGCCTCCAGCGATCAGGACATTCGACATTCATTCACTTCCAACGCAATCTATGAACTGCCCATCGGGCCGGGTAGAAAATATCTGGGCGGAAACTCCCTGATGAGTAAGGTCCTGGGCGGATGGGATTTGAGCGGAATCGCGACGGCAAGGACCGGGTTGCCTCTTACCGTTACGGTTTCGCGCAGCGCGTCCGCACTGCCTGACGGAAATTCCACTTCGCCCCAAAGACCGAACCTGGTGCCAGGCGTTTCTGTAATTCCTTCAACCGGCCAAAGTACCCAAAATTGGATTAACCCAGCCGCGTTCGCGATTCCAGCGAACGGAACCTGGGGGAATGCCGGCCGGAACCTGATTCGTGCGCCGGGCATTTGGCAGATCGATACCGCATTAACCAAGCGAAACCGAATTTCGGAACACGTGAATCTGGAGTTCCGCGCTGAAGCTTTCAACCTTCTGAACAGAGCACAACTTGGCGTTCCGAATACGAACTTCTCGGCTACTGGCAGCTTTGGGCGCATTACCCAGCCGTTCAACGCTGGAGCGACCGGAACTGGCACGCCGCGGCAGTTTCAATTTATGGCACGGATGACATTTTAATGAAGAGAACTAATTGCTTTCTGACCCTTGCTCTAATTTTGCCCGCGACAATGGCGCTTTCCGGCGCATCCGAGCCTTACTATTTTCCTATCGAGGTGAAAGACCGCTGGGGCTACATAGACCAGACCGGAAAAATCGTGATCAAGCCTTCCTATGAAGCGGCGGCCCACTTTGCTGAAGGCCTGGCGCCGGTCAAAGTCGATGGGCAATTCGGGTATATTGACAGCCAAGGTTCCATCGTGATCCGGCCTCAGTTCGATGAGGCTCGCTTCTTCTACAAGGGAGTTGCTCCGGTCAGGAAGGGAAAGCTCTGGGGCTACATCGATACGAAGGGCGAGTTTAAAATTCCTCTTCAATTCGAAGTTGCAAGAAGCTTCCAGGATGAGGTCGCGCGTGTGCGTCTAAACGGACTTTGGGGATATATCGATCTCACTGGAAAATTTGTAGTTCCCGCGAAATTCGATGACTCGAATGGCTTCAGAGATGGTCTGGCGCCGGTGCGGCAAGGCAAACTTTGGGGATTCATCGATAAATCGGGCGGGTTCGTGATTCAGCCGCAATTCGAGACAGCACACAGCTTCAGTGATCGATTGGCAGATGTTCAGCTCGGCTCCAAATGGGGATACATTGATCGAACTGGCCGCATCGCCATTCCGGCCCGCTTCGACGAAAGTGGCCAGATGCAAGAGGGTTTGGCACCGGTAAGGCAGGGGTCCAAGTGGGGCTTTATAAAACCGGATGGCTCCATTGCTCTTGAAGCGAAGTATGAGTCCGCCCGGCCCTTCGAGTCGGGCTTAGCCGAAGTTCGGTTTGACGGCGAGATGGCTTATATAGACAGCAAGGGGAAGATCGTCTGGCGGGCGAGCCAATAAGCCAGACTTACTGGTTGCTATTGATGTTTCGATCCAATTCGCTGCGCCGAGAGCGGAAGAATGCCCCGCAATTACAATCTCGGATCCACGGGCTCGCTTTCCAGGGCCAATACGCCGAACACGCATTCATGCACCCGGCGCAGCGGTTCACCCGCAACAAATCGTTCCAGTGCTTCAATGCCGAGTGAAAACTCCCGCACCGCTAAGGATCGTTTCCCACTCAGGGCGCGCTGACGCAACCTCGGCAACTGATCGTCCGCCGTATACTCCGGGCCATAAATGATCCGCAAATATTCACGGCCGCGACACTTTAACGCGGGCTGCACCAACCCCTTAGGCCCGCGAGCCAGAAAATTCAGCGGCTTCACAACCATCCCTTCGCCGCCCTTGCCCGTCAACTCTTCCCACCATCGCGACGCAGCTTCTACTTCGGCTTCGTCGGCCACACGCACTTCCAGAAATGGCGTAGCGACGATGAAACCAGGATCCGCGGCCGCCAGTCGATGCAGCGTTTCCATATGCCAGCGATTCGTCTTGTCCACATGCACCGCACCCTCGGACGCAAGCAGATGAAACGGCGCCAATCGATAATCGGCCAGGGAATTCACCGGCCAACAATATTGACGATACGCATCGCGAAATTTCCGCAAGCGCTCCAGCTTGTCCACTTCGGCATCACCGATGTAATAGTGTTTGTAATCGTCCAGTACCGGCAGCAGCACCGTCGCCGCTGCCATCGTCGCCGCGGTTCTTGCCTGTACTTCCCATGCTTGCGCTTGGCGAAATCGCGCTCGCTTATAGCCGCGTGTTGCTGATCGATATCAACGGCAGCACCCGCTTCTTAGATGTTTCCCTGCCGCTGTTAACGGTGCCAACATTTATCGCGGCACTCTATTGGCTGGTGTTCCGCTATCGTTCGGCTAACGTTCCGCACTTAGCGGCATTGCTTTCCTGGAGCGCGCTAGGGCCGCTGCTGGGCCTCATAGCGACGCAGGCCGCGCCGGAAAACATCGCTCTCTATGGGGCGGCGGCTTTCCTCGCAATGCTGATCTACGGCGTCTATCGCAACGATCGCGATATCCGGCTGCAAAGCTATCTCGTTGCCGCGCTCACCCTGCTTCCCACTCTGTTTCTCGATCTATCGCCTGCCCGACCGCTGATTTCGCTTTCGGTCGTCGGCATCTTCTATGCCTCCCGATTCATAGTCCGCCGTGACCAGCCAGAAGTCCGCGCCTCACTCGGCATTGCCGCCAGCGCCGTTCTAGCGGCCGTCTTATTCAACTGGATCAGCGGCGGAATGCTCACCGTAGCCTGGGGCATCGAAGGCCTGGCCCTACTGATCGCCGGCTTCCCCCTACGCGATCGCATCTTCCGCATACAGGGCCTGACGCTACTCCTGATCTGTACCCTGAAGCTATTCCTCTACGACCTGCGCAATCTCGAAACGCCCTATCGCATCCTGTCGTTCATAGTCCTCGGCCTGATGCTCCTCAGCGTCTCCTGGATCTACAGCCGCTTCCGGGAACAGGTGCGGAAAATGCTCTAGCGGGTAATCGAATGAAGGAAGACTTTACACGGGGCGTCTCAGTTCAGTAGAGAAAATCAAGGGAGATCAGCGTCGATCACGCAAATTAAATGGCGGTGAGGGTGAGATTCGAACTCACGGAACCCGTAAAGGTTCAACGGTTTTCGAGACCGCCGCATTCGACCACTCTGCCACCTCACCGCAACTCTCTCAGTCTATCAAAACTCCAGCAGCCTGTTCTGCATCACCGTCTGTTACCATCGGCATTATTCGATGTCGAAACCTGTAATTGCTGTGTTAATCCTGGCGGTCTTACTCCTGCTTCCGCTCGCCGTCCTTCTTCTAATCTCAGGTCATACGACGCTCGCTTTTGACCCCGCTCCGGCGGCGGTTGGCATGGTCACTCCGGTTCACGTCAAGCTCACGAATCCGCATGGTGTACGGCGGGTCACGGCCTTCATTGAGCAAAACGGTACACGAAATGCCGTGCAGGAAACGCTAACCGCGCCCAGTCGCCTATTTTTTTGGCGCAAACATCTTCCACCCGCGGATTTCGCATTCACCGCCGGCAAAGAGAAAGCCCCCGCGATCAAAGATGGGAAGGCGCGGCTGATCGTGCAAACGCAATCGAACGATCTTCGAGGCACCGTCGATGAAATTGCCGCCGATATCGACGTCATCACCCGTCCGCCTTCCGTTCTGGCCGACTCCTTGCAGCACTACATCAACCAGGGCGGCTCGGAGTTGGTGCTTTTCACTCCCTCCGGCTATTGGACCGAAGCCGGCGTTCGCGTCGGCAAATACACCTTCCGGAGTTTTCCCAAACCCGGCAGCAAGACGGAACGATTCGCGCTTTTCGCCTTCCCCTGGGATCTGTCACCAGAAACAATTCCGGTAGTTTACGTTCGCAATCCGGCTGGCTCCGAGGTCACCGCGAAATACTGGTTCAAGCTTTTCCCCAAGAAATTCCGCAAGCGCGACCTGGATATCAACGATGCATTTCTCGAAAAGGTAGACACCCAAATCGACGGCTCGGCCACCGGTGATCTAATCACGCGATTCCTTAAGTTGAATGGTGAGATGCGCCGCCAGAACAACCAGGCGCTCGCCGATCTTCGCCTCAAGAGCGCCGATCGTTTCCTCTGGACTACGACCTTTCAGCAGATGATGAACACCAAGGTGGAATCTCAATTCGCCGACGTTCGCAGCTATGTATATCGCGGCAAGAAAGTCGACGAACAGGTCCACTTAGGCTTTGATCTGTCGTCCGTCAAAAACGCCCCGGTCCCCGCCGCGAATGATGGCAAGATTGTCTTCGCTGAGAATCTGGGCATCTACGGAAATTGCATCGTGGTGGATCATGGCTATGGGCTGCAATCGATCTATGGGCACTTAAGTAGAATCGATGTGAAACCCGGCGAAAGCGTAACGAAGGGCCAAACGATGGGTCTAAGCGGGTCGACCGGTCTTGCCGGCGGCGACCACTTACACTTTTCGATGCAACTGGATGGCGTGCAGATCAACCCGGTGGAATGGTGGGATGGACACTGGATTCACGATCGTATCCAGAGTAAGCTTTCGGGCGAGACGATCCAGGATCGGGAGGCAGGTCCGCAAGAACCTACCCCGCATCCAAAATCAACTAAGCGACGCGGCGGTAAGCGTCGATAACGTAAGCCGAATTGGGGTTCAGCATGCCCTTGCCCCGGTCCACGATATCCAGAGCGGAATCGGTCAGTTCCCTGCCTTGACGGCGAATCAAATTGCGGCATGCCTGTCCGGATTGCGGCGCGAATAGGACGCCCGCCACCATTCCACAACTCAGTCCAATTAGAAAATTTGCCATCGATGCCATTCTCCTAGGCTGACGATTAAGCAAGTTTCATGCCAGCCGCAACTCGATACAAATACGTTCCGACCCCGGCAATATTTTCCGGTTCGCAACGCTGCCCGCAATAATTGTCGCGTCCCAATGGCAGCACCCTAAAATCCTACGCTACAATTGGCTTTCGTCTCAGAGAGAGAGGACTTCGAAGTTGAACGCGATCGCTTTCATTTTACGCATCTACAGCTACCTCTACGAGTTGGCTCTGGCCCTGTTTTTCCTGGCGATTTCCTTCATTGCGATTGCAAGCGGAGCCACGAACCTCTACCTGCCGATGTTCCCCTGGCAGGGCGCAATACTCAATCGTTGGCTGCTCGGTTTAAGCCTGCTTGGCATCCTCGCAACCCTTCTTGCAATGACGGGTTGGTTCCGCTTTCTGTTCCCGCTCTGGGCGCTTACCGTCGTTATCCTTATGGTGCGTGGATTGTTCCTTGGAAGTTACGGCTTCAGCGGTCCCGATCAATTTCAAGGTGCGGTGTGGCTTGTCGTGGGCGCTATCGGAGCTTTCCTCGGCAGCTTGATCGTCTTGAAAAAGCCCGTCCGAAAATTCTAAGAATTAATGCCCCTCTATCAAGTAATCGTGCTCGCAATAGTTCAAGGATTCACCGAATTCCTGCCCGTCAGCAGTACCGCGCATCTGACACTGATTCCCTGGCTGTTCGGTTGGAAAGATCCCGGCCTTACCTTTGACATCGCCCTCCACGCGGGAACCCTGGCCGCCGTATTGCTGTACTTCTTTCGCGATTGGATCCAGATCGTCGGCCAGGCATTCGGCCTCCCCATCGGACATGACGAAGAATTGCGCCGCAATCCGCAACTCCTCTGGCTGCTTGCCGCCGCCTCGATCCCGATTGGCATTGTAGGCCTCTTATTCAATAAGCAAGCCGAGGGAGCATGGCGAACCCCCTATGTAATCGGCACCATGCTCATCGTCATCGCCGGAGTTCTGTGGTATGCCGAACGCTCCGCCCGCCCCACGAAAGACATCAGCCGCATCTCGCCCTACGACGCCGGCGTCATTGGCATCGCCCAAGCTCTGGCTGTCATCCCTGGAACGTCGCGCAGTGGAATCACGATCGCCGCCGGCTATTTTCGCGGACTCGACCGGCAGACCGCGGCCCGCTTTTCCTTCCTGCTATCCACCCCCGCCATTGCCGCGGCTGCCGCCAAAGGCTTATATGACCTGATGAAACATGGCGGCATCCCGCTCGACATGCGTACTCCCTTCATCGTCGGAATCGTGATCAGCGGAATAACCGGCTGCATCGCCATCGCGCTATTCCTGCAATTCCTGCGGCGGTTTGGCTTGCAGTTTTTTATCTATTACCGAGTTGTTCTTGGAATTATAGTATTATCGCTGGCAGTTTTCGGACATTTCGAGACTTAAGCCGTCTCTTCATTCACCAGGCCGGCGCGAACCAGCAGGGCGTTCGGGTCTGGATCGCGTCCCATAAAGCTACGATATAACGCCGCCGGATCTTCACTGTCGCCTTTCGACAAAATGCGATCGCGGAACTCCCGCCCCACCGCTTCATTGAATACGCCTTCTTTCTTGAAGCGGGAGAACGCGTCGGCCTCCAAAACCTCCGCCCACTTGTAGGAATAGTATCCGGCCGCGTAACCCACCGGACCTGAAAACAAGTGCGTGAAGCCGGCGATCATGGCGTAGGCTTCCGGCAACGGCGCCGGTGAATAAGGTTGCGCTATGCGACGCGAATAACTCACTACATCGCCGTCATTTTCGGGTGAATATTCGCGGTGCAATGCTAAATCCACCACACCCAATCCCACTTGCCGCATCTGTACATTCGCCCCGCGGAACGTGCGCGCCCGCTTCATTTTCTGGAACAGATCCTCGGGAATCGGCTCGCCTGTCTCGTAATGCCGGGCGAACGTATCCAGTGACCCTCGCTCCCAGCACCAGTTCTCCATAATCTGCGACGGCAGTTCCACAAAATCCCAGGCCACATTCGTACCCGCTTGGCTGCGGATCTCCGCGCGGCTCAAACAGTGATGTAGTAAATGTCCGAACTCATGGAAAATCGTCTCCACATCCCGATGCGTCAATAGCGCCGGCTTATCGCCGACCGGTGGCGTCAGGTTTCCGCAGATCAGTCCCAAATGAGGCCGCCCTGCCGGCGGATTGCCGGTGACTAGCGAGTCCATCCAGGCCCCGCCGCGCTTATTTTCGCGGGGAAAGAAGTCGGCATAGAATGCGCCTAGATACGCATCGTCGGCGACATCGTGAATCTGATAATAGTGCGTTCCCGGATCCCACACCGGCAGACCCGTCTTCTCCGTCACCTTAATTCCGAAGACTTTGCCGAAGATCTCGAACATCCCTTTCACCACGGATTCCAACGGAAAGTAGGGCCGCAAAATTTCTTCGTCGAAATCGTACAACTCTTGACGCTGCTTTTCCGCGTAATAGCCCAGGTCCCATGGATGCAAGGAGTCTAATTCCGCAAACTTCGCCAGGTCTTTGTTCTCCCGGGCAAACTGATTTTCCGTGCGCGTCTGAATGTTCAATAGAAAATCGTGGGCCTGCGCGCCGGTGTGGGCCATACGGTCATACAACACGAGGTCGGCGAAGTTCTGAAATCCCAGCAGCTTCGCTTTCTCCCGCCGTAATTCGATAATCTGTTTCAGCAGTGGGCGATTGTCGAACGCTCCTGACGTTGCCCGCGTGCTATGTGCTTCATAAACCTGCCGGCGAATGGAGGCGTCGTCCAGATAGGTCATCAAGGCGACGTAGCTCGGAGCCTGTAGTGTAAATCGCCATCCCGCCTTCCCCTTTGATTCCGCACTGGCCCTGGCCGCGCCCACCGCCGACGGCGGCAAACCCGACAGCTTCGGCTCGTCTGTCAGAATCAATTCAAATTCGTTGGTTGCGTCCAGAACATTCTCGGCGAACTTTGTGGTCGCCTTCGCTAGTTCCACATCCAGTTCCTGCATCCGGGTTTTGTCCGCCGCGGATAGTTCCGCGCCATGCCGGCGGAAGTCGTCGATCGTCTTCTTAAGAAATCGCGCCCGTGCGCCCGTCAACGTCTTGGCTTCCTCCGTCGCGGCATAAGCCTGAATCGCCTTCCACAATCCTTCGTTCAGCGGAAGGCTTGCATAGAACAAACTCACCGCCGGCTGGACGGCGTTATACGCGGCGCGCAACTCCGGTGTTGTGGCAACAGATTCCAGATGCCGCACCGCGCCCATGGCATAATCCAAAGGTTCCGTCAGAACATCCAGCGCCTCCATTGTATTGGCGAATGTTCGCGGTCCAGCGGCGGCGCTCAGAGACCGCACTCGCTCTTCCGCTCCGGCTAATAATTGCTCAATCGCGGGCTCCACATGTTGCGCTTGTATACGGTCAAACGGGATCTGGAACTCAATTTTCAGAAGGGGGTTCGCTTGTTCAAACATACGGATTCTCTACTCCAGCATACCCGGGAATCTCCCGGTGTCACGTCACTACTGCTAGACTAAAAATAACAATGAGCCCAGACCTTCAACTGGTTAGCAAAGTGCAGGGTCTCGATCTTCGAATCACCGAACTAGAGAAAGAAATCGCTACACTTCCAAAGCACGTCGCCAGCATCGAAAAGACTCTCGAAACACATCAACGCCGCCTGGAAGCAGATCGCGCCGCGCTTGCCGCCAACCAGAAAGACCGCAAGAGTCTGGAAACCGACAGCAAGGTTCAGGAGGAAAAGATATCTAAACTCCGGGGTCAAATGGCCGGCGCGAAAACAAACGAGCAATATTCCGCTTTCCAGAACGAGATCAATTTCTGTTCCCGCGAAATTCGTAAATTCGAAGATCGCATCCTCGATTTGATGAGCGAATCGGAACTTCTCGACGCCAATGTCAAGAAGGCCGAAGCCGCCCTCAAAGAAGAGAAGCAGCATGTCGATGCCGAAAAGAAAAGGGCTGTGGAACGCACCGCCAATGACAAGACACAAGTCGAAGCCTTGCGCGCCGAGCGGAAAGATGCCGTTGTGCAAATCGCTCCCCCGATGTACACGGCCTATGAACGCATTCGCAAAAAGCACGGAACCGCCATCGCCGAAGCTTCCGATGGCCGCTGCACGGCGTGCTTCATCGTTTTACGTCCGCAGTTCTATCAGGAACTTCGTAAAGGTGATCAGCTGATGTTTTGCGAGAGCTGCGGCCGCATCCTGTTTTACAATCCAGCAGTCAAATTCGAAGACGCCCCCCTCAATCACGCCGGCGGCAAACGATTAGCGATGTAATCGCCGCTTTCGTGAAATATTAAGGAAATTTTTTCCTCGACTAGCAAAAGTTCCTGCACCAGTACCTTTTTCGTACTACCAATCTCTTATATTTCAATCGTTTACCGGTATGGTCCCGCACTTGCATCCGCTTCTTTCAGTGACGATGTCGGTCACTGAGAAGGAGAGAAGCATGATTGTCACCGTCATCCTGGTCGTGCTCGTATTGTTACTTCTTGGTGCCTTACCCTCGTGGCCACACAGCCGAAGCTGGGGCTACTACCCTAGCGGGCTTACCGGGATCATTTTATTAGTGCTTGTCCTCATGTTGCTTTTTGGGTACCTCTAAGCCTCCTGGGATCCGACTCACGGTTAAATTCACACAGAAAGGAAATCCCTCCAATGACAAGAGAAGAATACGGCGCGGCATATCAAAAGGGCTTCAACCTAACGGTTAGATTTCTGGTTTCGCGCGGGCTCTCTTATGACGCCGCGCAGGAAACGGCGCAAGCCGCCTGGACAAAAGGTTGGGAACGTTTGGCGCAGCTCCGCGACTCGAATATGGTTCTGACGTGGATGAACAGCATCGCGCTAAACATCCACCGCAGCTATATTCGCCGCGAGCCTTTGCAACAACAATTACCAGAGCTCTCCACTCCACCGCGCGTGAACTTGGCCGGGATCGATGTCCGGCGAATTCTCAAAACTTGCAAGAAGAACGATCGCCTCGTGCTGCAGCGGCACTATTTGGAAGGCTACAAAGTACAGGAAATCGCCCAGGAACACGGCTGGACCGAAACTGCTGTGCGAATCCGTCTGCTTCGCGCGCGACGGAGTGTTGGTAAGCGTCTGGATAAGCGCCCGTCATTCGCCGCCGGCCGCCAGCTTCTGGCCTTGGCCGCCGCGTCCTAAAATTTCTTTATGGTCTTGTCGGCCGCTCCTCTGGCTGCCGACGCTTTCAGGAAGGACGATGCGCACCCGTCGTCCTTCCTCTTTTTCGTTAGATGTATGGCAAGATTGACACTTGCCTAAACTCTCGCCGCAAATTCTGCAAGATGCCTGGATCGGGGATGCCGTCTTAAGTCTGTACGCCCGCCTCAAAATCCTGGAACAAGATGGCCGAATCGACGGCCAGAAATGTGCCCGGATGACCTCCAATCAGTTCCTGGCAATCTTCGGCGAACCGAGTCGAGTGGAAGCTGAAATCGGAGTCGTCTTCATTTGCGATGGAATGGAAGCCGCGTTTTCCTGGATCGACGAGAAGCTGATGATGGCTTTTCTCAAACAGGAAGAGAACCGCACGAAGAGATAGATACCCGTAATTATTCCTCCTGTTATTTAACCAAAATGTTACTTGTATTTCCTTATTTTCGAAATACACTTAAAAATGTTCAGAGGGAGTACATCTATGGATACCCGTATCGCGGACGTCGCGCCCGATTTCTTTGTACATCTTTTCGATGTCGGTCCACAGAAGTATGGTGATGCCCTGTTGTGTCGCTTTGGGGACAAAACGGTGCTCATCGACGGTGGGCATCCAGGGAACGACCGGGCGGCTCAAGGTCACCCTTCCCTGCAATCGCAGATCGCCGAGGTTCTGAATCAGGATGAAAGCCAACTGCGGGTCGATCTTCTCATCGTCACGCATGCTCATTCGGATCACATCGGCTGTCTTCCGAGCTTGGTGACGAACGGACTCAGACCCACGTTTGCCCTGGTAGCCGACCCTAAACTCGGCTGGGGACGGGGCTTCACGCAGCCGGGGGATTCTCTGCCGGCCACCCAAGCGCCGGCCAAACGATTGAGCGCCGCGTTGCGCGAGGAAATTCACACTCCGGATGAACCGGCGGCACACTTGCAGGATTTCGTCGACGCCGCCGCTGCTCTGGAGCCGGCGTACAACGGGATGCTCGATGAACTTACCGCCGATACCGCGGTGACCGTGGTTCGCTATATCGGACCAGGTAGCGACGGACTGGCGGAGCTTCTGAAAAACTTTGACGATATCGGTCTTACAATACTAGGTCCCGATGAAGATCATTTGACGGCTTGCGCGGTTGGGATTCGAGGCAGGTCGACCGAATTCGGAGATATGGCTGAACGCCAGGATCTGCAGTCCGACCAAGACGTGATTCAGACTTACATGCGCATCACAGCCGCGGCGGCTGCTTCCGATGCCTCTTTTCTAAATAGTCAAGGTGCTTTCATTAACTGCCAAAGCATGATCACCTCGTTTAAATTCCGCGGGAAAACGCTGCTATTCACCGGTGACATGCAGCTTTCAGCTCCTGGGGTATCGTCGACAAAGGTGATCGATGGCGTCGAGCGTTTGAAGGCTAGCATAAAGGATACTGCGCCTTATAGTTTCGTGAAGCTGGCCCATCACGGTAGTAAAAATGGATTCTCGGCCGAGATTCTTGAAGATACCGGATGCCATGTTTTTGGAATTTGCGGCGGGTCGACTACGGACCAAGCCCATCCCGATCCGCTTACACTTCAATTGCTGCAGAGCCAACCGCGTACCCATTGGGCGCGTACAGACCGCAATGGGCAGTCGCGCTTTATCTTCACCGGCGCGGCGGCTCCTCGAATTACGGTAGCCACTCCGCCGACGGACGATCCTAAGCAAAACGGTACCGACCTGCAACCCGCGCAGCCAGCGATCGCAGCGGTAGCGCCGGTTTCCGCCAAGACTGAAACACCCCCCGAGCCGGCTCCCGGTCTGAGTAATTTGCAGGTGAATCGTGTGGCTGGCACAGTGCGGTTGACTGCCGAATTTCCCGCGGACGTTGGCAAGGTTTCGATCACTATAGAAATTGCCGGCGGCTCGGCTGGCGACTCGGCTAAAGATAAACCCCCTTTTGATAGGGCCCCCGCGAGCGCGATTGAGCTCGCCGGGGGCCGGCAATTACCGAAGCTACTATTTGTCACCAATCGGGCCGCGCTGCAACGAAATGTCGGCGAAACGGAGGCCACACGTGTCCTCGAGGCCATCCGCCGCAGCGGGCAAACGCTGATTGACGATGTTGCCGCCAACTGGATAGATCCACTTCCCGCCGTTAATCAAGTACGGCGCGAGCTTACGTTACAGCAGTACGCGGGAGTGGTGCTGGTCGGTGGATACGACGTGGTGCCTTCGCAACGCGTGAACTGTTTACCGAGCCGGCTGAGGTCGATTATCGGTAGTTCATCGCAAGACGCGGACAATTTTATAGTCTGGAGCGACGACGTTTATGGGGATTTCGATGACGACGGCATCCCCGAACTCCCTGTTAGCCGCATACCCGACGGGCACTTCGCACCGCTTCTTCTGAAAGCGATTCAGGCGGCCGAAGTAAAGGAGCCGGCCACGCGCGTGGGATTTCGAAACAGCGCCCGTCCGTTCGCCGACCGCGTGTTCCGTCAAATAACTGGCAAGGGAACGATGCTGCAGTCGCACCCCGTCGTCACCCATACAGTTGAGGAAGGCGCGCTTCGTGCGGACCTGCTTTACCTAATGCTGCACGGTAGCGATTCCGATGGAACACGTTATTGGGGCGAGAACAATCCGGGCAACCGGGAGGCGATGGGTCTTCCTAACGTCACCTCGCCCGCCGGATCGCTGGTGTTCACCGGCTGTTGCTGGGGTGCTCTCATCGTGGATCAAATCGCGTCCGAAGTGGTCGCGGCCCATCAGCCGGCGAATCGCTCGCCGGATCAATCCATCGCGCTCAAGTTCCTGCTGAATGGTGTGAATTCTTTCATCGGGTGCACGGGCGAACACTACTCACCCGAAGACCAGGTGAACCTGTACTTCGGTGGCGCGATGCATAAGGCATTCTGGAGCGCGATTGCAAAGGGGGCGGCGCCTGCGTTGGCTCTTTGGCAAGCCAAGCGCGAGTATGCTCTGGCAATGCCACATGGTCAAACCGACCCCGAGCCGGAAGCGATTGAGTTCAAAATTTTGCGTCAGTATACGTGCTTGGGTCTAGGCTGGTGAGGCGTACAATTAAAGGTGAGGTGCCTGTGGATCAAGATTTCGTGAACGCCGCGCAACAAGCCCTTGATGAAAAAAAGGCCGGATACCGCATCATCGTTCCGGCCGCAAAGACCGCTTCCGACTCGATGCGGACGACGTTACCGCCGCAGAGCGACACACCGGATATCGATGCGTTGATCAGGAAGCATAGCGAGTCTGTGAAGAGCGACGCAAATCCCGGATCGGATAAAGGCACTGGGGACGAGGACTTTGAGTTCTTTACCGGGAAGAAGAAAGCCGGGATCCCGGGCGATCAGCCGAAGGACGCGGACCAGATAATCAGGATCGAACGGGGCGGGCTTTCAAACGATGAGAAAGCTCCTTTCGAAGAAGGCGCGGTCTACAGCCCGCAAAAGAACAAGATCACCGGCTGGAAGGGTTAGGGCTGCTAACATCCTCTGTATGGAACGCAAGAAAGCTTCTGATTTCCCGCCGGAATTATTACAACTTCTGGACCGCTACGTTCACGGCGATATCGGACGCCGGGACTTTCTGGGAGGCGCCAAGAAGTTTGCCGTCGGTGGATTAACGGCCACCGCCATCTTCGAGAGTTTACGTCCCAACTATGCATTTGCGGAGCAGGTGCCGAAGGACGACGGCCGTATCAAGACCGAGTACGTAACGGTTCCGTCGCCGGCGGGCAACGGTAATATTAAAGGCTATTTCGTTCGTCCCGCGAAGGCCAGCGGAAAGCTTCCCGGTATTCTTGTCGTCCATGAGAATCGCGGCCTCAATCCTTACATCGAGGATGTAGCGCGGCGTTTAGGCACGGCGAATTTCATGGCTTTCGCGCCCGATGGTCTGACTAGCGTTGGCGGCTATCCGGGAGACGACGAGAAGGGCGGCCAACTCTTCGGTAAAGTAGATAAGTCGAAAATGACCGAAGACTTTATCGCGGCGGCACATTGGCTGAAAGGCCGCCCGGACTGCACGGGCAAAATCGGCGTGGTCGGTTTCTGCTTTGGCGGAGGGATTTCCAATGCCCTCGCGGTTCGAATGGGCGACGAGCTTTCGGCTGCGGTTCCATTCTACGGTGGACAACCCCCAGCCGCGGAGGTGCCGAAGATCAAAGCCCCGCTATTGCTGCAGTATGCGGGGCTGGATACGCGTGTGAACGGCGGATGGCCGGCCTATGAGGAAGCGCTCAAGGCCAACCATATCAACTACACTGCATATATTTACGATGGCGTGAACCATGGCTTTCACAACGACACGACGCCGCGCTATGACGAAGCCGCCGCTACTTTGGCCTGGCAGAGGACGTTGGATTTCTTCAATAAATACGTCAGGACATAAGCGCATTATTTTCGGCGGAAGCACGGTAGCGCAGGCCTTCGCCGCTGAGGACTTCGTGTAAATCATCGCCATCCAGGTATTGAACCGGCGCCGCAATGTCGATTCTTTGAACCACGTCACGCAAACCTATCAGGGTGGCCAGCTCCGCGCGGGTGACGTCCTGATCGACCAGGACGCCACTGCCCTCCACGATCAGATAGGGACGGCGCTCCAGATTGCGGGCCTCGGAGAATGGAATCCAACAGGGCATCAGCGGCGCCGAGTCGCCCAGAAAGATCGCCTGGCATGGATACAGAACTCCTTGCTTCAGAATGCGCCGTGAGATGGCATCGGTTCCAAGCGCGTGAAGACTGTCGTCAGCGGGCATCCGCCAGCGCGAGATACGCGAGAGCTGCCGGAGGAGTGACAATTTCGCATCGGGAGCGATTCGCTCTGGAACCTTGAGACGCCTCTCGACATCGGCGAGAAGGTCCGCTGTAGATTCCGAATCGTTTCCACAAATCACCAAACCGTGATTGGCAAGGATGAATACGTTGGCATCGGGCTCAATCGCTATTGCGCGTTCGATCGCTATGGCCAGGGGCAAGCCCGATGCGACGTAGGGAATCCATGCCCAGCGCAATCCATCGAGGCGGGCGGTTAGTTGCGATGCACCATCTTTGCGAACAGCCCAGGCAATGGCATTGATGGCATGAACGTGGGCCACCACGCGCTGCGGCAATACGGCATGCATGAACGTCTCAATAGAAGCGCGGCTGGGAAGTACCGCGCGTTGCGGATCGCGCTTCCATTGGTTTCGCAGCGGCACCAGATCAACGGGCACGAAAATGTCGGTGTCATCTGCGTCTCTCAGCCATTTGCCGGACGCCTTAATCCACAACGTACCATCCAGCTTGCAGGATGTGTTGCCACAACTTGCTTGCGCCAAGAGCGGATCGCGGCCAATTCTGGAAGAAAAATCTCGAAGAGAATTCAGTTCATCGAAGGATGAATTTGTTGCTAGTGCTGTAGCGTGCATTGCATCGACTCTCCTTATACCTAACCCTCGCCGTAAGTGTTTTACGCCGGGCGGCGGGGCGGAGAAGAATCGGAGGCGCGCGATAACAAGACTTCGGGCAGCAACGTGAAGTGGGGGCGGATGAGGCGACCCGGATCGACGAGCGGAATAAGAATGGGCCGCGCTCCGTGCGGCTCAGCCTGACGATCGACGATGGAGGCCGCGTGGCTATCGAGAGCGAACGCCTTGGCATCCACACCGTGAGGACCGATCGCCGGAGGATCGGGGATGGTGTCCAGGGACGCGACAAGGAGGAACGCGCAAAGCAGGCAGTACAAACAGGGCCGGCGGGCTGCGATCATCCTTAGCACGACCCTAGTATCGCAGCATTGGCGCTCTATTCGAAAGCGTCTGGTACCATCGAATTTGAAATCGAAATTGCTGAAGGGCATTCGCCGCTCAATCTGGATCCTGTGCCTTTTCGTGGTTGTCGCGGTTTTGGACAACACTCCCGATCCGCCGGCAAAGGCATCTTCGGCGAGCAGCTACAATCTCGAAGTCAAGACGCTTCCAGCAAGTCCTGTGGAAGTCGTGGCACCTGTTGCCGCATCGGTCGAGAGTCTCGGAGCGACCGATCCTCTTTTAGCTGTAGCGCAACAGGAAGCGCGCTTACTGCACTGCAGCGACACCTCCCCTCCCCCGACGGCATTTTAGCTTTTATATTGCCTGAGACCGCGCGGCCTTGTACCCGTGCGGCGACTAGTTTTCGTCGGGAGAATAGTAGTGCGAACTTCTGAAGTTTTACAGGCCTGGAAGAAGATTCTTGGCGGGCAGCATCCTTCGCTGTCGATTGAAATTACGCGCGAGTGCCCCTTGCGTTGCCCCGGTTGTTATGCGTATGACGACGGTCATTTAGGCGGTGGCGTGACTTTGCGTGAGTTGAACGACCGCAAAGGGCAAGCCCTGATCGATGGGGTGTTGGAAGTGGTGGACCGGCTGCGGCCGCTGCACCTTTCGATTGTCGGCGGCGATCCGCTGGTGCGCTATCGCGAGTTGGAGACGATGGTGCCGCTGTTGTTGCAGCGAGGAATTCATGTGCAGATTGTCACCAGCGCATTTCGTCCCTTACCGGCGGGATGGGCGGATTCGAAGAATCTTGCGGTGGTGGTTTCAATTGACGGGCTGCAACCTGAACATGACATCCGGCGCAAGCCCGCGACGTACGAACGAATCCTAAAGAACATCGATGGACAGAAGATTACGATTCATTGCACGATTACGGCGCAGATGATGAAGCGGCCGGACTATCTGAAAGAGTTCCTCGATTTCTGGAGTCCACGGCAGGAGGTGCGGAAGATCTGGTTCAGTCTGTTCACTCCGCAAGTTGGAGACGATTTGCCGGAGATGTTGAATGCCGGGGAGCGGGCGGCGGCGATCACGCAGCTTTCCGCGTTGCGAAAGCAGTATGCAAAACTCGACATGCCGGAAGGAATGATACGGCAGTTCGAGACGCCGCCGCGGAGTCCGGAAGAATGTGTGTTCGCGCTGACAACGAAAACTATATCGGCGGACCTGACGACGGAGATCGGTCCGTGCCAATTCGGTGGAACTCCGGACTGCGCGTCGTGCGGGTGCATTGCGTCGATGGGCTTGGCGGCGGTGGCGGCGCATCGAATCGGAGGCTTAATACCGGTGGGCCTGATCTTTAAAGCATCGGTGGCGATTGGACAAGCGCGGCGAAAGAAGAGAATTCCGCTGGCCACGGCGAATCCGCTGCGGGTCTTGCAGTAAATTATAATAATGCCAATGAATGAGTTGAAACCTGACAGGCGGGCGTTTCACCTTGCATTCATCTACGGGCTATCGGCGGTTATTGGAGCGGCGTTCTCGATTCCGGCGGCGCTGTATTTGCTGTTTCCACCGAAGGTGAAGAAGCAAGGCGAGTGGGTGGAGGCGGCCGACTTAGGAAAGCTGCATGAGAAGACGCCGGAAGAAGTGGTGTTTCAGCGCATCCGGACGGATGGGTGGAAGGTAACAAGCGAAAAGGCAACGGCATGGGTTGTGAAGGCCGCCGATAATCAGGCGGTGGCGTTCGCGCCGCAGTGCACGCATCTTGGTTGCGCCTATCACTGGGACGATGCGAACAAGAATTTTCTTTGCCCGTGTCATACCTCCACCTTCGATATCGAGGGCAAGGTTTTGAGTGGACCTGCGCCGCGGGCACTCGATCGTTACGCGGTGAAACTGGAAGGCGAGAAACTGCTGATCGGTCCGATCCAGCGAGCCTGATATGCATAAGATTCCGCGGGGCGTGGTGGATTGGCTGGAGCATCGCACGGGGCTGGAGAGTGCGATCAAGAATTTTCTCTACGAGGAGATTCCGGCTTCGAGCGGCTGGCATCAGGTGCTGGGCAGCATCGCGGTTTTCTCTTTTTTCACGCAGTTTTTCACGGGTATTCTGCTGGCGTTCAACTACGCCCCGACTCCGGGGGAAGCTTACAACAGTCTGCGCTACATCGTCACGGAACTGACGGCGGGGCGGTTGATGCGCGGACTGCATCACTGGGGCGCGAGCATGATGATCGTGATCGTGGTGCTGCACATGTTGCAGGTTTTCATTTGGGGTAGTTATAAGAAGCCGCGGGAAGCGACGTGGATGGTGGGCGTGGTTCTGCTGCTGATCACGATGGCTTACGGGTTGACCGGATATTTGCTTCCGTGGGACAACCGGGCTTATTGGGGCACGGTGGTGACGACCCAGATCGCCGGACAAGCGCCGATAGCGGGGCCGTATCTGATCCGCTTGCTGGGAGGATCGGGCGGTATCGGGGTAGTGACGTTCGCGCGATTCTATGCAACACATGTGCTGCTGCTTCCTCCTTTGACAATGCTGCTGATTGTGATCCATATTTACCTGGTACGAAAGCATGGGGTTGCGCCGGCGCCGGCCGAGATCGACCCTCCGCGGAAGTTTTTCCCGCAGCAGGTGTTCAAAGATACGGTAGGCATTTTCATTGCGTTTATCATCTTGTTTACGCTGGCGGTAGCGGTGAAGGTTCCGCTGGGCAAGCTGGCGGATCCGACGGATACGAGTTACATTCCGCGTCCCGAATGGTATTTTCTATTTCTCTTTCAGAGCTTGAAGTTCTTTGAAGGGCCGCTGGAAATTGTGGGCAGCATCATCCTGCCGACGCTGGCCATTTTGGCGCTTTTTCTGATTCCGTTTATCGATCGGGGCAAGGTGATTCGAGTGACACAACGGACGACGGCGATCGGGGTTGTGCTGTTGGTGCTGGTGGGATGGGGCGGCTTAACGGCGGCGGCGATCGCGACGACACCGAAGCAACTGGAGATCGATATGGCCGAGGTCTCTGATAAGCCGGTGGAAAGCTGGCAGCAATTGTCGGCGCCGGAGTTAGCGGGCATAGGCTATTTCCGGCGTGAGAATTGTTCCGGCTGCCACGCCATTGACCCGGCGAAGAAGGGGATCGGGCCCGATCTGACGAAGACTCCGACGAAGAAGAACGCTGCCCAGCTGATTCAATTCTTCAAGAATCCGGCGAGCATCGTACCGGGTACGATGATGCCCCCAGTGGCTCTGAACGGAAGGCAGTTGAATACGCTGGCGGCGTTTCTGCTGAAGTTGAATGCGGCGAGTACGGATGCTTTGCGCAGCGCGCCGCAGTTCGCGGTTGAGGGTGCGATGGTGTATGAAACCAATAACTGCGGGGTGTGCCATCAGGTGAACGGGGTGGGCACGAAGGTGGGTCCGGCGCTGCAGGGAATAGCCGGCCATCGCACGCGGGAGTGGGTGGAACAGCATTTTGTAGACCCGCAGAAGATGTCGCCGCAGTCGATCATGCCCGCCTATAAGTTGGGCCCCAAGGACCTGGAACGGCTCACTTCGTACGTGATGGGCTTGTAAGCGCCTAATCTCTATCTGCAAACAGATGAATCGTTTGGACGCTTGGCGTATCGAAGTGGTATGCGTCATCTTTTGTCTGTCTTCATAGCTTTTGCCCCACTGCTGGCGGGCCAATCCGTTTCCGGCTTGTGGGATGCGGCGGTGACGGTGAACGGGGTGCGAATCCCTTTCCGGTACGAGATCGCGGAGGACGGAGCGACCGTTAACGGCTTCTTTTTCAACGGAGAAGAGCGCGTGGGGTCGACCGGCGGGAGTCTGGAAGCGGGCCACCTTGTGTTGCGATATGACCATTATGCGAGCCGTCTGGACGTCAAAATAATCGATGGAAAGCTGGAAGGGACGTACGGCCGGGAGTCAAAACCGTATCCCTTTGAAGCCAAGCGATTCACGCCGTTGCCGGAGCGGGCCGAGGCAGTACCGTCGATCGAAGGGCTGTGGGAAATTCCTACGAAGAGCCCGAAGGGCGAATCGGCATGGCGGTTCATCGTGCGGCAATCGGGCGCGGAAGTCTCGGCCACAATTTTGCGTGTGGACGGCGACACTGGCACGTTGGCGGGGACGTATAGGGACGGAAAGTTTGTGCTGAGCCATTTTTCCGGGGCGCGCCCATCCTTACTGGAAGTGACCTGGCTGGCGGATGGAACGCTGGAACTGCTGCAGAACGGAAAGACTGCGTTGACGGCTATCCGGTCGACTGAGGCGCGGACCAAAGGATTGCCTGAGCCAGCGGATCCGACGCGCTTCACGAGCGTGAAAGATCCAGCGCAGCCGTTCCACTTCAGCGGCAGGAATCTGGCTGGTGACGTGGTTACCGATGCCGATGGGCGATTTCGGAACAAGATCGTGATTGTGGCGATTTCCGGGAGTTGGTGCCCGAATTGCCACGACGAGGCGCCGTTTTTAGAAGAGCTATATCGGAAGTATGGAAGCCAAGGGCTGGAGATTGTCGCGCTGTCGTTTGAAGAGCAGGAACAGCAGAAAGACCTGGGGCGATTACGAGCGTTCGTGAAGCAATACGGAATAGGATACACAGTGCTGGTTCCTGGTGAGCCGAGCGAGTTAAGAGATAAGCTGCCGCAGGCGGTGAACCTAAATTCGTGGCCCACGACGTTCTTTCTGGGCCGGGACGGGCGGGTGCGCAGTGTTCATGCCGGGTTTGCTGGAGCCGCGAGCGGGGAGTTCCATAAGAAATCCACTGAGGAGATCACTACTTTGGTGGAGCGCTTGATTGGGGAAAGCAACTTCGCTGCGATTAGCGGTGGCAACCTGTAATTTTTCTCCGCCGGACTTTGCATGCGCGTCCGCTTGCGGAGCGGAGCCAATCTTAATAGAACGGTCGCGGCGGAAGCGATCGTTCTGGGTTTTGCGTAGAGCTTCAATAGCACGGTGATACGAGCGTTCGACGCTGGCGTGATAGCGCAGAAAACGATCGAGGTTGCAGCCGTCTTCGGCACAAAGGTAAACGGCTACGCCTTCATCTTCACGACCAACGGGGATGGTGGGCAGGGCCATTTTCGTTTTGAGACTGCGCATCCCGTTATTTAAGATTCCAGTTTCAGCCGAAGTTGCGCGGAGCATACGCCAGTACGATTGCGCGAGCTGATCGACCATCATGCGCTCCTGCAGATTGGCCGGTTGATTGGAAACGAGGAGCTCGGAGCGGAGCATCTCAAAGTCGTCGGGATTCTCATGGGGGAGTACAAGCGACTCCGCCGCCAAGCCATGTTGCAGACTGTTGAAGCGGGTTGCGGCCTTGCCCTTTTCGGTGCGCGGTCCGGTGCTTTTTTGGGCGTTGAGGCGATTCGCCGCTATCTGTGCTGGTGTGGCCATAACCATTGAAACTACACACGAGGGAATAGGTCACGACGTTCGATGGATGTTATGTTGTTGAGTTGCGGCAGGATAATTTAGCTGCGCGGACGTGACCATGGACTATGATTTAGCGGTAATCGGCGGAGGCGCCGCGGGATTGGTATCGGCGGGAGTGGGCGCGGCTCTAGGGGCGAAAGTTGCGCTGATAGAGGAGAAGCGTCTGGGCGGGGAGTGCACATGGACGGGCTGCGTTCCGAGCAAGACATTGCTACGGGCGGCGAAACTGGCGCAGGAAATGCGTGTAGCCGACCGGTATGGACTGAGCGCAATCGAGCCACGGATCGATTATGCCGGTCTGGTGCGGCACATACGCGAAATCCAAGAACGTATTTATGAAGAATCGGATTCGCCGGAGGTAAACCAGAGGCGGGGCGTGGAAGTGATACGGGCGCGGGCGAAGTTTACGGATCCGCACACGCTGGCGCTGTCCGACGGGAATCGAGTAACGGCGAGACGGTTTGTGATTGCGGCGGGATCGCATCCGCTGGTGCCGAAGATTGAGGGTATCGAGCAGATTTCTTATCTGACGAATGAAAATATATTTGACCTGGAGCAGTTGCCGCGGCGGCTGATCGTGGCGGGCGCGGGACCGATCGGGATCGAGATGGCGCAAGCATTCCGGCGATTAGGATCGGAAGTGGTGGTGGTGAATCGCGGTCATCGGGTATTGTCGCGAGACGATCAGGAACTGAGTTATCTGCTGGAGGACGCGCTGCGGGCGGAGGGCATTGCGTTCGAGCTGGGAGCGACGATTGAGAAGGTGGAGCCGGGAATTCGAGTTACGTTATCGAGCGGCAAGGTACTGGAAGGCGATCAGATCCTATTCGCCCAGGGGCGGCGAGTGGATGTCGCGGCGCTGCAATTGAAGGCGGCGAAGGTGGAAGTGTCGGAGTATGGCGTGACGATAAACGAACGCTGCCAAACGACGGCGAAGCATATTTATGCCTGCGGGGATGTAACGGGAAAGCTGCAGTTTACGCATATGGCCGAAGCGATGGCGAAAGTGGCGGTAATGAATGCTCTGCTGTGGTTTCCCAAGAAATTGGACACGGGGCGGGTGCCGTGGTGTACCTTTTGCGATCCGGAACTGGCGAGTGTGGGCGAGTTGGAAGACGTGTTGAAAAAACGCGAAGCGAAGTTTGAGACGTATCGTTTTCCCTTCGCGAAGATCGACCGGGCGGTGACCGATGGGGCCGGGCGGGGGTTGATCAAGGTGTTCGCGGAGAAGAAGAGCGGCAAGATTTTAGGGGCGAGCATTCTGGGTGTGAATGCGGGCGAGATGATAGCGGAATATGCACTGGCGATGAAGAATGGGCTGAGCATGCAGAATATTTCGGATACGATTCATCCTTATCCGACGTATATGTTGGGAGCGCGGCAAGCGGCGGATGAGTGGGTGTTGGGGCGGTTGACGCCGCGGTTGTTGTGGGTGTTGCGGGTTGTGTTTGGGTTGCGGGGTGGGGTGCGGGGGGAGAGGGCGTGAGGACGGTATGGCCTCCGCAATGCACTACGATTTCCGTTAACAACAATTCAAGAATCTTACCTTAGTCCCCACCCGCACGGGGGTGGGCTTGCGTTTGACGGTTCGGTAGCTACACACTGGTGTGTAGCTAGATAGGATTCCGAGGGCCAAAGTTGCACTTGGCGCTGATGGTATGGCCAAGCGCGTTGGGCGCGCGCGAACGCTCCAGGGAGCATCGGGTTAAAGCTGAAGGCCTGAGCGGACGATATGGCAACTAAGCGATTCATTGGTCCGACATATTCGCTTCTCGCTTTCGCCCTTCAGAACTTGGCAGCTACCTCATGAACGAGTCAACAGCTACGATTGCAGTAGAACAATGGCAAATTAGATTCCACGAGACCATGGCTGCTCTGCTTCGCGCCAAGGAGGCATTCAAGAAGCAGTTTGGCTTAGTCGGCCTGCTAAATGGACTTTGGAAGAGCAGCCGCGACCTCAAGTCGTTAACCGCTAGCCTTCGGACGATTTCAGAGATGCCGGATGGTGCGCTGCCCGAAGGAACTCTGCAGTCGCTCATACCTCAGTTGCGGAAGCTTATTGGATCGATTGACGATCTGATGGATACCGCAAAACGCCGGAACCTGCTAAATCAGACCCTGACCGCTTCTCCGCTAAACCAGATTAGAGATCGAGGAGAATACGTCGCTGATTTTCTGGACACTCTTGAGATGTCGATTGACCCCGAAACCATAGCAGCCATCGACGAAGGACGCAGCCAGATCGAGCGCGGAGAATTCGTAGATATGGAACGGATCTCCTGAGTGACAAAAGCTATACCTTCCGGCTCAGTCAGCAAGCCGCAAGCTATCTAAAGCGGCTCGATCAATCTAAGAAGGAAAAAATCGAAAAAGCACTTCGGGAAGCGATTGCCGATCCGCTTGGCGCTTCAGATCACCTCGTCAATCGCGGATCTTAGCGTAAAATTCGGGTCTGCGGCTTGCGCATCGTGTTCACGATCGACTCAGACCAAAAGCTGCTGCTTATAGACGCGATTCTGCCGCGCGGAGATGTATACAAGCACACTCGCCGTTGATATAGCTGGGCTTGCTTAAGCGGCCAAACTGCACTGCTCGAATAAGAGTCTGGATTCAAACTGACCCTACCCATAACCTGCGTACTGGACTTCAGGGTAACCTTCGGTTTCAATAATTCCATCAACGCGCTTTTAGGACACTACCGAAACTTCAGCGGCGGACAGCGCTGCTATCATCAACCCACAGATGCGGTTTGCAGACGCAATCGAGCAGTTTCAGCGATTTCTTGGGGATCGGGGTCATCCTGACCCGTTGGTATGGATTACGGCTTCCGATGTTATGTGGTCTGGTGGAACGCTACTCATTCGCCTGAGGGCCGCAGCCACCGTTGAGTCAGAGCGAATGTTCGATGCAGCGACTGAGCGCGGTTATGGAGTTGCGTTGGAGGCCGTTGCGCGTGTGGACCACAGTATCTGCTGCTTTGTTCTGGTTCCCGCCGATTCTGAAGATGCTGCATCGAAGTTCATTGCGCCACCGTTGACGATGAAAGTCCGCCAAGAACTTCGTTCAGCCGAGCAGCCCGGCCCCTTCCGATGGTGGCTTATTCAAAAGATGGCATCGAAACGCGCACAAATTCACACACTACAATTCTTTGGACATTGAGCGCCGACAGCGAACCGTGGGTGGATAACATGCGAGCGAAAAAACTTGAGCATTACGACCCGAGCGCCAGTTGCGCTCCGGATGACTTCGTGGTTGGGCGGGGACAAAGGCTTCGCCTCTTTCTCCGCAAGTGAAATTCCTGCGATAGTGGACTCATCGGGCTGCTGGGGACTGGCCCCAGAGCAAGGGTGCACCGTCGAGAAGCGGAGCAAGGGTAAACTCACCGCAATCGTGCGCAAGAACGTCCGCAAAGGCTCCAAGGTTATGACGCACGAACTGCTGTCGTACGACGAGCTGAACTCGGAGTACCAGCATAAGGTGATTTAGCACGCGGAGAAGTACGTTGACCGCAATGTTCACATGAACCGCATAGAGAATTTCTGGAGTCTGCTGAAGCGATCCATCAAGGGCAGGTTCGTGAGTGTTGAGCCGTTTCATTTGTTCAGATACCTCGATGACAATCATTCCGCTACAATGAGCGGCACACCGCGGATGCAGGATGCTTCCAGTCAGTTCTCGGGTCGGTCACCGGGAGGCGCCTCGATTGGAACATTCTGACCGGTCAGGAGGAGGGGTGATGTCCGAAAACCCAAGGCCAAGGGGGGCAGAGGAAGAAACATCTCCCGCGGCGAAAGACCTCCACGCTGGCGATTTCCAAAAGGTACTCAAGTAAGTCATCAAAGCTCCGCCGATGCGAAACGTTAAAGATCTTAACCCCATAGCTGGACTAGAATAAGGCCCCCGAAAACTTGGCACATAGCGAAGAACACCATCCACAAACCGGAACTCCGCCAATCAATGAGAGCCTGATCATTGACACCGTTCACCTAGAAGCGGCGCGCCAGAGCCGCGAACAGAAAGAACGCGATGAAGAGAATCGGAAGCGACAGGCGCAACACGACAGGCTAATGCTGTATGTCACGCTTGGTCTTCTTGTAGCTAACCTCATTACTGGATTCGCTGCTCTTTACCAAGCGCATGCCTCTGACATTTCTGCCGGCGCAGCGAAGAGCGCTGCCGAGACGGCCACGAAGACTCTTGATGCAATGAATACCAGCGGGGAGGCGACTAAAGTTCAAATCGATAGGCTGATCGCTCAACAGGAACGGACCGCTAATGCAGCAGCCGAGAACATAAGGCAAGCAAGAGAGGGCCTCGCAGTTACAATTGAGCAAAGCCGCGCCACTCTTGAGGCTGGCAGTGCCGCTTCGCGGGTAGACCAACGCGCTTGGGTCGGAATTGGGCAACTTATTCCTAGGCCTGACGTATTTAAGGTCGGGAAGCCAGCTCATGTAAATGTGGGGATAACAGTCAAGGGCAAGACACCGGCAAGAGACATCGAAACTTACACTTACATCGATCCCGCGCCGGACGGAAGCCCCCCTCCTTTCTCTTATGGCGCACGTGGCCATGTTTTCTTGGGAGTTTTGTTTCCCGATAATGAACGATTTGTAGTTCTCCCTATTTCCGCTGTGGGGGAGGACGTATTGAGTGCGGCAACGCTTCAAAGTCTCATCAAGGGTGATGTCTTCCTTTACGTCCACGGACAGATCTTCTACAAAGACATCTTTGGCCGAGACCACTGGACCACGTTTTGTCAGTGTGTGATGAATTATGAGGGTCCCGTTAACTTCGGCACGTGCACCGAGCATAACGATGAAGGAGATGGCAGAATACCGAAGTACACGCCTAATCCGTTAACGAAGTGGCCCCCAGCTAAAACCCCTATTTCGCATTAGCTGCGTCATCCACAGTAGCAAACCAACCACCACAAGACGGGCCTGCCTGTCTCCTCGATCCTGAGTAGCCCGACTTGTATGCGAGTTGTGTTCTGGTTGCGCGGTGGGGCGCGGGGGAAAAGTCGGGACGTCGCGCGACGCGCCATCGTTAGTGGCGCATCGGCCTTGGGTGTTGATTGCGGTTTAGCGAAAGTAGGCGGAGACGGCGTCGAATTCGGTTTCGAAGTCCTGCACCAGGGCCGGGAGACGATCGCCCAGGCCGAGTATGGCGAGGCAATCGAGGGAGGGCGTCGGCGGGTTCTCGGGATGAGTTCCCGGTTCCGCTTTCGGCGCGGCTGAGCGATCGAGTACGGACAAACCTTTTTCGTTGATATAAGCGTCGGCTGCCTGCAAGATTACGCTCAACGTCATGACGCCATCGGAAGGCGGCGGATCGTGATGGTGGAGCACGGCGGTCTGAATCTCGATGGGCAGATTCCAAACACGCATGGCGTCGGCGGAGAGCTCTGGATGGGTGACACCGAGAAACTCTTCTTCCAAGACTAAAGCCGATGCGCCTGGCGAGAGGCCGGCCTTCAAAACATTTTCGTATTCGGCGGGCGAACCGAGCAGCATGAGCAGTTTGCCGAGATCGTGAAATAATCCGGCGACGAACGCCCCTTCGGCGTACTGGACAGGCAGGTGCTGGGCGAGTTGATCAGCGAGCATAGCCGTAGCGCCGGAGTGTACGTTGAAGCGAGCCATGGACCAGCAGGGCGGAGTGCGAACGCGATTCCACATGCGCGAGATGGACATGCTGAGCACGGCATTGCGAAGGGTATTCAGCCCCAGGAGTGCGATGGCATGGCGGACCGAGTTGATGGTACCGCGGCGTCCGTACATAGCGGAATTCACTATGCGCAGAACGTGTCCGGCTACGACGGGATCGGTCTCGATTAAGTCCCCGAGCCGGGCGAATGAGACATTTTCTTGTCCGAGACTCGCCAATAACCGATTCAGGACCGGCGAGAAGGGCGGTAACCCATTCAAAGCTGCGAGGGACTTATCCCGGCAACTGCGTTTTGTTTGCTTCTGTGCGACCACAAATGTCTCTTCGGAAGGAAATGGAAGAGTATGAGGGGGCTAAGGCGTTTTGGCGGCGAAGCAGACGCAATTTCCGCCTGGCTCACGGACGACGATCTCTTGCATTCCGTAGAAAGTGATTCTGACGGGTACGACCACTTCGACGCCTTCCAACTGGCGGAGCGTGCCTTCAAAACTGTCGACTTCGATGAACAGGCCACAGGTGGCATTCGCCATGGGGAGCATGAAGGGCAAATCGGCGCCCACGCTACCCCGGGTTTGGAGCATTAGCTCGAGACCTTCCTTTTCAAGAATGACGAACCCGATAGCAGCGCCGTGGGGCACTTCGACAGTCTTCGTGAAACCCAGCCGTCCCACCCAGAATTCGAGCGACGGCTCAATTGCATCCATAAACAACACGCTGGTGATCTTCATACGTGGATTACTTTAGCGTGTGGGGGCGGGCTGGCGATTGGATAAATCGGCCATGAAGGCATGGGGACTGGTTCCGGCGAACACCTGAAAATCGCGAATCAGATGGGCCTGGTCGTAGTAGCCGCAATCGAGGGCGAGCCGGGCCCAATCGGGGCACTGCCGGGGGTGCAGCGATTTTTCGATGGCATGGCGGAAGCGAACGATGCGGCAGAGTTGTTTGGGAGTGAGACCGGTGGAGTCGAGAAAAAGCCGGCGGAGGTGGCGGGCACTGACACCAGCATCTTTGGTTAAGCGATGGAGGGTGATGGAGCCGCGATGGGCGAGGATCGTGGCGGTAAGAAGTTCGACGGTGCGGGGGCGGGGCTGGGGATGCAGCTCGCGGGCCAGTTCGCGGACCGTCTCGAGGGGATTTTCGGCATCGGCGAGGCGCGATAACAGGTTCCGCGCGCGGACGCCCCAGATGTCTTCGAGGGGCAGGGCTTCGTTGGTCAGGCGGCTGGCGGGCAGGGGGAAGAAGGCGTGGGACATTGCGGGGCGAAAGCGCACACCGGCGGAAGACTGGCTGGATGGCACGAGGAAATGATGCGGCCGGGTCATGGGTCCGGCGACGTGCAAACGGGGCGGGGCGAGGGAGGACGCGGTGAAGACGATGTCGATACAGCCGTCGGGCAGAACGCGATGGGTGTGTTGGGTAGGGGAGGCCGCGAGCGTCCAGAAGCACTCGATGTGCGCGGCTAGGCGGGGCGGCGGAGCGAATTCGCGGTAAGGCGATGCCGGGAGGTGGGGCAAATTCAAGTGTAACGCTACGCGTCGAGCTGGTAGGCTTTTTGGTGGCTTGCCGCCAGCACAAAAGGGCGGACAAGTAGGAATGATGTTCGCTCCCAGCGTGAAAACTGAGGCGATGAGCAGAGCAACAGGCTTAATCATGGGTATAGCTCTTTGCCCGTGTTGCCGGTCCTACTATTGGGAGGCTTTTGAAATGCCGGTTCTGGTACCGAATGACCGGACCATGGTTGCCGGTACGGATCGTGGGTGAGTACTGATTTTCAGAAGAATGCAATTTATTTGCGGAATATGTGAGACGATTTACGGGTAATCCGCACGGTGACATGATGACCGCCAGGCCCGAGTAGGTCTCTACCCCGGGTTTCTATGGCATTCGATCTTTTTGCCAGCGCGGTAACGAAGGGGTTTAAGTACATATGAGATTGATGATTCTGGGCACGATGGCTCTTGGAGCGATGACTTGCTTTGCGGGGGACGCAAAAACAGTTCCCGCCGGATCGAAGGTTTACGTCCAGGCAAGCGACGGCTTCGATACTTATCTGGACGCGGCACTTCGCAAGAAGCATGTTCCGGTTGTCATAGTCGCCGACAAAGACAAAGCGGACTATTCGCTGGAAGGCGTATCGGACCATAAGAAAGCCGGATGGGCAAAGACCGTATTTATGGGGCAAATACATTCCGACGAACAAGCGGGGATTCGGCTGGTGAATATCAAATCCGGCGAGGTGGTGTTCGCGTATGCCGTCAAATAAGAAGAATTCACTACACGGCAGGCAGACGGCGGCCGAGGCTTGCGCCAAGCATCTTAAAGAAATCGTTATCCAGTAATAGGGGATCTATGGCGGTGGGATGGATCTGGATCGTCTGCCGCTGATTGCGGCCGGCGTGTGTTGTCGAACGTCTGTTGTCGGACATGGGTTGGCGGAAGCGCAGGTATGGGGCGAGTTGCGCCGAATCGAGAGTGTCGGAAGACGGTAGGCAATTCTGTAACGCTACGCGTCGAGCTGGTAGGCTTTTTTGAGCCAACTTTTTACTTCCTCGTCGATGTCGGCGGGGGTGGAGATGGCGATGCGGTGCGTGATGCGATCTTTTTTGGCGAAGCCGCCGGTATCGAGCAATCTGGCTGTGGGCTTGGTGTCGTGGAGGGCGAAGCCGAAATCGATTCGTGTTTTCGACGCCGGTTTGATTTGGGCGAAGACATGACGGCGATAGAGCGGGACTATGGTTTTGCAGGGACAGGCCTTCACGTCTTTTCCCAGGGCGAGGCCCAATTGCAAGAGCTTGTCGTAGATGGGCCGCAACGATTCCTTGGCGGCAAACATGGAATCGACCAGCGCGTCGGGCTCATAATTTTCCGCGCCCACGGAGCCGTCGGCCAGGCCAGCGAGCCAGGTGGCATAGTCTCTGGTGAGGCCGCGATCGGCTTTCAACCAGGCGATGCGTTCCTTGAGGGTTGGGGGTCCGGACTTGGTGATTTCGGCCATCCATTGTTCGAGCGTCTTGCCGGTACGCTCGTGTAGATTCGCGATGAAGGCTGCTTCCCGGGCGAAACCGGGATGGGATGAATAGAGAGACATAAGTTATTTCCACCAGCGCGATTGAGTTTTGACGGGGCCTGTGGATTGGGGCACGGGGGCCGATGGCGGTACGGGCGGGGCGCTGGAATTCTTGAGTAGAATGGCCACGAATTCCGCTTCCGATTCGGCAAGCACGTTCTTTGGGATGTAGCAATATCCTTGATCGCCCCAATCAGAGCCCCAGGAATTTTTGACGATGTAGTAATTGCCGGTGTAGCCGACGAGGAGCATGGCGTGCCGGCCATGTTGGCCACTGGGTGCTTCGGCGGCGTTGAAGAGACCATCGCGGCCGGTTTTGGCGAAGCTGGATCCGGTATTCATGGCGACGTGAACGGGACAACCGGCGCTGAGGACCTTCTTCACATCTTCGATGGCGATGGGAAGGGGCACGCCATCGAGCCGGTGTTGTTCGGCGTCGGCGGCCATGGCCCGTTCCTGCGCCACGGGGGTGGGGCGATCATCGGGCCAAAAGTCCTGGCGGCATGAGCCATGGTCGACCAGAACCTGACCTGGCTCGGGTCCGCCGACAGTTCCTTGACCGCCGCTGTGGGCATAAGGAAAATCTTGCGCGTCGCCCTGCATTTTCTGAAATTGATACATGGAATAGCTGGGCGAGAGGGGAATGAGCTGGCCGCCCATCAGGCTCTGGGTCATCTCCGTGGCGTGCGTCCAGGCGAAGGCCGAGCAGCGCGAAGTTTGGCCTTGATCGCCGATGGGCGTACAGTATTTACGCAGATCGACCGCATCTTTGGGCACGATGTTCGCGTAAGCCGGGGGCAATGGCTGGGGCTGCACGGTATCGCCAAGCTGGGGGACGGAGACATCGACATTGCTGAGATTGATGTTGGTGTATTTGGCGAGCAACAACTGCAGGACGGCGGTACTGACGAAGCCGAAAGCCGTCAATTCGCCGTTTCGCTCGAAGAGATGGAGTGTATCGGACAGGCCTGGCTGGATCTGATCAAAGGCTCGACTGAAGTTGGGGTCTTGATAGGGCTGAAATCCTTCGGCTTCTTTTTGGGTGAAGACATCGTCGCCAAAAAACTGGTTTTGTCCGAATAGATTTTGGGCCGATTCGGCGTAGTCGTTGGGGGTCCAATCGCCCTCATCTTCTTCGAAGTCGGTTTCGTCGGCATTGGGAAAATCGGCGGCGGTGCCGAAGACATCCTCGTCGACGGAGGGGAGGTCGTCTTCGGAGGCGAAGTAGTCGTCCATGGTGACCGGATCGTCGTCTTGGTTGTCGGCCGGATCGTCGTTTTGATCGTCGTCGGGCTGGTCCTGGTCGTCCTGGTCGTCGGTGTCCTGCTGATCGTCAGTATCCTGTTGATCGTCGTCGGTGTCATCGAAGTCGCCGGCGCTATCGTCATCGCCGCCGAAGTCGTCATCGTCAAGACGGTAGGAGTAATCGAACTGTTCCGGATCGAGTGTCATTAGCAGGTTTGCTCCCGTTCGAAATGAAATTGTAGAGTATTACCGGGCGCGCTGCCGCGAGCGGTTAGAGCAATTGTATGGGGCCCGTGGTGGAGATCCTTCGGCAGGCGCACATTAATTTGCCAGGATCCAGGTTCGACCTCGGTGAGGAACTGGGGCGTGGCGGTTGCGTTCTCAAAGAAGACGGCGACTTCCTCACGGCTTAATTCTTTTTCAGCGCAGTGGAAAAAGCAACAGAGATATTCGTTTTTATAGCCGTGAAATACGGTGGATTGATCCATATTGTTTTGGAGGCGATAGAGATCGGGAGGAGCCGCGGGGGAGCTGACGAGAGGGATTGCGGGGGCTTCTTTCTCACCGGCGACGATTTGAAAAGCGTTGCTGAATTCGCTGTCGACGGTGCGCACGCGGACCTGGTGCGGACCGAGCGCAATGCCTGGCGGCAGCCGCAAATTCGCCTGCCAACCATTTTGGCCGAGTTCGCTTAGCAGAAGAATGGGCGCGCCGTAGTTGTCGATTTCCACGTAGACGGAATCGCGCGTGAGCGGTTCTAGAGTTTTGATTTCGGGAACTTTGAAATAGACACAGATGTACTCGTCTTTGTGGGGGTGGAAGTAGATGTCATTAGTGCGATTGTTGACTGCGCCGGTGATGCGCGGGGCGACGGATTGGGGAAGCGGCGGGGGCAAGCTCCGCGTCCGGCGGCAGACAATGGCGGCGCGGCGATCTTCGAGATGACTGAAATCGACGCTGGCGAAACCGGCTGAGCGGCACATGGCCATCATGCAGGCGGTGCTGGGTCCGAACCAGTTATCGATCTGACCGCCGAGCTCGGTGGTTTCGTAGAACTCCATCAGGTAGGGGCCTGGCGAGGCAGTGGGCACGAGGCCGTCGTAGACATAGGATTCGACGAATGCCGTATCGCGGGTCACCGAACAGAGACGCTCCAGACCCAAGAGCGGATGGCGCAGATGATAGAGCACGCCGAAGAACAGGACGTAATCGAACGTGCCGACGGTGTGAGGCGCGATCTCTTCCATATCGAGGATGCGGTAATCGACTTGGGAGTTAAGCAGTTGGGCGGCGGTGCGGAATTCTTCGTATTCGACGCAATCGACAGCCACAACGCTTGCGCCCCGGCGTTCCATTTCGAAGCTGTTCCAACCGGTGGCTGCGCCGATATCGAGCACCCGTTTGCCGCGCAAATCTTCAGGAATTCCGAAGCGCCGGACGCGCAGTTCCAGAGCTTCGACGGTGATGAGGCCGGGAATTATCTGGCCATCGGGCAAGCGAATACTGTGATACCAGTCTTTCTTCGACAGCCGGGCAACCTGATCTTGCGTGAGGCGGTGGAACTGCGGGTCGGTAGCAACGCTCATAAGCAATATGGTAACGGTCGGCGCGTGAGGCGATCGTGGACGGTGCGAGTGAAGATTTTATCTACCAGCCAAAGTTGGCGCGTTCGGCGTTGACGGCGGCCCCGATGACGGCTATCTCGTCGCCACCGGGGACGACCTCAAACGAATAGCCCTGGAGCGGGCTCATCTTCACCATCTCCTGGACGTACTGGTTTAAGAGGCTGATCTCAATAAAGCGGGCGTTCGTTCCGGTGATAAAGAACTTTCCAGGGCCATCCATATGAATGCTGGTGGCGGTTGCAGCGGCCAGGGCGCGATGCCAGAGCTTGAAGAAATCGGCACAGCGGGTGTCGCCGGTCTTAGCGCTGGCGAAGACTTCCTCAGGCTCCATATCGAGGAAGCGGAGGCGCATGGCGCGATGGCCCATGATGCCCTCCAGGTGACCTTTGCCGCCGCAGCCGCAGTAGGTCTCCTTCGGGTCGAGTGTAACGACGGAGTGTCCACCTTCCCAGACGCCTTCGGCGGAAGGATAGCGGCCGAAGCCGATGCCGTTGCCGAGGGTCCAGACACGAATCAGACGGTCCAGATGGCCGTTGGTGGCGGCGATTCCGGCGGCCATGACGTCGGCATCGTTGCAGACCATGACTGGAATATCGAGTTGTTTTTCACGAAACGCCGCAGTGATGGTTTCCTGAATATTCAAACCTTTAATCTGATGGAGGTTGGGCGCTTCTTCAATCCGGCCATTGCGGATTACGCCGGGAAAGCCCATGCCGATGGCGCCAATTGGCAAATCGTCGGCAACCTTCTGAATCAGGTCGAGCAGGAGACGGCCGATGCCGTCGGCGGGCATTGCCACGAGGATGTCTTTTTCTTCGCCGGGCGCGGGGTAACGCTGCAATTCTCCGATGAGCTTGCCGTCTTCCACCAGTCCGATGGCAATGTGTTCGGTTGTCACGACGCCGATCGTTTTACGCATGTCTTACTCTCTTAGACTCTCTTTGGAGTGACTGTAGCCACTCGAAATCATTTTATTTCGATAACTTATTCAGGCCGTTGAACGCGGCGGCCTTATAACATTCGGCGAGCGTTGGGTAATTGAACACCGTATCGACAAAATAGTCGATAGTTCCTTTGAACGCTAGTACAGCCTGGCCGATATGGAGCAATTCCGATGCGCCCTCGCCGATGATATGGACGCCAAGAAGTTCTTTGGTTTCGCGATGAAAAATGAGTTTCAGGCGTCCCGTGGTATCGCCGCGAATCTGGCCCCGGGCGATCTCGCGGTAATAGGCCACGCCCACTTCATAGGACACATCTTCTTCGGTAAGCTGTTCCTCGGTTTTGCCGAGGAAGGAGATTTCAGGAATGGTGTAAATGCCGTAGGGATAGAGCGCGGGATTGGAACTGACCGGCCTGTTAAAGGCGTGCGACGCGGCCAGGCGGCCTTGTTCCATAGAGACCGAAGCCAGACTGGGGAAGCCGATGACATCGCCCACGGCATAGATATGGGGCTGCTTGGTTTGATAACTGGCGTTCACGGAAATGCGGCCGCGGCTGTCGGCTTCAATGCCCGCCGCTTCCAGATTCAGCTCATCGACATTACCTTGCCGGCCGACGGCGTAGAGCAGCGCATCGCCGGAGAGTTTTTTATTGCTTTGGAGGTTGGCAACGACGCCACCGGTAGCGGTTTCTTCAACGGACGAAACTTCCTCGTTCAGACGCATGGTGACGCGAGTGTCGCGCAGATGGTAGGAAAGCGCTTCGACCATTTCCTGATCGGCGAATTCGAGCAAACGGGGGCGGCGCTCAACCAGAATCACGCGCACGCCGAGCGTGGAAAACATGCAGGTATACTCGACGCCGATCACGCCGCCGCCGACGACGATGAGCGTCTTCGGGATAACCGGCATTTGCATCACCTGATCGCTATTGATGATGTTCCGTCCATTGATGGGAATCTTGTCCGAGACCGCGGGTTTGGTGCCGGTGCCGATGATGATGGTGGCGGCCTCATAATCCGTCACGCCGCGTGAACTGGTTACGCGAACATGATGGGGATCAATGAAGCTGGCGACGCCCATCAACATTTCAATGTTATTGCGGGAGAGCTGGGCGAGGGTGACGTCGACTTCGGTTTTAATGACGTGCTGCACACGGAAGGATAGATCTTCCATGCTGATCTTTTCCTTGACGCGATAGCTGACGCCGTAGACGTTCTGGTAGTTGTAGCCGGAGAGGTGCAGGACGGCCTCGCGCATGGTCTTGCTGGGGATGGTTCCGGTGTTGATGCAAACGCCGCCGACCACCTCACGACGCTCAACGAGCGCGACCTTTTTTCCAGCTTTAGCGGCTTGAATGGCGGCGCGCTGGCCGGAGGGCCCGGAGCCGATGACGATCATATCGTACGTTTGCATGCTTGAAAGGCTAAACTCCCTATGTGAATCCTGCGTTAATCGACTGGACGGGACGCCGGGTTTGATAATACGTCAGCGCCGAGGGCTGATTCAAATTATTTCATAAAGACGAAAGCGGACTAAAATCCGCTGGGTTTGATCCAGAAACTCTCTTCCCATTTTGCACCCGGGGCGATGGTCTGTAGATTCTTGTAGGTGCCGGCGTGGGCCAGATTAAAGGCATTGGTGATGCTGGCCATGGGTTCAAAACAAATAAACTCCCGCCCGGGAGGCGCATAGACGACTCCTACCAGATAATTGGGGCCGAACTTCACCGAAATCTTTTTCCCGCCGCCTTCGACGGAGAACTCGCCCTGCGAATCGAGGCCCGAGAAGACATCATCGAGTTGCGTGCCTTTGAGTGAAACGGGGCTTGTGAAGGCGGAGGGCGTGATGGCTCCGGTGGGCAGCAAAACATCGGATAAAGTGACGTGTTCCGTGGCTGGAATATTCACTTTCCACTCGTCGCGGGGCACACCGGGCAACTGGTAGTAAGTGTGATAGCCCAATGATAAGGGCATTGTATCGGTGGAAAGATTTTCGACGACGGTGTGTACTTCGAGGACTCCTTCGGAAAGCCGGTACGTCATTTCAATGGCGTAGGCGAAAGGAAACTGGGCCATCCATTCCGGATGTTTCCAGAACTCCAGGCGGCTGGTGACTGTGGCGGCATGTTCATCGGCGACGGCGGCAATAACTTTCCAATTCTTGGCGTACACGACGAGCCCATGAATAGGGTGGTGAAAGGCGTCGTAGCGATAATTCCCGAGCGCGGTGTTGAGCGGATATTTCCGGCCGTTGGCGTAGAATGCGTCCTGGTCAAGGCGATTCGCCCAGGGCGACAGGAGTGGATTTCCAGCTTGCACGGGGGCGGCCCGCCATTGGTCCAAACTGGCGAAGGGCGTCCAGAGAATGGGCTTTCCATTGACTGTGAAACTGTAGGCATTGTTGCCCATGCCGACGGCGATGGACACTTGTGTTTTGTGGGCGGCATCGGACAAGGTAACAACCTCACCGTGTTGATCCACTGTGTAATTGGCGGCTTGAGACATGATCGGGATGAGGGATAAAAAGATGGAAAACTTCATCGGTCGTCGGACTCGCGCAGATCGAGATCGGTGTATTTGCGGCAGCACCAGCAGAGGCCGGGTGTGTAGGTACGAATGGAGCAGACATCGCACCAGTAGGTGACGATCATGCGTTTATCGCTTTTGTCGCCAGAATCGGCGAGTTTATGTACGAATAGCGAGCGGGTGTGGATGGGGTCGACTAGAAAGCGATCGGCGGAGGTGTAGTGACCGAGCACTTCAAAGTCGACGCCTTGGAGGCGCTCGTCGAGCAATACGCCGGTGGAGGATTCGTCGCCCGCAAGCGAGATGCGGTGATGATTGGGGGCTACGATGGCGGAAGGTTTCTCGGGCGTTTGGAGTAACGTTCCGCGTAGGGAAACGGGAGGGATCGCGGCTGCCCGAATCAGGGAAGAAGCACTCCAGGAAGCGAAGATCGCCAGGACTTCTCTGCGTTTCACTATCCTAATTGTATCAATGCCGGTGTGGGCGGAAATGTGTTGGTTTTGGATGCCGACATTTTGGGCAGTGCCGTAAAAGCGAATTGGGAAACCTGTGGACTGTCCTCTGCCTTCACTTCGCGTATTACAACTCCTGCCGGAGGCATCGCACGTTCCGCCCGACGCCCGCGATGGAAGAGGGCATTGCGGAACAAATCTATCGATCAGCGAACTTTAGTCTGACTTCTCCGTTTCTTCTCTGTCCCGTCAAGGCCCACGCTGCCAGTTATTTATTCTTGTTTTTAACAACATACGAATGTGTTGACGGTTTTACATAAATTGGGTAGTATCCTCAACAAAGATGTCAGTAGCTTTCAAATTTGACGAGGAAAAGGCTGTTGCTGCGGTCGTGATGATAGCGTCGGAAGGTATTCAGGGCCTTACAAAGTATAAGATTTGCAAACTTTTGTTCTTGGCGGATAAGTACCATGTGGTGCGTTTCGGAAGGCCGGTCACTGGAGATCGACTGGTAGCAATGCCATATGGTCCAGTACCATCCAGCGCCCTCAATCTTCTTAACGAAGTGATTGAGAATCCAAATTGCGATTCAGCATTGGCTCAGAGCGTGCATTTGAATAGGGTGTACCGAAACCCGCACTTTAAGTCCCTAGGAACGATGGATGTGCACAATTTCTTGTCTCCTTCTGACATGGTGGCCATTTCCGCCACGATCAAAGATTATGGCGACAAGAGCTTCGAAGAACTGAAGGCCATCACGCACGAGATGGCGGCTTACAAGAAGGCTTGGGATAACAGATGTAGTAACGCCCCACCGATGGAATACGAAGATCTCTTCGAGGAAGATGACGACGCAATTGAAGGCGCGCTAGAAGAGATGGTCGAAAATTATCGATTGGAACACGTCTTTGGAAGCTGTTCTATTTAATCCTAATTCAATACCGATTTTTTCGGTTATCCGGGTTCCATACCAGTTCCAAGGTGAACCGATGAAGCAAAAGCTTTTTGTCGTCATCGCCCATCAGTCAAGCCACGCAATCTGCATCAAAGCAACTTCAAAAACCTTGCTTTATGAAAACAATTCAGACAAGATGCAAGGCTGCATCTACTATCCTTCTGGAACATTGCCGTGCTTCCCAGAGAACACCGTAATCCAGCCAGATAATCAAATCCCGATTGCTCACGATCTGATTCGGAAAGCGCATGCGGATGGCATTCTTCGTATTCACCAAGCTCCAGCCAGTTTTGAATCCGACCTCAGATCTGCGATTGCGAAATCGGTAACGCTAACTCCGGACAAAAGAGCTAGACTGCTCAGAATCCTGCCGTAATTTCTTCAACTCAATAATCAGGACACTACCAACATTTTGGGTTGATTTTGTTTTATGATGGGGAAACATTGCGGTGGAACTGTTCGAGCGACACGATTCAGAGCTAAGACCTGCGACGGGACTGCCCACACGATGCGTGGATGCGTCATTAATATTGACCGATGTAAAGATGCGGCGTTCGCCCCGATCAGAGCATTCAGGAGAACAGGAACTTAATGTCAAAGAACACGATCTGCCTCTGGTATGACAAAGACGCCCACGCAGCCTCGCAGTTCTACGCCGCCACCTTTCCGGATAGTAAGGTAACGGCTGTTCACAGGGCTCCGAGTGACTTTCCGGGCGGTAAGAAGGGCGATGCGCTGACGGTGGAATTCACGGTGTTGGGCATTCCCTGTCTGGGACTGAACGGCGGACCAATGTTCAAGCATAGCGAAGCTTTCTCCTTCCAGGTGGAAACGGAAAATCAGGAAGAGACGGATCGCTACTGGAACGCGATCGTCGGCAATGGCGGAGCGGAAAGCGACTGCGGTTGGTGCAAAGATCGCTGGGGACTCTCGTGGCAGATTACGCCGCGGACGCTAACCGAGGCGCTGGCGGCTGGTGGCGGTGAGGCCAAGCGCGCTTTCGAGGCGATGATGACGATGCAGAAGATCGACGTTGCGGCTATTGACGCGGCGCGGCGAGGCTGAGCCCGGGGTAGAAGGTAAAGCGGGTAGAACGTAAAAATGGTACGAAGAGTGGATAGACAATGCAGGATTGAGGGCCTAAGCTAACGGCTTAGACTGTAAGGAAGCGGAAGGAGATCGTCATCGTTAAGATCTGCGTACTGGCGAGCAGCAGTTCCGGCAATTCAACTTTTGTTGCAACGGAAAGCACACGCCTGCTTATCGATGCGGGGTTGAGCCGGCGGGAAACCATGCAGCGCCTGGCATCGATCGGGGAACGGGTGGAGGATCTGGACGCGATCCTGATTACGCACGAACATTGCGATCACGTGTACGGCTTGATCGCTCTGGCCCGCAATGGGCGCAAGAAACCGATTCCGGTGTACATGACGCGGCTGACCGCGCGAACGATTACCTGGAACGACTTTACACCGTGCCTGGAATTATTTCAGGCAGGGGTACGTTTTTGCATTGGCGATATTGAAATCGACAGCTTCACGATTCCCCACGATGCGATTGATCCGGTGGGGTATTGCTTACGAACGCAGGGCGTGAAAGTGGGCATCGCGACCGATTTGGGTTATGTGCCCGATTCGATCAAGCATCATCTGCGGGGCGCGGATTTTCTACTGCTGGAATCGAATCACGATTTGGAAATGCTGAAAGTGGGACCGTATCCGTGGTCGGTAAAGCAGCGGGTGATGGGACGCAAGGGGCATCTTTCGAACGACGTGGCATCGGCGTTTATCCGCGATGAGCTGGACAATTGCACCAGCACATTGATTCTGGGCCATTTGAGCGAACACAACAATCATCCGGCGATTGTGCGGAATCTGGCGGCTACGGCGCTGTACGGGCGTTCGCTGTTTACGCGGCTGGTGATTGCCCCGGCGCGGGAACAATCGGAAGTCTTCACTTATTGAAGTTCGAGCGGCGGGAAGCGAAGAAGGTTTTCAGCAGGTCCATCGCTTGGGCGCCGAGCGGGCCTTCGCAGATCTCGACGCGGTGATTCATCAAATCGGAATCGGCGATCTGGAATTTGCTGCGAACGGCGCCAAAGCGCAAATCGCGAGCGGCAAAGACCAACCTTTGGACGCGGGCGATTACCAGGGCTCCGGCACACATCGCGCAGGGTTCCAGGGTGACATAAAGCGTTGCACCGGGAAGACGATAGTTGCCAGTGGCGGCGGCGGCCTGGCGCATGGCGGCGAGTTCGGCATGGGCGGTGGGATCAGAATCGGCGATGGGGGAATTGCGGCCCGAGCCGAGAATCCGGCCGTTAATAACGAGCACTGCGCCGACGGGAACTTCGCCCCATTTCGCCGCTTCGGCAGCTAGTAGAAGCGCCTGCTCCATAAACCCCTCGTCCGCCGCCCGCTGCTTTTCGTCCATAAAAAAAGGGCATCCACCGATTCCCCGCGCACGTGTGAGGTGCTCCAATATAAGATAACTCTATGTTTCGATATCTGCCCCTTGTGTGGAGAAATAGTTTGCGCAATCGCCGCCGGAGCATTTTGACGATTGGCAGCTTTGCGGCGTCGATGTGTCTACTCGGCGTCCTGATGGCGATGTATCAGGCTCTTTTTACGGGCGAGGCCACTCCGGCGCAGGCATTGCGTCTGGTGGTGCGCAATAAAGTGTCGCTGACGCAACCCTTATTGGCATCCTATGAACCGCGAATCTCACTGCTTCCCGGTGTGCGGGCGATCACGCCCTGGCAGTGGTTCGGCGGTACCTACAAGGACAGTCGCGACGCGAAGAATTTCTTTGCCCGCTTCGCCGTGAATCCGGCGACTATCTTTTTGGTGCGGCCAGAACTGGAAATACCGGAAGAGCAGAAACAGGCTTTTCTGCATCAGCAAACGGGGGCGGTGGCGAGCTCTGAGCTGGCGACAAAGATGGGCTGGAAAGTAGGCGATCGGATCAATTTGACGGGCGACATTTTCCCGATCAACCCGGAGTTCACGCTAGTGGGAATTTTCAAGAGTCCGGACGCCGACGAGACTTTTTACTTTAGCCGGAAATATTTAAAAGAAGCGATGGGCACCAGTTCGCGAGCGGATGAGATTGGGGCATTTCTAGTGCAGGCCGATAGCGCCGACTCGGTGGAGCGCATTGCCAAGCAGGTGGACGAGATGTTCGCCAGCTCGCCCAACCAGACGAAGTCAGAATCGGAGCGGGCGTTCCAGTTAAGCTTTGCGTCGTTCATCGGCAACATCAAGGTATTTCTGTTCGTTATCTGCGGTGCGGTTACGTTCACGATTTTGTTGGTGACGGGCAATACGATGGCGATGTCGGTACGGGAGCGGATCCGCGAAGTGGGAATTCTGAAGACCTTGGGCTATAAGCCGAGCGTCATTTTAGGGATTATTTTAGGCGAAGCGGCGATTATCTCTCTGCTGGGCGGCGTTTTGGGCTTATTGCTGGCGTCCTTCATGACCGCTGTGGTGCGCAGCGGACCGGCATTCCTACAGGGGCTGAAGACTTTGTCGATTTCGCCGCTGGTGGGATTTGCCTGTTTGTTATTGGCGCTGCTGATTGGCGTGCTGAGCTCATTAGTACCGGCGTGGAACGCATCGCGCACCCCGATTCTAGATTCACTGCGGTACTCCGGTTAAATTGCCATGGCCATTCCACTCTCTTATAACTTTCGAAATCTGATTGTCCGCAAAACAACGACGTTGATGACGGCGCTAGGAATCGCGTTGACGGTGGCCGTGCTGCTGGCGGTTCTGGCGCTGGTGAACGGTTTGAGTACGGCTTTCAAGGCCACGGGAAACCCGCTGAATGTTCTGGTGCTACGCAAGGGCGGGACTTCGGAACTTTCCAGTGCCATTACGCGGAACGTATATCAAGATATGAAGGCAAATCCGGGTATCGCCAAAGATGCGAGCGGCGAACCAATTGTTTCCTTGGAACTGGTGACGGTGATCAATCTGCCAAGCGTGGACAGTCCGGACGGAATGAATTTCACGGCGCGGGGAATACTGCCATCGGGTTTCAAGATGCGCGACGTTCTATCGATCACGCAAGGGCGCTGGTTCCAGCCGGGACATCGGGAAATCGTGGTTGGCAAATCGATTGCGAAGCGGGTGCCGAGTGCGCATCTGGGTGACAAACTGCGATTCGGTAAAGGGGAATGGCAGATCGTGGGGATTATAGACGGCGGCCAGAGTGCGGTGAATAGCGAGATTTGGGGAGATCTGAATCAACTGGCCAGCGACTTCAACCGGCCCGACGCGTTGAGCTCGGTGCTATTGCGGGCGACAGACGAGGCGGCTGTTCCGGCGCTGGTGAATTCCTTAAACGACGACCGGCGGCTGAATGTGAACGCTTTGAAAGAGAAGGATTACTACGCTTCGCAAACAAGTTCGGCGGCCCCGATCGAATTCCTGGGAATTTTCGTTTCACTGATCATGGCGATAGGCAGCAGCTTTGCCACGATGAACACAATGTATGCGGCAGTCTCGCGGCGGGCGAAAGAAATCGGGACATTGCGCGTTCTGGGATTTTCGAAAGGCAGTATTCTGTTCAGCTTCTTTCTAGAGTCAGTTCTGCTGGCGGGGTTGGGCGGATTGTTGGGGTGCTTGTTGGTGTTACCGCTAAACAACATCACGACGGGCATCGGTAGCTATGTGACGTTCAGCGAGATGTCTTTTAACTTCCGGGTGACGCCGTTGATTATGGCGGTGGGCATTGGATTCGCGATGTTGCTGGGGGCGGTGGGCGGTTTGTTCCCGGCGGGGTCAGCGGCACGCAAGGAGATTTTGACGGCACTGCGGGAGATTTAGTTTTCGTCAAATAAAGATTCTATGGAAGCTGATTTAAAGAGTCTGCGGATTGACCGCGGCAAGAAACGAAAAGATGCGCCATCCAAGTGGGCAACCGGCTGGATTCTGGGCGGGGTGACGATTTTAGTTTTGCTGGGCGCGGGGCGATTCGTGTACGGCAAGTTGACCTCCGCTACAGAAGTGGAAGTACTGCGGGTGCGGGCGACGCAGCCGGGCGATGCGGGGACAGCGGCGGGCGAGACGATTCTGAATGCCACGGGATATATTATCGCGGCGCACAAGATTGAACTGGCGGCGAAGGTTGTGGGCAAGGTGCTGTGGATTGGCGTGGAAAAGGGCGATCACGTTCAGAAGGATCAGGTATTGGTGCGGTTGGAAGACGATGAATACCGGGCGCAGGTGCAGCAATCGCGGGGTAATTTATTGAACCTGCAAGCGAAGCTGGCGGAACTGGTGAATGGATCGCGGCCGGAAGAGGTGGCGAAGTCTAGAGCCGATGTAGACCAGGCAAAGGCGGATATGGACAACGCCAAGGTGAACCTCGACCGGACGGAGCAACTGGTGAAGGAAGGTGTTTCGGCGAAGCAGACATTGGATGACGCGAAGTCCCGCTATGCGCAGGCGAAGGCGCGTGTTGCATCGCTTGACCGGGGGTTCGAACTGGTCCGCCTTGGTCCGCGCAAGGAGCAGATAGACGCGGCGCGGGGAACGATTGAACAGGCGAAAGGCACGCTTGCTTATTCTGAGACGCAACTGGCGAATACAATTATCCGGGCTCCGGTTTCCGGTACGATTCTGGAGCGGAACGTGGAGAAGGGCGAGTTCGTGACGACGGGCTTCGTGGGAGATCGCGGGGCCAAGGGATACGTGGTTTCGATTGCCGACTTGAACGATTTGAAAGTGGAACTGGACATCAATCAAAACGATTTCGCCAAGTTGGGACCGGCGCAAAAGGGCTCCATCACGACCGACGCTTTTCCCGATCGCAAGTATCAGGGGCAGATTGATGAAATTTCGCCGGAAGCGAATCGAGCCAAAGCGACGGTGCAGGTAAAGGTGAAGGTGATGAATCCCGATTCTTTTCTGCGGCCGGAGATGAACGCTAGTGTGGCGTTTCTTTCCGACGCAAAACCGGCGACATCGAGCACACGGCAAAAGCCGTCGATTATGGTGCCGTTGAGTGCCGTTCAGGACGGCGCGGTCTTTGTGATCGTGGATGGCCGGGCGGTGCGCAAGGTGGTGAAGGTGGGCGGTACGACGGCGACTGGCGTTCGTATCGAGCAAGGTTTACTGGGCGGTGAAGATTTGATTGTGAAACCCCCGGCGGAGTTAAAACAGGGCGACAGGGTAGTGAAGAAAAAGGGGTAATCCAATGGCTGAAACCGTAATTGAAACACGTGGGCTGACAAAAGAATATGTTCGCGACGAGTTTCATGTAAACGCGCTGAAGGACGCCAACATCACGATTCATAAGGGCGACTTCGTGGCGTTGATGGGACCTTCGGGCTCAGGCAAATCGACGCTATTGCATCTGATCGCAGCAATGGATAGACCCACCGACGGTGAAATTCTGGTGCTGGGGGAAGACTTGCGGGCGTTGAGCGACAGCGAGATCGCGCACTGGCGAAACGTGCACATCGGATTCATTTTTCAATCGTTCAATTTGATTCCGGTATTGAGCGCGATTGAAAATGTGGAGCTTCCCTTGAAGCTGACGAACCTGAGCAAAAAAGAACGCTTCGAGCATGCGGCGACGGCTTTAAAACTGGTGGGCCTGGGAGACCGGATGACGCACCTGCCACGGCAGCTATCGGGCGGGCAGGAACAACGGGTGGCGATCGCGCGGGCGATTGTCACGGATCCGGATCTGATCCTGGCCGATGAACCGACGGGAAATCTGGACGCGGCTTCGGCGCAGGAAGCGTTAACGATGTTGTCGCGATTGAATAAAGAATTTGGGAAGACGATCGTCATGGTGACGCACGATCCACACGCCGCGAGCTTTGCGACGACGGTGCGTCATCTGGAAAAAGGGGCGCTGTTGCCGGAAGGTACGAGTCCCGCGGATTGGGCGGCGGTTAAGACGGCGTAGGATTTCAGTGGGCGTACTTTAGTTCGCCGGCCTCAATGGCAATCTTCAGGCGATTGTTTTTCGGTGGCAGGGGGCAGGTGGCGAAGGGCGTGAAGGCGCAGGGCGGGTTATAGGCTTCGTTGAAATCGAGTAGGACTTTGCCATTCTTGGGCAGCGGCGTGTGGAGAAATCGTCCAGCGCCATAGGTTCCCTTGCCGCTGGTAAGGTCTTTGAAGACGAAGAACAATGCGTCGCCTTCCACGGTTGGATCAAGACGGATCTGTGATCCATTGAGTTCAAACGTCACATACCCGGGACTCGGCATTTTATCGACGTGTCCGAGCACATTGGGCACCATAAGCTCGGCGGGCGCGGCGACAAATTTCGCCGTCACGAGGTAAGCGGGCTTCACCGGATACCAGTGCAATCCACGGAACTCGCGGCGAGATTTGCTGCGCGTGTCTTTGACGCGAATCCCGTAGCGATCGCCACGCTTGATGACCAACATGGAGACGCTGCCGATGGTGATGATGTCGGGTGCGCCTTTGTCATCCGTTTGCAAGATCGCGGGCGGCGAGGACTTGCCGTTGAGATTGGCGATGACGCCAGGCGCGGCGGTGAAGGTCGCCTTACCGTCGTGAAAATCGAAGAGGCCGACGTTTGCCGGGGCCGACTCAGCGGGCAGGATGACGTCCGCTGCGGCATCGCTCCCACAGCGATTCGGGCCGTCCTTCAGCCACGATAAGCCGGCGAGAGTGAGCCATCCGTCGTCTTTCTTCAACTCATCCAAGCGCTGCGCGCGCCAGGCTTCCACCGTTTGCTTGTAAGACAGATCCGCGGCGTGGATGGCCATCAGCCCGATGAGAGCGAGCAAGGTGAGGCGGCGTGACATTTGTAAAATCATACCGCGCGGCGATGCTGATAGACTGCCGGTATATGCTGCAAGTTTCGGTTTCCAGGGATCCGTTCGACGCAATCGTTGTAGGTTCCGGCGCTACCGGGGGCTGGGCCGCCAAACTTCTGGCGGAAGCGGGAATGCGAGTGGCGCTGGTGGAAGCAGGATCGAAGATCACGCCAAAAGATTTTACCGAACACATGCAGCCGTGGCAGATGCCGTACTTGGGAAACTCGCCGGAAATCTTGCGCGAGCGCCCGATTCAGGGGAAATGCTATGCCTGCAGCGAGTATAACTACAAGTGGTTTGTGAACGACCTGGAGAATCCATACAAGCAGGAAAAGCCCTTCTGGTGGATTCGCGAACGCGTGCTGGGCGGACGGTCGATGAGTTGGGGCCGGCAAAGTTATCGCATGAGCCCGCTGGATTTTAAGGCCGCGAGCCATGACGGCTACGGCGACGATTGGCCCATCACCTATGAAGAGATGGTGCCGTATTACGAGCAGGTGGAGAAGTACGTCGGCATTAGCGGGCAGCGGGAAAACCTTCCGCAATTGCCGGACAGTGTATTCATGCCGCCGATGGCGATGACATGCGGCGAAGCATTGCTGCGCGACAAGGTGAAAGCGAAGATGGGCCGGGTGGTGACGATGGGCCGGGTGGCGATACTGACCGAGAAGCACAACGGCCGGCAGCCTTGCCATTATTGCGGGCCATGCGAGCGGGGGTGTACGACGTTTTCCTATTTCAACAGCACGACGACGACGATTCCCGATGCCATGCGCACGGGGCGGACGACGTTGCTGACCGACGCGGTGGTATCGCACGTGCTAACGAAAGACGGGAAGGCTACGGGAGTGGCCTACCTGGACCGGGTGACGCGCGAGCCGCGTGAAGTGTACGGAAAACTGGTGGTGCTTTGCGCATCGACGCTGGAATCGACGCGGTTGTTGATGAACTCGAAAATCTGCGGCGACAACGACGCGCTGGGGCATTACGTGATGGATCACATTTATCAGGGCGGTGCGGCGGGGACGTTCGCCGACCTGGAGGCAAAGCCCTGGGCGGGAGGTCCGCGGCGTCCGAACGGAATCTACATTCCACGGTTCCGCAACGTGACGGAAAAGTCGACCAAGGGAATGATCCGGGGGTATGGATACCAGGGCGGAAGCTCTCCGGAATTCAACTTTGGCGCGCCCGGTTTCGGAGCGTCTTACAAGAACGCAGTGCGCAACGGTTCGTGGGGCGTGGATATCGGCGCATGGTGTGAGTGCCTGGCGCGCAAGGAAAACCAGGTGAGCATCGATCCGGAAAATGTCGACGCGTGGGGGATTCCGACGCTTAAGGTATCGGCGGAATGGAGCGATAACGAAAAGAAGCTGTGGGAGGACTCGCGGCTGCAGGCGGCGGAGATGCTGGAAGCGGCTGGCGCCAAGAACGTGCGGGTGACGGGTGTGCAATCCGTGCCAGGCTTTTGCATTCACGAAACGGGAACGGCGCGGATGGGCAACGATCCGAAGACGAGTGTGGTTAACAAATATTGCCAGGCGCATGAGGTCCCCAATATTTTCGTCACCGACGGAGCCTGCTGGGTGTCTAGCGGCTGCCAGAATCCGACACTGACGATGATGGCAATCACGGTGCGGGCGTGCGATTACATCACTAAGGAATACGCCAAGCAACTGATGTAGGCGCGACGGTTTGCGCTAAGTAACTGAAGACACGTTCTGCAATCAAATTTACGCACAAATGCCCATAATTCGCTATTCTCAAAAGAGTGTCTCTGCCGTTGAATTTTCATCTGGAACAGTATGAGGGACCGCTCGATCTTCTGTTGGACCTGATCCGTAAGCAGCAGATCAACATTTACGATATCCCCATCGCTTCGATTACGTCGCAGTATCTGGAGTACATGCAGCGGGCGCTTGAGCTGGATATTGAGTTGAGCTCGGAGTTCGTGTACATGGCGGCGACGTTGATCCACATCAAGTCGAAACTGTTGTTGCCGAAGGATCCGGAACTGGAAAAGATTTCTCCGGAAGAAGATCCGCGGCGCGAACTGGTGGACCGGCTGTTGGAACACGAGCGCTTCAAGACAGCGGCGGAGATGTTGCAGCAGAAACGGGTGATTGAAGAGGCCGTGTGGTCCAATCCGCATATTCAGGATTTTCTGGCGGAGGAAGAATCGCCGGGCTTGGCGGTGTCGCTGTTCGATCTGGTAAAGACGATGCAGACGGTGCTGGACCGGGCGAAGAGCCGGCCCACTTACGATATCGGAGCGGAAGACGTGACGGTGCCGGATATGATTTTGTTCCTGCGCAAGATGTTCAAGGATGAGCGCAAGGGTCCGGTATCGGCGACGGCGCTGTTCGAAAAGCAGAAGAGCCGGCGGGCGGTGATCTGCCTGTTTCTGGCAATTCTGGAACTGGTAAAGCGGCAGGCGCTGGCATTAACGCAGGCCGACGCATTTGGCGACATCGGTTTGTGCCGCGATCAAGGATTCGATGAGGCGCTTAGTTCGGACGAGAACTTGTCCACGATCGAGCAGGAATATAACTGAGCATGCCGGAAGAGAAGCAAGTGACCGAAGAAAGTTTAGAGCAGGAACTGGAATCGCCCGAGGTAGAGGCTGAGCCCGTGGTGTCGATGGAAGAAGAGACTGCGGGTGAACAGTCAGTGGCCGATGAAGCCGCGGTGCAGCACGCATCGGCGGGGGACACGGCATCGGCGGATTTGAAGGCGATTATCGAAGCGGCGATTTACGTTACCGATGAACCGCTGGCGGCGTTGCAGATTGCAGCCGCGCTGGGCCAGCCGATTGAAAAGATCAAGCGGTTGCTGGAAGAGCTGAGCGCGGAGTATGCGCGACCTGACCGCGGGTTGACGATCCGGGAAGTAGCCGGCGGCTATAAGATGGCGACCAAGCCCGAGCACCACGAAGCCATTCGCGCGTTCGTGAAGAATTTAAAACCGCCCTTGAAGCTGTCGCTAGCGGCGCTTGAGACGCTTGCCGTGGTGGCTTACAAGCAACCGATTACCGCTCCGGAGATTCTGGAGATACGCGGTGTACAAGGCGCGGGCGTGCTGAAGACGCTATTGGACCGGAAGTTGATCGCGGCGGCGGGGCGGAAGAATGTGATCGGCAAGCCGATCCTTTATAAGACCACCAAAGAATTCCTGCTGCAGTTTGGATTGCGCGATCTGGCGGAGTTGCCGACGTTAAAAGAGTTCGAAGAGTTGGGCCGGCTGGCATTAAGCGACGACGCTGAGGATGAACCGGTGGTGGCGGAGAAGATGCCAACTGCGATGGAAAGCAGCGCCGAAGAAGCAGCAGCAGAGACGCCCGAGCACGATGAAGTGAAAGCAGAGAATGGCTGAAGAAAGACTGCAAAAGATTTTATCCCGCGCTGGAATCGCCAGCCGCCGCAAGGCGGAGCAATTCATCATTGAAGGCCGCGTCTCAGTGAATGGCGCGGTGATAACGGAGATGGGGAGCAAAGCGGATCTGGATGTGGATCATATAAAGGTGGACGGCAAGTTATTGAAGCCGCCGAAGAGCCTGATCTATATCGCGCTTCATAAGCCCAAGGGCTGTGTTACGACGGTTTCCGATCCGCAGGGCCGGGACACCGTGATGGACTTGGTGAAGGGCTTGAAGATGCGCGTGTATCCGGTGGGCCGTTTGGACTATAACAGCGAAGGCCTGCTGCTGTTAACCAATGACGGCGACTTCGCGAACCGCGTTACGTCGGCGAAGAACCACATCAAGAAGACGTACGTTGTGAAGGTGAATGGACCGCTTTCGCCCGACCAGGAGCAGAAATTTCGCGATGGAATTCCGCTGCATGGCCGCAAAACCGCGCCGTCGGAAATCAAGCTGCTGAAGCGGGCCGACAATCCGTGGTATGAAGTGCGGCTGACGGAAGGGCGACAGAATCAGATTCGCGAGATGTTCAAATATTCGGGCCGGCTGGTGGAGAAATTGAAGCGCGTGAAGATCGGATTTCTGGCGCTGGACGTCAAGCCGGGCGAGTTTCGCGGACTGACACCGCGCGAAGTTGAAAAGTTTAAAAAGCTTTTGAAGATGGATCAGCCGGGTGAAGCGGAAGATAGCGAGTAGCCTTATGAGCGAACAGGAAACGATAAAAGCGATTCTGAAATCGAGCAAGACGATCGCCGTGGTGGGACTCTCCAACAATACGATGCGGCCGAGTTTCGGAGTGTCGCTATACATGCAGCGAGCGGGCTATCGGATCATCCCGGTGAATCCAACGGAGGAAAGCATTCTCGGCGAGAAATGTTACGCCACTTTGGAAGAGATACCGGAGCCGGTGGATGTTGTGAATGTGTTCCGGCGGAGTGAGTTTGTTCCGGCGATCGTCGAATCGGCAATCGGCATCGGGGCGAAAGCGGTGTGGATGCAGGAAGACGTGGTTCATCCGGAAGCGGCGGCTAGCGCCGAGGCGGCAGGACTGAAGGTTGTAATGGACCGCTGTCTTTTGAAGGAACACCGGCGTCTGGGATAAAGAATTTGGCTCATGTCATAATCAATGCTCCCGTAGTTGTGTGGCGAAAAAAGGAGCATTGGAAATGCCTTTATCAAAGAGAGCGCTGGCCGAGTTCATGGGTACCTTCTGGCTGGTTTTTGGAGGATGCGGCAGCGCAGTAATATCCGCCGCTTTTCCGAACGTCGGAATTGGACTACTCGGCGTTTCACTCGCCTTCGGACTGACTGTTCTTACGATGGCCTATGCGATTGGACACGTATCCGGGTGTCATCTGAATCCCGCGGTTTCTTTGGGACTGGCGGCGGCGAAGCGATTTCCCACACGGGAACTACCGGCCTATATCGCGGCGCAGGTATTGGGCGGGGTTGCCGGCGCGGGCGTCCTGTACGCGATCGCCAGTGGGAGACCGGGGTTTGATGTGGTGACGAACGGCCTGGCTTCCAACGGTTATGGACTGCACTCGCCGGGCGGCTATTCGATGATCGCCGGATTGATTGCGGAAGTGGTTTTGACGATGATGTTTCTGGCGATAATTCTGGGGTCGACCCATCGCAGCGCGCCCGTGGGTTTCGCACCGATTGCGATCGGCTTTGGGTTGACGCTGATTCACCTGATTGGAATTCCGGTTACGAATGTTTCGGTGAATCCGGCTCGCAGCACTGGCCCGGCGATCTTTGTAGGGGGTTGGGCGCTTGAACAGCTGTGGTTATTTTGGGTGGCTCCGATCGTCGGGGCTGTTATCGCGGGCTTTGTTTATTCGGCGGTAGTGGTGGATACGGAGCCCGCCATTCGCGGAACGAAGGCGACGTCATAGTTCGAGCTTGCGCAGGCTTTGGTCGGCGACGGCGCCGAGCAATTCGCGCATAGAACGGCGCAGAATGGGATGCCGCAGGTTCGGCGCCAACTCCACCATCGGCTCCAACACGAAACGGCGCTCATGCATATGCGGATGCGGAACCAGCAGTTGATCGGAGTTGATGGTGAAGTTGCCGAAGAGCAGGATGTCGATGTCTAGCGTGCGTGGGCCCTTGACGACTTTTCGCTGGCGGCCAAGATCGGTTTCGATCCGCTGAATGCGTGAGAGTAACTGCATGGGAAACAGGGTCGTCTCGGCTTCTAAAACCAGATTGAGGAACCACGGCTGGGTGCGCAGGTCCTGTGGCTCCGTCTCGTAAATACAGGAAACACGCTTCACGTGCAATTGCGGCGTAGCGAGCAGCGCGATGGCATCACGAAGATGCCGCTGGCGATCGCCCAGGTTTGAACCGAGAGACAGGTAGACGGTTTTCAAAATAGATTATTCTGCGAGCTGCCCAGGCGCTTGGGTACTTTGAAATATTCAAATGCCCGATCGGTACCGCGACGCCCGCGGGGCGTGCGTTCGATAAATCCGAGCTGCATCAGATACGGCTCATAGACTTCCTCTATTGTGTCGGCTTCCTCGTCGATGGAGGCGGCGACGGTGCCGATGCCGACGGGTCCACCGGCGTATTTTTCAAGGATCGTCAGCATAATTTTTTGATCGATCTCATCGAGTCCGAACTTATCGACTTCGAGGAGATCGAGCGCGGCTTCAGCGACACCCTGGTCAATGTGACCTGCTGCCCTAACTTGCGCGTAATCGCGCACGCGGCGCAACAACCGATTGGAAATACGCGGCGTACCGCGACTGCGGCGGGCGATCTCCTCGGCCCCATGCCGATCGATGTCCACTTGCAGGAGTTCGGCCGAACGCAGAACGATGTGCTCCAGTTCCTTTACGTCATAATGATTCAGACGCAGCACCAGACCAAAACGTCCACGTAGGGGGGCGCTGATCAAGCCTTGCCGGGTGGTTGCGCCGATGGCGGTGAAGGGCTTGATGTCGAGCGATACGGTTCGCGCTCCGGGCCCGGTACCGATGAGGATATCCATGCGATAGTCTTCGAGCGCGGAGTAGATCATTTCCTCGACGTCGGGCTGCAGGCGATGAATCTCATCGATGAAGAAAACTTCGCGCTCCTGCAGATTACTGAGCAGCCCAACGAGATCGAGCTTCTTCTGCAGAACGGGTCCGGAAGTTTGCTGAAAATTTACTTCCAATTCCTTGGCGATGATGTTGGCGAGTGTTGTTTTGCCCAAGCCGGGCGGCCCGAAGAGCAGGACGTGATCCATCGCTTCCCCGCGGCGGCGAGCTGCTTCGATGGCGATCGCCAAATTTTCCTTGACGCGAGTCTGACCGGCGAAATCGGCGAGACGGGATGGCCGCAGCGCTGCTTCGAACTGTTTGTCATCGTCGCGGACCGACGCCGAAACGATACCTTTATCGGACATGAATTACTTAGTGTAACGGGTTCGATTCCCGTTAGCGCTAGCAATTTCCAGCCGAACTATAACTCAACAACTGCGCCGCCTTTGAGGGTCCCGTCATCCGCGACGAGGTAAGGGAAATAGTGAGCGACCTCCTGCGTTAGGACCAGTGCCGTCGGGTTCGGAATGACCAGGGACCACTGAGGCAGGTAGACTTTGCAACTTATGAAGACGCTTTACTCTCGACGATGAAATCCCAGACCTGGCCACGATTCACATCAGCGCAACGAATTCGTCGACTGACATCCCCGCAGCCCGGATTAACGCGCGCAGCGTTCCCGGAGCTACTTCGCGATGTTGGGGCACGGATAAGCTTGCCGCGTGTCCCGGCTTGAAGAGAATGACGTGGCTTCCGCGCTGGCGGTCCTTGATCCACCCTGCCTTCTGGAAAATTCGCACGGCCCGCTCCCCCGAGACGGAGGGCGAAGCTGCCATCTACGCAGGAACCTCAACCTCTCGGACTTCAATTGTCAGAGTCATTCCATGAGCCGCGCGTGTTTCGAGACACCCAGCGATGGCCTCGCGGATATTATCCAGGGCCTCGGCCTCCGTGCGTCCCTGGGAGATGCAGCCAGGAATGGAGGGGCACTCCGCAACAAGCATGCCGGTCTCGTCGGACTCCAGCGTCACGAGCAGCTTCATACTTGGATTCTACTGCACCATGCTCCCGACGAGCGAGTCCCACACATCGGCGGCGCGGAGTTGCTCACAGATTCAGTGAACGGGTTCGCTACAGGGTGGAATTCGGCGCCAGGATCTGGAAATTGTCCTTGGTGATTTGCACGATGCGGACTTGGCCCCTGGGCCCGAGTGGACCAAGCGGCTTTCCGTTCAGCCTGACTTCGATGCCGGCGGCGTTACCGACGCGAATCCGGGCGGTATCTCTGCCTTGCAGAGTCCTACTTTCGCTGCGTTCCAGAACGCCGCTAAAAAGCTGCTTTCCGTCGGAAACAATGGAGATCCAAGTTGTTTCGGTGGCCGAGACGTCGAGGACGATGTGTTGTCCATCGGCCAGCACCACGGGCTGCCCCAGGGTGGCTGGCGGAGGCGGCTGTTCCGGAGTAGACTGCGCAGTCTTCGCGGGTACCGGCTCCGGTTGTTTGGGAACCAGCACCGGGGGCGGCACGGAAGAAGGCTGATTGGACGCTACGACGGCCTGAGTGCGGCCATTATGCCACCAACCATAAATAAGCGAACAACCTCCCAGAACCACCACCAGCGCGGCCAAGGAGAAGACCCAGCGGCGTTCGGAAGGACTGCGGCCGCCTGATTCGGCAACGATCGGATCAATCCGTTTAAGCGGGAATTCCAGATTGTCGCCGGGCAAGGTGGAAGCCGGAATATCGTCCACCACGTTGCGCAGGTGGGCTTCAATTTCCTGCTCGTCTAAACGAAGAGCGGTGGCATACTGGCGGACAAAACTCTTGTAGAAAAAACTGCCCGGTAACGTCTTGCGGTCATCGGTTTCGATAGCTGTCAAATAGCGGGATGCAATTTTCGTGCTATCCGCGATCTCTCGAAGACTGTGGCCCTGACGTTCACGCTCGAGGCGTAGAATCTCACCAACCGAAGTCATAAATCAATTGCCGCTGGAGTACTTTTCCAAAGGTTATAATACTACAATCGGTGAGCAAGTACCGGACTGGCGCTATTTCCGTGGTGGTTGTCAATTGGAACCGCCGAGAGCTATTACGCTCTTGTCTTCAATCGCTTGCGGCGCAGAAAGACATTAGCTTCGAGGTTATCGTGGTCGATAACGGATCGACTGACGGATCGGTCGAGCTGATAGCTGAGCTGAGCGGCAACGCATTGCCGGCCACGGGCCTGAGTTGTTTACGGTTGATTCGAAACAAAGAAAATCGCGGATTTTGCGCGGCGAACAACCAGGGGTTCGGGGCTTCCGATAGCGAATTTGTAGCGGTGCTGAATAACGACGCGGAGGCCGAGCCGATGTGGCTGGAGGCGCTTGTAAGCGGCTTTGAAGCTGGGCCGAGCGTGGGGATGACGGCCTCGAAAATTCTGGTATACGAAGATCCGAAGAGGATTGATAAGGTGGGCCATCTGATTTATCCCGATGGCCAAAATCGCGGACGCGGGTCGGGTGAAATCGATCGCGGGCAGTATGACCGGGTGGAAGAAGTGTTGTGGCCGGACGGTGCGGCGGCGATGTACCGGCGGGAGATGTTGGATGAAATCGGCGGCTTCGATGAGGACTTTTTCGCCTATGCCGACGACGCGGAATTGGGTCTGCGGGGCAGAATCGCCGGTTGGCGTTGTATTTACGTCCCAGGCGCGGTGGTGCGGCATCATCGCGGCGCCACATTGGGTAAACTGTCGTCGCGGCGGTTGGAGTTGATTGAACGCAACCGCATTCTTCTGGCGGCGAAATTATTTCCATGGAGCCTGTTATGGCGAAACGGCGGGTATTATCTGGCAAGGGTCGGCGCGGGGCTGTGGGCAGCGGCGCGGAACAAGGGCGAGAGCGGCAAGTTCCCGGGACTGCGGGGGAAATTGCGAGCGGCAATGGCGTTGATCAAAGGGCACTATTTAGCCCTGCTGTTGTTACCGAGAATCCTGAAGAAACGCCGGCAAATCAAAACGTTCCGGAAATTGAGCCCGAAGCAAGTGCACCAATTGCTGCTGCAGTACCGCATTTCTCTGAAGGAGATCTCGGAGCAATCGACGAACTAAATAAGACGAGCCCGGCCGGCCTGGACAGCGAGATCTCGGATGCCTGCCCGGCTTGTGGACACAAAGAAGTCCGGACACTGTTCAGCGGGACGGACCGGCTCTATCGGACTACGAATAAAAGTTTCCTTGTTGTCGAATGCGCCAAATGCCGGCTGATCCGCTTGTATCCGCAGCCGCCGCCGGCAGAGTTGCGGCACTATTATCCGGAAGATTATTGGTACTTGCCGCAAGAAAGCGCGGCCGGCCGGATGGAGGAAGTTTACCGGCGGTTCGTCTTGCAGGACCATGTACGATTCGTGCGGCGGGCGGTGGAGGAGTGCGGCGAGGATGGCCCCGTACTCGACGTCGGATGTGGCGGAGGGCTGTTCCTGCGGATGCTGGGCGAGCGTGGGCACCCCGGGATCGGACTCGACTTTTCGCTGGATGCGGCAGGGATCGCCTGGCGTCAAAATCGTGTACCGGCGGTATGCGCAGCGCTTACGAAGGCTCCGTTTGCCGCTGAAAGTTGCGCCGCGATTACGATGTTTCATGTCCTGGAGCATCTGTACGATCCGGCCGGATACCTGGATGCCGCGCATCGTTTATTGCGGCCCGAGGGACGCCTGATCATTCAAGTACCGAATGCGGCTTGCTGGCAATTCCTGCTATTCGGCAAGAACTGGAATGGCGTCGATGTTCCGCGGCACTTCTTCGATTTCCGCAAGGATGACATCGATACCCTGCTGGATAATTGTGGTTTCGAGGTGCTCCGCCATAAGCATTTCTCATTACGCGACAACCCGGCGGGGCTGGCGACGACGATTGCGCCTTCACTCGATCCGATGGCCCGGCGCATCCGCCGGATAGCCGAAAGCCCGCGAATGAAGTTGATAAAAGATCTGCTGTACCTGGGCCTGGTGGTGGCGGCCGTGCCCTTCACGCTGCTTGAGGCTACCTGCCGCGCGGGATCGACAATTATGGTTGAGGCGCGAAAGAAGTCGTGAGCTATACGGCGTTGGGGCGGCGCTTGCCGTCCTTTCTGCGACGCCATATTCTGCACTTTGAAACGTCGATCGAAGATGCCGTAAGGGCCTTCGCCGCGGGGGTTCCAACGCATGCGCTGGTACTCGACGCGGGGGCGGGCGAAGGGCGGTATAGCTCCTATTTTTCCAGGCAGACGTATGTTGGGGTGGATCTTGGAGTGGGCGATAGCGGCTGGAATTACAGCGAGCTCGACGCTTTGGCGGACCTGTCGCAACTCCCTTTTCGGGGCGACACATTTGCGGCGGCGATCAACATCGTAACGCTGGAACATGTGCGCGAACCACAACTAGTGATGGCTGAACTGGCGCGCACGTTGGCCCCGGGGGGACGCCTTCTGTTGATAGTGCCGCATGAGTGGGAGGAGCATCAGCAGCCGCACGACTATTTCCGCTACACGCAATACGGCTTGCGGTATCTGGTAGAAAAATCCGGTATGCGGATTGAATCGATAGAGCCTGTGGGCGGATATTTTCGCCTGATGGGACGCCGGGCATTGAATGGAATCCAGTTCTTTCCAGGCCTGTGGTCGATCTTCGGAGCGCTACTGTTGGGGCTCCCGGGGGTGATTCTTCCGTTGTTCGATTTTCTGGATAAGAAGCGGAACTTCACGCTGGGCTACATTTGCATCGCACGAAAATCCGGTGGTGTCTGACCGTTTCTGCGGATGGAATGCGCTCCTCTTGGCGTGGGCACAGTTGAGATGAATCGAAACCTGATGATGGTGGCCAAGGGGATGTATACGCTGGCGGCCGTCCTGGGCCTGCCGAGCTTGCTGGGCACTGTGCTCTTTGGCTGGTTCGCGCTACAGATGCACTTGGCTTCACCAGCAACGAATGCGAAGCCCGGACCGGTGAGCTCCGACGCGTTGATTGGAACCGCGCAACAAATATTTCGCGCCGCGGGGAGCGCGATCGGTTTCTTCGGAAGCGTGGTGGAGGGCTTGGCGACGGGCCTAGCGGTCGCCTGCGCCATTGTTTTCGTATTCGCGATCGGCATGTACTTTACGGGGCGCGGCGTTGCCAATCATGAAACCTGGGCGAGGATCTTGGGGATTCTCTTTGCTGTTTTGCTGCTGCTTGTGTCATCCGCCGGGATGCTGATTGGAGGAAGAATTGGCGCGACGGCGGCGCTGGCGATGGCAGTTATGAGTGGCTACTCTTTTTGGATACTCTGCTCCCGCTACGTCTAACAGGCGTAGTCATGAGCCGTGTAGGATACTGTCTAGATGCTGCTGGAGGCTGCCGGAGGGTTGATCGGTTCGGCGGCGGGGGTGATGGCTTATGGAGTTCGCGGACGATCTTCCACGCTCTTTGCTCCGTCCGTGTATCACGGCTCCGCGGGGCGAAATGCGATCGCGATCACGTTCGACGATGGGCCTAGCGAATCCACCGCGCTGTTGTTGAGGGTGCTGGCGGAGTACGGTGTGACGGCCACGTTTTTCCAGTGCGGGGTTCACGTGCGGCGGCTTCCCGATGCTGCCCGGGAAGTGGCGGCGAAGGGTCATGAAATTGGCAATCATACCGATTCGCATCCGCACCTCTACTTCAAATCCGCTGCATTTATCAGCCGGGAAATAGAACGGGCACAAGAGAGTATTCATCAAATAACGGAACGGCGGCCTCAATTATTCCGGGCGCCCTACGGTGTGCGCTGGTTCGGTCTGCGGCCGGTGCAACACCGACTGAATCTGCTGGGGGTGATGTGGACGGCGATTGGCCGCGACTGGAAATGGCCGTCCGATCGCGTGGCCGATTTTCTGGCTCGACAGGCGCGGAATGGGGCGATATTCTGCTTGCACGACGGAAGAGGGTTGACGGCGAAACCGGATATCGGTGTCACAATTGAAGCTGTACGGCAGCTGATTCCGCGATTGCTGGAACGGGGTTTTCAATTCGAAACGGTGAGTCAAATATTATGTCCGACGAAGTAAGCCAGCGAGTGATTAAAGTAATTGCGGCGACGCAGCATATACCGGTTGAGAAGATCGCCATCGATTCTAAATTCGAAGAGTTGGGCATCGATTCGCTGGATGGGATCAATATTCTTTTCGGACTCGAAAGCGAATTTAACGTCGACATTCCCGATGAGGAAGCGAAGAAGATCCGCAGTATCCGCGATGCGGTGGAAGGGGTGGAAAAGCTGCTGGCGGCAACGGGTACGGCGCAGTGAGTGTCGCACTTCATGGCTGACCGCCGCGTAGCCATCACAGGGCTCGGCTGTATCTCGGCGATTGGCAAGAACACCGGCGAGTTTTGCGAGGCACTGCAGGCGGGACGTTCAGGAATTGGCCCCATAGAAACGGCTCCAGCGAAATTTCTGCGCTTTCCCAATGGCGCGGAAGTCCACAACTATTCTTCTGTCGGCCATTTCGACGATAAGGCCGCCGCCTTACTCGACCGGTTCTCGCAGTTCGCGCTCATCGCGGCGCGGGAGGCGCTGGGCGATGCGGGACTCGATCTCACCACCGGACTGCGGGAGCGGATGGCGGTGGTAACCGGATCCTGTGTGGGCGGGCTAACCACCGTCGATCAAGGCTTCCACCAACTTTATGCCGAACAGAACATGCGCTTCAACCCCTTCACCATCCCGCGCACGATGGCGAACGCGGGGGCGAGTTGCATTTCGATGGAATACGGAATTACAGGCCCGACCTATACGGTGGCCACGGCGTGTTCATCGGCAAACCATGCGATTGGGCAAGCCTACTGGATGGTGCGTCATGGCATCGCCGATGCGGCCATCGCCGGGGGCAGCGAAGCGCCGTTCAGCTTGGGGCTGCTGAAAGCCTGGGAGGCGATGCGGGTGATTTCGCCCGATACTTGCCGGCCGTTCTCGAAGGACCGCCGGGGTCTGATTCTGGGCGAAGGCGGGGCGATGCTGGTGCTGGAATCGATGGACGCGGCAGTAGCGCGGGGGGTGCGGATCTATGGCGAAATAGCAGGCTTCGGCATGTCCTCCGATGCGCATCACATCACGCAACCATCGGCTGAGGGCGCGGCGCGCTGCATCCGGGCCGCACTGGAGAATGGCGGGCTGGCGGCGGAGCAAATCGGGTATGTCAACGCACATGGAACCGGCACCGCGGCGAACGATAGCACCGAAACAGCGGCGCTACGAAATGTTTTTGGCTCCCATGCCGATAAATTGCTGGTGAGTTCCACGAAATCGATGCACGGCCATGCGCTGGGCGCGGCGGGCGCACTGGAAGCGGTGGCCACTGTACTCGCGTTGCATCACGGCATAATCCCGCCGACCGCTAACTTCACGGAAGCGGACCCGGCATGCGATCTGGATGTGATTCCTAACCAAGCCAGAGCCGCCCAGGTGGAATACGCGATCTCCAATTCGTTTGCTTTTGGCGGGTTAAACGCAGTGGTCGCGTTCCGGTCGGTCCCGCGCGCTTAAAGGTTTCAAGTTAAATTGCCGATGAAAGACTATCGGATAGTTTTAAGCAAGGAGCTCATAGTGTCGCAATTTGCACTGCTGGATCCGTGTGCCGCTTTTCCCCTGCCCAAAGGCTTCGACTTCGAAGAATATATCGAAGTAGAACGAGAGCTCTGGGCGTTGTTTCCCGAGACAGATGGCAAGCGAGTGAATTTCGTTCAAGTTGGCTTGACCGCGCAGGTGTTTACCGAAGTCGTTGAAGATGGTTCGGAGTTACGGGCGATGGAGACCTATATTCTTATGCCATGCCCAGACCGGTTCATGCGGCCGTTACGCATGGAAGCAGCGCGGAGGCTGACCTTGATGGAGTATCGCATGGGTCATCTGACCGCTGTTAAATTGATGGGAAAAGCGAACGAGGCGGCTGGAATTTTACGCGAGGTGGGATCCTTAATTCTGGGTCCGGAAGTACTCGAAGAAGTAGAAGTCCGGCGCTCAAGCCCCGAATAGTCTCCGTCTGCAAGCATTTATTCCACGTAGAAAATGCGAAATACACGTCGCTGGCGCGCGTCATATCTGTGTTCCATGTCCAAGGGAAACAATCGCGCGACGACGGTGACTACACAGTACTGGCAAGGTTTCCAGCGTCTGCTCGCTCTGCAGAAGGCGCGTAAGCCTGAGGCGAAGCGACGCCTGCATTCGGTGCATCCGCTGACCTCCGCGAGGTTTGTGAAGGTCTACACGCGATGGTCAGTCGATTTATCTGCCAATCCTATCGTTTCATCTAGTTTTTAAGCGCTTCATCCGATTCAGTCTGGAATCTTCGCCGGCTCGTTTTACTGTAAGCCCGAGGAGCTTTTCAATGACTAAACGAATTTCACTGATAATCGCCGCGGCTGCTCTGGCCTTCGGTTTCGGATTTATCTCGCAGTCGCCGGAGCTCTTCGATCTGAAATTCCGCAACGATTTCTTTGCCGGCTTCGGAGGAGATAAAGAAGCGCTGGACCGGGGGATGAAAGCTTGTGAAACGGAGTTGACTAGAAATCCTAAAACCGCCGGGGCGCTGGTTTGGCATAGTGGTGAATTGTTGGTGGGGTCAGGGCAGTACTTTGTAGCGGGCGATCAGGCCAAGGGGATGGAACTATGGCAGCAGGCTCTACAGGAAAAGCGCTCGGCGGTGGCGATCGCTCTTGAGCGGGTGGGTGTTCGCGTTCCGCTACAAATAGCGCGCCCGCTGGCGGAGGCGTGTAGCCACACCGGCGAACGGGCGAAAGTGGATGCTCATAGGGGCTGCATGGGCTGCGATACTGGCAAGTAAGGCGGATTCGAATGAAGAACCGAACCCTTCGTCAAGCCTTGCGCATACTGGGCACCAATGCTTCCATCGCTCTGGTGTATCCAGCGATGAAGTGGTGGGTAACACCGGGGACCACCATTCAGAATCTGGCGATGGGCTATGGCTACTCTTTTATTTACACGATGTGCATCGGGTCTCTGATGTTCCTGTTCTTTCCGAGAGTTTGGCCAGCTCTGGAGCATCGGCCGGCCATCTTAAAGTGGGGGCTGCGGGGAGCCGCGATGCTGGCGGCATGTATAGTGGGATGTCTCCTCGCCGGACTGATCATCCTCAGCAGCAACATAGAACCGGGGTATGCATATTGGGTAGTTTTCGCGGCTACTCTAAAAGGCGCGGCGATTATAACCATCATCTTTGGCGGTTTTACTTCCATTAACGAAGCGTTGCGATCCCGTCTGGAAGCCACGGCGCTGGAATTGAGCAACAAGGAATGCGAACGGGAGCGGGCACTCAAACTGGCGAGTGAATCGCGTCTTGCTTCCCTTGAATCGCGCATTCATCCACACTTCCTTTTTAATACGATCAATTCCGTTTCCTCACTGATTCAGGAAGATCCGGTGCAAGCTGAGCGCTTGTTGGAGCGGATGGCGGCGCTGCTTCGCTTCTCACTCGATTCGAAACAAATTGGACTTGTTTCGCTGCAGCATGAAATGAAGATCACGAGCGATTATCTGGAGATCGAGAAGGCCCGGTTTGGGGACCGGCTGCGTTACACGCTGGACATCGCGCCGGAGACGATGAACCTTCAAGTGCCGCCATTATCGGTACAGACGCTGGTGGAGAACAGTGTTAAATTCGCGGTGGCGACGCGGCGGGAAGGCGGTGAGATTCGCGTGACGGCGCGCGCCGTGCAAGGTCAACTAGCGGTGGAAGTCTGGGACGATGGACCCGGTTTCCGCCCCGAAGAACTGCAGGCCGGGCATGGTTTGGATAACCTGCAATCGCGGCTAGCCACGCTGTTCGGAAGTGAGGTACAGATGCGTTTCGAGCGCCAGGAAAGCGGCATGACACTCCGCATGCTGTTGCCGCAGGACGCCGCTCCAGCCGCGAGGATTGCCTGATGCTACGCGCTTTCCTGGTGGATGACGAGCTTCTGGCACTGAAGCGGCTGACGCGGATGTTGAGCGCCACGGAGCGTGTGGAAATCGTGGGGTCGACCACTGATCCGGTGGACGCCGAAGCGTTCCTTACGCTGCAACCGTGCGACCTTCTTTTCCTGGACATTGAGATGCCTGTACTGAACGGATTCGATCTGTTGGCCCGCCTGGATCCGCAGCCGCTGGTGATCTTTACGACCGCCTATTCGCAATATGCGCTGCAGGCGTTTGAGACGAACTCAATCGATTACCTGTTGAAGCCGATTGAGCCGGCGCAACTGGACCGGGCACTCAACAAAATCGAACGCATTCGCGGCGGCGGGGAGCACGCTCCGGATTTGCAGGCTCTGATTACGCAGTTGCGTTCGGCGATAGAACCGCGCGATGTGAAATATCCGGATCGTGTTTCGTCACGGACCGGCGAACGAATCGAGTTCGTGGAGTTGAACCGCATTACGCATTTTTATGCCAGCGATAAGCTGACATTTGCCGCCACCAGCGCGAAGAGCCACGCCATCGATTTGACGATCGCCGAACTGGAGCAGAAGCTGGATCCGCGAAAGTTCGTGCGCATTCATCGCGGCACTCTGGTTAACGTGGATTATGTCCATGAGCTGCATTCCTGGTTCGGCGGCAAGATGCTGTTGCGGCTAAAGGACGAGAAGAAAACGGAACTCGCCGTCTCACGCGACCGGGCTAAGGAGATCAAGGAAAGGCTGGGTTTGTAGGAGCAGTATAATCGGCCATGCCGGAATTGCTAAACAGACGAGTGGTGTTGACGGGTCGCGGCGGTCCGGAAGTTTTGCAGTTGGTGGAAGAGCCGATGCCCGAACCGGCGGCGGGAGAAGTCCGGGTGCGGATTCAAGCCACCGGAGTGGCCTACGCCGATGTGCTGATGCGCTACGGCTTGTATTCGGGCACGCCGTCTTTTCCATTCGCTCCGGGCTACGACATTGTCGGAACGGTGGATAAGTTGGGAGACGGCGCCACGGTTCGACAAGTGGGCGACACTGTCGCGGCTTTGATCATCTTCGGCGGCTACAGCGATTTTATTTGCATCCGCGAAAGTGAGCTTGTGCCGGTGCCGCCTGGCCTGGACCTAGCCGAGGCCGTCTCGCTGGTATTGAACTACACTACGGCGCAGCAAATGCTCTTTCGCATCGGGCGGGTAAATCCGGGCGACCGAATCCTTGTTCATGGAGCCGCCGGTGGCGTCGGCACGGCGCTGCTACAACTCGGAACCATGTCGGGATTGCGACTGTTTGCGACGGCGTCGAAAGCGAAGCATGCCCTGGTGGAGAGCCTCGGGGGAATCCCCATCGACTACAAGACTGAAGATTTCGTGGAGCGAATCCGCGAACTGACGGAAGACGGAGTGCACCTGGCTTTGGATCCGGTTGGCGGCAAGAACTGGCGGCGTTCTTATCGGACACTACGGCCCCGCGGACGCCTTATCGGCTATGGTATGTCGGCGGCGATTTCAGCGGGGAAAGCGGACAAAATTCTGGCGGTGAAGAGCTTCATCGAACTGTTCCTGCTGAACTGGAAGCCTGATGGAAAGACAGCGGGCTTCTATAGCATTGTCACCACGAAGAAGAAAGAACCGCGCTGGTTTCGCGAAGATTTGCATCTGCTGTTTCATCTTCTGGAGAAGAAGCGCATTCAACCGATCATCGCCGAACGCCTACCGCTGGCCGAAGCGGCGAAGGCGCACAAGCTGATTGAAGAAGCGGCTTTTATCGGCAAAATCGTGTTGCTGTGCGGGCGCTGATTAGAACGAGATTCCCACCAGAAACTCGGCCTGATTTACGTTCGATACGGCAGCGGGCGAAACGTTGGCGACGCCATCACGGCCCCAGCGGGTGTAGCGCAGTTCCGGCGAGAGCCGAACCTTGAGGAGCTTGACTTCGACGCCGCCGCCAAGGGCGAACCCCGCTTTTGAAAGATACGACACGCTGCCGCCGACGTGACGGAAGCTTGGTCCGGCTTCGATGTAAGGCTTCACGATGGGGAAGGGGAAGCGATACTTGCCGAGCACGGGGAACTCCCACGAACTGACGTCCAACGAGGAGACCGACCCGAACGTAGACCGCGACAACCCTAGGGGACGGTAGAGGGCATCCCCTTCGATGCCGAGACCCAAGGGCAGCCGGAGCTCAACCATGGCACCGATTACATAGCGCTTGGAATCGGAGAAAAAGCGGCCCGCGGACCCATATTGAGCATCGGAGAACGCATCCGTTAGTGGTACCCCGCCCTTGATGCCAACAGATACGCTCTGGGCAAATACGGTAGAGGAAAGCAGAAGGAGTGGAAAGAATATTTTCAAGGTCACTAACCCTAGTGTGGCTTACTTCGCTGCCCTTTGAATCGCTCGAGCTTCTTTCATGATCGGCCCGTAGACTTCTTTGTCGAATGGCGGACAACCGGTGGGGAACTGGCCCAGGGGATGATTTTTTTGGCGCATCAGATAAGTGCAATAGGTGAGCGTCTTGCACACGCGGCGCTCATCCAGGGTACCGCTATCGAGCACGGCACGGGCGAAATCGGGATAGGCCAGGGCGCCGCGTCCACTGCCGAAGAAGCGGATGTTTCCAGTGCTTACATTGTGCGCCCCAGCCTGCACCGCATAGGTCTGCAACCAGCTATAGCCGCTGCCCACCATGGGCAGATCTGGAAAGCTACGCTGCAGTTCGCCGGCGATGCGGAAGTGTCTGTTCACGCCAAGCAGAGGATGCTCAGGCTGTTCATAATTGCCGTCGTCGGGAGTTTCAAATGGACGCCCGACATGCGGATTGTAATAAGGGCAGCCGATGGATATGTTCAGCAATTGCAGACCTACCTGGCGAAACAACGCGATGGATTCCTTTACATCGGCCAGATCCTCAACGAGGGGGTTATCGGGATCGACGCCGAATCCGTGGGGATAGGGCGTTGTGTAGGGAAGCGGAATGCCAAGCTTGGTGTTCGCGTCGCGTTCATAGGGCACGCTATCGAAACAGCCGAGGCGCATGCAAAGGATCAGCTTATCGCCGAACTTCGCGCGAATCTTGCCCATCACGTTACAGGCGAAGCGGGCGCGATTCCCCACAGACCCGCCGTAGCGGCCTTCGCGCAACTTGGCCCCCATCAATTCGGCAAGCAGATAGCCGTGAGTGACTTTGATATCGACGGCGCGAAAGCCCGCCTGCATCGCCAGACCTGCGCCGATGACATATTCGTCTTCCAGCCGTTCCAACTCATCGTCGGCGATGGGCGGAACATCGGCGGCCGTTCCTGTTTTTTGGTCGAGCAGCGGGTTGTGATAAGCGATGGTTGGATTGGGAAAACTGTAGCGGCCGGAGTGGGTTAATTGGAGCGGCACAAGCAGATCGCCGGCATCGCCGTGTACGCGGCGCGTCATGTCCAGCAAGCGCGCAAAGTCGCCGACGTTATCCTTGCGAATCCATAACTGGCGGGGGTTGGCGCGGCTGTTTTCGCGAATTGCGGTTGCCTCAAACCAGATCAGCTTCGCGCCACCGCGAGCGAAGCGTTCATAACGACGCCAAGTAAGTTCGCCGGGGCGGCCGTCGAGGGTGCCATCGCATCCTTCCATGGGATGTATCGCCATGGAGTTTCCGACAGTCATCGGGCCGACCACCACGGGCCGCGCTAGAACTTCCCGCACCTTCCGCGGGTCTTCTTCAAAACGGACATGAGCCGCGTCAAGGTCTTTACAGCTTTGCCGGAGTTCGTTGAGGCTCTTGTAGTGGAAGTGTCGCATCAGTTTTCTCGTGACGGGGCAGAATGGCAATGGAAAGCGCGCCCAATAGAGCCACGCCCAGTACGACGCCCATGGCGATGGAATAGCTGCCGAAGTGTTCTCGCAAGATGGAGACGAAGTAAGGAAACCAGGTTTGGCCGATGGTATTCACGGGCAGGATTACGGCCATCGCCCGGGCCAGCGTATTGACGCCAAATTGTTCCGCGGCCATTAGGGGGATCAACATGTAGTCGGCTCCCATGCCGAAGCCGAATAGAACCGCGAAGGCGTAAAGGAATATTTCGTTGGATGGGCGCACCAGTAGCAGCAATGGGATGGTGGCGGCGACCAGAAAGTAAGTGGACGTCATCACGGTCTTTTTCGAGAAGCGATCGGAGAGCGACCCGATGGCCAGGCGGCCGCCGATGCTGGACCAGAGAATGAGGACCGAAGCGTTTCTCCAGGCGGCGTCGACAACGGAGCCCTTCTCAAAACCTTCATCGAGAAAGACGAACTTCATATGAAAATTGATGGCCCCGATGGACCCGATGGAGCAGAAGCTTCCAATCAACAGCAGCCAGAAACTATAGCTATGCAGCAATTCGGAAAAGCTTCGCGAGACCACACCCGCCTCGGCCGGCGGCCCTGCATCGCCATCGGGAAACTGACCGACGTCGGAGGGACGATCCTTCATGATCAAGAGCACGATGGGCCATACGAGCACGATCATTCCGGCCAGCGTCAACAGCGCGACGTGGTAGTTGAACTTTTCGGTGAGGGGCTTCACCAGGAATGAGCCGAGCGAGCCCATCAGCCCTACGCCGACATAAACGAGACCCATGGCTTTGCCCCGATTGCGCCGGAACCAATGCGACACGATGAGTTGATGAGGAATCGGTCCGGAGAAAATATAGCCGATGGTGTAGACAACCCAAAATCCGTAATAAACCCAGAGCACGCCGGGCATCTTCGCAAAGCCAGTCAAGGCGACGATGCTGAGCACTGTGCCGACGAGGATTAGTTTGCGCGGGCTGAAGCGATGAATCACCAGCGGCCCGACCCAAATGGTCAACAAGGCGGCGAGCGGAAAGCCCAGCGTAATTTGAGACCGCGACCAGCCGAAATCCCGCTGGAAGTAATCGTAAAAGAAGCCGATATTGTAGTACGGGACGCCAGTAGAAAGGCCGAACGAGAGGAAGGCCGCGGCGCTGATCCACCATCCATAAAATGATTTCGAGACTGTCTTCGGCATGTCTGTCGGAAGTGAACTATTTTATATCACAGCCGATCCATCAGCCCTTTGCCGACGGTTCGATGAGAGCGATTCTTCGCGTAGGAGAAGAGATGGAGTGCTTGGGCCTGGGCGTTGCGCGGAACAGCCACCAGGCGAGAAGGACACCCGCGGCCAGCACCAATAAGGCCAGTAAAATCCACGTTCGCTTTGCCGAGGGCGGCCCGGGCGGAGGAGCTAGAGGAGCAGGCGGTTCGGCAATCCCGATTATTACGGCGGTGACATTATCCTGATGGTCGCGATGTTTGGACAGGGTGGCCTGCACCAATTGATCGCAGCTCTGTTGCGGCTCCAGGCTAGGGCTGATGTTACCGACGATCTCTTCGAGCGAAAGCGTCTTAAACAGCCCATCGCTACACAACAGGATCTGATCGCCTACCTGGATCGGATACGGCACCTGATTGCGGTCTATCTCTTCAATACTCTTAGCTCCGATGTAACTGGTAAGCGATTCCCGCTCCGGATGGCGAGCGGCATCTTCCGACGATAAGACGCCGCGGGCCACAGCCTTCTCCAGAATGTTGGCGAAAACATGTGGATAAGTGAGAAGCGAGAGGATGCCGTCGCGGTAGCGATAAATGGCGCTGTCGCCTACCGAGATCCAATACATCTCCGAATCTTTCAGGGCCACGGCGATGAAGGTGGTTCCAATACCATCGGCGGCTCCCATTTCGTGCGACAGCTCGGACACCGCGCGATTGGCGTCGACGATGCTGCGCGTCAAGGCATCGGGAATGGATTCTTCGGCCGTCTTCGTTCTGTAGGAATCCAGGAACACCTTCACCGCGGCGCGGCTGGCGGCATCGCCGTGCTCCATTCCACCCATGCCGTCGGCGACGATGGCAAGAAATCCGCCATGGCGCGCGAACTCTGCATCGGCTGGATCGGAAAACCCGAACGAATCCTGCTGATAATCGCGACCGCCGATATTTTGTGCGTTTCCCGGGATGAATTTCATCCAGTTTCCTTCTCGTTACCAGCGATACTTCTCGCCGCAAAATGGGACGAGCACCAGTTTAGAACGGCCGAGTTCAATGACATCATCTCCATGTACTTGCACGGGCGAGTTGACAGCCTCGCCGTTGTGATAAACCAATCCAGCCGAATCTCCGGGTAATAGCCAGAATATCTGTTTTTTCGGATCGAAAATTAACGACGCATGTTTTTCCCGGGAGATTGCAGTATCGCTGGGAATACAAACATCCATGATGGAGCTGCGGCCGATCACGTTTTTCTCGGCCTTCAGGCGAAAATCTCTACCCTGATCTGGCCCTTCCAGACAGACGAGCCAGCCGATGACAGGCGGAAAGGAACCGGTATTCAGTGCGCCAGGCGGCGTATCGCGCTGCACGACACTGGGCGCGACGCTGGGATTGATTACGGCCGCGGGGCCCACCGGGACCGCGGTTGGCGGATACGTCCGCGGCGATTTCAGGGCTGGCGATAGCTTCGGAGGCCCGGCCTTGGGCGCGGAATCACACCACGGACAACCTGGATATTTTCCAGGGTCGTAGAAGTGCCCTTCCTGACATCGCACCATTCTCTCCGCCATCAGAATTTCTTCGCGCCCCTTACCGGCTCCTCATTTCGTTTAGGATAAGCCAAGATGATTTCAGTTCGCGCCTAAACCTGCCCGCACTCGGAACAAGCCCTGGCGGCGATTCGCGTCGCGCCGCACACGCAGCGAATCAGTCTGGCGGGCAAGGCAGCAGGTGGGTTCGGTTGGGCGGCAAGTGTTCTGTAATCGATAACCCCGGGGTATTTCATCGCTACGGTCTCAATCAGATCCTGAACCGTTAAAATCACTTCGCCGAACTGCACTTCATCGCTCGCGTAAACATATTCCTGGAATACAGGGCGGACGTTCGTGTCGCGGATCAGAGCCGTACCGTTGCGGCTGCGGCAATCGGAAATCAACAAACTCCCGTCACCGGCGATTAATAGCTCGGCATGCATCCGGCTGACCGACTCATCGGCAATCGGTACATCGCAAAGGCGATCACGGCCAATCGTGAACTTCCGAATGAAGGATTGCATAAGCCGGCAAAGACGCGGTAGCCGACATTATACAAAGTATCGGGGACTGGTCCGCTGTTTTCGTGGAGCGTTCGCGCGGTGTGGGGAATGATAAGCTAGCGTCGCCATGATGCTCTTACAAAATCGGCGAACTCGCGGGACGGCAGGTCTGCTTCTGCTCTTAATGCTTGCCGGCGTAGCGATTGCCGCCGTGCAATACCGGCTACCGTTCGGACCATGGCAGCGCGTGTCACATAGGCCGATCCTGGAGCCTTCGGAAGCGAGCTTTGAGAGCGCGGGTGTCTTCAATCCCACGGTGGTGAAGCACGACGGAAAAATCGTGATGCTTTATCGGGCCCAGGATAAAGCGGGAACTTCGCGCATCGGATACGCGGAAAGCACCGATGGGATCCACTTCGTGCGGCGGTCTAAACCGGTGCTGGAACCGCAAGCCGAGTATGAGAGAGATGGTGGGGTGGAGGATCCGCGGCTGGTGGAGATCGGCGGGGTTTACTACCTGACATATACCGCCTACAACAAAAAAAACGCGCAGTTGGCGATGGCCACTTCCACGGATCTGCTGGAATGGAAGCGGCAAGGCATTCTTTTGCCGGCGTACAAGGGAAGGTGGAACGTTAATTGGACGAAGTCCGGGGCGATTCTTAACCAGAAAGTGAATGGGCATTACTGGATGTATTTCATGGCGGATGCCAAGGATCGGCCGGGCCAAATGGGCGTGGCTTATTCAGACGATCTGATTCATTGGACGGAGGCTCTGGATCATCCGGTTGTACCGTCGCGCGATGGCAAGTTCGATTCGAAAGTGGTGGAGCCGGGGCCGGCGCCGGTAATGACCGACGAAGGGATTCTACTGATCTACAACGGGGCTGACGATGGACTGGTGTACCGGACGGCTTGGGTCCTATTCGACAAGAATAATCCAGCGAAAGCAATTGCCCGGGCGGACCAGCCGATTTTCGAGGTGGGGGAAGATTGGGAACGAACGGGACAGGTTCCGAACGTAGTCTTTGTGGAGGGGATGATCCGCCAGGGAAAAAAGTGGCTGTTCTACTATGGCGGCGCGGATCGCGTCATCGGCGTGGCAACGGCCAATTCGCGATGAACGCCGCGCGGGGAAATAACTCTGCCTTCGTTCTAGCGGTGAGCGCTAACGTGGCTGGAACTGCGGTGGTGTTTCTTAGCGCCCCACTTCGCCTTATGGCGTTTTCCTTTATGGTGCGCGGCGAAGGACGAAGGCGCCGCTGCGAGGAACAACATTCCAATCAACATCAGCCCGAGAAGCTTTTTCATATCACCCTAGTATAAAGGCAGTCCGCCAAAAAGCAATTGCCGCGTTTACGGCCATCTTTCGAGGGTCTCAAACGCGGCAATCTTGCAAAAGAAAAATGCGAAAAAATTAATTCGTGGCCGGCTTCGCCATCTTGTCGTCTTTCTTCATATCACCCTTCTTCTTGGTGGACTTCTTCTTGGTCTTGGGGGTGGTGGTGGTGTCGGCGGGCTTATCTTCCGCGAACATCGAGGCGGCGCCGAGTACGAGAGACATGCCGAGCATCAGGCTCATGATCTTTTTCATTTGGTAGGGTTCTCCTTGGTGAAATGTGGCGAGATTCACTCTCGCCTACGCATCTATCATTGCAGTGGTAGATGAAGAATCCCTTAATCACCCGTTAAAAAACCTTCATTCAGCATTAGTGGAGGCAGGCGATCACTGCAATTTCCGGGATTTTCCGGATTACCGCTAACTGCTAGGAGCGGTTTAAGATCGCCCTCTTCCGGCCCCGATCCCATGGGCGGGTGCGGGGATGCGGGGCAATTCCGGTCTGTATCCTAAACGTACATGAGAACCAAGGACATAGCCGATGAATTGGCTCGCGAAACACATATCTCGAAAGCGGCGGCGGCGGATTGCGTGGACAAGATCGTTCACGACATATTAAAAAAACTCAGGGAGGGTGAAGCCGTCCGCTGGCCGGGTTTAGGCGATCTGCTACCTGCAATCGCGGACTCAAAAAAGCGGAAAGCGTAATGCAAAAGCTCACGGCAATGATGCGGCGCTTCACCGGGATTGTGCAGAAGAGTCTGCGTTCGGGGTCGATCGTTGAATTGGATGGTCTGGGAGTCTTCAGTCTTAATTATGAACACGGCGGCTTCAATTTCGTCGCCAATACTTTGCCGCGCGTGTTCATCGCTTATGCGATCGAAGATTTGAAGCATGTGAGGCGGCTCTCGGCGGATCTGCGGGCCAATGGATGCATTCCATGGGTGGACCGGGAGATGCTGTTACCCGGCCAAAACTGGGGGAAGTCGATTGAAGATGCGATTGAAGTTGCCGACTTCTTCATCGCCTGTCTCTCCTCAAATTCCGTTTCCAAGCGCGGTCAATTTCAATTGGAGCTTCGCGCGGGGTTGCATTGCGCGGCCAAGATTCCATTAGAAAAGGTGTTTTTGATTCCTGTAAGACTGGATGATTGCAAGGTGCCCGCGCGTTTGCGGCGGGAGTTGCAATATGTCGATTTATTTCCCGATTGGCAGGACGGAATGCGGCGGATTCTGGATACGATAACCGATTAGATTATCGCTTGGCGACCTTTTTCCGAATCGACTCGGCGTTCTTCGCTTCTGGCGATAACTCCAGGTATTTCGCATACGCATCGCGAGCGCCCTTGGGATCGTGCAGCTTTTCGTCGCTCTCCGCTAAACGGAGAAAGCCGTCGGCATTATTAGGGTCCCAGTGCGTGGCTTCATTAAAGCGATGCGCCGCAGCCTTGAAGTTATGCTTCTTCCAATAGAACTCCCCGATGCGCATTTCCTTAGCGGACTGTAAAGGGTTAAAGGTGTAAATCCTGGGCTTCAGGGCGTCATCTTCTTCCGGAGGATCCTGCTCCACCGGGACGGGAGGCTGCTGGGTCTTCGGAGTGTCTTTGGGCGGCGGCTGCTGGGCCCAGGTGAAGCTGAAAATAGCGGAGAGCAGCCAGAAAATCAGGTTACGTGCCACAATAAAAGTATAGCGAGACTTTCTCGTTCCACCCATGGAGCTTCGTGAAAAAGCGGCTCTACTGCCTCTTCTGCCGGGCGTCTATCTCTATAAAGATGCGTTCGGGACCGTACTCTACGTAGGCAAAGCCAAGAATCTACGCAACCGCGTACGCAGCTACTTTTCCGAGGATCGGCTTGCCGATGCGAAGACTGGCAGCCTGATACGTGAAGCTCGCGATCTGGATTTCATCCAGGTGGACAACAATAAAGAAGCGCTGGCGCTTGAAAACAACCTTATCAAGCAATACCAACCGCGCTTCAACATTCTTCTTCGCGACGACAAAACGTTTCCTTACATCAAGCTGACCGGCGAGAAGTATCCGCGGGTTTATGTGACCCGGCGCTTGCGGAAAGACGGCGCGACATATTACGGACCTTATTTTCCGGGCAATCTCGCCCACCGTCTAGTGAATTTCATTCACCGGCATTTTAAGGTACCGTCCTGCAAGCTGGATTTCTCCCGGACTCACTCCCATCCGTGCTTACAATTTCACATCCATCGCTGTCTTGGGCCGTGCGTTCCGGCCTTGATGACGGAAGAAGGATATGCTGCCGCGGTCAACGCTGTGCGGCTCTTCCTGGAAGGACGCCATCGCGATTTGGCTCGCGAACTCCGCGCTCGCATGACGGCCGCATCCGAGGACATGCGATTTGAAGAAGCGGCATCGCTGCGCAATCTGATCGCGACGGTGGAAGAACTCGACCAGAAGCAAAAGATGGCCGCCGCGGAAGGCGTGAACACCGATATTCTGGCCTATTACGCCGAGCCGCCGCTGGTTGCGGTGAATCTGTTCCACTTGCGCAATGGACACATCGTCGATCGGCGGGAATTCTTTTGGGAAGATCGATTCGATTGGGATCCGGCGGAATTTTTTTCGGCGCTGCTGAAGCAGGTTTATCTGGATCAGCCGTACATCCCGGACATGATTCACGTCCCGGTGGATTTCGAAGATCGGGAAGAGTTCGAGGAGTTTCTCACCGACAAGCGAAATCGCAAAGTGGAGATTCACACACCGCAGCGGGGTCAGAAGAAGGCACTGCTCGACTTGGTGGAGACGAATGCCAAGCATAGTTTTGAGCAGCGCTTCCGGGTGATGAAACCGTCATCGGATGCAATCCAGGGAGCCTTACAGGATGCGCTGAATCTGCCCGATCCGCCGCGCCGTATCGAGTGTTTCGACATCTCGCATATCCAGGGAACCGATAAGGTGGCGAGCATGGTGGTGTGGGAAGACGGCAAGATGAAGAAAAGCGATTACCGGAAATTCATCATCCGTACCGTGGTCGGCAATGACGATTTCGCGTCCATGCGGGAGGTTGTCACGCGGCGCTATTCGCGCATCCAGGAAGAGAAGGGTGTGATGCCGGGCTTGGTGCTGGTGGATGGCGGACTAGGGCAACTGCATGCCGCCGCCGATGCACTGGAAGCGATCGGGATTACGACGCAACCCCTGGCCTCAATCGCCAAGCGCGAAGAATGGATCTATGTATACGGGCAGGAAGACGAGCCGGTGATTCTGGATAAGTTCTCGCCCGTGTTGCACCTGCTGCAGATGGTTCGCGACGAGGCCCACCGGTTTGCAGTGACCTTTCACCGGACCCGGCGCAATGCAAAGAGCCTGACTTCGGAACTGGAAGGCGCGTCGGGCGTGGGGGAGAGAACTGTCGAGAAGTTGCTGCGCCATTTTGGCAGCGCGCAACGGGTGAAAGAAGCGACTGAGCAGGAGTTGGCGTCGGTAGTGGGTCGCGCGGCAGCCCGAAAATTGCAGGAGTTCTACGCCAAACAGCCGTTTACGATTCTTCCTTAGGCGGCAGCGCATCTAAGTTGGGTGGCTTCAACAAACGGCTCGTTTCGTCTGAGTGTTCTAGACCAATCGCCGATCGCGGAAGGCTCAACGCCGGGCGACGCACTACGCAATAGTATTGAGCTGGCGCGTCTGGCGGAGTCTCTTGGCTATCACCGCTTTTGGCTGGCGGAACATCATGGGACGCCGGGTTTAGCATGCGCCGCGCCGGAGGTGGTGATCGGCCCGATAGCGCAGGCAACCTCGCGAATCCGGGTAGGTAGCGGAGGCATCATGTTGCCGCACTACAGTCCGCTGAAAGTCGCCGAAACGTTTAGCATGTTGAGCGAACTTTACCCCGGACGCATCGATCTGGGCGTCGGACGGGCATCTGGAACGAGTCCGACATTTTCGTATGCTTTGCAGAGAGACCGGCGTCAACCGTCGCCCGATGATTTTCGCGAGCAATTCGCGGAGTTGCTGGGGTATCTGGGCCGGGCAAAGGCATCGGCCGGTCCGTTTCCGCAGTTTGCGCCGGCATTTGCGAGCCTGCAGCGGCCGGAGCCGTGGCTTCTGGGATCGTCGCTGCAAAGCGCGATATGGGCGGCTGAATTGGGATTGCCTTATGTTTTCGCCGACTTTATCAATGCCGACGGCGCGCAAATCGCCGAACATTACCGATCGCACTTTCAACCTTCGGCGAATCTGAAAACACCCACAGTTCTGGTAGCGGCATGGGTGATCTGCGCCGATACCGATGCCGAAGCACTACGACTATCGGCGAGTTTTCGGATGATGATGACTATGCTATATCGGGGCCGGCTGATTGCGGTACCGCCGGTGGAACGGGCGCTGCATTTTTTACGGGAAGATGGTACGCCGCTGGAAACGATGCCAGCTGGGCGGCGCATGATTACGGGGGCGCCGGCGACTGTTCGGGCGAAGATGGAATCGCTTGCACGGGAGTACGAGGCCGAGGAGATTCTGATGGTGAATATTATGTTCGATAATGTCCAGCGGCGGCGGTCGTACGAACTTGTGGCCGAAGCTTTCTTCTAGGGGAAATTTTTCGAAGTGGGAAAATTCGGGGGAAACGGGCGGGTAGGAGCAAGGAAGGGGCAGTCTGCTCTGACTCCTTCGTTTTCCAGGGAAAGATATCAGTCTGTTTCGTCCCCTTCGCGGATAGATCCACCTCACCGCCCGTTCATCGTTCGACTTCGCTTGCCCTGGATGAAAGCTGCCGATTCGAAAAACGTAGCTTCCAGCACGATGTCCGCGAAATGTCTTAGCCGCAGAAGCATCCATAAGTTAATGGAGGCGATGGGTCGACGCTGGTCTTGGCCCTGCCGCCACCGTGGTAATGCGAAGATGCTTGTAAGATGAATTGCCCGGAAACGGGTGCGAGAGTAGCGGGGAATAGGAGCGATCGATATGAGTAATGCGAGATTTTTTGGCGCTGCCGGCGTCACGATGGCAATCTTGCTATCGGTTCCGTATCAGGTGAAGGCTCAGGGCGGCTTCAATGGTCCGGGCCGCTACGAAATCATGAACATCAAATCAGGCAAGGTGATCGATCTGGATCGCAACGATCAAAATAGCGTGATTCAGTTTTCGTCCCGTGGCACAGACAATCAGACGTGGATCATCCGGCCTGCCAGAGATGGTTTTTTCTACATCCGCAACACAATGAACGGCAGCGCGCTGGAATGCATCAGCCCAAACAACGGAACGCAGGTTCGGGGACTTCCTTTCACCGGCGGCCCCGCGCAGCAATGGCGCTTTGAAGACGGAAAAGATGGCAACGCACTGATCGTTTCGCGCTTGGGCAAGGGTCTGGACATCCCCGATGGCAGCAGCCGCGACGGACTCCGCGTGCAGACCTTCGACGTGAATGGCGATTCTAATCAACGATTCACGTTTCGCCGCGTTAATGGCTGGGGTAACGGCAACTGGGGCGGTGGCAATGAGTGGGGCGAAGGCGGTAATCGGCCTGGTGGCGACGGCGGTTATCGGCCGGGCGGCGAGGGCGGCGGCCGTCCTCCAGTTGTGGTTACCTGCTCATCCGACGACGGGCGGCGTAATTATTGTGACGCCAACACTAGCGGCGGCGTTCGAATGGTGCGTCAAATTAGCGGGTCCCGTTGTGAAGAAGGGCAAACGTGGGGCTTTACCGAACGTGGGATCTGGGTGGATCGAGGATGCCGTGCGGAGTTCGAGCTTCGGCGCGGCCGTGATCGCGACCGCTAAATTTATAACCCTCTGCTGAACCCGCCATCCGCGGCAATCGACGCGCCAGTAATATAGCTGGCGCGTTCCGAGGCAAGGAATACCACCAGATCGGCGAACTCTTCCGGGGTTGCGGCGCGCCGCAGGGGTATCTGATCGAGTGGTACTTTCCCGCCAAATTCTTTCAGTCTCTCCGTCATCGTGAATCCCGGGCAAACATTATTGACCAGAATGTTGTCCGGCCCATATTCGTTTGCCAGACTCTTCACCAGACCTAGAACTCCGGCGCGAACGGAGTTCGACAGAATCATCCCCGGCAATGGTTGCTTTACGGAAACAGAAGTGATGGTCAGAAACCGGCCCCAGCGCTGGGTTCGCATGATCGGCAACACCTCGCGGGCAAATGCCACAGTGCTCAAAAGATTGAGATCGACAGCGGCACGCCAATCCTCCGCTGTGGTTTCGGCGAATGTTTTCGCTGGCGGACCGCCGGCATTCGTCACGCAGATATCGATCCGGCTATATTCCTTGTGCGCACGGTGCACGAACTCGCTAACGGCATCCTGATCGCGGACGTCCACCGGCAGGGCAAATACCGGAACTCCCGTTTCGCGGCGAATCTCGTCGGCGGTTTTGAGGAGTATCTGTTCACGACGCGCGCAGATTGCAAGTTTCACTCCTTCCCGAGCGAACCCGAATGCCACTGCTCTTCCCAAGCCCTGACTGGACGCAGCCACAATCGCCACGCGGCCGTCGATACCTAGCTTCACGAAAGCAGCTCCATCACCGCGGCCTGGATTTGCGGCCAATATTTCGATCGCGGATCGATTAGCTCGAAATGGCCGGCACCTTCCAGCGCCACCAGGCGGGCGTCATCGCCCTTGGCTTTGGCCGCCACCACATAATCGCGACTCATCGAAAACGGCACCGTGTCGTCGACAGTTCCATGTACAAGTTGCTGCGTCAAACCGAGCGGCAAGTGCTCAATGGGCGAAGCGAAGGTATACCTGTCGGGCACGTCTCGGGGGGACCCGCCAAGCAAATCGGCCACAACCGTGGTGCTCAGATGCAGATCGTAAGCGCTGCGCAAATTCGAGACGCCGGCCAAGGAGACGACTCCGCGCAATCCCCGGCGTTGCGTGGCCAACCAAAGCGCCAGTTGACCGCCGGCGGAGTGCCCCATCGTGATCACTCGTTCTAGATCCAGTCTGAATTTCGCGGCGATTTTTTCCACGTGAGCGGCCCCGGCGATAGCGTCATCTAGAGTGCCCGGCCAGCCCCCGCCAGGATTTCCGATGCGCCGGTATTCCAGGCTCCACGTGGCGTATCCGGCTGCCGTTAAAGCTGCGCAGAGATGGCCCGCATGCTGAAGGTCATAGGCCTTGCGCCAGAAGCCGCCATGCAGAAAAATCACTAGCGGATAAGGAGCGCCGGACGTTTTAGGGACGCGAATATCCCCGAACTGAAATTCAGCCGATCCGTAGGAAATCCGTTCGTCGGCCGGAGGCGGCGGGAGTTGCAAAATTCCCTGCCCTGGAAGCTTACCGCAGGCCACCGTGATGGCCGAAGCAGCAAGAAAAGAACGTCTGGTAGGCACAGATTTCAGTGTAGACATTTACTGCAAAGCTTTCGCGATCGCCTCCGCGGCCAGAGGCTCCATCACGGCGTAACCGGCATTGTTCGGATGCAGACCGTCGAACGTAATCTCCTCCTTTAACATCTGCTTGTCGTCGATCATTGCCGAGTAATAATCCAGGTACACAATATTGTTTCGCCCGGCGTAGTCTTTCAACCAGGCGTTCAAGGCGATAATTTTCGCCGGCGGCCGGCGTTCCGTTTGAGGCTGTAAGTAATCGCATACCGGCATCACCGATGAGAACACGACGCGAATTCCGTTAGTCTTGGCCAACTCCGCCATCGACACGAAATTGCCTTCAATTGTTTCGAGCGTCATCGGACCCGTATTACCGGCGATATCGTTCGTGCCCGCTAAAATCACCACCACTTTAGGATGCAAAGCAATCACGTCGGGACGGAAGCGGATTAACATCTGCGGCGTAGTCTGTCCACTTATGCCGCGATTCACATACGGCATGCCGGCGAAAGATTTTCCGTAGCGGCGGCCCCAGGCGTCGGTGATGGAATCTCCCAGGAAGACGACTCTCTCCGGCGCATCGCCCAGCTTCTGATTGTCATCGTGGTAACGCGCCAGGTTCGGCCAATCCTGCGGAATTTTCTGATTGCGCTGCATCTCACCGCGAAGCTTGTCATCCCGCACAGCCGCCGGTGCCTGCGCAAAGCTGCAGATTGAGAAAGCCACAAAGAGAAAGAAATATTTCATGAACTTTATTCTATCCACGGCAGGGCAAAGATTATTAATGGATTAAATCAGTCACCGGACTGCGTCTATCAGCGTAGATAGGGTGTGAGGGAGAACCACCATGAAGAATCTGGTAATTGGAGTTGCACTCTTGGCGTCCACCGCGCTTGCCGATGTGCCCGGAAGACATCCGGCGTATCTGCATGCGCGTAGCGATTTACGGCGCGCCGACCAACTGCTGCTGGCGCGCGATGAACCGAATGTCATGCGCGATCTGCAAGTGGCCGACGAAGCTGTTCGCAGAGCCATCGGGGAGATCGACCGGGCGTCGGTTATCGATCGCAAATCGCTGGATAGCAATCCGCCCGTCGACGTCCGTATGGATCGTCCCGGCCGAATGCGCGAGACCTTCCGGTTGTTGCAAAGCGCCAAGAACGATATTACTCGCGAGGAAGATAATCCGTACGCGATGGAATGGCGCAATCGTGCCATTCATCACATCGATGAAGCTCTTGGATTCTTGCGAAAAGCCGCGCAGGATCGCCGTTGGGATTATTTTGAAGATGGCGGTGCCGGCAACGGACCGGGTCCAGAGCGCCGCGAAGGCTTTGAAGGTGGAGCCGGGCCGCGTTCCGGCGAGTATCGCGGTGCTGGCCGGGCGCGCTATTTGCACGCGCTGAGCGATCTGCGCTATGCCCGCGCGCTTCTGTATCGCCGCGATTCTCCCGACGTGATGATGGAACAACGCCGCGCCATCGAAGAAATCGATCGAGCTATCTTCGAGACTAAGGAAGCCGCCATCGATGACGGACGCAACCTGGACGACCATCCGCCAATCGACGCGAATTTCGGTTGGGGCGATCGCTTCCGCAAAGCAATCGACGCTTTAACCGCGGCGTTAGATAATCTTCGCTACGAAGAGGACAACCGCGATGCAGCGGCTTGGCGTGGCCGGGCGGCGGAACATGTACGGATCGCCATCGATTTCGCCCGTCGTAGTATGGAAGATAAGCGTCGCGATCAGTGAATTGAGCGAGGCCTGAATCGCTCCGCTGTAGTTTGAAAAAGGAGCGTCTCATGGCTTCCGCAAGATTTGCCGTTTTACTTTTTACCGTTATACCGGCAGTGGGCGCTGAAATTCCTAAGGGCGCCCACTTGCTGCTGCGCATGGTGAATTCTGTAAACACACGCACGGCCAGCGAAGGCGATTACGTATATCTGCGCACCGCAACGCCGATTGCCGTCGACGGCGAAATTGTTGTTCCACTCGATTCTTACGTACAAGGGGTTGTATCCCACACACGGCGCAGTGGCAGGGTAACGGGGCGCGCCGAGTTGGGCATACGACTTGAGTCCCTTACATTTCCCGGAGGGCGCGTGGTGAAGTTGTCGCCACATCTCAGCAGCGTGGAGTCCGGCGAATCGGGTCAAAGAGTGGGCGGCAACGAAGGTGCGATCCGCCAGGATTCGGAGCGTTTGAAAGATGCCGCGACTATCGCCGTATTGGCGGGGAGCGGAGCAGCCATCGGGGGCATTGCCGATCGAAGTTGGAAAGGCGCGGGAATTGGCGGAGGCACCGGTAGCGCGGTCGGTCTGGCGACCGTCCTGCTCTCACGTGGCAAGGAAGTCGCGTTGCCCCAGGGCTCAACGATGGACGTGGTTTTCGATCGCCCGCTCGCTATTGAATAAACCGTCTCGCAGATTGAGAGTAAGATCGTCTAGTGCGGCATATCGGAAGTACATGGCTATATGCGTTGGCCGGCATGGTGCCTTTATTGGCATTTGATTCCAGCGCTAAGCCGATTGATTTCGATCGCCAAATCCGCCCTATCCTCTCCGATAATTGTTTCGCCTGCCATGGTCCCGATGAGAAGCGGCGCATGGCCGGTCTGCGCCTGGATATCAAGGACGGCGGTGCGTACGCTACGAAGAACGGCTACTCGATTATCGTTCCAGGCGATGCCGCAAATAGCCGCCTTTTTGAGCGCCTCAGCACGGCGATTGTGGCAGCTCGCATGCCTCCCCCGAACGCCACCACCTCTCCCAATAAAGAGGCGGTCGAGCTGATTCGCCGGTGGATTGAGGAAGGCGCGAAGTGGGAAGGACATTGGGCCTATGTTGCGCCGCAAGCGGTGGCTCCTCCCACTATCGGCGGACAAGCCTGGGTACGTAACGACATTGATCGCTTCATCCTGAAGCGTCTGCGGCAGGAAAAACTACAGCCCTCAGCCGAAGCCGATCGGGCCACGCTCTTACGGCGTCTGACTCTGGATCTTACTGGACTTCCACCCACGCCGGCCGAGCTTGATGCATTCCTTGCCGACGGTTCTCCCGGTGCTTATGAGAGAAAGGTGGACGCGCTGCTTGCCTCGCCTCGCTATGGAGAACGGATGACCATGCCCTGGCTCGATCTGGCGCGTTTCGCCGATACCCACGGCTATCACATCGATAGCGCGCGGGATGTGTCCCGCTGGCGCGATTGGGTGATCCGGTCTTTCAATGAAAATAAACCCTACGACCAGTTCACGATTGAGCAACTAGCGGGAGACCTGCTTCCCAACGCGACCGAAGAGCAGAAGATCGCCACCGGGTTCAACCGCAACCACATGGTGAATTACGAAGGCGGCGCGATCCCCGAGGAATATCAGAACGAGTACGTCATCGATCGTTTGGAGGCCACATCCACCACCTGGATGGGTACCACCATGGGCTGTGCTAGGTGCCACGATCACAAGTACGATCCCATCACGCAGAAAGACTTTTATAAGTTTTATGCGTTCTTCAATACGGTTTCGGAAAAAGGGTTGGATGGCCGCCGTGGGAACGCCGCGCCACTATTATCGCTGCCTAGCGAAGAGCAATCGAAGCGTCTGGCCGGCATCACCAGCGAATTGGATTCGCGGAAGAAGGCGTTGCCCGAAAAAGAACTGGAGGCTCTGCAAGAACGGTGGGAATTCTCGGCGATGTACCGGCCGCCGGCGGAAGACCGGCTTCTTGCGCACTTCGATTTTGATGGCACACTCCCCGGCAGAACTCGCGTCCTGAAAGGCAAGCCTACATTCGAATCGGGTGTGATCGGCAAGGCTCTGGAACTGGATGGCGACACACATATCGACTTCGGCAACGTTGGCGATTTTCAACGAAGCGACGCGTTCTCGATCGCCCTCTGGGTTCGTCAAGGCGAAGTTCCAGCGCTGGATATCCTGCAGAAAACGGACACAAGTCCAACCCGTCGAGGCTATCAACTGAGCTTCGATGAAGGTGTGACGATTGGCAGTCTGCAGCGCGGTGCGAAGCTGTCGTTTCGCATGATCGGCGTCTGGCCGGACAATGCGATTGAAATTCAAACTAAGCGCCGCCTGATGACGAAGGGCGAGTCCGAAGGGCGTCCGTGGTATCAGGTAACCGTGCTCTCCGACGGGTCGGGAAAAGCTTCCGGCGTTCAACTTTACATCAACGGCCGATTAGAGCCCGTCGACATTTTGAAGGATCGGCTGGCGGGCTCTATCCGGACATCTGGTTCGCTGCGGACGGGGAGCAAAGAGCAGGGTCACCCTTTCCGTGGCCGGCTGGACGATCTTCGTTTGTATGGGCGCCTCTTATCGGCCGTTGAGATTGAAGACCTCGCCATCCGTCAGCCCGCGCGAGCGATTTTGGCAGTTCCCGTGGCAGATCGTACCAAAGAGCAAAAGGTCGCTTTGCGTAATTTTTTCCTTACCTACGAAGTGTCCGAACCCTATCGCGCCAACTATACTGCGCTGCAATCGCTGAAGGCGGAGAAGGAACGACTTCTGGCGGCCATTCCCACCACGATGGTGATGGCCGAAATGGAAACTCCGCGAGAGACGGCGGTGCTGGGCCGTGGCGATTATCGGAATCGGGGAACCATCGTCACCGCAGACACGCCGTCGATGTTGCCGCCGTTACCAAAAGACGCGCCGCGTAACCGTCTGACTTTGGCCAGGTGGTTGGTGGATCCGGCAAACCCACTCACCGCGCGAGTGGCCGTGAATCGCTACTGGCAGATGTATTTCGGCACCGGTCTGGTGAAGACGGTGGAGGATTTCGGCTCGCAGGGCGAAGCGCCATCGCATCCCGAATTGCTGGATTGGCTGGCGACGGAATTTGTCCGCGGTGGCTGGGACATCAAGGCGATGCAGAAGCTGATCGTGATGTCGGCCACCTATCGCCAATCCTCGAAAATCACACCAAACCTGCTTGAGAAGGATCCCGCCAATCGCCTGCTTGCGCGCGGTCCACGATTTCGCTTGCCCGCCGAATCCATTCGCGATAACGCGCTATTCATCGGCGGCCTGTTAAAAGAAAGAATCGGCGGACCCAGCGTCTTCCCTTATCAACCAAAGGGGCTTTGGGAAGATGTAGCTTATGGCGATTTCTTTTCGGCGCAGACATATTCGCCCAGCCATGGCGACGATCTCTACCGCCGCAGCATGTACACGTTTTGGAAACGCACCAGCGGGCCGCCGTCGCTGTTAACCTTCGACGCTCCAGATCGTGAGAAATGCAGCGCCCAACGCACGCCAACGAATACGCCGCTGCAGGCCCTTGTCCTGCTGAACGACGATACGTATCTGGAGGCCGCGCGATTCGTGGCTGAACGCATGTTGAAAGAAACCGGCCCCGCCGAGCGAATCCAATGGGCGTTTCGTTTCGCCACCGCGCGTGAGGCCGATACCAGAGAACTACAGATATTACGCGACCTTGCCGAACGGCAGCTAGCGGTGTACCGGCGCGATCGCGGCGCGGCGCTCCAGCTTTTGCAGGTAGGAGAAAAGCCATACAATCGCCAGCTGGATGCTAGCGAATTAGCGGCCTGGACCATCGTCGCCAGCACTATCCTGAACCTGGACGAGACGATCACGAAGGATTGATTCATGGAACTGGATAAAGAGCTCCAGCTCGCCGTAACACGCCGTCAGTTTTTTGCTCGTGGCGTGGCCGGCATCGGCTCCACCGCGCTCGCTTCTCTTCTGGATCCCTCGCTCTTCGGCGCCGAAGAAACAGCGACATCAGCGGGACTCACCGGTTTCCCCAACTTCGCTCCGAAGGCCAAGCGCGTCATCTATCTTCATCAATCCGGTGCGCCCTCTCAGATTGATCTCTTCGATTACAAACCCAACCTCGATAAGTATCACGGCACGGAACTTCCCGATTCCGTCCGTCAAGGCCAGCGCATCACCGGTATGACTGCAGGCCAAAGTAGCCTGCCCGTCGCGCGGTCAATTTTCAAGTTCAACCAACACGGCCAAGCCGGGGCCTGGGTGAGCGAGCTATTGCCACACACGGCGAAGATCGTCGACGACATCGCCATCGTCAGAACAGTCAACACCGACGCCATTAATCACGATCCCGCCATCACGTTTATCCAGACCGGTAGCCAGCAGCCGGGACGGCCGAGCATGGGCTCCTGGGTTACGTATGGACTGGGCAGCGAGAACCAGAATCTCCCCTCTTTCGTCGTGTTGATCTCCCAATCGAGCGCGGTGAATATCGATCAGCCCCTGTTCTCGCGTCTATGGAGCGCCGGATTTTTGCCATCGAATTATCAAGGCGTGAACTTTCGCTCCAGCGGCGACCCCGTGCTGTACCTGTCTGATCCGGCAGGCGTCGATAAAGCCACTCGGCGCCGCATGCTGGATAGCCTGGGCAAGCTGAATGAGAGCAACGCCGCGGTGTATGGCGATCCTGAAATCGCCACGCGCATCGCGCAATACGAAATGGCTTACCGGATGCAGACGTCGGTGCCGGAACTGATGGATCTCTCCAAAGAACCCGACAGCGTCTTTGCAATGTACGGAGACGATGCACGCAAGCCCGGCACATATGCCGCGAATTGTTTGCTTGCCAGGCGTCTGGCCGAACGGGGCGTCCGTTTTGTGCAGCTATATAAACGCGGGTGGGATCAGCATAATGACCTGCCTCGCGATCTGGCGCTGCAATGCAAGAGCGTCGATCAGGCTTCCGCGGCGCTGGTTCTGGATTTAAAGCAACGCGGACTGTTGGATGACACGCTGGTTATCTGGGGCGGTGAATTCGGAAGAACCGTATACTGCCAGGGTAAGCTGACGGGCACCAATTACGGCCGCGATCATCATCCCCGCTGCTTTACGATGTGGGCCGCGGGCGGTGGAATCAAGAAGGGCGTCACCATCGGCGAAACGGACGATTATTCTTACAACGTCGTGGCTGACCCGGTTCACGTCCATGACCTGCAAGCCACCGTGCTGAACCGTCTGGGCGTCGATCACAAGCGTTTGACTTACAAATTTCAGGGGCGGCACTTCCGCCTTACCGACGTGGCGGGAAACGTAGTCAATCAATTGCTGGCGTAATCAACCCTTCTCGCGATAATAGAAAATCAAATCGGTACCAGGAGGCGTGTGTCCCATGGCCCGCAGAAATCCCGCCACTTGGCCGCGATGTTGCGATCCGTGGTTCACCACCTGTAAGATAATCTGCCACAGCGGCGAGGTATACGGATTGCCCCTACGATCCAGATAACTGATGGGCGCTTCCAGAGTTTCCTGGGTCTGTTCGGCTGCCAGCGCATGCCATCGATTCAGTAATAGCGGCCACTCCTGGCGCAGCGTCGTCAGATTCTCCCTCTCCGGGAATGGTACGGTTCCATCGCCTTCCACCCGGGCCAGCCAAACACGATCCGCTCCGTAAAGATGCGTTAGCGTTCCAACCACACTGCGGTCAGAAGTATGGAAATCCCGCTCCAGATCGCCGGCACTCAGTTGCGCTGCCGCATCTACTAACCTGCGGGTTGCCCACGCATGGTATTCAAGATGAGTTTGAATTATTTCCGGGCTACCTAGCATGCCCTACAGTCTATCAACGCCCTATGATGGAACCAGGCCCATGAGATTGCCCGTACTGCTTCCGCTACTGGTTCACGCCGCGTTTGCCCAGGCGCCCGTCATCGCCGACGCTGGCGTTTTAAACGGAGCCAGCTATATCAGGGGCCAACCTGTTGCACCAGGATCGATCGTCTCTATTTTCGGATCGAACCTCGCCAGTGGATCGGCGCAAGCCACGTCCCTGCCCCTTCCCACAAAGCTTGGCGGTGTCTCGGTCATCATCGGAGGGATCGCCGCGCCGCTGCTGTTTGTATCGTCCACGCAAATTAATGCGCAGGTCCCGTACGCTGCGTTAGCCGCGGGAAGTGTACTGATCTTTGCCGACGCAATCGTCACGCGCGACACTGTTGTGTCGGCTCCGCTTCAAATTCAAGTGGCCGCCGCCGCTCCCGGTATCTTCAGCATCCCGGCGGGTCTGGGGAACGCGGTCGCAATAAACGCCGACAGTTCCCTTGCCGCTCCTAGCGGATCCATCTCCGGCATCGCCACTCATCCCGCCGCCGCTGGTGACATCGTCGTCATTTTCGCTACCGGCTTAGGCGCTGTATTTCCCGCCGTCGCCGATGGTGCCGCTTCCTCCGACAAACTCCGCGCCAGTGTCGCGATGCCAACGGTCTTGATAGGTGGGCAACCGGCTACGGTCACCTTCGCTGGACTCTCTCCGCAGTTCGCCGGAGTGAACCAGATCAACGCGATCATCCCCGCGAAAGTAAGCGGAGACGCCGTACCGATTCAGGTTCAGGGTGGAGGATTCTCCTCCACCGACCAAATAACAATCGCGATTCGCCACCCCTAGCTTTGCACCCGGAGCAGGACCGCTATAGGATGGATGCATATGCAAGATCCTATCTCTCGCCGTGACCTGATTAAGGCGTCGGCAGCAGCGGCCCTGACTGCCGCACCTGGATTCCTCGCCGCGCAATCCTCGAATGGCCGCTTGAAAGTGGGCTGGGTTGGCGTCGGCATGCGCGGTTTCTATTGTATGGACCAGATGTACCAGGGCAGCAAAGACGCCGTCGATGTCGTCGCGGTCTGCGATACTTACGCCGGAAATCTCAATCGCGGTAAGGATCGCGTGCAGACCAATCAAGGATCGACGCCCAAGACCTACGTCGATTTCAAAGAGATGCTGGCCGACCCTAAAATCGACGTCGTGTTCATCATGACGCCGGAGCATCTGCACTTCCCGATGGTGATGGCGGCGCTTGCCGCGGGCAAGAATATCTACGTTGAAAAGCCCCTTGCACACACGATTGAGGAAGGCGCCCAGATCGTCAAGGCAGCTGAGAAGTCAGGCAAGGTAGTCCAGGTTGGTACGCAAAATCGCAGCAATAAGTTGTATCTGCGTGCGAAGGAAATGTTTGAGCAAGGCATGATCGGCGAAGTGCATTACGTTCGCGCCTTCTGGTATCGTAACTTCCTTCCCACCGATCCGACGCCCGCCGCCTGGCGTTATCCCGTTCCCGACGACACCGCCGAGGCCAACACCGATTGGCAGCGGTTTCTAGGCGATTCGCCGAAGCGTCCGTTCGATAAGCATCGCTATTTTCAGTGGCGTAATTATTGGGATTATTCTGGCGGCATCTCCACGGATCTGCTGGTCCACCAGACCGACATCTCTAACTTCGTGCTCGGCAAAACTGTACCCAGCAGTTGCATGGCGTCGGGCGGCATCTACGCCTGGGGCGCGCCGGACGATCGCGAAGTGCCCGACACACTGAGTTCCATCTACGAATATCCCAATCGCTTCCACCTCAATTACAGTTGCTTTTTTGGCAACGATCAATACGGGTATGGCGAGCAATTCATGGGCTACGAAGGCACCATTGAAGTGATGAACCGCCAGGACCTGCACTTCTATCCGCAGAAGTTCGCGGGCCGTGCTCCGGAAAAAATCAAGCAGCGCAGTGAAGTCCATTTGAATTACAAAAAGGATTTCAACCAGGCCGACGCCACCGCCGACCACATCAAGAATTTCCTGGACGCGGTGCAAGGTAAGACGAAGAACATTGCGCCACCGCGCGTCGGGCAAATGGCGGCGATCCCCGGCCACCTGGCCACCTTGTCCTATCGCAACAATCAAAAGATTTACTGGGATGAGAAGACGGAAAAGTATCACTTCTCGAGCGGCAAGAACGGGTAAGTCATTGCAAATTAGGTTTTGTTAACGGCTGCGAACAACGCCTTACGTTCCTTTACGTCAGGGGCATAACCTTGCGGCGGTGGGCGGCGTATCACTATCACTGTGACGCTGCCCAATGTTCTTTCGGATTCCGATACGGACTTGATGCTGCAGGTTCAAGAGGGCGACACGGCGCTCTTTGACCTCTTACTGGCAAGATATCGAACCCCGCTGGTGAACTTCTTATATCGCATGGTGCATGACCGGTCCATCGCCGAGGAACTCGCGCAGGATGTTTTTCTACGCGTGTTCCGCTCCAGGGATCGCTATAAGCCGACAGCGAAGTTCACCACTTGGCTGTTTCGCATCGCGATTAATGTGGCGCTGAATTGGCGTCGCGATCGAAGCCGGAAGGCGGCGCACATTCACCTGGATGAAAGGCCTACCGACGGTCGCCAATTTGAGGTGGCGGACGCTCGCCCAACTGTGGAAGAAAACGCTATCAAGCGGTCGAAGCGAGATGAGATTCGAGTGGCTGTAATGGAATTGCCCTTCAAGCAACGCACGGCTGTGATTTTGCACAAGTACGAAGGGATGGAGCACACGCAAATCGCCGCGAGTCTAGGTTGCACGGTACCGGCGGTGAAAAGTTTATTATTTCGTGCCTATGAGAGATTGCGCCTCCGCCTGGCGCACATGGACCGCTAATGACGGCGACTACAGCAAGCGGAAGTTAACTTCGATAGTGGCGGCAACGGCGACCGGCTTCCCGTCTTTCAGACCGGGGCGAAAATGCCATTTTTCCACCGCTTCGATGGCTTTTTGATCCAAACCCAAACCCAGCGGCCGGACAACCTTTAATTCCTTCGGATTGCCATTTGCGTCCACCACTACGGACAGCACAACGGTCCCCTGGAACTTCGCCTTGCGAGCCTCTTCCGAATATTCCGGTTCCACTTTGGAAAGCAAGGAAGGAGCCGAAACACCGCCGCCGATTCGGTACACGCCGCCACCGAAGTTTCCGCCTGAACCAGGACCAAATCCGCCACCGCTACCCGACCCTACACCACCACCCTTGCCCGACCCGATTCCGTTTCCGGACCCCGTTCCGTTGGATGGAATACCGTATTTGCTCAGCGGATCGCCTAGTTGGTTCATCGCCACTTGCGGTAATTGCGCATCGGGCTGAACGATGATCGTCGGCTCCATGGGCAATTTAGGATTCTCGTTGTGAATCACGGCCTGCGGAGGAGTGAACTGCTTCAGGGCTAACTTGGGAAGCTTGCCTTTGCTCGCCGGAGTCGGGGAACGATCGCCGCCGCCACCACCGCCGCCTGAAGTCGCCGCTTTTTTGGCCATGTCCGGTTTAAACGGCGCCAGATCCGGCGCGATTAAAGTGATGTGTTCTTTGACAGCTTGCTGGACAGCCTTACTGGTTCCCAGGATGATCAGCAAAGAGATGACACCGGCATGAATCAATAGCGAGGTAAGGCCAGCGGTCTTTTCCTTGCCACCGTATCCGCCCCAAATATCCTTCACCGCAACAGGCGTAGAGGTTAATTCAAGCGGCGGGAGTTTGGGAGGGTTGATCGCTTCCTTAATGTTCTGAATGAATCCCTTGTACCAAGGTTGCTCCAGATCCTCACGGAATAATCGATCCAGGTGAACGTCGGGATTTGACGACTCTGTAGATTGCTCTGTCATTGGCACTCCGACACCCCCACCAGTCCAGTTATCCTTTGGCTATAACGTAGACGTAAAATAGCAATCGCCAGTTGCAGGTTTTCAGGCTATGTTTCGCAATGCCGAAACACGCCTCTTCCAGGGCTCATCGTCAGTTTAACACACGGGGCAAAAATGGATTTCAGCGTACGGCAATCGTTGTACCAGGGGGCGAAGCGTAGGTTCCGACGATTACTTGCAACGGAACCGCATCTCCACCGATAAGTTCATCGGGAAGCACGAGATTGATCTGAACGATGCCGTTAACCAAACCTGGCGCAGACCCCACGTAAAGAAGCCGTGCCGGTAATTTCCCAACCCGAGCGAATACCGGACCCTTCGGCCCAATGAGTGAAGTGGAAATTTTCCCGTCCGGTACGACCGCCGTCAAAGCTCCTGCGCCGGTTCCATAGAGGACCAGGACGGAACCGCGCGGAGCCGGGTTGGCCGGCGAATTGACAGACCCATCCTGATTCAGTGCCGCTACCTGCCCCGTACCCGTCCCATTGCTGGTGAACAGCGCGGGCTTTGTCGCCGTCGTGCCAATTTTTATTGAATTTACAATCGCGCCATTCTTCTCGATTTGTATCGACGTGGAGGAACTCCCCTCGGTGCTTGCCGGAATGATCGCGTTGATTTGTGATGGTCCGGCGTACAGTAAAGGTGCGGGCGTCGAATTGACCAGCACACGTGTACCGGACAACAGCGTGGTTACCTGCTGATTACCGTCGATTGTCCCAAGCGATGCGCTGGCCGGACCTAAAGCGGCGCCATACATCGAAATCAGTTCACCCGGCGCAACCGAGAAACCGGTGTTATCGAACACGGGCGCGGCTCCATTGCTGGCTGAACTCAACACGAGTAGCGGCAGAGCACTAGTAGCGAAGACTCCGGTCACCTCCCGCTGCTCAGTCATGTTCACTGTCTGGACGGCCGACGGGCCTAACAGATCGCCGATCCAGTAGCCTAGTTGATGCCCCGAGTCTGGTTTCGCAGCCACCTGAACCGAACTCCCCGCCGGGTAAAATCCATCTGCCGAAGGCGGGTCGAATTCGATCGAGCCCCCGCTTGTGGAAGAGGAGCTGAGCAGATATTCCGTCGAATACGCAGCAGAGTATGTCGCCGCTGCATCGCCCGCCACCACATTGCGCGGAGATGCCGACGAACCGTCGTCCCAGTTCAAAAACGTAAAGCGAACGGTGTCGTCTCCTTCGGTTGATACCAGTTGGTCGTAATCGAGCGTATGAGCGCTGCCGCTAGTCCACGAAAAGCGAGCCGGAGTGATATACGAAAAGTCGTCCACGTAAACCAGACGGCCCGAAGGCTGCGAATCCACCGTCGTCATCGGCCCGGTGGCAAACACCGCGCGATACTTCGTATTGGCGCCGATCACCTCGGTTGTGACTGGCGAGGCGGACGTCCCATAATCGTTCAACAGAAAATCGTATCCGGCCCAGTTCAGGAACTGATACCCGTCGTCTGGAATTGCTTCCAGCTTGATGGGAAAGCGTTCCGGATAGTAGCCATCGGGGGATGCCGGCGTGATGCGTACCGTACCTTTGCCTGATAATACAATGGCCGATACTCGATGCTGCCGCTGAAAATTCGCGCAAACAACCGTCCGATCCGCCGACGCTGCGAAGGCGTGCGCGACATCCCCACCATCGGTCCAGGCTACGAAGACGTGGCGTGGGTCTGAGCCTTGCACGCTATCCACCTGCACGGTGTGGACGCTACCCGGATCCCAATTGAAAGTCTGTGGAGAAATCGCCTGCGCGCCGTCAATAGTCATTGTCAAACCCACTGGCGCGGTGGTCACTGTGGTTGTGGTGGGAAAGATTCCGTACAGCCGGACGACGCCATCGATATCGCCGGGCGACAAGCCTGAGCGCTGTCCAATCGGAATACCAACGGGAACGGTCTCAATCGACTCCAGTCCACTGCGGGTGAATCCGGCGGCGGGATAGTGCATGATCGAATCGAAATCGTAGTAGCCGGAATCGGCGAAACCGTTTATGGACTGGTCGAAATTGTAGCGATACCGTTTATCGATTGAGTCGTAGAGAACCGTAAGACTGCCGTTGCGGTCGCTCCGCGATTGCTCATGTTCCAGTCCAAAGGCGTGACCAAACTCATGTATTATGCTGGCCGAACTACACCCGCTCGAGACAGACAATACTTGCGCGCCCCCTGCCTTTCCAACGTGAGACGAACATCCCGCACCGGCCTTCGCGGGAGATACATTGACGTAATCGTTCTCCGTGGTTCGCCGGACAATTTTCAAGGGGGTATGCGTATTCCAATAATCCGCCGCATCCAGCACGCGTTGGGGATTGGTCAGCAACGGATCGATGTCATAAATCAGCGTGGCATTCGGCCACAACCCGGCAGTCGCGGTTGGCTTCCGGGCAACGGAATCGCGCGAGTATCGTTGGCTGGGCAACATCTGCCCGTTTATCCCGGCAAGCTCCACTTCCTCAGCCGTACCGATAATAATGTCGCCCTGCTCGATGGCGTAACCGCCGCGAACTTCATAATGGATCGGCTTACCTTGTACCAGGGCAACGCGGGTATCGGGTTTTAGTTGAGCAAAGCCGGAAAAACTTCCGACAATTAGAACGATGGAAAGAAAAATAATCCTGCGCATACCGGTTACTTGGGCCATGCTAACACGCGGGTTGCTTGACAGAGGTATTACAGGCGGCGTCAAAACCGCTGACGAGTAGGACGAGTTGGGCTAAGTTAAGAATATGGAAACCAAGTCATTGGACTTACCGGCCGGGTTACTTGAAGTCGTCAGCAAGCTGAATGCTGGTGACTTGGCCCAGGAAACGGCTAAGCTTCTGGCTCTGGAATTGTTTCGGGAAGACAAGATCTCAATCGGCCGAGCCGCTGAATTGTGCCACACGCCTATCGAAGCATTTCTCAACTTCGTGGCTGAGCATAGCGTCACCCTTCACTACGGCATCGCGGATCTGGATGACGACCGGCGTACCATCGCTAAATTACGCTCGTGAAAGTTGTTTCCGATTCCTCCCCGCTCATTACTTTAGCCCTGTTAGGCTGTTTCGATCTTCTGCCTAAGCTCTACGGCAAGATTTATATCTCCGGTGAGGTTTACAAAGAAGTGGTAGTCGATGGGGCGGCATTGCCCGGGGCCGCTCAGGTGGCCCAAGCGAAATGGATCGAGGTAGTCCCTGTGAAGGATATTGTGGCGCTGACGGCCGCCTTTTCCAAATTTGCCTTGGGAGCCGGAGAAATCAGCGCGGTCTTTGTTAGCCAAAGAAATAGCGGCTGATCTCGTCCTAATCGATGATTGGAGGGCTCGGCGCTTCGCCCGCTGGGAGGGACTGTCCATCGTTGGCTGCGTAGGAATGCTAGAGGACCTCTATGAACAGGGATACTTGAGCGATCTGCGTGGAACTTATCGCCAGTTGGTCCAGACTACCGTTCGAATCGATCTTGATACTCTTCGGCATAGTCTCGCTAAATTTAAACTGCTTCCGTTAGAAGATGACCCCTTGCAAGCGGCCCCACACAAGACTCTCTAATCCAGGTCCCGCAAGTTCCCCATCCACGGATCAAAAGACTGCATCAGTTACACTGAGGGCATATGGCTCGCTTTCCGGGTGTGGACTATCTGCTGATCGATTCTTTGTTCAATGAACAGGAACTACTCGTTCGTCAGACGACGCGCCAGTTCGTCGATGATCGCGTGATGCCAGTCATTCGGGATTCCTTTCGCAATGGCACCTTCCCGAAAGAGCTTATCCCCGAGTTCGGCCGGCTTGGATTCCTGGGCGCAAACCTGGCGGGCTACGGTTGCGCCGATATGAGCAATGTGGAATACGGGCTGGTGATGCAAGAACTGGAGCGCGGCGATTCCGGTCTGCGGAGCTTCGTCTCCGTGCAGGGCGCCCTGGTGATGTACCCCATCCTTACCTATGGAAGCGACGAGCAGAAGCAGCGCTGGCTGCCGAAGTTGCAATCGGGCGAAGCGATCGGTTGCTTTGGACTCACCGAGCCCGGCTTTGGATCGAATCCTTCGGGCATGCTGACCACGGCCCGGCGCGATGGCGATCAGTGGATCCTCAATGGTGAAAAAACCTGGATCACCAACGGATCGGTCGCCGATGTGGCGGTGGTATGGGCACGCGCCGACGACGGTATCCGCGGTTTCGTCGTGGAACGGGGCACACCTGGCTTCACCACGTCCGATATTCACGGCAAAATGTCGATGCGCGCTTCCATCACCTCCAGCCTCTCGTTCTCCGATTGCCGGGTTCCCGCCAACAGCATTCTTCCCAATGTCCGCGGATTGAAAGGACCCCTGGGCTGTCTTTCGCAAGCTCGATTCGGAATTGGTTGGGGTGTTCTTGGGGCGGCGATGGATTGCTACGAAACCGCGCGATCCTACTCGGTACTGCGCAAGCAGTTCGACGATCGGCCGATCGCCTCGCATCAGCTGGTGCAGGAAAAGTTGGCCCATATGATCACCGAGATCACCAAGGCCCAGTTGCTGGCGCTTCACGCCGGACGCCTGAAGGATCAAGGAAAGCTGGAGCCGGCCCACGTTTCGATGTTGAAGCGAAACAATGTAGCCATCGCCCTTGACTGCGCGCGCCTCAGCCGCGATTTACTGGGCGCCAACGGCATCGTGGACGAATATCCGATCATGCGGCACATGTGCAATCTGGAAACCGTGAAAACCTACGAAGGCACGGACCACGTACACGCCCTGGTAATTGGCGAGCGGGTTACGGGCGTTGCTGCTTACCGCTAATCCTCCCCGAAAAATATCATTTCATTTCCCGCCCTCCCGTAACCTTAGATTTAATACCCGCATTTTTCCAATAGCGATTTTATTAAGACATATTGACGTAGCCTTTCGTACATGATATCTTCGCTCACTATCTAAAGTACTACGGGTTCTAAAGTTCTAAAACGGGTGCACCCCTAGCGTTTTTTGCCCGGCCTTTCGGTCGAGGCATCCTCATTGTCTATTCGCGCCAGTGGCCTAAAAACCGCTGTGCTGGCCCGGCTTAGCCTGAATCTTGGCCGGTGTGTCTACTAGGGGTGTGCCTGAATGAGAATGGAATTTCTCCGCCTGAATCCCTCGGCTTTTTTCAAGCCGTTCTGTTGTTTAATGCTGATTTCCTTTATTGCTTATGGTCAAACCGACCCCGGTGTCCGTCCTACGGCCGGCGGGCCCGGCAGCTCCGGCGGAACGGGTGATCCACTACCCGGCTTAACGCCACAACAACTCGCGCTATTCAACACCACCAAGGGTATTTTCATCGAAGTGGACTCCGTGTCTGGAACACTGCCCGGGGAGGGGGGAAAGGGCTTGGGTCCGAGCTTCAACCTCAATAGCTGCGCCGGGTGTCATGTCGCCCCAGCGATTGGCGGCAGCAGCCCGAAGACTAATCCGCAAATCGCCGTAGCCACCTTAGATAATGCAAGAAATGTGATTCCGTCGTTTATATCCATCAATGGGCCGATCCGCGAAGCTCGCCTGATTCACAATCCCGACGGAAGCCCCGACGGTGGCGTCCATGATCTGTTTGTGATCGCCGGCCGAGTGGATACACCCGCCGGATGCCAGATCACCCAGACCGACTTTTCCCCGCAAGTGGCCAACAATAACGTCAGTTTTCGGATACCGACGCCGACATTTGGAACCGGGTTGATGGAGATGATTACTGACGCCGCAATCCTCGCCAACAAGAACTCCAACCTCCCGTTGAAAGCGCAATTTCATATAGCCGGACGGGAAAATCGGACTGGCAACGACGGCACCATCACCCGATTTGGCTGGAAAGCGCAGAACAAATCGCTCACTATTTTCGCCGGTGAAGCGTACAACGTGGAACAAGGGGTTACCAACGAATTATTCCCAAACGCTCGTGAAAACGGCGTGAATTGCGATGTCTTGGGCCACTCGGAAGACCACACGGATTTCGCGACGGGAATTTCCGGCGATGTCGAACAATTCGCTATGTTCATGCGCTTGCTTGCCCCAGCGTTGCCGGTTCCATCGTTCGGTAACGTGCCTCCAGATTCCATTCAGCGCGGCAGTGCTTTATTCGCCCAGGTTGGCTGCTCGCTGTGCCACACGCCGGCCTTGAAAACCGGGATCTCCTACATTGAGGCCCTCTCCAATAAAACAGCGAACCTTTATTCCGACATCCTGGTGCACCACATGGGACAAGGGTTGGCCGACAACGTTTCCCAAGGCGGGGCCGGCGGAGATGAATTCCGCAGCGCTCCTCTGTGGGGAGTAGGACAGCGTGTTTTCTTCCTGCACGATGGCCGCGCCAACAATCTGAAGGACGCCATTCAGGCTCATTCCAGCCCGGCCAGCGCACAATTCGGCAGCTCCGAAGCATCCACCTCCATTGATACCTACAACGCACTTCCCCCTGCCAGCAAGCAGGATGTTCTAAACTTCCTGCGCTCCCTATAACCATGCGCGAGCCCGGAAACCTCTCCCCCCGGGCTCGCGTTCCCCGCCCAAGTGCGCTAACTTGCAAGCATGGCCGTCATCAAAGAGAAGCGCGAAGATGAGGAAACCGGCGAGTTGGTGGATATGTTGGATAAGCACACCGCCGGGCTTCCGGAAACCGAGCAGGCCGCCAGGCGCGATGCCGTCATGAAGCTTTTCGAAAAGGTTCGCGCCGACCGTGAGGATGCCCCCAAGCCCTAGCGCTGACCCCTCACCGCTTACCACCTTGCTATTATGGAAGCGTCCGCTCCCCCTGGAATAATCACCTTGAAAGTCGGTTTCGTTAGTCTCGGATGTCCGAAGAATCTCGTCGATACGGAAGTGATGATGGGTCAATTAGCGGCCCATGGTCATGAGTTGACGCATCAGCCCGAACACGCCGACGTAATCGTTGTGAACACGTGCAGTTTTATCGACCCGGCCAAGCAGGAATCCATCGACACGATTTTGGAGATGGCCGAGTTTAAGAAGACCGGGCGGGCTCAAAAATTGATCGTCGCCGGTTGTCTGGTGGAACGCTATCGTGACGACATCAAGAAGAATATGCCGGAAGTGGACGAGTTGATCGGCACCAATGAAATCGATCGCATCGTCTCCGCCTGCGAGGGCTTGGAAACACCGGCCGCGCCTTTTGAACCGTATCTCTACCACGACCTCACTCCCAGAGTTTTGGCCACCCCGAGACATTTCGCCTACGTTAAAATCGCCGAAGGCTGCGATCATCCATGTACATTCTGCGTAATCCCGCAGTACCGGGGAAACTTCCGTAGCCGGCGCTTTGAATCGGTGGTTTCCGAAGTCACGCGCTTGTTCGATTCGGGAATTCGCGAAGTCAATCTGATCGGCCAGGATACAACCTGTTACGGCGAAGATCTGGGGCTGAAAGATGGCCTCGCGCAACTGATGGGACGCTTAGCGCAAATTGAAACGCCGTTTGAAAAATGGGTTCGTTTTCTCTATTGCTACCCGAATCGAGTCACCCAGAAATTACTCGATACCATCGCCGAACACGCCGTGCTGGTGAAATATATCGACATTCCGCTACAGCACGCCAGCGCCCCGGTGTTGAAACGCATGAAGCGCGGCGCGAACGGCGACATTTTCCTGAAGCTGATCGAAAAGATTCGGCGCTCGATTCCTGGCGTGGCCGTTCGTACCAGCATGATTGTCGGATTTCCCGGTGAGACGGCCCAGGACTTCGAAACACTCTGCCAATTCGTCGAGGCCGCGCAATTCGACCGGCTGGGAGTCTTCTCTTATTCCGATGAGGATTCAAGCGCCAGCTTCGCCCTGGACGGCAAGGTAGATCAGCGAACCATTTACAACCGCAAGCGCCGCCTGATGTCGATGCAACGAAGGATCTCAGCCAAACGGAATCGTCAGATGATCGGCAAGGAATTTTCGATTCTGGTGGAAGGCCCATCCCGGGAAACCGATCTTCTATGGGAAGCTCGCCTCTCCACGCAAGCACCGGAAATCGACGGCGTTTGTTATATCAACGATTTTGGCGATCAACCACCCCAGCCCGGCGACATCCGCCGGATGCGCGTCACGGAAGCGCACGATTATGATTTGGTTGGCGAGTTGACCGATGAAGCACCTGGCAATTCCGCGCCGCCGCGAAGTTCGAATCTAATTCAAATTCTTCCGCTGGACCGTCCACAAACATCACCTGTAAGCCGATGAAATGCCCAATCTGCAAGAGAGAAATTTCTCTCGACGATCCTTACGCGCCTTTTTGTACGGAGCGCTGTCAGCTGATCGATCTCGGAAACTGGGCTTCTGAGAAGTACGTCATTTCGACGCCTGTGGACTTGCGGGAAAACGACACTCGCATACCGGATGACGATGAAGAGTAAAACCGCGTTCGCGCTGGGAACGTGGTTCGGTTGCGGCTACGCGCCCAAAGGACCGGGAACGGCGGGTTCTCTCGGAGCACTAATTCCAGCCATCCTGTTGCATGAGTACGCCGGCTGGCCCGCGTACTGGTTCGCGATTCTCGCGGCGATTTTTCTTGCCCCGGCAATCTGGTCGGCTGGCGTTGTGGCCGTTGAGAGCAAGCGGAAGGATCCGCAAATTGTCGTCATCGATGAAGCTGTCGGACAGTGGATTACCATTGCCGGCGCGACCACTCTGAATTGGAAGTCCTGGACAGCGGCCTTCGTCCTCTTTCGTTTATTCGATATCTGGAAGCCCCCGCCCGTCAGAAACCTGGAGGCGCTGCCGAAGGGAACCGGCATCGTCGCCGACGATGTCATGGCCGGTATTTACGGCGGGCTTGTCTTGCTGCTGGCGGGATGGTTCAATCTTTATTAGTACCGGAAACCGATAATATTATGGCAACACGTAAAGATAATGATGGAAAGCCGAAAATTGTGGAGGTTACTCCGGCGGCTGCAATACCTGGTGGAGAATTTCAAATTCGCGGAAAGGGCCTGGCAAAGACCGAGCGACCGCAAGTAACCATCGGCGAGATTCCCGCTCCTATCGTGATCGGATCCGATTCTTTCGTCATTGTGAGAGTACCCGACGGCGCGGCGGCCGGAAATCTGATCGTTTCTAACGATGAGCAATCCAGCACAACATGGGCCTGCGATATCGGCATACAGATCGCCGATAGCTTGCATCCCGTGGCGAGCCCCGCCGTGGATCGGCAGGGGAACATTTACTCCACGTTCAGCGGATCGCGCGGACAGAAGACGGCGGTCGCGGTGTTTAAGATCGACACCAGCTATACTCCGAAACCGTTCGTCAACGATTTGATGAATGCCACGAGTCTGGCGTTTGATCGCGAAGGCATCCTCTACGTCTCCAGCCGTCACGACGGCATCGTGTATCAAGTCACGCCCGATGGCAGCCTATCGGTCTACGTCGAAGGGATGGGTGTCGCCACTGGCCTCGCGTTCGATGAAGAAGAGAATCTCTATGTCGGCGATCGTAGCGGGACTATCTTCAAGATCTCCCGTTCGCGCCAGATCTATGTCTTCACCACGGTCGAACCATCGATCGCCGCTTATCATCTGGCGTTCGGCCCTGATCGGAATCTCTACGTGACAGGACCCACCACATCGAGCTTCGATGCCGTCTATCGCGTTTCTCCCGCGGGCGAAGTGGAACCGTTTTATCGCGGACTGGGGCGTCCCCAAGGATTAGCCTTCGATGCCGACGATCGCCTATACGTGGCCTCTTCGCTGGGCGGCCGACGCGGTGTCGTGCGCATCACTCCCGATCGCAAAGCCGAACTCTTTCTTTCCGGCCCGGGCATCGTCGGCCTGGCGTTTACACCGTCACGGGCACTGGTCGTCTCCACCAACAACGCGCTGTATCGCGTCGACGTGGGAATAACCGGCCGGCCGTTACCATAGATCGATCCATAGAAGACCCACATGCATGCCGGACGCTGAAATTATCGCTGTAGGCTCAGAGCTACTGACGCCGCAAAAGATCGATACGAATTCGTTATTTCTCACCGATCAGTTGAACGCACTGGGCGTCGAAGTGGTGCGCAAAACTGTCGTCGGTGACGATCGCCAACGCCTAGCCGACACCATTCGTACGGCCGCCAAAACTGCCCGCATCATCCTTCTTACCGGCGGCCTTGGACCAACGGAAGACGATGTCACCCGCGATGCCGTCGCTGCCGCGCTCGACCGCAGGCAAGACTTTCGGCAGGATGTTTGCGACCAGATTGAAGAGCGTTTCCGGCGATTCAATCGTCCAATGGCGGAGATCAACAAGCGGCAGGCGTACGTCGTGCAAGGGGCTGAGGTGCTGCCCAACGAACGAGGCACCGCACCCGGCCAGTGGATTGAGCACGACGGCGCGGTTATTGTCCTTTTGCCCGGTCCCCCGAATGAGTTGAAGAGTCTGTTCACCAAGCAATGCCTTCCACGATTGGAGCGCCTGTTGCCGCCGCAGGTGATTCGCACGTTGTTCCTGCGCGTGGCCGGGATGGGTGAAAGCGATCTGGATCAGTTGATCGCGCCGGTATATACGAAGTACACGAACCCATCGACGACGATACTGGCCGCCGTGAGCGATATTCAGATTCATTTGCGGGCTCGCTGCAATACGGCCGAAGAAGCCGAGGCATTGCTGGCTGAAGTGGGTCCGCCGATCGAAGCGCTGCTGGGCGATCGGATTTATTCCCGTTGTGGGGATGCGCTGGAAGCCGTCATCGGGCAAAAGCTGCGTTTGCAGAAAGCGACGTTGTCCGTCGCCGAGAGCGCCACTGGCGGCATGTTGGGTGAGCGGATCACGAACGTTGCGGGAAGTTCAGCCTACTTTTCCGGCGGATTTATAACCTACACCGATGAAATGAAAGCTCACCTGCTTGGCGTAGATCGGGAGCTTATCAGACAACATACGGCTGTAAGCGCCGAAGTAGTCAAAGCGATGGCCGAAGGCGCGCGGGCACGAACGGGCTCAACGTACGCGCTTTCCGTCAGCGGCGAGGCTGGCCCAGAATCCTCGACGGCAAACGCGGTGGGAGTCGTCTTTATCGGTATCGCAGACGAAAACGGGTCCAGCGCGCGCCGGCTGCAATTTCCCGGCGATCGCTCGCGTATCCGCGGACTGGCGGTGCAGACCGCACTCGACATGCTGCGGCTGCGCTTGGGCTAAACAGTTATATACTGCACGTGGAATGAAAATCTTCAAGGATAAAGTTGCTGTTGTCACCGGCGGAGCCAGTGGGATTGGCCGCGCCATCGCCGAACGATTCGGGGCCGAGGGCATGAAGCTCGTACTCGCCGACATCGATCAGGAGACGCTCGATAAGGTTGTGGTTGAGTTCAAGGCAAAAGGCGTCGAGGCGATCGGCGTAAAGACCGATGTCACTAAGCTCGAGCAAGTAGAGTCGCTCGCCAAACACGCGGTGGATGTTTTTTGCGCGGCGCACATCATAGTCAATAACGCCGGAGTCGGCGGCGCGCAGGGCCCGGTGTGGGATCGCAGCATGGCGGATTGGGAGTGGGTGCTTGGCGTAAATTTGTGGGGCGTGATCCACGGCATCCACACATTTGTACCGCTCTTCCTGAAGCAGGGCGGTGAAGGGCACGTTGTAAATACGGCATCGCTGGCGGGGCTTCTCTCAATGCCCTTTGGCGCGCCCTACCACGCAAGCAAACATGCTGTGGTCACCATTTCCGAATCGCTCTATTATGAGCTGGCGCTGATCCAGGCGCAGGTGAAGGTCTCAGTGCTTTGCCCTGGATTTGTGAATACCCCGATCATGGAGAACTCGCTGAAGTACATCGGCAAGGAAACCAAATTCACCGATGCCCAGCTACAATTCCAGGAGGCTTACCGGCAGCGTCTGGCTGCGGGATTGCCGGCGGAGGCGGTAGCCGAAAGAGTTTTCGAGGCGGTACGCGATGAGAAGCTATACATTCTGACGCACCCCCAATATGCCCCGAATATCCTCGCCCGGGCCACTGGCATTACGAACGAAGCCAATCCCGACGTCGCCGCGGACCTAAGCCGGATGCTGTCGGGGGAATAAGAGCTAACCGTCGATTCTGGCCAGCAGCTTCGCCATTCCGGCCTGGAACGTAACGGGTTCGCTGAGCAGGCTGATGACGAGATACGCTTCGCTCTCGAAATCGTAAAAGAATCCGGGCTGCACCAGCACACCGTCCTCGGCAAGCAGCTCAATTACCCACTCTTCTTCCGTGCGCGTGCGGGGCACCTGCAACGTCGCGTACCAGCCCCCCTCTACGCGCAGTACCCGGCAACGCGATTCCGCTGTGACCTGCCCATGTAATACCGCCAGATTTTGACGCACGCGCTCGATGATACCCCCTTGCACGCGAAGCAGCGCAGGTAGCGCGAGTTGCACCGGCGTACCCACGGACAGGTACGTATCGGCAATCAGTTCCAATCCCTCGAGTGCCTTTGCCCGTAGCGTTGGCGGACCGTTTACGACAATCCAGCCAAGTTTCATTTGCGGCAGTCCGGCAATTTTGGAAAGACCGCTGAGGGCGAACGTCAACACGCCGCTTACATGCGAGATGGTAGTGATGCGGTCAGGATCAGGCTGAAACGCATAGTCGGCGAATACTTCGTCGGAGATAAGCGCCAAGCTATGGCGGGAGCAGACATCGATCAAGCGATCTAATTCTGTTCGCTTCAGGAATGAGCCTGTAGGGTTGTTTGGGTTAACTAATACAATGGCACGGGTGCGGTTCGTGATCGCGGACTCGAGCGCCGCGAAGTCGATGTGCCAGATGCCGTCGTAGCGCAGAGGATACTGAACGACATTCACGGATTCGAGTGCCGCAAGAAATTCGAACAGCGGATAGGATGGGCGCGGCGATAAAATCTCGTCGCCTGGATCGGCAAGTAGCTTGAAGAGATACCCATAAGCTTCACTCGTACTGGCGGTCAACAGAATACGATCCGGATCGACCCCCGCGCCATAGTACGATGCCACGGTCTCCCGAGCCGAGCGCAAACCTTGCGGTAAAGGATCATAGCGGAGGATCGCGGAACTATGCAAGGAATCGACGATACCCGCCGGATACGCGACTCCGGCGTGGGTGGGATTCGACTCAGTCAAATCCAGAATGGCCGCTCCGCTCCGGCGCTTTCGGCTCAAGAGTTCACTCAGGCGATTTGGCGGTTGGTCCCACTGCAGGCGCGAAGAAAACACGTTTACGCCACGGTGGCCGCTTCATCGATTGTCAGCAGACCCTTATCGGCATCCAGGGTCGCCATGACGCCAAGCGGCAGGGTCAGTTGATCCGCGGTGTGGCCGATGGTCAGGCCGGAGAGTACGGGAATCTTAACCTTCCCCAGGATGTTATCCACCACTTCGCCGAACGAAAACGTCGACGTAAACGACTGCTGAAATTCTTTTGGCGCGCAATCGTGACACTCGCCGAAGATAATGCCGGCGGCTTGATCGAACTTTCCCGCCAGACGCAACTGCGTCAGCATCCGGTCGATTCGATAGGGTTCTTCGCCCACATCTTCGATAAATAAAATCTTGCCCCGGGTATCGATCTCATACGGCGTTCCCATCAGTGTCGAGATCAGCGTCAGGTTACCGCCCGTCAGCCGGCCCCGCGCGGAGCCGGGACGCACGGTCCGCAACGTGTGCGACGGGCGCAGTGGATTTGACTCGTCGGGATTCGTCAACTTACCCAGCGGCGCAGCCTCAAACAACGCCTTCCGGTAGCAGGCTTGCGTATAGGGAGTGAAGGCCGAAGTGGTAACCGGCCCGTGAAAGGTAACCAAACCGGTCTTCTGATGAATGGCCAGGTGCAGCGCCGTGATGTCGCTATAACCGATTAGAATTTTCGGATTACGGCGGATCAAATCATAATCGAGCCGGTCGAGTATCTGACTGGCTCCATAGCCTCCGCGAATCGCAAACACGGCATGTACTTCCGTGTCGGCGAACATTGCGTGCAGGTCATCCACGCGCTCATCGACAGAGCCACCCAGATAACCCTCGCGCTTGCGAACGTTCTTGCCCCACTTCGCTTTGAGCCCGAAGTAGTCCACCGTGCGCTGAATCATTTGTATCGTATCGGGATCGGTTGCAAAAGTGGCGGGAGTGATCAGCCCGACGGTGTCGCCAGAGTGCAACACATGGGGAAGCAGACGAGTGGGTTCGGCCAGAACCGGTGCCGCCAAGGTAGCCACGCCCGCGCCAAGAAGTAGGGATCTGCGGAGCATTATTGGTGAGCGGAATACTGCGATTGCGGCGGATTCAATTTGATCTCGATAGTCCGCTCGGCTTCGGCGACATCGAAGACTTCGCCGAATGTCTGATGCCCTTTGGCGATCACCTGAACCAGAATCTTGCCTTGCGGTATAGCGGGAATGCTGGCTGTCCCTTCCTGATTGGTTCGTATTTCCCAGCTGGTCCGGATTTTTTTGCCGATCACAACTTTCGAATAGCCGGATTGAAATTTTACGATGACGCTAGCCCGGTCGATCGGTTTGCCCGTAGTCGTATTCACCTGGATTTTCAATTTTGTCATGTCCGTGGCGAACAACGGCAAGCAGAGGAGAGCGAACGTGAGGATGGTTACTACTTTCCGCATGTGCCTAATTATCGCAGACTAGCCGATGTCGGGAAGCAGGAACTTTTGCGGTTTACCCGCTGCGGCCGCGACTGCCTCGGCTGCCAGATAGCCGCTGCGTACCGCGCCTTCCATCGTGGCCGGCCAACCGGTTTTCGTCCAGTCACCGGCAAGAAACAGATTGGGGATATTCGTACGATTGACGGGGCGTATCGGTTCCAATCCCGGGCGCGCGGAAAACGTGGCGCGGATTTCCTTCACCACATGAGCCTTTTCCAATTTAGCTTCGGCAACCAGGGGAAAGAATTCTTTCAGTTCGCGCAATGCCAGTTCGATGACTTCAGCGCGGGGCATCTCCACCAGACTGCGGGAGGCGCTAATCACCAACTGAATATACTTGCCGCCGCCCTTGTTGAACATCCATTGAATCGTTCTGTCAAGAAGCGTGGCATGCGGCAGATCTGTGATGGAACGGTCAAACCAGAGATGAATTCCGGTGATTGGGGAATGCGTAAATTCTTCGATGGGCAGGCCTAACGACGGGGCCTGCGCCGCCAGCCGCTCAAATGGCAGCGCGGAGACATAGAAGCGGGCCTGGCGCGTTTCCCCGCGCACTTCCACGCCGGTCATCCGGCCATCGGCGAACGTGAATTTGTCTACCGCCGACCGATATTGAATCTGCACATTATCGTGGCGGCTCCAGGAGTCGGCACCATACAGTTCTCCCAACGGGACTGCCGGAATGCCCATCTGATATCCATCGTGATTGGCCAGAAAGCCCAGCCAAAACACCTGAAATCCATGTAAGGCGGCGAGTGTTTCCACCTCTTCATTGACAGCGCTTACCAGCACCTGCCGCCAGAATCGATCGATGGCTTTCGGAGTCTGCTTCTTTTCGTGGAGCCATTCGAGCATTGTGATTCTGTCGAGATCGGTACGGGTCAGGCGCTCCTTGCGCAAAGCGAGCAATCCGCGACCGACGGAGATCTTGTCGGCTAGATCAAGAAACTTTAGGCGGGCAAAACTTTCGGTGAAGTGTAGTGGCGTGGGCAACATCCCCGACCTCATGCTGGAGACGCGCCCACCGGGCTCAATGAAATAGAACTCGCGATGAAATTCGATGCGGTCGGCCACTTGCAGCCGTTCGTAAAAGTCGACCAGATTGGTGCAGCAGCGAAGCAGAACGTGCTGGCAGTTGTCGATGGTTTCAGAATTCTCGTCTGAAGGCGTTAGCGGGTAGGACGTGGCGCGGCCGCCCAAATATGCCCGGGATTCCAGCAATTCTACCTGAAATCCGGCACCGCCCAAGGCAGCGGCAGTGGCAAGCCCAGCCAGCCCGCCGCCAATCACGATCACATCCTGCATCAGATTCGAGCGGGTACCCGGTAGCCTCCGCCACGGTCGCCGTTATTGATGATCTGGATTACGAGCCATAGCGCGATTACCAGGAAAAGGAAATCTGAAAGGTCCAGTTGCATGAAGAAAGCTATCCTACGAACTAGCTCCAATACCCGTCGTACCAACCAAACGCCAACGCGATGATGGACCCGGCGATGGGAAAAGCGGCGACGCTGGCCACAAGACGAGGGAGCCAGCCCCAGCGAGGGGGATACGCACTTAACACCAATTGAGGAACTAAGATTGAGGTTAGCACAGCGGCATAAACGCCAGAGCCATGGCTGCACCAGGGGCAATGCCTCATTCCTGCCATGTGGATGTTGCACACCACGTCAGCGCCTGCCCAAATCGACCGGCAACCGCAGCGATAGAGCAAATTGCAAAGGTTAATGAAGAAGATTCCCGTGATGGAGCCGGAGACGATGAAGTTAAGCGCTCGGGCAAGTATTACGGGCACGAGCCCATCATCTCATCTCGGATTCCTTGGCCAGCAACGCCTTCTTACGCTCTAATCCCCAGCGATAGCCGCCGGGGGAGCCATCCTGACGGACCACGCGATGACAGGGAATTGCCAGCGCCACAGGATTGGTGGCGCACGCCCGGGCGACGGCGCGCGTCGCGTTTGGCTGTCCGATAGCACTGGCGATTTCCGAATACGATTGCGTCGCGCCATAGGGAATCGATTGCAAATATTCCCACACGCGGCGTTGAAATGCAGTGGATTGAATATCGAGCGGAAGGTGCAACATGGGCTCAACCCCACGCAGGTGACGCAGAATTTCATCCACCCAGGGAAGCCCGCCCGATTCAATCGACGCCGCCGGGAACTCCTTGCGGAACTGCTTTTCCAACTCGCCATCGGACTCGCCGAAGCGGATGGAGCAGACCCCTTTCGCGGTAGCTGCAACCAGCAAACGCCCTAGCGGAGAATCGGCAACGGTGAAGCGAATGGCCGCCCCCGAGCCACCTTTCCGATAGGTCGCCGGCGTCATGCCAAGCTGCGACGCCGTCCGTTCGTAGAGCCGGCTACTGGAACCATATCCCGAGTCGACCATGGCGCGCGTAACGGAATGCCCCCGGCGCAAACCGGCCTTAAGAAAATTGAGGCGGGTGGAATCGGCATAAGCGCGGGGTGTGATACCGATCGCCGATTTGAAGGTGCGCTGCAGATGAAATGGACTCAGTCCGAGTTCTTTTCCAAGCGTCGCTAGTGTCAGCGGACCCTCCAAATTATTTTCGATGAAGCGGCACACGCGCTCCACCAGTTCGGCATTCGGATCGGCCGCCGGCGCGGCTGCCGGTTTACAACGAAGACAAGCTCGAAAGCCGGCTTTCTCGGCCGTTTCCAGTCGATGGAAAAACAAAACGTTCTCTCGCTTGGGGCGTCGCGAGGGGCATGCCGGACGGCAGTAGACGCCGGTGGAAAGCACCGCGTAGAAGAAGACGCCATCCATCGAATGATCGTGATTCACCACTGCTTCCCAGAATGCGGCGTCCCAATACTCTTCTTCAGCCGGATTCGAAATGGCCATTGCGGTAGCGGTTGCAAGCATCATAACAATCCCAGCGTAAGACGGAATCGAGCCCTGAACTATCCGAAGATTGCGGTCAAAGCGAATTTATTCGGCAGTGCGTTATTGACGCGAACTCCAATAATTCCATAAGCTGACCGCGGCGTAAGCCCGGTAGGGCCGCCAGCGCCTGGATTGCTCTTCCAAGTGGCGCGCGGTCCAGGTATCTCCAGCCGGGGCCAAGGCCCGCCGAAGTATCAGGTCGCCCGAAGGAAATGCGTCGGGATGATGTAGACCGCGCATGGCGATATAGTGCGCCGTCCAATGCCCGATCCCGCTGAGCGCCAGGAGCTGTTCGACGGTTTCTTCGAGCGATTGTTGTCGATCCAAGCGCACTTTGCCAGCGGCCACGGAGCCGGCGAGATTTCGCAGAGTCGCGATTCGTGTGCGTGTCAGTCCCACGCCGGCCAGGTCGGACTCGGCTAATTCCGCTGGCGTCGGAAACATGCCGAGCTGTCCGGTCTGAGCAACCAGGCGTCCTAGAAGAGTAGCGGCACCGCGCACGCTGACTTGCTGTCCGACAATGGCTCTGACGGCGATTTCAAATGGCTCCCAGCACCCCGGCAAAAAAGGATGCGGCGATACTTGCAAGACGGGTTTCAGCTCGCGCACACGGCCGAAGTGCGTGGCGACCGATTGCGAATCGGAGTCGAGATCGAACATGTCGCGAAGGCGGGGCAGAACATCCAGTTCCCGCCGCGGCGGGCCGGTTATGATCATGTCTGGCAGTTTGAAGGTAACCGTGACACCGCCACGTTGATAGGAATTTTCCTCGACGCATTCAATGCCACGAATCTGGCGCAGGCGAAAGAAAGCGAGAAGCTGTTTCCAGGCGGGCGGGGCGGGATAACGGGCGAGTTCGGCCAAGCTCTTCAGGCTAACGCTGCAGGCGATTGGAAATCCATCCGATTCTTGCGCCGTAATCGACTATGCCGTCGGTGGCGTAACGTGGCCCAGCACCGCGATCAGGCGTTCCGCGTCTTCGCCGTCAAACACGCGGTCGGTACCGTCGCGGAAGAAAACTCGTAGGCCGTTGGTTCCCTCGACCGTTTCATAGCTGAGGATCTCGTCGGGATCGCAGGGCAGTGGGGCGCTCATGGGCTCAATCGTAGCATCCACCAGGCGCTGTTTCACGTGAATAAATACATCGCGCAGCATGGCTTCCGTCAATTTACCGGTGGAGGTGTTTTGCTGGCTCGGATGATAGGAACTCAGCAGCAACGGCTGGCCCGCCCCGGTGAAAAATTCGTGATTGTGGCTGAATACAAAAGCCGCCCGGGTCTTGATCATGCCGCGATCGCGCAGAATCCCCAGATAGACATCGAAAGCCAGCTTCCCCAAGACAACGACGACACGCAGATTCACCAATAGGTTGAGTTCGCGCTCCAGATAAGGCCGGCAATTGCGCAGTTCATCGGGCGAGGGTTTATTGTCCGGCGGGGCGCAGCGGGCCGATGCCGTGATGTATACATCATTAACCGTTAAGCCGTCGCCGACTGACTCGCTGGTGGGCTGGGAGGCAAATCCAGTCTGATAGAGAGCTCGATACAGAAAGTCGCCCGACCGGTCGCCCGTAAACATCCGACCGGTGCGATTGCCTCCATGGGCCGCCGGCGCAAGACCCAGAATCAGGACCCGGGCGAGTGGATCGCCAAAAGGCGGAACGGGCTTTCCCCAATAATCCCAATCGCGATAGGCGCGACGCTTCACGCGGGCCACCTCACGGCAATAGCGGCGCAGACGCGGGCAGCGTTCGCAGGAGATAACTTCGGCTGTCAATTGCTGCAATCCAGTCACTTGTATTTAATAATAAAGGGTAAAAAAATCGGTAGCGGGAAAAACGGATTTTTGCTATGATGCCAGAGGATGTACATTCCCTTTCCGCTCCTGCGGAATTCGGTCCTCTCCAATCGATCGTACCCCTTTGCCTCAGTGGTTCTTAACTCCCAACAATGAAAGTTAGCGTACAGATCAGCCGTGGAATCGAATCTTTATTTGGAACGCGCGACGAGAATATTCGCCTCATCGAAACAGGCCTCAATGTCGTCACCCGCCTGCGTGACGATTGCCTGGAAATTGAGGGTGAGGAATCCTGCACGCAACGCGCCGTAAACATTCTGGAAGATTATAACTGCCTCATAAAAGAGGGGCATTCGTTCAATAACGGGGATCTCAACAGCTATCTTCGCGTGGTGACCAGCGACAGCGAAACCACTCTTCGGGGGCTGGTACACAGCGGCCGGCAGCGCAGTTTCGGCAAAAAAGTTCTCGCTCCGAAAACCGTCAATCAGCGCCGCTATGTCGACGCAATCGAACGGTCGGACCTGGCATTTGGCATCGGGCCCGCGGGTACAGGTAAGACCTATCTGGCAGTCGCGATGGCCGTGGCCGCGCTGTTGAGCAAACGCGTCAGCCGTATTATCTTGACCCGTCCGGCTGTGGAAGCGGGCGAGCGCCTGGGTTTTCTGCCCGGAACCTTGCAAGAGAAGGTGGATCCGTATCTACGGCCGTTATACGACGCGCTGTACGAGATGCTGGAAGCGGATAAGGTAGAAAAGTTTCTCGAGAAAACCGTCATCGAGGTCGCGCCGATTGCGTTCATGCGCGGGCGCACGTTAAACGACAGCTTCGTGATTCTGGACGAAGCGCAAAATACCACTCCCGAGCAAATGAAGATGGTGTTAACACGCCTTGGCTTCAACTCGAAAATGGTGGTTACGGGCGATGTCACGCAGATCGATTTGCCTTCGGGTAAGCGCAGCGGCTTGCTGGATGCGATGGAAGTTTTGCGCGGCGTCCAGGGCATCAGCTTCGTGCAGTTCGACGACAAGGACGTGGTGCGCCACAACATGGTGCAGAAAATCGTCAAGGCTTATGAACGTCATAACGAACTGATCGGCGCGGGCCGCCAGATGGCGCTCAAGCTCGACACCCATCCGGAAATAACGGAAGCTGCGGCTGGTGTACCGCCCACGCTCGCCGCAACCGCGGAACCGGCGGCCTGATCCGCCCCCCATGTCAGAACCTGGTAATCCTGTTTTATTTCAGCGAGCTCCCCGGCTAATCGACCGGCGTGGCCTGCGTGTCTTTGCCGAACGGTTGCAACACGAGGTTGCCGCTGGACGCAGCTTCTGCTGCCTGATCGCCGACGATCGCGAATTGCAGCGGCTGAACCGGCAATTCCTGAAGAAAGATTGTCCCACCGATGTTCTGTCGTTCCCCGCGGATGGCGCGGGAGGTTTTTTGGGGGAGCTGGCGATTTCCGGCGATCGCGCCCGTGAGCAGGCCCAACAGCACGGCCATACCATCGATGAAGAACTCCGCATCTTAATGCTGCATGGTGTGTTGCACCTGCTAGGTATGGATCATGAAACCGACCGGGGGAAAATGGCTCGCGCGGAATCCAAATGGCGGAAGCTGTTTGATCTTCCCACGGGCCTAATTGAGCGGGTGAAACAGTGACTTCCCTGTTCCTTGTTTTGCTAGAGGTGTTTCTCGCCGTCCTCCTGATTCTGGTAACGTTCGTGCAACTTCTCTATCTGGAATCTCTACGCTTGCGGGCCCGGGAACTGCCCGCCCTGGAGCTATTCAAAGAAACAATTGAAGAGCGAATCGGCCTGAAGACTGACCTTGGGACACTCTCGTTCTCATTGATCAAACACTCGGCGCTGTGGCTATCGGGAATTCTTTATCTCTGTTTATCGCAAGGCGGCGCGAAGCCTTTGTGGGAGGCGCTACTGGGCGCGATCTTCCTTAGCTTCTTGACGATGATCGTAACCACCTACATCATTCCGCAGTTGCTGTATCGCCGCACCACCGGCCAGTGGCTGCTGCCCATGGTTCCGGCGCTGCGAGCCTTATCGTTTGGCGCCGTCCCGGTGGCCTGGATGGTAACGTTCCTGCATTCCCTGTTTGAGCTGGGTGGCGCCGATAAGGCCGCAGAAGAGCCTACCCATCCCTCGGAACACATCGAGGCGCTGATTTCGGCCGGTACCGAAGAGGGGATCATCGACGAAACGGATCGCCGCTTAATCCAATCTGTCGTAGCATTCGGGGACAAGACGGTGCGCGAAGTGATGACCCCTCGCCCGAATATAGTGGCCATCCAGCAGGATCGGACACTGGAAGATCTACGGCAGCTGGTGATTCATGAGCAATACTCCCGCATTCCCGTGTATGAAGGAAGCATCGATCACATCGCCGGATTCGTGCATGTCCGCGACATGTTTGAAGTGGATCTTGCCGAACGCCAGACACGGCACGTTCGCGAGCTGGCCCGCCCCATCCGTTTGGTGCCCGAAACCAAACGCGTCGACCGTCTGATGCGCGAGATGCAGCAGGACGGCGCCCATATGGCGATTGTTGTGGACGAATACGGGAATACCGCTGGAGTTGCGACAATGGAAGATCTGGTGGAAGAAATTCTCGGCGAAATTCACGACGAGCACGAACCGGAACGGGATGTGCGGGAAGAGTCCGATGGCAGTTTTATCATGTCGGGAAGCTTCGATGTCAGCCGGTTGCAGGAGTTGATGGATTTCCGTCCGCAGGAAGAAACGGAATCGACTACGATCGGTGGCCTGATGACGGAGTGGCTGGGGCATGTGCCTTCTCCCGGCGAGACCATCGCGATGGACGGCATCCAATTGGAAGCCGTGGCGTCTAATGAGTTGCGCGTGGAACAGGTGCGGGCGACGCGCAAGATCGCGGAAAAAGAAAATGGCAAAGCATAAGCATCGCTCAGGATTTGCGTCGATCTTAGGGCGTCCAAACGCCGGGAAATCGACGCTGCTGAACGCGTTCCTGGGCTCGAAGCTTGCCATCACGGCGAGCAAGCCGCAAACAACGAGGACGGCCGTACAAGGCGTACTTACCGCCGACAATGCTCAGATCGTGTTCATCGATACACCGGGGATTCACAAATCCGATTCGATGATCAATAAGCGGATGATGGAAACGGTCCGTGGCGCCACCAAGGATCGTGATGTGCTGTTGTTTCTCGCCGATGCTTCCGTCCCCTTCGGCGCCGAAGATGCACAGGCCATCGATTTGGTGAAGAAAGCCGAGGCGCCGGTTCTGCTGGTGCTAAATAAGATCGATCGCCTGGAGCGGAAAGACGACTTGCTCAAGCGCCTGGAAGAGTATCGCGGGGCGCACGATTTCGCGGAATTCATTCCTATCTCGGCGATCCAGGGCGAGGGTTTGGATGTCCTTAAAAAAGCCGTAATCGACCGGCTGCCCGTAGGCCCGGCGTTCTACCCGGCGGATTATATTACCGACCAGCCGGAGCGCTTTCTGGCGGGAGAGTTGATTCGTGAAAAGATCCTGAATGAAACTCGCCAGGAAGTTCCGCACGCCGTTGCTGTATTGATCGAGAAATGGGAAGACACCGCTCCCGAAGGCGCCCGGACCAAGAACAAGATGATCCGGATCTCGGCCACCGTTTATGTGGAGCGGGATGGACAAAAGGCGATCATTATTGGGGCGGGCGGCACGGTCCTGAAGAAGATCGGTACGGAAGCGCGGCTCGATATCGAACAACTTCTGGCGCGTAAAGTGTTTTTGGAACTGTTCGTAAAAGTGCGCGCGAACTGGCGCGAAGATCCCGGTTTTCTGAATGAGATAGACTGGCGTTCGATGGCGGGAATGTGATAAATCGACGACAACTGCTGCTTTTCTTGTTCCTCTTTTTGCCTCTTTTTGGTCAAGGTACGCCGGTGGATGACCGTATTTACGACCAGGTACGCCTGAAACTCTCAGCCGATCGCGACGTAGGCGGCGGAGCCATCGATGTTCAGGTGAAGAATGGTGCCGTTACGCTGAAGGGCGTGGTGGCGAAAGAACGGATCAAGACCCGGGCCGAACATCTGGCCAAAAAGGTGAAAGGCGTCACCAGCGTTACAAATCAGCTGCAAGTGAAGTAGGCCCGCGTTATAGTACCCGCCTTGGCCTTAGCCTAACCATTCTTTACATTTAGCCGTAACCATCCGGGGTTGGTGTGCGCCTTTTGTACAGAATGAAAGCGCTGGCCTTTTTACTAATGACGGGTTTGCTCGCGGCTCAGACGGAGCCGGCTAAGCCGCAGGGCCGTGTGATTGGCGAACTTACGGCGAAAGACGACTCGGCGAACAAATTAACAGTCAAGACCGATGCGGGCCTAGTCTATACGGTAAGTCTGGACGAAAAAACCCTGTATTTGCGTGTCCCTCCGGGTGAAAAAGATCTTAAGAAAGCTGCGCGCATTACACTTACCGACCTGAATGTCGGCGATCGGCTGATAGCGCGGGGCGCTGTTTCTGAGGAGACCAAGACTTTGCCCGCCGCCAGCGTTTTGGTAATGACCAAGGCCGATCTGGCAAAAAAAGGCGAGCAGGATCGGGCGGAATGGCAAAAACGGGGAATTTCCGGGACGGTGGCTTCGGTCAACCCGGAAACTGCGGAGATTGTCGTGACGGTACAGAGCCGTGAAGGCGCCAAACCGGTGACGGTAAGTGTCTCAAAGGCCTCGTTCCGGCGCTATGCTCCAGATTCGGTGCGCTTCAGCGATGCCAAGCCCAGTTCGTTGGCCGATGTAACTAGTGGTGATAGAGCTCGCGTTTTGGGCGATAAGAATGAAGACGGCAGCAAAATGACCGCCGAAGTAGTGGTTTCGGGTTCGTTTCGCACTCTGGCGGCGACGGTGATCGCGGCCGATGCGGCTACCGGGGATATCAGAGTAAAGGATTTGCAGTCGAAGGAAACGCTGACAGTGCACACGAATGCCGATTCTAAGCTTCATCGCATGCCCGAAGCGATGGCCGCTATGATGGCCCGCCGGCGCGATGCCGCGGCAGGTAGTCCCGGTGCCCCGGGTGCTACTGGGCCGGGTACCCCAGGTTCGGGCGCAAGCTCTCCGGGCGCGGGTTCGGGTGGTCCTCCAAACGGCGCGGGCACGGGGTCGCCACGGCGTACGCCCGACGGCCAGCCAATTGCCGCTGGACAGCCTCCAGTGGGCGGGACAGGTGGGGCGGGCCGAATGGGCGGCGGTGGGTCGGATTTCCAACAAATGATTGAGCGCATGCCGGTGTTTAAGGTTGCGGAACTTAAGGCCGGGGATGCGTTGATCATTTCCAGCACCAACGGGGCCGATAAATCCAACGTCACCGCTATATCGCTGATCGCCGGCGTCGAACCGTTCCTTGCAGCGGCTCCACGTAACACCGCCGGGCAGGTAAACCTCGGCAATTGGAACTTTGACATCGGTGGCCCTGCCCAGTAACGCAGGTCCTTTTCGAAGCACGACAATCTAAAGCTCTAGGAATAATCAGACAGGGAAGGCATGCTCAATTTTCAACGACTCTTTTTCGTGTTCGTATTCGTGGTGTCGGCGTTCAGCCAGCAGGGCGCGCCAAAGAACTCAGGGATATTAAGAGGTGTAGTTTCCGATGAATCCGGGGCGGTGATCCCAGGTAGCGTGGTCACGGCGGTAGGCCCTGACAAGGCAGCGAAAAGAGCCGTCGCGGATAATTCGGGAAACTTCACAATATCGGGTCTGACGCCAGGAATGTACGCCGTGACTGCGACCGCGGATGGCATGGCGCCGATTCGCCTGGCAGCGGTCAACGTGCAAGCCGGTGTCCCGCAAGTCATAGCACTGGCGATGAAGGTAGCCACGGAGAAGCAGGAAGTCACCGTGCAGGAATCCACCACAGGTCTGATGGTCAGTACAGACCCTTCCAGTAATGCCGGCGCATTGGTGTTGCGACAGGAGGACCTGGCCGCCTTGCCGGACGATCCGGATGATCTTGCCGCCGATCTACAGGCCTTGGCTGGCCCTTCCGCAGGCCCCAACGGAGGACAGATTTTCATCGATGGATTCTCCGGCGGCCAGTTGCCACCCAAGGAATCCATTCGCGAGATCCGCATCAACTCGAACCCGTTTTCGGCCGAGTACGACCGGGTCGGATTCGGCCGCATCGAGATTTTGACCAAGCCCGGCTCGGACCACTTCCGGGGGCAGATCTTCTTCAGTTCCAGCGATCAGATCTTCAACGCCAAGAATCCCTTTGCCGGTCCTAACAAGCCGGATTACCTCAGCCGTCAGTACGGCGGGAATTTCAGCGGGCCGCTGGGGAAGAGAGCATCGTTTTTCTTCGATTTCGATCGCCGCGAGATCGAGGACGTGGCCGTGATCAATGCGGTAACACTCGGCGATAATTTCGTCCCGAATACGATCTTTGCCTCGTTCCCCACTCCACAGGAACGGATGAGCATTGGGCCGCGAATCGATTATCAAATCAACGCCAGCAACACGCTAACGGCGCGCTACCGCTATACCCGGAATAACCAGGATGGGCAGGGGATCGGCGGTTTTGTGTTGGCGTCGAACGGATCGAACCTCGAGTTCACCGATCACACGGTTCAATTGACCGAGACCGCTGTGTTGAATGCTCACACGATCAACGAAACGCGATTCGAGTTTACGCGGGAGCGCTCCAACAACAATTATCTAAATCCCGGGACAACCATCAACGTACTGGATTCCTTCACCGGAGGCGGTGCGTCCAGCACTAGCTCCTACAACCTGACAAACAATTTTGAATTGCAGAATTTTACATCCTGGACTTTCGGGGCGCATAACGTCAAGGCCGGTTTTCGCCTGCGCACTTCATCGCTGGATAATCTTTCGCCGAACAATTTCCTGGGGAGCTTTACGTTCTCCGGGGCGCAAGGAGTTCCTGTGTTGGACGCGAACAATCAACCGACGGGCGCGCTCACCGATATCACCTCTATCGAGAGCTATCGGCGCACGCTGCTGTTCCAACAATTAGGATATTCGCCTACGCAAATTCGCGCCCTGGGCGGCCTGCCCTCGCAATTTCAGATCAATGCCGGCACGCCGTTTCAATCCCTGAATCAGCTTGATCTTGGCCTATACGTCCAAGACGATTGGCGGATTCGACCCAATCTGACGTTTAGCTATGGGCTGCGTTACGAATACCAGACCAACATCAGCGATTGGCGCGATTTTGCCCCGCGTTTCGGCCTGGCCTGGGCACCTGGCGGTGGCAAATCCCGTCAACCGAAGACCGTCGTCCGCGCTGGGTCGGGCATTTTCTACGATCGTTTCAACGATACAAACGTACTGCAAGCGGAGCGCTTTAATGGCGTGAACCAGGTCCGGTATATCGTGCGCAATCCGGCGTTCTTCTCGACGATTCCCGCTACCAGCCAACTGCCGCAGGCGGTTAGTACGATATCGTCGATCGATAAATCGTTACGCGCGCCGTACCTTATTCAATCGGCGATTGGCGTCGAGCGGCAGATCAAATTTGGCACCATCGCCGTGAACTATACAAACTCGCGCGGCGTGCATGAACTGCTCACACGGAACATCAACGCTCCGCTACCGGGCACGAACGTCATCCCCTATCCAGGCAGCGGTCCGCTATATCAATATGAGTCGAATGGCATCCTGAATCAGAATCAAATCTTCGTCAATCTCAATTTGCGGATTGGCCGTAAGGTGACGCTCTTTACGGGTTACATCAACAATCACGCCAAAAGCAATACGGATGGAGTGAACACGTTTCCCTCCAACCAGTACAATCTGGCGGGCGACTATGGGCGTTCTTCCCTCGACATCCGGCATCGCCTTTTCCTTGGCGGTTCCATCACGGCGAAATGGAACGTGCGTTTAAGCCCCTTCATCATTGCCCGCTCGGCGCTTCCGTATAACATTACTATCGGGCAGGATCTTCTGGGTACAACGCTCTTTAATCAGCGCCCGTCGTTTGCTACATCAGGAACGCCGGGAGCGATCGATACGCAGTTTGGCGATTTTAATCCTACTCCCCCGCCCGGTAGCCCAACAGTGGAGCGGAACTTCTTTGACGGGCCGAGCCAATTCTCGGCGAACCTGCGGGTCAGCCGCACTTGGGGATTCGGTCCCAGCCGCAATCAGCGCGCCGGCCCTCCGCCAAGTTCCGACGGCGGTGGCGGACCGGGAGGCGGGGGTGCGCACGGGGGACGCGGTGGCGGCGGAATGGGCGGCGGCCGAGGCGGCATGGGCGGCGGATTTGGCGATGTAGTAACCGAACACCGCTACAACATGACGCTCTCTGTGCAAGCGCGCAATCTGTTTAATCACGAGAATTTCTCGAACTACACCAGCAGCTTGCAATCGCCAATCTTCGGCGAACCGAATAGCTTAGCCAACAACGGCAACCAGGCGGCCGGCGCGGCGAGTAACCGGCGTATCGAACTACAGGTCCGATTCAGTTTTTAGGCGGGTGATGTCTTTCATCCCTTAGTGGACAGGAAAGCGCGAATCCGTTCGACGGCAGCCATCAGGTTCTCATAGGAATTCGCGATGCTGAAGCGCAGATAGCCTTCGCCATATTCGCCAAACTCCGTGCCACCCAGGCAAGCCACTCCCGCTTCACGCAACAGTGCATCGGCCAGTGGCTTAGCCTTCCAAGCAGTACCCTGAATATTAGGGAAAGCGTAAAACGCACCGCTCGGACGCTGGCAACGGAAGCCGGGAATTCCGTTCAGCCCGTCACAAAATGCGTCGCGGCGGCGATGAAATTCAGCCACCATGCGGTCGCTCTCGTCTTGCGGCCCGGTCAATGCGGCAAGCCCCGCGCGTTGCGTAAAACTCGCCGTGCAGGAGTTGGAATTCACCATTAGTTTATTCACGGCATCCACCAACCATTCGGGCATTACGCCGTAGCCGAGGCGCCAACCCGTCATCGCGTACGTCTTTGAAAACCCATCCAGGATGATGGTCTTCTCAAGCATTCCAGGCAGGCTCGTAATCGATTGCGGACGCTCGTCGAAGTAGATACGGCTGTAGATCTCGTCCGATAAAATCATCAGGTCGCGATCGCGCACCATATCGGCGATGGACCGCAAATCGTCCGCTGGAATTACGCCGCCAGTCGGATTATGCGGAGAATTCAGAATCAGCATTTTCGTCCGGTCCGAAAGGCTGCGTTCTAATACGTCAAGGTCGAGCGAAAATCCACGGGCTTCGATCAGCGGCACGGGCACCGGCGTTGCGCCCAGGAAGCGAATTAGCGATTCGTAAATCGGAAACCCGGGATTTGGATAAATGACCTCGTCGCCTTCCTCAATGAGCGCCAGCATCGGGAAGAACATCATCGGCTTGCCACCGGGAACGACGCAGACATGCTCACGGCCGACGCGAATGCCGCGTGTGTGGGAAACGTAGGCGGCGATCGCATCGCGAAATTCCGGAAACCCTTGTGTCGGGCCGTAATGCGTCCAGCCTTGGTCCAGCGCGGTCTTCCCGGCCTCAATCACATGCGCTGGAGTTTCAAAGTCCGGCTCACCAATCTCCAGATGAATGATGTTGCGGCCTTGTGCTTCCAGGGCCCGAGCTTTGACGAGAACTTCGAAGGCTCCCTCGATGCCGATGCGGGACATCCGGCGGGCGAGTTGCATCAGCTTTTCTCAAAGAAAGGAATGCCGCTTCGTTCTTCCAGAAATTTCACCTTGTCGTCGATGGCCACGCGTGCGCCTTCGATGCGCACCGTCAATCTACCGCCGCTGTCGAGTGTCACAATGGCCATCTGATAAGGAGCGTCAGCGACGAATTGCGCCGGCGCCGAATAAACCACCGTCTCGGTATACACCGTGCCATCCGAAATACGTTTGTCGCTCATGCCTTCCCCAGGACCGTCACTACGGCGGTAGCGCCCGAACCGCCGAGATTTTGCGCTAAGCCAAGCGTATTTCGCTCCAATTGCCGCTCACCCGCTTCGCCGCGAATTTGCAACGCGACATCGCAGATCTGGCCCACTCCGGTAGCGCCCACCGGATGGCCCTTGGATTTCAACCCGCCACTCGTATTCACCGGGCGCGCGCCGTCTAAAGCCGTGCAGCCGTTCGAGGCATACGGGCCGCCATCGCCCTTCTTGACGAAGCCAAGATCCTCAGTCGCGATAATTTCAGCGATCGTGAAACAATCGTGCACCTCGGCGAACTGGATATCGTTCGCCGTTACTCCGGCCATCTTGTAAGCCTTCGCGGCGGCTGTTTGGACGGCGCGAAACGTCGTGATATCGTCTTTTTCATCCAGGGCCAAAACGTCGGAGGTCTGGGCGATTCCCAACACGCGAACGGGCTTCGCGCCGAATTCCAACGCCCGCTCCAAGGGGACAATCAAGACCGCGGCGGCGCCATCGCTGATCAACGAACAATCGTAAACCGATAACGGCTCGGCGATCGGCTTACCAGCCAGCGCCTGTTCCATCGTGATCACTTTTTTCATATGCGCGTAAGGATTCTTCGCGCCGTTGGCATGATTCTTCACGGCGACAGCGGCCAGATGCTCGCGGGTGGTGCCGTATTGATACATATGACGGCGGGCGATCATGGCGAACAACGCGGGAAAGGTCGCGCCGGCTTTTCCTTCACCGCTCGTATCCCCCGCGGCCGCAAGGATTTCGGTCACCACCGGCGTCGGCTGGGAAGTCATTTTCTCTACACCCAATACCATCACGACGTCGTTCAAGCCGGCAGCGACGCTGGATACAGCGTGATAAAAAGCAGAACCGCTGGAGGCGCAAGCGGCCTCAAATCGCGTGCAGGGAACACCCTTGATTCCCAGGCCGCTGGCAACGTAGGGCGCCAAATGATTCTGCCCTACGAAGGAGGGTCCGGCGAAATTGCCCAGATAGAACGCTTCCACTTGGCCCGGTTCGGCGTTCGCGTCCTGCAAACATTTTTGCCCGGCTTCGATGGCCAACGAGCGCAGATCCCGGTCTGGAAACGCTCCGAAATGGGTCTTGCCGATGCCGATGACGGCAACTGGTCTCATATAAGATTAGAATAGCAATCGAGTAGGAAGGATTCCTTCCACGTTTTAGGGATTTGCGCGTCATCTGTAACGAGGGAGTGTCCCGGCGGGCGATGGCGACTCTTTTGGTTGGCGATTATCGAATGGACAAGGCAGCGGGCAGAAGCGAGCACGATGTCAGCCTCCGCGAGATCCAGGAGCAGCAGAATCGCTTTGTTTCTGAGAACTTGAAGCGGGTATTTCTCCTCATCTATCGCATTGTCGGTAACGTCGCCGATGCCCAGGATTTAACGCAGGAAGCGTTCATCAAGGCCCTGCAGCGGCAGGATCAACTGAAGGATCTGGATAAGGCCACGCACTGGCTGTCGCGAATCGCCAGCAACACCGCTATCGATTTCCTGCGACGCCATGGCCGGGTGAATTTTTGCGAGATCGACGATATGCCCGAGCCGCTTAGCAGTTCTCCTGGTGAGAATCCGGAACAACTGCTCTTGCGCAGTGAACGGCGCGAGTATTTAGAGGGCGGACTGGATACCCTGACGGTTCGCGAACGGTCGGCGCTGTTGCTGCGCGATGTGGAAGGATTGCCGGCGGAAGAAGTGGCCAAACATCTGAATTGTTCAAAGGCAACCGTCCGGTCTCATATCGCCAATGCGCGAGTAAAATTGCGCCGGTATCTGGAAAAGAGGAAGTCATGAACACGCATCCGCTGGAAACCGAATTGGCGTTGTATGCGGGGGGCGATGTCAGCCTTGCGAAGCGCTGGGGTTTGGGCCGGCATGTGGCGAAATGCGCGATCTGCCGCAAACACATCCAGGCATTACAAACGACGCGGCAATCCCTGAAGGATTCGGCTGGCGAATTGCCCGATGGTATCAAGTGGGATCGGCTGGCATCGGAGATGACGGCAAACATTCGTCTCGGTCTGGAAGCGGGGGAGTGTGTCGCTCCGTTTACTTTGCGCCGTCCAAACAACGCATGGCGCGGTTTTGCTGCCGTGGGCGCGTTGTCCGGTCTGGTGATGGCGGCTTGGTTGCTGAACATGCCGGCGAGTCAGACTAATGCTGTAGTGGGTGCGTTCCGAAAAGTAGGGGTCCAGATGACGGGCCGGACGCTTTCGCCCGAGCAGGGCGTTACACTCGAAGGCGATCTGCGGGGCATCGAGGTTCGGGAAAATGGACATGCCCTGACGATGTTCAATCCGCGAACGCAGCCCGTGCGCTTGTCGGTCAGCATGCAAGGTTCAATGGCGGCCCGCTACGTGGATTCCGATACGGGCCAAGTTACGATCACAAATGTTTATTCGCAGTAGATTCGTTTTCCAATTCGCGACCTTGCTTACGTTAAGCGCTGCGGCGCTTTTCGCCCAGAGCCCCAACCAACCCAAAGCGATCTCGATGGTCCTGCCGCACGATTCGCCGGTCCTGATGGTGTCGTTCGCGGTGGACGATGCTTCCACGCCGCGGGGCGGGGCGATGCTCCTGAATTTGCACGCCTCGCTTACGCTTCGCAACGCCGGTGCCCAGCGCATTCGAGGAATCACATTCATCGTCCGGGCGCAGGATGTCACGCCTGGCGGCAAAGCATCGGTGGCTGTCCCCAGTCTTGATGTCGCGCCGGGGGAAGTATTTCCCGTGCAGTTCGATCTGCGCTTGTTGCGGCCATTGCAGGCTGCTTCCGGCGGCCCGATGGTTCAGGTGGGGCTTGACGGCGTGTTGTTCGATGACCTTCACTTCTATGGTCCGAATCAATTAAATTCGCGCCGCACGATGACTGTCTGGGAGATGGAAGCGCGTCGCGATCGGCGCTATTTCAAGGCTTTGCTCGAAAAGGGCGGGACTTCGGCTCTCCAACAGGAGATGGTGGCGAGCCTTGGCCGGCAGGACCGTCCACAAACCGGGATGTTGATGACGCGCGGCCGGGCGACGAACGTCGATGCCGAACATCAGGTCGAATTTGCGTTCTTGCAACTACCCGATTCGCCTGTTCAGCCGACTGGCGGTACGGCGAGAATTATCAGCAACGAGGCCCGCGCACCGCGCTTCGAAGTGAAAAACACATCCGGCCGTGCCGTGCGCTACATGGAAATTGGCTGGATCCTTAAAGACAATCAAGGCCGGGAATTCCTGGCTGGATCCATGCCGGCCGATATGAGTTTGGCGCCGGGCGAGAAAAAGATGATCTCCCAAGATGCATCATTGAAATTTCCCGAGCGGGCGGGGATTGCCTCAATGACTGGCTTCGTCGACAACGTCGAGTACGGCGATGGCAATGTTTGGATTCCCAGCCGAACGGCTCTTGCGTCGTTGCAGAACATCGTGGCGCCATCACCGGAAGAGCAGCGCCTGGTGCAAATTTATCGCAAGAAGGGGCTGAGTGGTTTGGTTGAGGAGCTAAAGAAATTCTGAGCGAACAACAATTAATCGGTTGGGCGCCAGAGGCTCTTGATTTGCCCGAAAGACTCGCCTACGCGGGGCGATGGGTTGCACTGGAAATTTATGATCCGGAGACTCTACCATTGCGAAAGATTGAGGCGGTGGGAAATAGCGCGGCCGACTGTGTGGAAATGATCAGAGCCCGAGGCCTGGACCCCGGGCACTTCGAGTTCATTACTCTTAACTCGCCCTACTAGAAGCTATTTCTTCTTCTTCGAATTGGCCAAGGTGAGATTGGCGGAATCGTCATCGTGCTGATTCAGGCTGATGGTTCCAATTAGGGCGACATTGCCACCGGACGACAGAATCTTGCGGCTGGTTTCCTTGGAGCTGTTGAAGGCGACTCCCCGGACGGAAACGAATTTCTGGACGATTTCCAGGGGAACTTTAGCCTGCAGCAAGACAATGATTTCGCCTTCGGTTAGCGGCTGCCCGGCGGGAACGGCGAATGTGGCCGACGATCCGCCATCGTCCGGTTTCATCGAATCCTGACGCGTTTGCGCCGCACTTAAACCTAGCGAAAGTGCTGCCAACAGTAGCGGGCACACGACAGCTGGACCGAACTTCCATGTACGCATTTAATTCTCCCCTTCGAATTTACGGCAACTAGAATGGGCAGTATAGCATCTTTTATTAAATGGTTGAATTCCAAGTGGATGAATGTTACTAAGGGCGCTGAGGGACTGTTTGACCGGGCGCCGGTAGGCGTCATGCACTACAGCGAAGTGGGATACTACGAGTAACCGGCGGCCAACTTGGACGAAAATAGAACTCTTCCGCTCCTGCTTCAGCACGCTAGACGACGCGACATGACGCAGCTCCTCCTGGAGCAAACGGCGCTTGCGGCCTCCATCGCCTTAGGCGGAGCCGTCATCCTTCTGATCATCGGCACACAGATTCTCGATTGGTATTGGCTCGTCCTGCTATTTGGCATCGCCCTCGGCATCGGAATCTATCGAGTTCGCCGGCGCATTCCGTCTTCGTATGTTCTAGCCCAGCGGATCGATTCCAAGCTGCGGTTCCACGACACGCTTTCCACCGCCGTCCACTTCCTGAGTGCACCGCCCCCCATTTCGCAAGAGGCTTTATTGACACAGCGAGCCGGGGCGGAGAAGATGGCGCAAACCGCCGACCTTAAGGTCGCGCTACCGTATCGCCGGCCGGCGGCTGCCTATTCATTAGCCGTTGTGGCGATTGCCTGCGTGACGATGTTCGCAATCCGTTATGGCGTCACCCGCAGCCTGGATCTGCATCCTTCGCTGGTACAGGCCGCGCTGGATACATTCTTCACGCCGGGTAAGGATCTAGCCGCTAATCAGCGCACGCCGATGCAGAAGAAGCTGCAAGAGCAATTGCAGAAACTCGGGATCAGCCCCGATACCAACGATCCCAAAATTTCGACGCAGGACCCAGCTTACGACTCTCCGCTGAATAGCGCCGAATCGCCCGAAGCCAACAGTTCGGCGACCGATACGGATGCCGCAAAATCGAAGGTCAGCGGACCGCCATCGCAGAAGCCGGGCGGAGATGAATCAGGCGAAGGCAGCGGCGAGAAGGGCGAGAAATCCTCGGACTCGGCTTCGCAAAACGGATCCGACGACAAGTCCGGCGGCGATTCCGCGCCAGGTAAACCGGAAGCGAAGTCGAGCTCCGGCAAGCAGCAGTCTGGCAAATCCGGCGACAACAGCAGCCTGATGGACAAGATGAAAGATGCCATGGCCAACTTGATGAACAAGTTGAAGCCGCAGCCGAAAACCGGGGATGGACAGCAGTCGGCTGCAAACCAATCGCAGCAGGGTGCCTCGCAACAACAGGGTCAAAAAGGCGCGCCGGCGCCTGGTAAGCCGTCCAATGGTGCGGAACAACAGGGCGATCAGGAAGGCGATCAGCAATCCGATAAAGGCGAGAAAGCGCAGAACGCTCAGGGAAAAAATGGCGACAAGAATTCTGAGCGGGCGGCATCGCCTGATGCCAAGAGCGGGGTGGGTAAGCAGGACGGTGATAAAGAAGCACGGGAAGCCGAGCAATTACAGGCGATGGGGAAGATCAGCGAGATTATCGGCAAGCGTTCGGCGAATGTCAGCGGGCAGGTAATGGTAGAGGTCGGCGGGGGAAAGCAGACATTGAAAACTGCTTATTCACAGCAGTTGGCGATTCATCAGGAAGCCGGCGGCGAGATTCATCGCGATGAAGTGCCGCTGATGTATCAACAATACGTGCAGCAGTATTTCGAGGAGATTCGAAAATCGCCAGGCTCGGCGAAGGCGTCTGCTCCGGCGAAATCGGCCCTGGGCAAGGGTCCTAAATCTTGATTACTTTTTTCCTTTGCTAACCGCGATCCCCGACGCGAAGTAATTCACAACCTTCGCTTCATCGCGCGCCACTTCGTAATACGCCGCTTTCAACAGCTGATCTTTTCTATTGCGCAGATTTTCGCGAATGCTTTGCTGTACCGTCGGATCGTTCAGCGCACGCTGGCCGGCTGGCTCTTTCGTGAATACCTTGAAGATGCGATACCCTTCGCCGGTATGAATAATTTCCGTGATCTGTCCGCTGGGCAGAGCCATGATGCGTTTGCGCAATTCGACGTTGGCCTTATCCAAGGACGATTCCGGAATGAAGCCAAGATCGCCACCGTTCTGCGCTGAGTTCGCGTCCTCGGAATAGTTTTGGGCAAGCATTGCGAAGTCCTCGCCTTGGCGCAACCGCTCGAATATCATTTTGATCTTCTTCTGGGCTTCGTCTTCCGTGCGCGCTTTATCGTTCTTCAAATTGCGCACGCTGGGATCGGGATTCGGCGTCACCAAAATCTGCGCCATCCGCACCTGCGGTTCTGGAAGATTGAAGTTGGCTTTGTTGGCGTTATAAAAGTCGGAGATATCTTTGTCGGTGATTTCGATAGGCCCGGTCACCTCTTTATTGAACAGCTTTTGAATACTTAGATCGCGCCGTAACTGCACTTTTAAATCGTCTACACCCATCTTCCGGGCGGTGAGTTGTTTCAGGAACTCCTCTTGCGTGAACGGCGCCTTCAGCTCATTAAACTTCGCTTCCACATCGCTATCGACGGCCATCAGGCCGAGCTTTTCGGCACGCTGCAGCATGATTTCGCTATCGATCAAAGTGCGCAGCACTTCCAACTTTTGGATCAGCATCTGATCGTCGCTGGGGCGATCGGTCGGCGATCCGAGCGACGCCTGATACTGCTTATCCATTTGGGCGTACGTGATGGGACGGGTGTTGACGGTGGCCGCCACGTTAGGTCCTGGCGACTGCTTGCATCCCGATAGAACAATCAGGCAGAGAGGTAGTGCGGCTGAAAAGAAACGCATTGCGATAGATCCTCATTCTACTAGGAATCGTTCGCGAGCGATGGTCACGCTTTGACGGACGCGGTTCGCTCCAGCTTTCCCCAGCCCACTAAACGTCCCCGCATCGCATAGACCATCGATTTAAACAGGACGTAGTTCATCAGTTGGCGAAAATAAATCCGTTGAAAGAAGAGCAGCGATAGATCCCACGGCGGTTCGCGCTCAAGGCTGTATGCCAACAGCGCCGTACATAATTCCAGCACAAAAAATCCGAAATAGTAGAGCAGCACGATGCGCCAATTGCCGGCCCAAAGCGCCAGGATCATCGCTAATTCCGCAAGGGGGGAGAGGATCGCCAGCAGCACCTGGAAGATCCAGATACTGGGGAGGGCCAGCAGGCCAAGAAATCCATACTGAGGATCGAATGTTGCGTCGCGATGTTTCCAGGCGGCCTGCAGCGTGCCGAAAGCCCAGCGAAAACGCTGCTTGGCAAGGGCTCTCGTGGTCTCGGGCGCCTCGGTGTAAGCGACGCCGTTTTCTTCGTAGCGAATCTGATGCCCAAGGCGGCGAATGGCCAGCGTGATGTCGGTATCTTCGGCCAGCGTATCGTCGCCAAACCCGCCCAGATCCAGAATTAATTGTTTTCGCCAGGCGCCCACGGCGCCGGGAACAACGGTGATGGCGTTCAACATGTCCAGCGCCCGGCGATCCAGATTGAATCCACAGATGTACTCGATCGATTGGAACTTCGTCAGCCATTTTTGACGGTTCCCCACCCTGGCGTTGCCCGATACCGCGGCTACTTTGGGATCGGCGAAATGGCGGATCAAATACTCGATTGTCTTCTTGCGGAAGATCGTGTCGGCATCGCAGGCAACCAGCACTTCGTACTTCGCCTGCGCGATACCGTGATTGAGTGCCGATGATTTTCCCCCGTTGGGCTGGGTCAAAATGCGAACGCAGGGATCGCTTCCGAACGCATCGCGCAACACCTGCAATGTCCGATCCTTCGACCCATCGTCGACGACGATCACCTCCATCCCATCGTAGCCGTTGTCGAGAATCGACCTCACGGTCCGCACAATCACTTTATCTTCGTTATACGCCGCAATGATCACCGACACATCGGGCCGGAAGCTGGAATCGAACTGGCGCTTACCCGCTTTCCACTTCTGAACGAGTGCCAATATTCCGAAGACTACGGAGCGGCACAGCGTTAAATAGATAGCACACAGAAACAACAAGCCGACCAGGCTCTTGAAGGCGCTTTGCGTATCCAGTGCGCCCCCTTCAAATTCGGCCAATCGCGCTTCCTGCTTGGTGGGGCTGGGCATGATCTGGGCGCGCGTTTTGCCCATCAATTGTTCCAGCGAAACGAACGTATAGCCCAACTTGCGAAGGCTATCGATGATGCGCGGCAACGCCGTAACGGTGGCGGAGCGATCCCCGCCGGCATCGTGCAGCAGAATCACGTGCCCGCCGGCTTGCGCTTCTTTCACCACCTCTTCCACGATCTTGTCGGCCGTCACGCCAGCCTCCCAATCGCGCGGATCGATACTCTCGCTGATGGTGATGTAGTTCATCAGCTGCGCGCGCAGCAGCGGCAGGACCTCTTCCGGTGTTTGCGGTTCGCTATCGGCGTTATACGGCGGACGAAAAAGCGTCGTTAAACTACCGGTGTCGTGTTCAATCAGGCGCTGCGTCAGACTGAGCTCGATACGAGTGCGATCTTCCGAAACAGTGGCAATATTCGGATGCGTGTAGGTGTGATTGCCAAGCAGATGGCCGTCGAGAAAGGTCCGCTTGATTAGCGCCGGATAGCGCTCGGCATTTACGCCCACCACGAAGAATGCCGCCGGCGCATTTTCGCGCTTGAGAATATCAAGCACCTGTGGCGTGAAGTTCGTGTCAGGACCGTCGTCAAACGTCAACGCCAGCGTTTTCGGCGCCCCCGCCCCACTACGTTCGATGTCGTAATAAGCAGGAAGCTCATTGTATTGCTCGGCGTAATCGTCGTCAGAATTCTTCCAGACATTTCGCGCCCCCTTGCGCGGCGTCGAGGCTACCCGCAGCACTTCCCCTTCGCCGTAACGGTTCACGTGTTCCTGCGCTGTCAGCTCAAACAGGTTATACCCGGGAAAGTCGATGGTGGGCCATTTGCTTCGCGCGAGAACCTTCCACAATCCCGGATCTTCGCTGCCCAGCCGCCACACGGCCATTCCGCGAAAGCCTGCATCGGAAACGGAATTCACTTGATTCAAAGCCGTGGCTGCATCCAGAAACCAAACCTCGTGTTGACCGGAATTGCTCGAGTAACGCAGTACCGGATTTTTCGTGTTGCCATCCCATTGAATCTGAGCCTTGTTCTGCCGGGCTGCGGAAATCACATCGCCGAAAGTTACTTCGCGGCCGGCCTGTCCGCCGATCACCCAGTCATACCCGTAGTTACCGATACCGACGATTGTCTTGTCGCCAGGCAGCACTTTGCTCAGGCGGTCCAGTTCTCTATCAAACCAATTTTGCGACGCCACCGGACCCGGCGAGCTCGATTGATAATGTTCGTCATAAACCATCGCCACGGTGTAATCGTTGATTGCTCCCAGGCGCTTCAGGTCATACGCTTCATCGTCGGACGGCACGCACTCGGTTACCAGCAGGTGTTCCGGCGCAAGCTTGGCTTTCAGCAGGCGCATGAACTCGACAAGATTGCCGCTATCGCGCTTATCTAATTGCTCAAAATCGATATTGATCCCGGCGAATTTATGCTCGCCAATATTGAAGTAAATGTTCTCCACTAGTTCTTCGCGGCTGGCCGGAGTTAGCAGAACCTGATGCAGGTCGCCTGCCTGCCAGCCACTGCGGAAGTTGGTTAGAAGCGCCAGAACCGGCATGTGTGCGTCAGCGGCTATCTTAATAATCGTGGCGTCCGATTCGTCGGTGATTTTGCCTTTAGCATTCGCTAGAGTTAGCCACTCCGGAACCAGATGCGTCATCCGGCCCAAGTTCAAGCGCAGCGAGACTTTACTCGCGTCGTCCCAGTTCACGAAGAATCCAAAAACTACGGGCTGGCTGTCGTTCGGCTTGGGCGCGATGCGGGGATGAATTATCGGCGACGATGAGCGAACGTATTTCACGTTCCGGTCATAAATGAACGGTACGTTCTTCGCGGCCCTCTCTCCGCGAATAATTCCGCGAACTTCCAGCAGGTTCGCCAGATGCTCCACCCGCGGCAGACCTAACGCGGGAAGCTGCGGACTGCTGAAGATAGCCAAGCCGAGAATCACCAGCGCTGCGCCCAGCAGGATGCCGGTTACCTGTAGCGACCGCCGGAATCGACGCCAGCGTTTTCCACTCGGATCGTGAAAGACAAAACTCTTCTCTGCATTCATGCGTGGTTAAATTTCACTTCCCGGTCCAGACAGCTTGTCTCTTCCCCAGGAACGCCGCGATCCCCTCTTGCGCGTCCGCTGCCAGGGCATTCATCGACATCATTTCCTTAGCGTAGGTGTAGGCTTTGGGCTGACCCAAATCGATTTGCGTGTAGTAGGCCTGCTTGCCTAATCCCACGGTGAACGGACTCGCCGCGGAAATCTCCGCCGCCACACGGCGCGTCTCCAAGACGAGTTGATCCGCCGGCACTACCCGATTTATCAGTCCCCAATCCGCGGCCGTATCCCCACTTACCATCTTACCGGTTAAGAGCATTTCCATGGCTCTTTTTCGCCCTATGGCGCGAGTTAAAGCAACCATCGGGGTGGTGCAGAACAGACCGATCTTGACCCCCGGAGTACCAAACGAAGCCAATTCGCTGGCGATCGCCAAGTCACAGGTAGCAACTAATTGGCACCCGGCGGCGGTGGCAATGCCCTGCACTTCGGCGATCACGGGCTGGGGAATCGATTGGATTTTGTCCATCAATTGCGTGCAGACGTCGAACAGCCGCCGATAATCTTCGACACCGCGTCCAACCATCTCACTGAGATCATGACCGGATGAAAATACCTTTCCCGATGCCCCCAGAATTACCGCGCGAAGGGAGCTGTTGCCGCTAATTTCATCGAGGGCGGCGATCAGTTCCAGCATCATCGGAAGCGATAAAGCGTTCCGCCGTTCCGGCCGATTCAGCGTGATGGTAGCGATACTTCCATCGACGGTGGAAAGTATATATTCGTAAGCCATGGTGATTTCTCCGGTCTCTGCATCCACTATACGGTTCGTGGCATTCTAGAATGAATTTATGAAACTCGCCCTGGGAATTCTTGCTATGTCTGCATCCATGTTCGCGGCCAATGTCTACGACTACACGTTAAAGTCGATCGATGGTACGCCCGCCCCGCTTTCGGAATATAAAGGCAAGGTTATGTTGATGGTCAACGTGGCCAGCCGCTGCGGCTTCACTCCGCAGTACACCGGTTTGGAATCGCTTTACGAGAAATATAAAGATCAGGGATTCGTGATCGTCGGGTTCCCGGCCAACAACTTCATGGGCCAAGAGCCTGGCACGAACGAGGAGATCAAGACGTTCTGTTCTTCGAAATACAACGTAAAGTTTCCGCTATACAGCAAGATCTCCGTAAAGGGCGACGATAAGGCGCCGCTGTATCAATACCTGACCGATAAGACGGCGAACCCTACTACCGGCGGCGAAATCAAATGGAATTTTACGAAATTCCTCGTTGGGCGCGATGGCAAGATTCTGGCTCGCTTTGAGCCCACCACCAAACCTGATTCACCGGAAGTTATCGCCGCAATCGAACACGCGCTCGGCAAGTAGAGTAATCACGCGTGCCTAAAATTCTGGTTACCGGAGGAGCCGGCTATATCGGCTCCCACACCACCCCGATACTGCTCCGCCGCGGCTACGACTTAACGGTCGTCGACGATCTTTCGCGCGGCTATGAGCATAACGTCGAGCCGGGCCGTTTGCGGCGCGTCACGCTGGTCGACACCGCGGCGCTTACCAGCGTTTTGAAAGCGGAGAAGTTCGATGCGGTGATCCACTTCGCGGCTTACATCGCGGTAGGCGAATCGACGCAAAAGCCCGAGCTCTACTTTTTGAACAACGTGAGCGGCACTATTTCGTTGCTAAACGCGATGGTTGACGCCGGCATTTCACGGATTGTCTTTTCATCCACGGCGGCCGTATATGGCACGCCCGAGCGTGTCCCGATCACCGAAGATATGCCCTTGGCGCCGGTAAATCCGTACGGCGAGACGAAGGTTATGGTGGAGAAGATCCTCGGCTGGATGGACCAGTATCGCGGATTGCGCAGCGTGGCCCTGCGTTACTTCAATGCCTGTGGAGCCGAGCCGGAATTAGGGTTAGGCGAAGAACACGATCCCGAAACGCATCTGATTCCTTTGCTGCTGCGAGCCATCGAAACCGGCAAGCCGGTAACGATCTTCGGCGAGGATTACGACACCAAGGACGGCACCTGTATTCGCGACTATGTCCACGTCAGCGATCTGGCGGAGGCGCACATCGCCTCACTCGAACACCTGCTGAGCGGCGGCAAATCGGACCAATTTAATGTCGGCACCGGCGAAGGCCTGACTGTGATGGAGGTGCTTCGAGCGGTGGAAGAAGTCACGGGCAAGAAGGTCCCCTACACGGTCGGCCCAAGGCGCGATGGGGATCCGCCATCGCTGGTCGCAAACTCCGATAAACTGCAAGCCGCGTTAGGTTGGAAGCCGAAGCGATCGGGCTTGCAATCGATCGTTCGCGATGCCTGGCAGTTTGCGCAGCGGGATAAGAGTAGTCGTCCGTAGGCCGGGGCCCCAATCCGCCTGCTTCGGTCAGCGCGCCGTCCAGCCATCTATTCGTGCCGTAGAGCCGCCAGCGGATCAATTCGGGACGCTCGCCTTGCAGGCAGATAGCCGGCGAGAATCGCGGCGGTGAGCAGGACGACACCGGCGAGCGCCAGAGTGCCTGGATCATTGGGCTGGGTGTTGAACAGAAGCGATTTGACAAGCCGGAACGCGATCAAGGCGGCAGGCAGGCTGATCGCGAGTCCTATCGCCGTCAGTAGTAGAACTCGACGCAGAACCATCCATACCACGGCGCCGCGTTGTGCGCCCAGCGCCATACGGATTCCAATTTCGCCGACCTGCCGCGCCACGCTGTAGGACATCGTTCCGTACAGTCCCACGCAGGCGGTCAGGAGAGCGAGAACGGCGAAACCCGTGCATAGCTTCGCAAACGTGAGTTCCCGATTGATCGTCCGATCGATTTCCGCGGCCTGTGTCACCACGTTTGTGACGGGTAGGCGTGAATCTGCCTGCCGCACAATCTCATGCACATCCTTAACATACCTCAGCGGATCACCCGCGGTATGCAGCGCGTAGGTCACCAGGTCCGGAGAAAACTGGCTGATCGCTACGAACACAGTCATTGCACTCGCCTCTCCACTCTTCAGACCACCATTCCGCACATTGGCCGATATACCGACGATTTCGATATCGCGCTTGTCGTCCACTAACGTGACGCGCTGGCCCAGCGGATTTTCGTTCCCGAAGTAAGTGCGCGCTAGCCGCTCGCTGATCACTGCGACCGGTGGGGAGCCCGGTTGGTCGCGGTCGTCAATCTCGCGCCCGGCCAGGATCGGAATCTGCATCGTTGTGAGGAAACGCGGTCCAGCGGTCATTACGCTTGCGCCTTCGATAGTGACAGCGCCGATCTTCATTGCCCCCCTGTATGTCTTCCCGGCATGGCCGGCGCTAACGATCGAGGACTGCGAAAGCGTCGCGCTGCTTACTCCGGGGATCGATTCGAAGCGCTTGCGCAGGTCCGCGTAGAAAGTGGTGATCTCCGGGTCGCGATGTCCGGCCTGGCGCGCATTTATCGACAACAGAAGGATGTTCTCGCGGGCGTATCCGAGTTGGACGGAGTGCAGCTTGTTGAGGGTCTGGACGAACAGACCCGCGGCCACCAGCATGAGAAATGACATCGCGATTTGGGCGACCACCAGAACGTGCTGCGCACGGTGGCGCGGTCCGCCCCCGCGGCCATTCTTCAGCTCGGGCATGACGTCCGGACGTGTCGACTGGATTGCTGGAGCGAGGCCGAATAACAGGCCGCAAACCACTGAGAGCGCCGCCGTCACGCCCAGCACGTGCCAGTTCAATTCCGCGTGCAGCGTAAAGTTTTCCTGCCCTTTGGAGAACAGAAACGTCAGCGATCTCACGGCCCAGATCGCAAACAAGACCCCTAATCCTCCGCCGAGAGAGGCCAGCATCACACTCTCGGTAAGCAACTGCCGCACGACGCGGAACCGTCCGGCGCCAAGGCTGAGCCGCACAGCCATTTCCCGGCGTCGCGCGGCCGCCCTTGCCAGCAGCAGATTGGCGATGTTCGCGCACGCGATCGCCAGGATCACCCCCACCATCGTCAGGAGAACGTATAAAGGCTTCGAATACTCGCGGCGCAAGCTACCTAGACCTTCGGCGCCGGGATTCAGAATGAGCGTGGGCAGGTTGGCGCGCTCACCGTTGGTCTTCGCGGTGGTGGCAACCCATTGATGGAACCGAGGGGCCAGAACTGCCTGTGCCTGGGCCATGCTTACGCCCGGACGCAGACGACCCATCATTTCGATCCAGTAGAAGTTTTCATCGCTGTACAAACGAGCCGACCCGGCGCCGTCAACGAGCACATTCGTATGCAACGGAAGATAGAGGTCCGGCGAGGCCGCGGGGTCGACTCCAAAGAATTCCGGCGGTGCGACGCCGATCACAGTGAAGGGAGTGTTATTGACGAGAATCGACTGTCCGATCGCACTCGGCGGTCCTCCAAAGCGATTTTGGCTCGCAGCAAAACTGATTACTGCCACCGGCGCCGCGCCGGGACGGTCATCTGCGGATTCGATCAGACGTCCTGCGGCCGGCGACACGGCCAGACCGCGGAAATACTCGCCGGTGACGTACTCCGTGCTGGCGCTTATGGCCTGCCCGCGGACGGCCAGGGTACGGTTTCGTCCGTTGAAGTAGCCGAAGACCGTGGAAAAGACGGGATTCTCCTCGCGAAGCGTCTCGAACGCGGCGTAGGGGAAGATTCCGCTGACCAGGAAGCCTTTGTCGCCCGGCCAGAAAACGCCTTGTATCCCGTGCACGACGTGGACCCATTCCTTGTTGGCGTTCTGGGGTGGCTGGCTATGCCAATTCAAGACCACCAACGACTCGGAATCGGCCACTGGCAGCGAGCGCAACAGAATCGACTCGATCAAGCTGTAGATCGCAGTATTGGCCCCGATTCCGAGCGCCAGAGACAAGACCGCCAGGGCGCTGAACGCCTTGTTGGCGATCATGGTGCGACAGCCATAGCGGACATCCTGGCCAAGTTCCGACCAAAACCGGATGATCCAAATCTCCCGTGACTCTTCGCGCTTCAGGCCGACGTTCCCAAATCGCCGGCGCGCTTCAGCCCGGGCGCGATCCGCCGTCATACCGTCTGCTTGCAGTTCCGCGGCTCTTTCCGCAAGGTGGAGTTCTATTTCCTCGCGAAGCGCCTCGCTGCGGCGGGCGCTCTCCAGCCAATACCTTAGCCGTCGTATCAACATGTCCGTCACTCCGTTCTCATCACGCGAGCGATCGCCAATGTGAGTTTTGCGTACTTCCGGGTTTCAACCGCTAGCTGTTTGCGGCCGGCCGCCGTGATCTTGTAGATCCTCGCCCGCCGGTTTTTCGACGTCACGCCCCAGACGCCGTCGATCCAGCCGATTAGCTCCAGCCGCTGGAGAGCGGGGTACAGCGAGCCCTCCTCGACGAGCAGCTCATTGTCGGAAGATTGTTGAATGAACTGGACGATGCCGTATCCATGGAGGTCGCGCAGCGACAGCGTCCGCAGAATTAGCATGTCCAGTGAACCGGGCAACGAATCGTTCTTTTGCGACTTGCGTCCCATACCAAGAATTCTTAGCTTAGAACGGCGAGATTACGCGAGTCAAGTTAAGATTGGCGAGCCCTGGCGCCGCTAGACGATTTCCGGGGTTTTCACGCGCCGGAAGCGAATCGCTAATAGTGGCCGTAAGTGGGAGCCCAGTTCGAGTGTTTCGGTCAGCGTGCCGTCCAACCGCCATCGATCACCAAAGTATGGCCCGTGATCAGCGCCGCCGCCGGGGACGCCAGGAAGATAACCGCACCGGAGACATCTCGCGGTTGACCGATGCGATGCAAAGCCGCGATTCGCTCAATGACGTCGGCGCGAAATTTCGGATCGGCTAAGCATTCCTCCGTGCCGGGCGTTTCGATAAATGTGGGGGCGACGGCGTTGACGGTGATGTTGTACTTGCCCCACTCCACCGCCAGGCATTTTGTTAAATGAACGATGGCGGCCTTGGTCATGCAATAGATCGATTCGCCGGGAAGAGCCGCGAATCCCGCCTGCGAACTCATGTTGATGATGCAGCCCTTGTTCTGACGAATCATCACACGGCCGGCGGCTTGGCTGGCGAAAAACGTGCCTCTGAGATTCACATTCAAGGTGGCGTCGAAATCTTCCAGGCGGACATTTTCGGCGAGATTCTCCGGCGCGATCCCGGCGTTGTTCACCAGAATATCCAGCCGGCCGAAGTGCCCGACTGCATCTTCCACGGCTTTAAAAATCTGATCGAGATTCGTGACGTCCATTTGAACGGGCAGCACACGCCGGCCCGTTGCCGCGATCTCTTTCTCTAATCCGCCATCCGCGTCGCGAGCCCGAAGTCCCAGCACGATATCGGCTCCGGCTTGGGCCAGCGCCAGGGAAATCGCCCGGCCAAGTCCTCGCGCCGAAGCGGTTACCAGTGCCACTTGGCCCGTCAAATCGAATTGATTCATGCGGGCAACGCCTCACCCCGGGGCTCCATCCAGATCCGGCCGGCGACGATCAGAACCAAAAGCATGGCGGCGCAAACGGCGAATACATTGCGCACGCCGATCGCGTTGGCGAGTATGCCGCTAAGCACGAGACCTAAAATCTGAGCCGTGAAAATCGCCGACATAACGGTGGATCCAACCCGTCCCATTAAGGCTTGCGGAGTCTCTTGCTGAATCATAGTCTGCGATGGAATGATGATGCCCGCGACCGCAAAGCCGATGATAAAATTTCCAACCAGAGTGGACCATACCTCAGGGACGAGCGCCAGCAGCAGCAGGCCCAGAGCGATTCCGGCCAGACCGGAGTAAACAAGAATAGAGTTTTTCACCTTCTTGGCGAACGTCGTCAGCAGGTTGATACCGATCAGCATGCCGATGCCGATGATGGCGCTGGCGAAACCGAAAACTCTGGTCGAGGCGTGGATGTTGTCGCGCACATAGATCGCGATCAACGGGCCGAAGCAACCGAGGACGAACATGCCCGAGGCCAGCGCGAGTATCACAAAGAACAATCCGGCATGATGAACGATGAAATCGATGCCCTCTTTCATGTCGGTCCAGATTCGCGCCAGCCCAGTCTGTTGCGCGACAGGCGTCGCGGCCGGCGCGGCAGTCCGGATAAAGGTCACCGAAGCGATAAGTAGCGCCGACCCAAGGAAGCTGACGGAATCCAACACATAACAAGTGTTAGGCCCCAGATAGGTGAGGATGAGGGCTGCCGCGGCCGGGCCGACGACGCGCATTCCGAACATCACCTGTTGCATCAGGGCGTTGGCTGAGCGCAGTCCGTGGAGTGGAACCGCGGACCGGATGGCGACGCCTTGCGCGGGTGAAAAAAAGCTGGAGACGACGCTGATGCCGGCCAGGATCGCGTAGTAGTGCCATCTCTCGGTCGCCAGCAAGAGCATCAGCACCAGGCCCGCGCGAATCGCATCGCTGGCGATCATCATGGGCTTAAGCGGCCAGCGATCGACGAACACTCCGGCTATCACGCCGAGGATAGCGATCGGCAGCAGGTAAGAGATCTGAATGCCGGTAACCTGCTGGGGCGTGGCATGGAGCTGGAAGGTAACCACTCCGATGACCGCGAACAGCGCCAGGAAATCGCCGAACACGGAGATCAGTTGCGCGTACCAGAGGCGGCGTAATAAAGGGATGCGGAGTACCGCGCCCATGGATAAGGGCTGCGGTAATTCAGGGTCGATGGCGGGTGCCGCGCTCATCAGGCTGCTCCTCTGTCGGCGAATGCCAATTTGATGGAATGGTCGCGCACGTCTTCCGGCCAGGCGGCAATCAGCGTGGCGAAGCGTCGCCGGTCCTCCGCGAAGAGCGCGCGAATCGCTTCCTCAAAGCCAGGCAGGTTACCTGCCATCGCCGACATGAAACGAAATGCCGCTTCCTGCGCTTTGCGCGTCTGATCTTTACTGCCGCTAGTGCGGCGTGCCTCTTCCACCAGTTTCCGAAGAGCGACGGAGGCGCCGCCTGGTTGTTCACTCAGCCAATCCCAATGCCGGGGCAAGAGTGTAATTTCCCGGGCGACCACGCCCAACTTCGGCCGGCCGCGTCCACGAGGTTCATCCGTCGGCAGCGATTCCTCGGCAATCGCGCGCGAGTCGACGTCGATTACCTTGCCTGTCGCATCGTCATAAATAAGCATTGGGCCCGCGGCTCCGTTCTGGGTTGCTTTGTGAACCTCACTGGAAACGTCGGGAAACGAACCCGAGGCAATGCGCCGATGGCCGTCGAAGGCGGTACAAGAGTTGGAAGTTACTACGATCATGATGAGATTCTTTTATACCCGGATAGAAGGCTATTTGTCAAATATCATCCGGATAAAATTTGGAGCCATTGGGTTGGCAACCGAAATTCACAGGCATCCAAGTAGAGTCAATGGCAAGAAAGTCCACCAACCTCAACCTCACGTACACCATAACTCCGGCCATTGCCAGTGGGCTGATGAGAATTGAGGCGGTCAAGCAAACCATCCAGACCCTACCGATCACGCCACGTGTGTTGGCAAATCTGCGCGAGACGGCGCGGCTGTTTTCTACTCACTACTCAACCATGATCGAAGGAAATCGCCTGACACAGGAACAGGTTGCTCGAGTAATCGCGGGGGATCAACGCTTTCCGGGCCGGGAGCGGGATCAGGAGGCGGTTAAAGGCTATTACGCCGCGCTTGGTGAAGCGGAACGTGTGTCAAAGAGGGGTGAGAAAATCTCCGAGTCGACGGTCCGAACTCTGCACGCTCTGATCATGGGAGGCGGCAAGAACCGCGTGAAATCCACGCCCTATCGGGACGGGCAAAACGTGATTCGTGACGCTCACTCCAACGCCATTGTCTACATGCCGCCGGAGGCCAAGGATGTTCCGTGGCTGATGGAACAACTGATTACCTGGGTCAACAAGAAGGACGAATTACCGGTGCCTCTTAAGGCTGGGATTGCACATTACCAATACGCCGCCATCCATCCTTACTACGATGGCAACGGACGAACGGCGCGTTTGCTGACCACGCTAATCCTCCATTTGGGCGCGTACGACCTAAAGGGTCTTTACGCCCTCGAAGAATACTACGCCCGCAATCTGAAAGCTTATTATGACGCGCTAACCGTCGGCCCATCTCACAATTACTGTATTGGCCGGGCCGGGGCCGGCATCACTAAGTGGATTGCCTATTTTATCGCCGGTATGGCAGCCTCATTTGAGTCGGTACGCAACCAAGCCCAACGCGAGGCCGACCAAGGCGGCAAGGATCGATCTAAGCTGCTACGCAACCTGGACTCCAAGCAACGCAGAGCTCTGACGTTGTTTCAGAAATCGCGAGAGATTACGGCCAAGGATGTTGCCAGCCTATTTGGCTATCAGCCCCGGACCGCTGCGTTGTTGTGCCAGCGTTGGGTGGAGAAGGGCTTCTTCAAAACAACGGATCCCGCGAAAAAATCGCGGCGCTACAAACTAGGCGAAGCGCATGCCGCGATCTTCGATGAAATCGACTGATCCTGTCGCGCCTATAACCGCCGGATCGCCGCGCTTACGGGCTTCGACCCCACAGGAATCATCGTTAACGGGGCTGCGGAGCGGTATTTGTTTGCCGTGATCACCCCTACTAAAATCACGCCGACATCTCCGCTTTTTCTATTCAGCACCAAAGCATACCGGTCATCAGGGGTGATAGCGACATAGCCTGGTTCCGTGCCGGCGGCCATGACGGCGATGACTCTTTGCGTTTGGATGTTCAGGATGGTTACTTCGCTTGATTGCGGATTGGTGATGAAGAGATATTCGGGTGGTCCTTTAGATGCCGCCATGGCTCCGGGGGAACGGCCGGCTAAAAATGTCCCGGCTACCTGGGGCGTGTGGTACGGGTAGACCACCGCAACCGCATCCATACCCTCTCCAGTCACGAAAAGTTGGCCACCGTCGGCGTTGAAGCAGAGATTGTCGGGGCGCACCGGAAGCGGCAGGTGCACCACTAACTTGCGCGATGCGACCTCGAAAACGGAGAGCATTCGCTCTTCCAGGTTCGCGGCAATTAATGCCCGGCCATCCTGCTGGAAGCGCACTGACCCGATGGCGCCGGTTTGGGCGATGGGCTTCTCGCAGATTCGCGTAGCCAGGTCCACGAAGCTAATCGCTTTCGCTTCGCCGAAACTGATGGCTGCCATATCACTGCGGGAACCGAGTTCGAAATCGACGGGGATGAGCGGCAGATCGATGTGCCATTCGGGTCGAAAGGTGTCGAGCGAAATGCGGACCAGCCGTTTCGGATCCTGACATAAAATGTAGATCGCCTTGCCGTCGCTCGATAGGCGCATGGCTAATGCGGTCGCTGCCACCGATAGCTTCCGGAGAAGAGTCAGACGATCGGTTTCGATTTCGTGAATGACGCCGGAGGCTGGCGTTAGTGCGTAGACCGAAGGCCGGGTCTGGTGGGCGATGACGCTGGTTGGGCTGCCGTCGATGTGGATATGCTTAGCCACGGCGAAGGCCGTTAGGTCCACTGCGGCGATGGCTTGGCCTTCTTCGTTGGCGACGAAGGCATAACCGCGAAATCCACTGGCGGTATGCCGGCTACAGGCGACGGCGCCGGGGATGGCCATCAACCAGGACCTTCGTGTCATTTCCTCAACAGTCTACCGCGCGCTTTGCACCGGGCTGATCGGCAATCTCGAAATTATTGAAAATAAAAGACGAAGACTAAATCGGCGTTGATGGGTAAACAGTACTATGCTACGCTCAGGACTGGTAGCCAGCGCCAGCTTCCGCCGGCGGCTAATCGGTGGCCGGACGTTTCCTCAACCCTTTGGGCACCCGATTGCTAGCAGGCCGTTGCATCGTTATAAAGGAAGTTGAAAGTCCACTCCATGAATTTCCGTTCGCTATTTAGTTTATTCTCTTCGGATTTGGCGATCGATCTCGGTACCGCCAACACACTTGTTTTCGCCAAGGGTAAGGGTATCGTCGTCAACGAGCCTTCCATCGTAGCTATCAACAAAAATACGGGCGATCCTGAGGCCGTGGGTAAAGAAGCCAAGGAAATGCTGGGCCGCACGCCGGGAAATATCGTCGCCATCCGGCCAATGAAAGACGGCGTAATCGCCGATTTCAAGGTCACCGAGCGGATGCTGAATTACTTCATCCACAAAGCGCATGGCCGCAAGATGCTGGTACATCCGCGCATCGTGATCGGCGTTCCCAGTGAGATCACGCAGGTGGAAAAGCGCGCCGTGATTGATTCGGCCTATCGGGCTAAAGCAAGCGAAGTGCATCTGGTGGAGCAGGCCATGGTGGCGGCGATTGGCGCGGGGCTTCCGATAACCGAACCAAGCGGCAATATGGTGGTGGATATCGGCGGCGGGACGACGGATGTAGCGGTGATTTCGCTGTCGGGCATCGTCTATTCAAGGTCGGTACGAGTTGCCGGCAATGAGATGGACGAAGCGATCATGCAGTATCTGAAGCGCAAGTATAATCTGCTGATTGGCGAACGCACGGGCGAAGCGATCAAGATGCAGATTGGCTCGGCTTATCCGCTGGACCGGCCGCTAACAATGGAAATCAAAGGGCGCAATCTGATTGAAGGCGTTCCGAAGACCATCACGATCGACGATAGCGAAATTCGCGAGGCGCTTTCCGAATGTGTCGCTACCATCATGAATGCAATTCGGGTGGCGCTGGAACGGACGCCGCCGGAATTGAGCGCCGATATTAGCGACCGCGGAATCGTCTTGACGGGTGGCGGCGCGATGCTCAAGAATTTAGATAAGCGCATTCGAGAAGAGACCGGATTGCCGGTATCGATTGCCGAGGATCCACTGGCCAGCGTAGTGTTGGGAACCGGAAAAATGCTCACCGATTTCAAGCTGCTGCGCCGCATCGCGATCGAATAAAGGCAAAGTTGAGTCTGACGATTCATGGATTTCCTGCTCAATCGGTACCGCAATCTGGTGGTGCTTCTGGTTGTGATCGTCGGCCAACTGTTGCTGCTCGCATATCAGGTAAAGAGTAACCACGAGGTCCGATTAGTTCGCGTGTGGGCTGTGACGGCGATCACGCCGATTGCCCGGACGATTGAAGCTGTGCGATCCAGCACCTTCGGTTTTTTCAACGATTATTTCTTTCTGCTGGATGTTCGCGACGAAAATCACCGGACCAAAGCCGAGAACGGCCGGCTGAAGCTGGAGAATCAATTTCTAAAGACGGAGTTGGCAACGGCGGATCGCGCTCGGGCACTGGCTGCCTTTCAAACCCGATCCCCATCGCGTACGGTAGCGGCGCGGATTATTGGTAACGGAACGGGAACGAATTCCCAGGTGGTCTTCGTCGATCGCGGATCCACTAGCGGCGTCCAGGACGGTATGGCCGTGATTACGCCCGATGGCATCGTCGGCAAGGTGATTGGCGTATATCCACTGGCTTCGCAGGTGATGCTGATTACCGATCAGAATTTCGCGGCGGGCGTGATTTCGGAAAAAAATCGCGTACATGGAACACTGCGTGGATTAGGCCGCGGAACGTGCCAGGTGAACTGGGTCCAGAACGAAGAGAAATTGGATCAGGGTGAGAAATTTTATACTTCCGGCGACGATCGGGTGTTTCCCAAGGGCCTTCCGGTAGGCGAGGTGAGCACGACGAAACGGGGCGTGGACTTCAAAGAAATCTACGTCGTGCCAAGCGGATTTCAAAACGGCTTCGAAGAAGTTCTGATCGTGCTGGAAGGCGTGCATCAACCGATTCCCGATGCGCCCGAAGCATCGCCTAATATCCGCTTAATGGCCGCTCCGCCTGTTGAACCGGGCACCACTTCCTTGCCCGTCGGCTCCACTTCCCCCAAGGCGCTGAATACCGACGCCGATCGTTTGCTGGATCACTACAAGAAGGTTGGGCAAGCGCAGAAGTATACGTATGGCGATACGACGCCGGGCGTCAAGTCGCCCAATTTTAACCTAAATCCCGAAGAAGCGTTGAAGAAGGCGGCGGCAGCGGCGGCTGAGGCTGCGCAGACTCCGCCCGGGACTGCTCCGGCAGGCACTCCAGTGCCACCTGTCACGCCACCCGCGACACCGCCCGCGCCCCAATCCCGTCCATGAGCGAGTTCAGCGAACAACTTCTCAGCGAGCGGCGCAACAAGACTTCGCGCTTCCGCATCACGGTGCTGGCCCTGGTTCCACTGGCGGCGATTCTATTCCAGGTCTGGGTGCCGCGATTCTTCGCCTCCACGCAATATTTAGAGCTTCCGCTCCTGGTAACCGTCTATTTCTCGCTGATGATGCGCAACCAGATTGCCGGCGTCTTCATCGGCTCGGCGATCGGCTTGGTGCAGGATTCCTTATCCGATCAGCATCTGGGCATGTTCGGGATCGTGAAGACTTTGGTGGGCTATTTCGCCGCCTCCGTCAGCCTGCGGTTCGATGTGGATCACGCGATGATCCGCTTCGTGATGGGGTTCTTCTTTTACCTCTTCCATCAATTCTTTTATTGGGTGCTGCAACGCGCGCTGCTGGGCCGGGCGATCGACTTCGACATCCAGCAGAATCTGGTTCACGGATTGCTCAATGCTGTGGTGGCAATCCCTCTATTCCATTTATTAGATAGACTGAAGAGTACTCGACTGCCGCGGTTTTAATGGTTGTCACCTCGTGAATTCGTCCCCCACCGATACCAAGCCCGAACGCGAGGAAGCCGCTCGTCTACTGCGCGACGATACCCGCTTTGCCTCGGCGAAGATCGCCTTCTTCCAATATTTCACCGTTGCCATCTTCGTGTTTCTGGCGTCGGGATTTTGGGATCTGCAGGTGCGGAATCCGGACTTCTATTTGGAGCAAGCGGAGAAGAATCGCGTGCGGTCCGTTCCGGTGCTTGCGCCGCGGGGCAAGATTCTGGATCGCGATGGACGCGTGATCGTCGACAATCACTCCTCATTCAAGCTGATGCTGACCCGGGAAAATTTGAAAACGGAGCATCTCGCCGCTATTGCCGAAGGTTTACATCTGGATGTCGACGATCTGCGCGCCCGGCTGCGCCGCTTCGAATCCCGGCCGAAGTATGAACCGATCGTGATTAAGCAGGAACTGACGCAGGGCGAACTGGATTTCGTGGAGTCGCATAAAGACCCGGAGACGTTTCCGGAGATGGTGTTGCTGCGGACGCAGGGCCGCCTCTATCCGCATGATGGGCTGGCGGCGCACGTCATCGGGTATGTTGGCGAAATCAGCGAAAGCGAACTGGATGCGCCGGAATTTACGAAGTATCGCCAGGGCGATGTGATTGGCAAGTACGGGCTGGAACGGCAATATAACGAAAGCCTGATGGGTGTCGATGGCCAGCGCCGGGTGGTGGTGGACAACATGGGGCGCGAGCGCGGCGATCCTTTGGTGGCGGTGGATGCGATACCGGGAAAATCGCTGCAGGTGACACTCGATCTCGATTTGCAGGCGGTGGCCGAGCTAGCGATGGCGGGCAAGCGCGGCGCGGTAGTTGCGCTTGATCCACGCAATGGCGAAGTGCTGGCGATGGTCAGCCGGCCGGCTTACGACCCCAACCTTTTTACTGGACGTATCCGCTCGCAAGATTGGAAAGAGTTGACCAGCAATCCGTTCAACCCACTGTTCAATCGGGCGATTCAAGCGCAATTCGCGCCGGGATCGACGTTCAAACCTCTGGTGGCGCTGGCCGGGCTGGAGAGCGGAATCATCGATAGCAATTACACCGCGCATTGCCCCGGCGGCGCTTCGTTCTATGGCCATTACTATAGTTGCCACCTGAAGCACGGTCATGGTGCGGTGGATTTGCACAAGGGCATCGTGCAATCCTGCGACGTCTATTTTTATAACGTCGGAAACCGGATTGGAATCGATGCAATCGCCAAATACGCCCAACTCGCCGGTCTGGGACATAAGACCGGCATCGATTTGCCAAACGAAGCCAGTGGCTTGATGCCGTCCACGCAATGGGCGCTGCGGGCCCAGCGGCGGAAATGGTATCTGGGCGAAACGATTTCGGTGGCCATTGGGCAGGGGGCTGTAACGGTAACGCCCTTGCAATTGGCGGTGGCTATCGGCGGGATCGCGAACGGCGGCGTGTGGCATCGGCCACATCTCGTGAAAGAACAGACACACCCCGATTCTCTGCGCCAGATCTCGCTGAACAGCGACAACATTACGAAAATCATCAACGGGATGTACGGTGTGGTGAACGAAGGGGGCACCGGGTTCCGGGCACAAATTCCCGGGCTTGAGGTGTGCGGAAAAACCGGATCGGCGCAACTGGTTTCAAACGAACTGGTGAAGGCAAGCAAGAATGGCTTGGGCGCAACGATGAAAGATAACGCTTGGTTTGTTGGCTTCGCTCCGCGCCAGGCCCCTGAAATTGTGGTGGTGGCGCTGTTTGAAAATGCCGAACATGGACCGCTGGCAGCGCCGATCGTACGCGACGTCTTGAAGGCTTATTTCGATAAGAAAGCCCGGCTAACGGGGCATGCTCAGCAGATCGCGGCCGCCCCGACGCCACCTAAATCGCTATTTAGCCCGCCGGCCGAAATTCCCGTGGAAAATCCGAATAACTGATGGCCCAATATCGCTCGATTCGCGACCTGGACTGGATCCTAATCGGCACGGCGCTAGCCCTCTGCAGCCTGGGAATCCTACAGATTTATAGCGCCACGCTCGATACCAAATGGCAGGACGCCTGGTGGAAACAAATCATCTGGGTGGTGCTGGGACTGATCATGATGTGGGTGGTAACTTCCATCGATTACCACACGCTGATGGGCCAGGTTCCCATTCTTTACACCGCTACGATTGCCGCGCTGGGGCTGACTTACTTCGTCGGAAAGATGGTGTTTGGATCGCGCCGCTGGATCACGCTTGGCGGTTTCCACTTACAGATCTCAGAGTTCGCCAAATTAGTGATAATATTGCTGGTAGCCCGGTACTTGGCGGAAATGAAGGGTGAAAAGCTAGAAGTTCAGGATCTATTTAAATTGGGTGGTCTGGTAGCGATACCGACGCTCATGGTGGAATTACAGCCGGATTTCGGGACTGCCATGACGTACCTCCCGATACTGGCCGGTGGAGTGCTGCTGGCGGGTCTGCAGTGGAAACATTTCGCGGTAATCGTGGCCGTGATGGCGTTGGTGGTGCCGGTTAGCTGGCTTGTGTTGAAGGATTATCAGAAGGCCAGAATCGTGGCTTTTGTGAATCCCAGCATGGATCCGAAGGGTTCCGGTTACCAGGTAATACAGTCGAAGATTGCCATCGGTTCGGGTAATATATGGGGCAGGGGGGTTACGCACGGAACGCAAACGCAGCTTCGTTTCCTGCCGGTACCTCATACTGATTTTATCTTCTCGGCGTTTTCCGAGGAGCACGGTTTTGTTGGCGTAGTAGTGGCTCTAGGATTATATTTTTTGTTGCTGATGCAGATAGTGCAAAACGCACAAACGGCGCCGGATAGGGCCGGGATGTACATTTGCATGGGAATTGCCACGTTATTGTTATTTCACCTGTTGGAAAACGTGGGGATGGTGGTGGGACGTATGCCGGTGGCCGGAATCCCGCTGCCGTTGATGAGTTCGGGTGGTTCTAATACGTTATCGGTTTTTATGATGTTGGGTTTAGTAAACAACGTCCGGCTTCGCCGATTTGTGAATTGAGCGTACGACGCAGTTGGCGCTGTTCGTGCGTGGTAATCGATGTTAGAAGTGCAAGATTCTTTATTTTGTGGGGACAGACGGCTTGACGTCCCTATCGCACGGTAAGAAACCTAAGGGCGAGAGTCCCTGAGACGGAAGTAAGCGAGCGGGTTTCGGTGCTGCAAAAAAATTGAAGGATCTACGATCGTGAGCGGGAATCGAATGGCGTTTTGCGCGCTGGTCGACTTGGCCTTCCCGCCGGTTTAGGATCCGGAAGGCCGCGGGGGTGTTTTAGAGGAAGCTCCGTCTCCGCGGCCTAAAAGCTCAAGTAGTTCGCACCGCCCGGCGCGCAGATTTTGCGGCGTCGTGTCTGGCCCAATCGGCGAAATTTCCGCGTTCATTGCATTCTCGCTCGCCATTGAAGAGCGGAGAAATCCATGAGCAAAGAGCTGGTGATTGCTGCCAATCGCCATGAGACAAAAGTAGCGATTTTAGAAGACGATCAATTAGTGGAAGTTTACTTCCAGCGGGCAAATGAATACTCGCTGGCCGGTAGCATCCATAAAGGACGGGTGACTCGCGTGCTGCCAGGCATGCAGTCGGCCTTCGTCGATTTGGGATTGGAACGCGACACGTTCCTCTACGTTTCAGACTTCTTCGAAGAGAACGAAGAGTTCGATAGCGTCGACGATAAGCCGGCCCGGCCACCCCGGCAGGAGGGTCCGCCAAGCGGCGAGAATGCCCGCGGTGAAGGCGTCCGGGAGGAATCCCGAAGCGAATCTCCCAGAGCCGAGCATTCCAGAAATGACCGGCAACGTAACGACCGGCAACGTAATGACAGACCGCCGCGCAATGAAGGTGGGCGCACGGAAAGCGCGCGAACCGAATCGAGCCCGGACCCGGGGTTAACGGCAACCGTTAATGCGGAACCCGTTTCTTCGACCTCGACGCCTCCCGGTTCGGAATTAGAAGGGGCGGCACCGGCGCAGGATCGTGGTGGCGACCAACGCGGCCGGAGATCTCGCCGCCGGCGCAATCGGGGTCGCGGCTTTCCAGATTCGAAATATGTCTCCGACGTCAACACTCCAGCTGACGATTCGGTTGGCGAAGAAGAAACCGAAATGCCAGCCGCGGAACCCCTCGCCGCAACGCCGGTGGGGAATGACTTTGCAGTGCTGCCTGGCGAATCGCTGGCGAAGTATCGCCATAGTGGTCCGCCGACGGAAACTTCCGCCGAGCCCCAGCCCGTTGCGCATGTTGAGACCCCGGTTTCATCGGCCTCTTTCATCGAGCCCCGATCCGCAGAACCAATGCTGTTCGAGCCGGAAATTGAAGCACCGGAAATTGAACCAGACAATGCCGCTGACGGCGTCCATGACGACACCCAGGTCAAGACCGAAGCTGACGGATCTCAAGAACCGGTGGATGTTTCTCACTTTGAGCCCGATGCGCCCTTGCATCCGGAGCGGGAAGAGCCCGAAGCATCGTTCGAGCCCGAACCGATAGCCGCGACTCCCGCCGAAATCGGGGAGCTGATCTTCGAACCCGTGGAGCTGACCGAAATCGAAGTGATTGCGATTGTGGCCGAGAGTTCGAAGAATCCCGTGACTGGGGCAGCATCGCTCGATGAGGAGGAGGATCGCGAGATCCAAGCCTTGATTCTTGGGCATTTGGAAAGTTTGGAAGAGCCGGGCGAAGCGCAACTCGATTCCGAAGCTTCCGCCGAAACTGCGGTGGAAGGCGATGCGCCCTTAACCGCGAACCTGCGCGAGCCTGGCGGGCGCTTCATGCATCGCATGCCTCGCCGGATGCGCCGTAAGATGCGCGGTGGGGATCAGCCGCGAACGGGTGAGCAACCGCGGGTTGAGCAGGATCGGAGTACTTCCACGGAGAGCCGGCCCTCTGTTGAGAATCGCCCGCCAGGCGATGCACGAACTCCACCCGAGAATCGGCCGCCGGGCGGAGGCCGCAACGAGGGCCGTAGCAGCGAAGCTCGGAACGAGACCGGCACCGGCGATCCTTGGCCACGATCGGAATCGCACGGACGTCATTCCTCGCGCGAGAAGGCTCCGCTTCCCTCCATCACCGAATTGCTAAAGGAAGGGCAGGAAATCCTCGTCCAGATCGCGAAGGAACCGCTGGGCCAGAAGGGCGCCCGCATCACTTCGCATATCGCCTTACCGGGAAGATATGTGGTCTACATGCCGACGCTTGAGCATATGGGCGTCTCGCGCAAGATCGCCAGCGACGAAGAGCGTCTGCGATTGAAGCGAATTTTGCAGGGCCATCGGGAAGGCCTGACGGGCGGATACATCGTTCGAACCGCCGGTGAAGGCAAGACTGATGAAGAGATCGGCGCCGATATGAAGTTCCTCTTCAACCTTTGGCAGGACATTCGCCAAAAGGCCGAGAAGAAGCCCGCGCCGTTGCTGCTTCATCACGATCTGGATATTGTCCAGCGCATTTTGCGCGATCAACTCACGGAAAATTTCAAGGCAGTTTGGGTGGATAACGAAGAACTGTATGAAAGCGTTTTGCGCTTCATGCAACGCTTCCAGCCTGCGCTGGTAAGCCGGGTAAAGTTGTATACCCGTCCGGCTCCGATCTTCGACGCGTTCAACGTAACGGCGGAACTGGAGAAGGCGTTGCGCCCGAAGGTTTGGCTAAAATCGGGCGGCTATATTGTGATCAATCAAACCGAAGCGCTGGTTGCGATTGACGTCAATACGGGGAAGTACGTTGGAAAGTCGAATCGGCTGGAAGATACCATCGTCAAGACCAATACGGAAGCGGTGAAAGAGATTGTTCGGCAGGTCCGGCTGCGGGATTTGGGCGGAATCATCATAGTCGATTTCATCGATATGGAGGAGCGCAAGAATCGCCAAAAGGTGATGCAGGTTCTGGAAGAAGCGATGCGGGCCGACCGGGCGCCGTATAAAATTTTGCAGTTCAACGATTTCGGACTCGTGGCGATTACGCGCAAACGCGTGAAGCAAAGTCTGGAACGGACGCTCTGCTCACCGTGCTTCTACTGCGAAGGCGCGGGCTACGTGAAGAGCGTGCAGACCATCGTCGGCGAGTTGCTGCAGGAAGCGGAAAAGCTGGCGGCGACGGTGGAAGGCAAGGATGTTGTATTGCGTGTCCATCCAGAGGTAGCGAAGGTTCTGAAATCGCATCAGAACAAATATCTGGAGGAGTTGGAAGAGATCCTGCGCCGCCCGGTATTGGTTCGTGGGGACCCCACGCTCCATCATGAAAAATTCGATCTAGGATAGTTGTCACTGCAGACGCGGGGATCGCGCCACGCCGCGCGGTCTTCGCGTCTTGATTAACGAGTGTGATCTAATAACACTCTTCATGCATCGTAAAGCTCTCGCCGCTTTTCTCTCCATTCTGTTTCTGGTTCCTCAACTCCCCGGGCAAAAGAAATTCCCGCTCACTATCGATAACATCATGCGCGGTCCGGGGTTAGTTGGGTATGAGCCGGATCAGGTTCGTTGGCTTCGTTCCGGCGATCAGATTGCGTTCCAGTGGAAACAATCCACCGATCCTATTTCCAATCCTCCCGACACCTATGTCATTAATCGCGACGGAAGCGGACTTAGAAAATTCGCCGAGCTTGAGCCCAGCCCGCCTGCTTTTACCAACTACAGCAAAGATCATATGCGCGAATTGTATGCCCAGGACGGGGATCTGTTTTTGTACGATCGCAACACCGGACAGACGCGGCAATTGACGAAAACTTCGGACAACGAAGCGGATCCGCATTTCCTTCGCGATGAGAAACGAGTTTCGTTCCGCCGCGGCAACAACCTTTACGTGATGTCGCTGGCGGATGGTGAATTGACCGAGGTAACTGATGTCCAAGCGGCCGGAGAAGCGCCACCTGCGGCGAGTCCGGCGGGTCCGCGACAGGGCCCACCGGTGGCCCGTGCGACGGCTACGGCGGCGGACGAAAAGAAGGGCACCGACAGCCAGGAGTTTCTGAAGAAGGAAGAGAAAAGCCTGCTGGAAGTGGTCCGCGATCGCGCCCGGCTGAAGGAAGAAGAGGAAGCCAGAAAGAAGCGGCGAAATCCTCGTAAGCCTTTCAAGCTTACGACCGGCCAGACCGTCCTTGCACTGGACCTTTCGCCGGACGAGAAGAGCGTTATGGTGGTGATCCAGAATCGCGGCGAAGGCTTGAAAAACACCATCGTTCCGAACTATGTCACAGAAGACGCTTATACGGCGGACATAGCTGGGCGCACTAACGTCGGCGATTCACAAGGGCTCGCCCGCGTAGCGCTGGTCAGTGTGGAAAGCGGCGAAGTGAAATGGGTTGAACACGGATTGAAGCTGCCCAAAGACGGCGACAAGAAGGAACAGGATCGCGAGGTGCAGCTTGGGCCGCCAGTCTGGTCGGAGGACGGGACGAAGGCCGTGATCAGCGGCCGCGCTATCGACAATAAAGATCGCTGGATCTTTGCGCTTGACCCCGCCACCGGCAAGACGCGAACCCTGTTTGTCGATCATGACGACGCCTGGGTGGGAGGCTTCGGCTTCTTCGCTCTTGCCTGGACCAAAGATGACAAGGCCGTCTATTTCCAATCTGAGCGCGACGGCTTCACGCATCTTTATACGGTCGATTTCGATGGCGGAGAGCCGCGCCAGTTAACCGCGGGGAAATTTGAGGTGAGCGGGGTGGAGCTCTCGCGCGATAAGTCGACGTTTTATCTGACTACAAGCGAGGCCGGTCCTGGAGAGCGGCACTTATATACGATGCCAGCTGAGGGCGGCGCGCGGACAAGAATCACGACACTGCCCGGCAACCACCACGCGACGCTTTCGCCCGACGAAAAATGGATAGCCGATGTCTATTCATACACGAATAAACCGCCGGAACTTTTCATCATGGAGAACAAGCCGGGTGCGGCGGAAAGGAAACTGACGTCTTCGCCCGCGCCGGGTTTCGCGGAGTATCAATGGATAGATACACCGATTGTGCAGATTCCTTCGCGCGACGGCAAATCGATTCCGGCGCACATTTATAAGCCCGCCAACTTCAAGAAAGGCGGCCCCGCGGTGATGTTCGTGCACGGCGCGGGATACACGCAGAACGTCCATCGCTGGTGGTCCCCTAATTATTATCGCGAGTATTTGTTCAATCAATATCTGATGGAACACGGCTATCTGGTGATCGATATCGACTATCGGGCATCGTCGGGATATGGGCGCGATTGGCGTACCGGAATCTATCGCCATATGGGCGGCAAGGATCTGGACGATCATGTGGATGCCGCGAAGTGGCTGGTGGAAAAGCATGGCGTGGACGCGAAACGCATCGGACTCTACGGCGGCAGTTATGGCGGATTTATCACGCTAATGGCGCTCTTCACGCAACCCGATGTTTTTGCCGCCGGCGCCGCGTTGCGGCCCGTTACCGACTGGGCTCACTATAACCACGGCTATACGGCGAGTATTTTAAATACACCGCAGAAAGATGCCGAAGCTTACCGGCTTTCATCGCCAATTTACTTCGCCTCCGGACTGAAAGGCGCGCTACTGATTTGTCACGGCATGGTGGACACCAACGTTCATTTCCAGGACACAGTTCGTCTGGTGCAGAAACTGATTGAGCTGCGCAAAGAGAATTGGAGTGTGGCGATATATCCCGTGGAAGATCATGGCTTCGTCCAGCCGTCGAGTTGGGCCGATGAGTACAAGCGGATCTTTCAACTGTTCGAAGCGAATTTGAAGAAGTAGTTATCTCTGCAGCTGCGCGGCGATCTCAGTCTGGCCGTTGGCCTTGGCGGCATCGAGCGCGGACAGACCTTTCTTATCGTGAATCGTACGATCGGCGCCCTTTTCGAGCAGTAGTTCCACGATCTCGCGCCGTCCGAATGCCGCCGCAAGGTGGAGGGCCGTCGAGCCCGAATCGCGATCCGCCGCATTGATCCTGGCGCCGTTAGCCAACAGCACTTCGGCTACCGCCCGATACCCGCCCAAGGCCGCGATGTGCAGAGGCATCGCGCCATCGCTATCCTCGGCGTTGACGTCTGCGCCATGCTCAATCAGAAGCGCGGCTATCTCGGCCCTGCCCTTCAAAGCGGCATCATGCAAAGGCGTTTCGCCTTCATAGCGGACGGGCTTCACGGCCACGGCCTTATCGATTAGGATCGTAACCAGATCCATCTGCCCTCGTAGCACCGCATCATGCAGCGCCTTGGGTGCATCCAGATGCGCTCCATGAGCGAGCAGAACTTCTACGACCTTTGCTTGCCGGTAGCGTAGCGCGTCATCGAGCGGAGTGGTCCCGCTTTCATCCTTCGCGTTCACTGCGACGCCGGCGTTTAACAGCGCCAGGGCAACATCGGGGAAGCCTTTCGTGGACGCGGCGTGCAGCGGCATTACCTGGTTCACACGATTAGCAAGCCGCAGATCCGCTCCATGAGCGATCAGAAGATTCGTCATATCGACCTGCCCTTTCCACGCCGCTTCCTCCAGCGGGGACGAGCCGGATCCATCGACAGCGTTGACGTCCGCGCCACGTTTCAGCAACAGCTCGGCCATCGCGAGATTACCCCGGTCTGCAGCCAGGTGTAGCGGACACGTACCAGATTGATCGCGCGCATTCGGATCGGCGTTGCGCTCCAGTAATAAGCCGACAACCTCCAAATGATTGGTAATTACAGCGTAATGCAGTGGCGTGGACCCGGCTTCGGAATGGCGGGCAGCGACTTGCGCGCCATGATCCAACAGATAGGAGACGATATCCAGATCGCCCGCCCAAGCTGCGTCGTGGAGCGGGGTGCCACCTAAGCCATCGCGCCGATTTACTGCAGCGCCGGACTCGACCAGCAATTTCACCTGCGCCATGTTCCCGGCGCGTGCCGCGCGATTCAACGCTCCTGGCTGTGTTTCAGCGTAGAGCATGCCGCACAGCAAGACAGCGGTCCACCACATGTGCTCAACGTACCACAGCATTTTCACTCGTTCGGGGGACCGTCGCGCGGACTGCTCCTGCTATCCTTGAATGTATAATCATGCGCGGAACCCGGTGGTTGATACTAGTTGCCATCAGCCTGATCATTTACGCCGTTGGATATATTTACTTCGGTCGTGTAAGTGCGCTGAACAGCGCAAAACCGGCGCCTCCCACGCCGATACGGGATAATCTCTCGGCCACAGCCGATGGCTGGCACTTCCGGCAGATTTCGGGCAATCACGTTACCGCGGAAATCAGCGCCAAGAAATACGAACTCATCAAGGAACCCTCTACCGCCAGACTGGAAGAAGTGGAACTGCGTATCTATCACAAGCAGGGCGATCAATTCGACCTGGTGAAGTGCGCGAAAGCGGATTTCGATACCGCCGACGGCATCCTATTTTCGGAAGGCGCGGTGGAGATCACGATGGCCATACCGAAGGATGGCGAGGCGACCAACGGGCGCTTGGTGAAGATTGAAACCTCTGGCGTTCGCCTGGAGAGCAAGACGGGACGGGCAACCACAGACCGGCTGGCGACGTTCGGATTTGACCGTGGAAATGGCAAGGCGATGGGAGCCGAGTACGACCCGAATACCCGCCAATTGCACATGAAGAGCGCCATCGAATTGAACTGGCGTGGAAAAGACGGCAAGAGTATCCCGATGAAGGTGGAAACGGGCGATCTTACTTATCGCGAGAGCGAAGCGAAAATTTATCTCAGTCCCTGGTCGCGGCTGACGCGTCAAAACATGAAGATGGATGCCGGAGCAGCAGTGGTTACGTTGGATGATCAAGTGATAAGTCTTGTGGAAGCGCAAACGGCTAAGGGTGTGCAGGACGATCCCGGCCGGAAGATCGAATACGCGGCGGACCAGTTGACGATGCATTTCTCCGGCGACAGCCAGGTGACGCAGATTAACGCCGACAAGAACGCCCACCTGGTATCGACGGCGGAGACGGCGAAAACCACGGTTTCGAGTAATCACATCGATCTCGATTTCGACGCGCTCGATCATGAAAGTGTTTTGAAGAGGGCCGTGGCGACGGGCGGCGGTGTCGTCGAATCCGTACCGGTTCCCAAGGTCGGGGTGTTGCAGGCGGAGACTCGAATTCTGCGCAGCGAGCGCATTCAACTGGCGATGCGCGCCGGTGGGAAAGAGATCGACAACGTCGAGACGCCGGCCGGCACGCTGGAGTTTGTTCCCAATCGGCCGGGGGTCCCCCATCGCTACCTGAATGGCGATCATATCTGGATCGCTTATGGACCGCAGAATCAGATTCAGTCGTTTCGGTCGGTGAATGTTTCTACTCGTACTGAGAATCCGCCGAAAGGTACGCCGCCGAAACCGAGCGAGCCGGCATTGACCTGGAGCAAGGACATGGTGGCCCAGTTCGATCCGAAGACGGCGCAGGTAACGCAGATCGAACAATCGACGAACTTCCGCTATCAGGAAGGCGACCGCAAGGCGAAATCGGTAAAGGCGGTTTTGAATCAAACCAGCGACGTGATTACGTTAACTGGCGGGGCGCGTGTTTGGGACACTACGGGTTCGACGGCAGCAGATCAGATCGTGATGAATCAGAAAAATGGCGACATGTCAGCCGATGGGAATGTCACGTCGACGCGGTTGCCGGATAAAAAGGGACAGTCTTCGGCGATGCTGTCGAATGAAGAGCCAACGCAAGCGAAAGCCAGGAAGATGGTGTCCACCGATAAGAACCTGAAGATTCTATATGAGGGCGACGCTGTTCTCTGGCAGGGTTCGAATCGGGTGCAGGCGGATCGCATCGATATCGATCGCGATGAGTCGAGTTTGCTGGCGAAGGGGAACGTGATCAGCCAGTTTGTCGACAAGCCGAAAGAGGAGAAGGATAAGGATGGAAAGGCGAAGCCGAAAACAACAGCGGCCACTCCGAAGAGTGCGATCTTTACGATCGTTCGAGCGCCCGAATTGCTGTACACGGATGAAGACCGGATCGCGTTATACAAAGGGGGCGTCGTTCTAAACCGCCCCGATATGAACGTCAAGTCGAAAGAGTTGAGGGCTTATCTGAACGACTCGTCGGCCGACTCATCGCTTGATCGCGCGTTTGCCGACGGTGCCGTGGAGATTCTCCAGAACCGCAATCAGCGGACGCGCACCGGAACCTCGGAACACGCGGAGTATTACACGAAGGATCAAAAAGTAATTCTTACGGGGGGCCAGCCGCAGATGGTGGATAGTCTAAAAGGAAACACCAAGGGCAAGCAATTGACCTACTTTGCCAATGATGATAGGCTTCTGGTAAATGGTGTGGCGGAGCAGCGAGCCACCAGCACCATCCACCGCAAGTAACGCATGAGAACGCTCGAGACCTCCCACATCACCAAAAGTTACCGCGGACGCAAGGTGGTGGACGATGTATCCGTGTCCGTCGAGCAAGGCGAAGTGGTGGGGCTGCTGGGTCCCAATGGCGCCGGCAAAACCACGTCGTTCTACATGATTGTTGGCTTGATCAGCCCGGATTCCGGCGGTGTAATGCTGGATTCTACCGACATCACATCGCTGCCGATGTTCCGCCGGGCACAACACGGCATCAGTTATTTGCCGCAGGAAGCCTCTGTATTTCGCAAGCTTTCGGTGGAAGACAACCTGATGGCGATCCTGCAAACGCTGTCGTTGAGCGGGCGCGAACGGCGGGCCCGGATGAATAGCCTGATTGAGCAATTGGGCCTGGAAACCGTGCGTCACAGCAAAGGTTTCATGCTTTCCGGCGGCGAACGGCGGCGAGTGGAAATCGCCAGATCGTTGGTAATTGAACCGAGCTTTTTGCTGCTGGACGAACCGTTTTCCGGTATCGATCCGATTCAGGTGCTGGAACTGCAGCGCATTATCACCGATTTGAAACGATCGGGAATCGGGATCCTGGTGACGGATCACAACGTTCGCGAGACGTTGGCGGTGACTGATCGCGCCTACATCATAAACAACGGCAAGATCTTCCGCGCGGGCTCGCCGGAAATGCTGGGACGCGACCCCGACGTGAAACGCGTTTATCTGGGCGAGAACTTCAACTTCGAGTTCCAAACCGCTGTCCACGAATCGCGGCGATAGCCCTGTGATAAACTGACTTCTAGTAATTCCTTCCGCACATTCCCCGATCGTCTAATGGTAGGACAGCGGCCTTTGGAGCCGTGAATCGTGGTTCGAATCCATGTCGGGGAGCCACACCCTGAATTCAACAAATCCGTGCTCACAACCTGACAACCCGAATTCTTGTTATGAACAAGTCGTGTCTCGTTAATTTGCTTAGGCCCAATTGCCAGAATGGGAGGGGTTGCATTCGATGACGACGGTGTTTCGTAGAGGGCTTACCAAATGGACCGAATTAGTAGAGTGGCGCACGGATACCGGCGCATTTAATTAACAATTTAGGTAGAGGGTTGCACGAGGGCTGGTACAAAAAAGCGAATCATCAGGCGGCTGAGGGTCTTCCTGGTGGGAGAAAGATTCTGGGTCATGCCGCATTCGGAGTACCTTAGCCGGAAGGGGCAGCGGGTCGAAGGCTCCGAAGTGAAGCCGTACGGATGCGACTGTAGCACGATTGCGGCATACTGTAATGACGTCCACTTCAGCAATCACGCCGCCGCCCCACGATGACCGCCGCTGGCGGCTTCAGACCTGGCTGGGCATCCAGGCCGGGACCAAGCCAAGAGTTTACGCGCAAATTTTCGCGGCAGCCGAGATTGACAGCCTTACTTATTGGCTTGAGATCTTTTTTGCGGCCGGTATCGCCACTTTCGGTTTGGTGGAAAGCAGCCCCGCGGTGATCATCGGTGCCATGCTGATCTCTCCTTTGATGGGGCCGATCATGGGAACTGGCTTGGCGCTGGCCGTTGGAGACCTCTACCTGGGGCTGAAGGCCGTACTTAACCTCGTCGCGAGCATCGCCGTATCCGTCGCGTTCTCCGGTTTTTTGGTGTGGCTCCTGCCCTTCCACTCCGCGACCCCGGAAATCCTCTTACGGACGACGCCGAATTTGCTCGATCTCGGAATCGCCCTACTGTCCGGTTTGGCAGGTTCGGTTGTCGTCTCCAGAGGAAGTGGCGACGGAGTGACCGCGCTGCCCGGCGTTGCGATCGCCGTGGCGTTGATGCCACCGTTATGCACGATGGGCTTTGGTTTAGGAAGCGGGATAAACCTTGAAATTATGGGAGGGGCTGGCCTTCTGTTTCTGACGAACCTGGTCGCCATTGTTTCGAGTGCATTCCTTGTGTTCCTCCTTGTTGGCCTGAACACCGCGGAGGTGCAGAAGGTGATGGAGGAATCTCGACGCGACGAGCGTTTCGCGCAGTTTCTTTCGGGCGCCCGTGTCGGCCGATTCTTTTCTAACGGGGGCAGGCTCCACTGGCGCGTCCTGATGATACTGATCCTCCTGGCGGCCATTTCAGTACCGCTGTACCGAGCGCTACTTCAGGTTGCTGGCGAAACAGTCACCCGAGCTGCGGTTCAGGACGAATTGAAACGACTCGCTCCTGCGGATACTCTTGTCTTGCAGCAGGTAAACGTTGCGAAGGAAGGAGTGGCTATACATATCATTTCCACGAAGCCCATCGCCGATTCAAAGGTCGCGGAGGTGCGCCAGGATCTGATTCGTCGAACCGGTCAAGACGTCCAGCTTTCAGTCGAAGCCGTCGCCAGCAAACGCGAGCTGTCCGACCTTATGCAGCGTCTGGCGCGGCCTGCCCCGGTTGTCGTCAAAGAGAAAGCAATCGAAGAGATCCAGAAGGAACTGCTCGACAAGGTTCGAGCCGCCCTGCAGGACATATGGCCTTCGTCAGACGCCCCAATACATGACTTTAGTGTGGCTTTGAACTATCGGACTGGAATCGCAATCAGCGTCCACTACGAATCTGAAAAGGACTTGGGAGACGTTCCGATCAAGATGGTTCAGCAAAGCCTGCAGAACAAGCTTGCGATGCCGGACCTTTCACTGGCCGCCGCCAGATTGCCCCAGGCAGACACCAAGAAGCGGCTGCCGACACCTGCTAAGCGAAAGCACCGGTAGAGCGGCAAGATGGAATTAGATATTCAATCCGGCGCACTGCTGCTGCTTCTTGCGGCAGTAGTTGCCATGGTGACCCGCAGACTTCGTCTCCCTTACAGTGTCGGATTAGTCGTGGCAGGAATTTGTTTGGCGTTCTTGCCTTTCGCGCCTAAGGTCACGCTAACCAAGGATCTTATTTTCACGGTGCTGCTACCCCCTATCCTGTTTGAGGCTGCCTTCTACCTTCATTGGAAGCAACTCCGTCGTGATTTCGCAGTAGTCATCGTTCTGGCAACCGCGGGTGTGGTGCTGTCGGCGGCGGTGACTGCCGTGGGGATGCACTACATCGCCCAATGGAACTGGATCAGCGCGCTGGTTTTCGGAGTTTTGATCGCCGCCACCGACCCCGTTTCAGTTATCGCGACCTTCAAGGAGGCCAAAGCTCACGGCCGGCTACTGTTGCTCATTGAGGCGGAGAGCCTATTTAACGACGGCACCGCTGCTGTAGCGTTCGGCCTGGTGGTCGCTATAGCGGCCGGGCAGCAACCAGGCACTGTGGCCATTGCCGCCACCCTTCTTAAGACAATCGGCGGGGGGATCGTTTGCGGAGGGATCGTATCCATTGCCGCGCTCTTGTTGGTGGGAAAGACTGACGATCACCTTGTTGAAATTACCTTTACGACCGTGGCTGCCTACGGCTCCTTCCTGCTTGCTGAACATTTCGGTCTGTCGGGAGTCTTAGCGACAATCACTGCCGGCCTTGTCTTGGGGAATTCCAGGTTCTTCGGGAGAATCTCCGACAAGGGCGAAGAGGCACTGCACGCATTTTGGGAGTATGCCGCGTTTGTCTCTAACTCAATGGTGTTCCTTTTGATCGGCATGCATGAAGCACATCAGGATTTCGCTGCCGTGTGGGGTTCTGCTCTGATCGCGATTGTTTTGGTAATCTTGGGACGCGCGCTGGCTATCTACCCCTGCTGTCTGCTGTTCTCCCGATCATCGCTACGTGTTACGTTGCGGCACCAGCATGTCTTATTCTGGGGAGGAATGCGCGGGACTGTCGCACTCGCGCTGGCGCTCGGACTTCCTCCCGAACTTCCCGAACGCGAGACCATCGTAACGATCAGCTTTGCTGTGGTGGCGTTTTCGGTTTTTGCGCAAGGCTTAACAATCACATCGGTGCTCCGCAGGACCGGAGAGATATAACCGGCTCGACGACGCCTTGCCGCAAAGGACAATCCCTGAAAGCCCGGGCGATTTCGCTGCGACCATTCATAACCTATAGGTGGTTCGAATCCCAGCATTCTCTACGCAGCAAGCCATACCATACACTCAAACTACATGCTAAACGGGGGCTATGCTTACACCACAATCATCAGCAGCAAGTACCACGGACAAACCCTGCTCTCCCACTTGGCGAGCCTTTACTCCCACTCCACCCCACAAGCCTGGCAACTAAAACTGAACAACGGCGAAGTAACCCTCAATGGCGTCACTGCCACCGGAAGCGAATCGGTCACTGTAGGCCAAACCCTTGTCTGGAACCGTCCACCCTGGAACGAACCAGACTCCCCGCAGCACTTCGAAGTCCTGTTTGAAGACCGCTATCTGTTGGCCGTCAACAAACCCAGCGGGCTGCCCACCCTGCCCGGCGGCGGCTTCATGGAGAACACCCTCTTGCGCTTGGTGCAAAAGCAAACCCCCAACGCAAACCCTGTCCACCGGTTGGGCCGAGCCACCACCGGCATCGTCCTCTTCGCCAAAACACCGCAGGCGGCCGCTAATCTATTCGCAAACTGGAACACACCCGAAATTCAAAAAATCTACCGGGCACTGGCTCAAAACTTTGCCCAGCACGACGCCTACGAAATTCTCACACCCATCGGCCTCGTACCGCACCCGCTCATCGGTTCTGTGTGGGCGGCCAGCCCAAGTGGCAAACCGTCAAAGTCGTTGGCAAAGGTGATCTCACGCACTACGAGCACCACAACATTTGAGGTAAGCCTGAATTCGGGCCGCCCTCATCAGATCAGAATCCATCTGGCATCCATCGGCCATCCCCTGGTAGGCGATCCTCTGTACGGCTTAACCGGCCAGCCTCTTGAAAATCTCCCCGGCCTCCCCGGCGATGGAGGATATTTCCTGCACGCCCAATATCTGAGATTCCAGCACCCCATCACCGGAGAACAAATCAATCTTGAAGCAGCGTCGCCGTCCGGATTCTAGTTGCATCAGTAGGTTCACCGGAATCAAATCGGGGTGGCCGTTGAAGGTGCGCGACCCCGCAATTCCGAATCCTAACGAAGCGAGCTTTATTACACTCCGATGATGGTGGTCATCAGGTCCATGCGCCAAAGACGGAGCATGGGGGTTACTTTATGGTGCACCCAACTCGCGTCTTGTACTTGTTTTACAAGACACGATAGAAGAGCTACGAAGTGAAACGCTCTTGCTGCGTTCAGCAGTTATTGGTGTAAAGGAAGCAAAGTCTTTCAGCAGATTCAGGTAGGAAGCTTGAGATGATCATCACTCCCACGTTCACGTCCGGGTTCGACGCGAATTTTGGCGTCAACGCAAGCGCTGCCAAGGCAGCATGGATCGCGGCCGCAAAAGTCTTCACTGACCCCATTCACATCAACATCACAGTGGTCATCTCGCGTGAAGCTCTTGGACCCTCTCGATAAGCCGCAACACACTACATACCGCCAAAGGCGATCGCTACGGATAGCCCCAAACCAAATATCAAAATCGAGAGCACTGTCATCCCAGTGAGCAGCATCTTCGATACGGGTTTCGCACCATCGTCCATCACCATCTCGCCCTCTTCTTGCAGACCGCCCGAGCGCTCGCCAGGTGGTCTTACCGTCATCATGCCGTGCTTCATGTGTCGGGATACCAACCACCAATTCATGGGATACGCGGTGATGAATCCGACAAGAAGTGCCATCGACATAACGAACCAGAATGAAGGCCCCGACGGATCGTGGCTTACCGCATTGCTTGCCATTGCCAACGTCATCGCAGGCACCATTCCGGCCATAAGGAAGTTCATTGACAGCAATTCCGGGAAAAAAGTACTGGAGAGCGCACGTCGATAGGAACCGCCTGCCATGTTCCGCATGAACAGAGATTGGAAGATACTCCATCCGAACCCGAAGCCCAGAACGTACTCCAGCGCGATGTCTGTCGTCTTTGGCAGGTGGAACAAGCTGGCGATGACGGCACCCACCAGGATGCCCAGACCATCGCCGGCCACACAATGCATGGTCGAACCCAGAACCTGTCTCCACCTCGTCGCAACATAGCGTTCGTGGAGCCCAGGGAGTGGTTCGCGACAACCTAATACATAGAGAAACGCACCCAGTGGCCCAGTGTACGCGGTGAGTAAGACGAACCCCCACTTGAGGACCGGGGATGCCGGCGTGGTACGAATGTCAACCACCACAAACAACAGCGATAGGGCAGTAAGAAGAAACCATAGAAGCATTACGCCATTCAGCATTGTAGACCTTATAGATCTTGATCCCAGGCATCATCCTGGGAGTGATTCTCATTGCTTTTGAGGAATGGAATTCCGCACCTTCTTTCGTTAAGGTCTATTAGGAGAAGGCAGATGCGAAGCGTTTAGTGTGCCGCAGCAAGCGCCTTCCTCATCTACGACCGGCAAGCTGGTGGCGCGATGCTCATGAAGTTTTCGGTGTCCTTCTTCGACCGGCTCATGCGTGCTGCAGCACGCGGAGGCAGGCCGCATTATCTCCTCGACGCGAACATCCGAAGCAAGTCGGTTATCAGCCGCAACGCTACAACATACGTCGCGCTCGGTGACGACGCCGACTAGCTTGCGGGTTTTTGTATCCTGAACGACCGGCGTGCAACCGCATCCAGAATCGCGCATTGCGAGCGCAGCTTTTGTCACCGTGTCTTTCGGCGTGCAGCACGAAGACGCTTCTATTGGTTTCATCACATCTTTACAGCAACTCATTTTCTTCTCTCCATTTTTTAGATTTAAAACTCGTTCACCAATTCATTTGAGGGCAGCCCGCCCGGGGGCATCCTACGGCCATCCCTGTTGTTCTGGCCGCGGGCTGGCCGATACCGCGAGTCGCGGCAGCGGAACTTCGCCCGACTCGGCTTCCAGGTACGTTTTGAAATAGACGACTTCTCTATTTGCGTGTTCAAACACGGCTCTTTGTCCGTCATACAAATGGACAAAGCCCCAGTACAATAATTTGCCGAACAAGGAATCCGAGTAGTCCATAAAGACATCGTGGGCGAGCTCCCATCCATCCCCAGCGTTGGTAAGGGTCGCGGTTCCGCCTTCAGCTATCCGAATTTTCAAGAGGCCTCCGAGGAATCTGTATTTTGCAATTCCTGTCCATACACAAACCCTCGGGTGGTCGACGTAGAGAAAGTGCCCGCTTAGGTCAGCGAATACGCCGGCGACGTATTCCTGCTGGTGAAACCTCGCTCCGGTCTCGGGCAGTCCACTCCTACTGAAGAGTTCCAGTCCTCTGTGTTCAAGCGGATTTGACGCAGTCCAGTTTTTAGGATCAGAGGCAAAATCCCAGATACGTTCGGGGGACGTGTCGTGAATAACTGCGGATACTCGTTGTGTTAGTAACATATATGTCACCCTTCATGAATCAGTGGAAGGCCTCTACTTGCGCCTGGTGTTCAGCGGATTTCGGTTCGTCTTTTGAGGCCGCGCCATTAGCCTTTGATTGGCTCTCATCGCTGGTGACCAGCCCGTCCACCAATTGAAGAACCCGGTCAACCTCACCGATCATGCGCTCGTCGTGAGTCACGACCAAGATTGCGGTACCGTGATCCGTGCTCACCTTGCGCAACATTCGCATCACGCTGAGACCTCGGTCGGTATCCAGTGACGCAGTCGGTTCGTCAGCGAGAATCATCGCCGGACTGTTTGCCAGAGCGCGTGCGATTGCTACGCGCTGTCTCTCGCCTCCGGATAGCTTTTCCGGAAGCTGACCGGCACGGTCCGTCACTTCCAAGTAATCAAGTAACTCGACGGCGCGGGTATGGGCCTTTCCGCTGGACGTGCCAATCAGATCCATCGGAAGCGTAATATTCTCCTCCGCCGTAAGAAACGGAATCAAGTTGGAAAACTGAAAAATGAAGCCGATCTTCTCGCGGCGCAGGCGTTGGAAATCCCTCTTACCGCCCTTGTAGATGTTGTCGCCGTCCAGGATCAGCTCCCCTTGCGTCGGCGCGGTGACAAGTCCCAAGATCATTAAGAGCGTGGTCTTGCCCGATCCGCTCGGACCCATGATGGCAAGCAGTTCGCCCTTGTTGACGGCAAGGTCTATTCCTTTAAGCGCTTCGACTTTTGCTCGCCCTTGCCCATACGTCATAACCAGCTTTTTGGTTTCGATCGCGTGTTCCATATTTAGTTCTTAGGTCCCCAAGACGAGCCGCGGGTCGACCTGCATGGCGCGTCGAACGGCAACCAGGCTAGCGAGGACCGAAACGACAGTGATGATAACGAGCATTTGTCCAAGGTCGCCGAGTGTGGCTGAGACTCTTCTAGGGAAATAAGGTTCGCTCGCGAATTCAAGAAGGGCTCCCAAGACGGTGCCAAGAAGCCCCATGAGGACAGCCTGCTGAATGATCATGCTGTAAATGCGCGAGGTCTGTGTGCCGAGAAGTTTCAGGACGGCGATGTCTTTGATCTTGTCTAGTGTGAACGTATAGGTGATGAGTCCGATGATCACTCCGGCGATGATAAGCAGGAGAAGGCGGAAAAGAGAAAGCTGCATAACGATAAGGCGATTCGCGCCCATCAGTTGGATGTTGACCTGCCTCGCGGACGTATACACTTCGAGATGTTTCCAATGTCTGATCTCGGATGCTACTTCCTCCATGGAGACTCCGGGTTCAACCTTCACCGCAATAGCGTTGATCAGGTGAAGGTTCTCGGACACTGCCGAGCTCTTTCGCATTACCGGCTCGGGGAGACGTGGAGCCACAGCCTCCGCGCCGCCCAGTTGGCCTCCGGTGCGTCTCCGTATGTTGCGAAGTAAATCCGGGTCTGGCTGGAAGATAATATTTTGCGCGTCGACCAGCCTGGCGTAAATGACCGGATCGGCATTGAATCCTACGATGTTCTTCGTCAGGCCCACCACGGTGTAGTCGAAGCCACGCATGCGGATGACCTCCCCGATCTTCAGGCCGGTCTTTACATCGGCTACGACTTCATAGTGGCTCGCTTCGATTCCGCGTCCAGCGATGATCATTGGCGGACCGCCGATGTGATCCGCCTCATAGCCAATCAGCAGGAACCTCAATTCGCGTACCATATTGATCCAATCCGGTTCGACCATTGTTGCTGTGCCGATCTTTGCGTTTCGGTACATGAACATCATCAGGCCTGACGAATTTGGTGGATGGTCGATGTGGTCCCACGCCATCACTAGCGGACTCGCCTCAGCCACCCCGTGCATGGACTGAATTGCGTGATAGTAATCCTCGGGAAGTCTTGATATCTCGACAAATGGACCCAGCCAGTCCTTCTGAACGACCCAAAGGTCGGCGTTAGTTGCTTCCACGATAGTGGAGGAATCCAGAATTACGCCTCGAATGATGCCACCGAGAGTAAAGACCACCAGCAAGAGCAGGCTGACGCCAATCGTCGAGCTGAGGAACTTGAACAGGTGATAGCGGGCATCTTTGAGGGCGAGATTCATTTGGTTTCCCGCTACATCTTCATTACTGGGCTGGTTCCCATTTGCGGGCCGGTAAGCTTCGGCTTTGCACTCCGGTCCTGCCGCACCTTTTGTCCGGGCTTGATTCCCATCGGTTCTGTCAGAACCCATTCACCCATCTTGAGGTTCCCTGAAATCGCCGTCACATCGGATCGGGGGCTGCTGGCGATCGAGGCAACCTTGACTTGCCGAACTTTGTTGTCGGCGTCGGCCACGAGAACAGATTTCTCATCGCCCATCGTCATCACCGCTGTTTTGGGCACGACCAAAGCATTCTTCGTTTGACTCGTTGCCACGTAGACATCCGCCCACTGGCCGATCTGTAATTCCGCGGCCGGCAACGGGAAGGAGATCTCGACTGTCATCTCTTCTGCGGCTGGATCGGCTTGCGGGCGAATTCGATAAACACGCCCAGGAATCTGTTCTTTTGACCGTCCGCGCAGGGCAACGGTTGCTGTTTGGCCCGCCCTAATATTTCCGGCATAACGCTGGTCGAGATAAGCTTCCACTAGAATCACTTTGGGGTCGGCCACCTTGACGACAGCTTCGCCCGAAGCGATCGAATCGCCCGAACGTTTGGGACGATCGGTGACGATTCCACTCACGTAAGTAAAAATCTTTGTCTGTGAGAGGTTGAATTTTTGCAGCTGGACGTCTGCATCCATGGCGGTGATTTCGGAATGCGCGGCTTGAACTTTCGCCGTAGCAGCCGCGATCTGGGCGTGTGCCGCGCCGATATCAGCTTGCGCCGCTCCTACGGCACTTGCCGCGGTCTGATTGCGTGCTTGATACTGATCCGCCTCTTCCTGGCTGACCGCCCCTGTCGCTACAAGGTGCTTCTCCCGCTCCCAGGCGCGTCCTGCTTGATATTCAGTTGCGCGCCGCTCCTGTTCTGTCGCGCGAGCCGACCGCTCGACCGCTTGTGCTGACTGCTCCATCGCGCGCGCTGCTTGTTCGGCCATGCGTGCTGATTCGAGTCGCGCCTGTGAGCGTTGCAGCACTTCGCGCATATCGGTGTCTTCTAACGTGGCGATCACTTGCCCAGAGCGAACGAAATCACCTTCATCGACAAGCATCCGCTCGATGCGCCCTGTAACCTTGGCTCCCACTGCCGCCAGCACTGCGACGTTAACGGTGCCGGTTGCTTGTAGCTCACCGGTGTAGCCCCGTTGCATTACTTGCGAAACCGCGACCATTCGAGGCGTGAAGAAGTAGTATTGAATCAACATGCCGGCACCTACTGCGATGATTAAGTAGACAATGATCTTCCCAGCCTTCTTTATACTGGCGTACTTGTCTTCCGCTTCCCCATCCTTAGGTTTTCCGCCTCCTTCTTTCTGCGATTTATCACTCCCTTCCGGCTGCGCGGGTTTGTCGCTCGATCCTGCCTGCTTCGGCGTCTCGCTCTCTTCCGGCTTAGTGGGTTTTTTGTCGCTCGCTTCTGCCGGCTTCGGCTTCTCGCTCACTTCCGGCTGTGTGGTGTTAACCATAGATAATCCCTCATCTCCCGGTTTCCCGCTGAATAGCTGCAGTAGCCGTCGTATAGTCGGCCAGCGCGCGATAATACCTGGCTTCCGAAGTCAGGAGCGCTGCTTGCGCATCAAGGAAGTTTTCGATGGTGCCGCGCCCATAGCGTTGTTTTTCTTGTTCGATTCGAAGTGCCTCTCGCGCGGAGGCGATAGCGGTCTCCGTCGCCCGGATACGCTCCTCTGAATTCTTTGCCTGCAAGTACGCGGCGCGTACTCTCTGAGTTGAATCGAGATCCACCTGCTTCAAATCGGCCCGGCGTTCTAATTCACGGCTCTTTGCTTCCTCGATCCGGTTCGACAGTGTCCGATCGAAGAAGGGAAAGCTAAACACGGCTCCTGCGACTACCCCGCCTTTATATATGGCGAAGGGGTCGGCACTTTGCCCCCGCAAATCGCCAACAAGGGAAAGCGTTGGACGCAGCGCTGACCTCGCTACCTCCACGAAGCGCTCTGAGATGTTCACTTCAGCTCGAGCGATCTGGGTTTTCGTATTCTCAGTGCTTGCGAGCCGGGACACCTGATCCAGGGACAGAAGTGCGTCCCGGGGCAGCGTGGTTTCCACAACAAGCCGAGTATCGATTGGACGGCCCAGGAGTGCGTTCAACTGTCCCGTTTGAATCTCGCGGGCGTTTCTGAATTCGATCGCCGTATCCTGAACGTCCGCCAACCGTGTATCGACCTTGAGAAGATCTACACGAGCAACTTTACCCTCGTCGAACATCTGGCCAATCACGCGGCGGCTCTCTGTAAGCGCATTGACTGATTCCCGCGCGGCTTCGATGTCCCGATCGAGCTGAACCAAGTTGGCATATGTGCTCGTGACATCGAAATCGAGGCCCCGCTCCACATCGTGCACGGTGACCTGAGCCAAATCACGTTGGGATTCAGCAAGATTTACCGCTGACCTTATCCGGCCGCCTGTATACACGGGGATCGTGGCTCGGACGTCCGCGTTGAGGTGACCTCGACGGAATGCCTGGCCTTCCGGAATATCGCCCAATTGTGTCAGGGGCAACCCCATCGCGGTTTCTGTCGGCTGGCTTGATCCGCGAGCTGCAGCTCCTAGCGTGAGGCGGGGCAAACGCTCAGCGCTGGCGGCGGCAATGGCTGATTGTTGGGTGGTAAGGCCTTGTCTCTTCGCCGAAACCCGTGGGCTGTGCTCTCTTGCGAAAGCGAGCGCTGCGTCCAACGTGAACGGCAAGTCTTGCGGCTGCGCTGGAATTACTGAAGCAAAGGTAAAAACTGCACTCAAGGTGAATGCCGCTATGGAGCAACCCCGATACTGAGGCGTGAAATTCATAAGCCAATTTCTCGAACGGGGCAGTCGTCTCGCCGTCGTCTTTTCCGAGTAACCGCAGCAGTCAGGCCGCTTAAGGCCATAAGGCGCGTGAGATATTTCAGGGTTGTGCTCATGGCGGTTCCTCATGGGCAACCTGTATCATTTTGTGGTCGCTGCCAACTCGAAGATGCACGCGAATGCCCAATCACAAGTTGCTAGCGCAAGGGTATCCGTTAGCTGAATACGCTACAGGGAGTTATGATCCGACGCTTTCGAGGAAATCCAATTACCAGACCAGGAGTGGTTAGAGAACGGGTAGTTTGAACCGCCAAGTAGGAGAGGGCCTGCCCCTTGCTCCAAAACTGCTCCATTAACGGAGAACTTGAAGCAAACCGGGGTCAATCCCTGAGTTCTTGAAAATGCAATCTCCGCCTGAGTTAGACATTCTCCGCTTGAAATGCGGAGAATAGAGGGCCTAACCTCCGCAAGGGACATCCCAGCAAGAATAAAATTATTAGAAACAATGCCTTGGTACCGGAGGCAAAGGCGGCTGAGGGCTATCTCTTGTTTGGCATTTGACGGCGACACTAGCAGTAACAGGAAGCCGCTGATGGGCAACTCGCCACGTGGCCGCGCCTAGTCACTTGACGCCGGATGGTCAACTTAAAGCTGCGGACAATCTGCACCAAATCACTGCCCGTTGCGAGGGCCGTCGCTGTGGCTGGTGACATGCAACGTTTCTTGGCATGATGATGATGCAAGCCGCGGTTGTCGAGCAGTTCGGGAAGGCTTTGACGCTTCGGGAATGGGACATTCCGTCTCCCGAGGCCGGCCAAATCCTGGTCAAAACGGAAGCGTGCGGCGTATGCCACACCGATCTTCATGCCGCGGGCGGTGACTGGCCCGTGAAGCCCCACCTGCCGTTCATTCCTGGCCATGAAGCCATCGGGTTGGTGGCTAAGGCGGGATCGGGCGTAACGATCGTCAAGGAAGGCGACCGAGTGGGCGTACCTTGGCTCTACTCGGCATGTGGGCATTGCGAATATTGCCTGGAGGCTTGGGAGACTATTTGCCCCGAGGCTGAGTTTGGTGGCTATACCAAAAACGGCGGCTTCGCCGAGTACGTTCTGGCCGACCCGAATTACGTCGCACACATTCCCGCGGGCCTCCAGGCTACCGAAGCCGCGCCGCTGATCTGTGCCGGGATTACAACCTACAAGGGAATCAAGGAGACCGCCGCCAAGCCCGGAGAGTGGGTTGCCATCTCCGGCGTGGGCGGGCTTGGGCATCTGGCCGTTCAGTACGCCAAGGCGATGGGGCTACTCGTGTGCGCAATTGACATCGACGACGGCAAGCTGGAACATGCCAAGCGCCTTGGCGCGGATCTGGTTATCAATGCGAAGACCGGTGACCCGGCAGTCGCGTTGAAGAAAGAGACGGGCGGAGGAGCCCACGGCGTCTTGATAACCGCGCCCTCCCTGACCGCTTTCAAACAAGGCATTGGCATGACCCGGAAGCGCGGCACCTGCGTTCTTGTGGGGTTGCCGCCGGGTGAGTTTCCAGTCCCGCTGTTCGACGTCGTGGCGAATTGCATCACCATCCGCGGTTCGTTCGTAGGCACGCGCCGGGATATGGCCGAAGCGCTTGCCTTTGCCGCCGACGGCAAGGTGAAAGCCGACATCGAGTTGCAACCCTTGTCGTCTATCAACCAGATCTTCGACAGTCTTGCACATGGCGATGTCGCGTCGCGGGTTGTCCTCGAATTTGTGACCAACTAATCGGCAAACGGGAGCATCTACCAATTCGAACGAATCGATGACAACATCCGCTGCGGCTAACTCCGAAAAAGCAAAGCCGAAGGCCCCGGCGATTAAAGTTTCACCCGCCATCCTTGATGCCACTAAGCAGGAAGCCGAAGAGTTGCTCAGAAGCTTGCGGACTTCTGCCGCCGGCCTGACGCAAACGGAGGCCGAGACGCGCGCCCGCAAGACGGGTCCAAATGAGGTGGCGCAAGAGCAGCGGAAGGGTTGGCCTATCCGCCTGCTGAAAATCATCCGCAATCCGCTGGTCATCCTTCTGGCGACGCTATCGGCGATCTCCTTTGGCACAGGTGACGCGCGCGCCGGCAGTGTCATGGCCGCAATGGTGGCGCTGAGTGTTGCCCTTCGCTTTTTTCAGGAAGCCAGAGCGGACGCAGCAGCGGAAAAGCTGAAAGCGATGATTCACGTAACAGCCACCGTCGTCCGCGACGGTAAGGCGACGGAGATGCCGCTCCGGGAATTGGTGCCGGGAGATATCGTCAATCTCTCCGCTGGCGACATGATCCCAGGTGACGTGCGGGTGCTATCAGCCAAAGACCTGTTCGTTAGTCAGGGCAGCCTCACCGGGGAGTCCTTCCCAGTCGAGAAATTTCACGAAGCCGACGTTAAGGTTGGCAGCTCACCGACGGAGCTTAGCAATATCTGTTTCATGGGGACAAGCGTCGAAAGCGGTACCGCAACGGCGGTCGTAGTTATGACGGGGGCTACAACGTATCTCGGCAGTATGGCCGGGTCAATCACGGAGGAGCCTCCGCCAACAAGCTTCGACCAGGGCTTGACTCGCTTTACCTGGCTCATGCTCCGGTTCATGGCGGTTATGGTCCCTTTGGTCTTCCTGATCAACGGCTTCACAAAGCACGATTGGAAAGGGGCATTTTTCTTCGCGATGGCTGTGGCCGTGGGCCTCACGCCAGAAATGCTGCCGATGATTGTATCCGTCTGTCTCACCAAAGGCGCGCTTGCGATGAGCCGCAAAAAAGTGATTGTAAAGCGGCTGAACGCAATTCAGAACTTCGGAGGAATGGACGTATTATGCACCGACAAAACCGGAACACTTACGGAGGACCGCGTGGTTCTCCAGCGGCATTGCAATGTTGCAGGGCGAGAGACGGAGGAAGTACTCCTCGACGGGTACCTGATCAGCTATTTCCAAACCGGTCTGAAGAACCTGCTCGATCGGGCGATACTGGACAGCTCCGACTTCCACGATCAGGCAGTTGTCGAAAAGCACAAGAAGCTGGATGAGATTCCTTTCGACTTCAACCGGCGCATGATGTCGGTACTGGTCCAGAATCCGGAAGGGAAAACAATTCTCCTCACCAAGGGCGCTCCAGAGGAAGTCTTTCATCAATGTTCTCAGTTCGAGCTGGATGGGAAATTATCGCCGATGGACCCGAACTTGATTGTTGGCCTGAAACAGAAGTACGAAAGCCTCAGCGAAGAAGGTTTTCGGGTTTTGGCCGTGGCGACGAAGGAACTACCAGGGAAGCAGGCTTGTGCCAAGTATGATGAACGCGACCTGGTATTGAAGGGTTACGTCGCTTTTTTAGACCCTCCAAAGAACACTGCCGGCCCCGCCATCGAGGCACTTCACAAGCATGGCGTGACCGTAAAAATCCTTACTGGGGACAACCAGCTTATTAGCCGTAAGATCTGTAAGGACGTGGGCCTTTCGGCCGACCCGATGATTTTGGGCGCCGACGTGGAGAAAATGTCCGACTCCGAATTGTCTGAGGCGGCAGAAAAGGCGACCTTGTTCGCCCGGCTTTCTCCTGCCCACAAGCAGCGGGTGATCCGCGCACTCCGGAGCAAAGGCCATGTGGTCGGATTTATGGGCGACGGTATCAACGACGCTCCCGCCCTCCGAGCCGCGGACATCGGCATCTCTGTCGACACGGCAACGGACATCGCCAAGGAGTCGGCTGATCTGATCCTGTTGGAAAAGGACCTTATGGTGTTGGAAGGCGGCGTGATCGAGGGCCGAAAGGTTTTCGCCAACATTCTTAAATATATTCGAATGGGGGCGAGCTCCAATTTCGGGAATATGTTCAGCGTGCTGGGAGCGAGCGCCTTTCTCCCGTACATTCCAATGGCGCCGATCCAAGTGCTGAGCAACAACCTGCTCTACGATTTTTCGCAAATACCAATCCCGGTCGATGCAGTGGACGCGGAGCAAGTGGCGCAGCCAAGGCCCTGGAACCTTGGTGAAATCACGCGGTTCATTCTCTTTATTGGCCCGATCAGCTCAATCTTCGACTACACGACATTCTTCGTGATGCTCTGGGTTTTCAATTGCTGGGATCCGGCCCGCGCGTCAGTGTTCCAGACTGGATGGTTCGTCGAGTCGCTGATGACTCAAACGCTTATTATTCACGTCATCCGCACAAACAAGATTCCGTTTTTCCAGAGCCGCGCGAGTTGGCCGCTGATAGCTACAACGTTAGCGATCATGGCGGTGGGAGTGTGGCTTCCCTACTCGCCGCTTGCCTCACCGCTGGGTCTGGCGCGCTTACCGCGGAACTATTGGCCGATTCTTAGTCTGACTCTTCTGTGTTATCTGAGCCTGACGCAATTGATCAAAGTCTGGTTATTGCGAAAGAAGTGGATATAAATCGAAGATCGGCGGAGTGCGCTAAATTTGGTAGTCCAGAAGCCGAAGGCCGTCTTTATAAGACTCCTTCGCGGCTGTAGCCCGTTCTTGGGCCTCTCGCACTCGGAAGCCTGCCTGCTCCCAATGCTCCCAGGCGACGATGGAGTGATCGGCCGTAGCGAGATTTTCCTCTTCGCGAATCGCGGCGACCCATAGATCGACCGCCGCCTTATAGGCATTCTGCAAGAGATCCAGCTCCGTGCGTTCGATCGGCATGGCTCATTGTATTCCGCGAGGATGTCAGATTCATGTCTATCGGCCGCCCTGCATCCCCACTCGTGCATCGCGCTATGAACGCGCCGCCCTGTTAACACATCTGTAAAAGGGCCAGTGATCTGCACGCTTTTCAAGACATGCCATTGCATACCACGCCGCAGATCCGCAGCCTTCTCGCCACGCTCAAAGAACTTCGAGAGTCTTGTCTCTCCATGGAAAAGGAATTTGAAGCGTCCATCGCTGAGGCCTGCCCACAATCCCGCCGCGGCGCGCGGAACCTGGTCCACTATCTGGCTATGCGCCAGGTAGATCTGCGCGATCTCCAAGGCCAACTGTCCGCCATGGGGCTTTCGTCACTCGGGCACAGCGAATCCAGCGCTCTGGCCGGAATTGAAGCCGTCATCACCATCCTGGAATCGGTATCGGGAGAGAAGCCAAACAATCCGTCCCCACCCGAGGGCGGCGTCGATTTGAAGACTGGCCCCGGTCTGCTGGCCGAGCAGGCCGAGCATCTCCTGGGACCGGTTCCCAAAGGCCGCGATGTTCGCATCATGGTGACGATGCCGTCCGAAGCTGCCCAGTCTTACGAGCTAGTTAGAACTCTGATCGAGGCGGGCATGGACGTCATGCGCGTGAATTGCGCCCACGATTCCTCTCACGAATGGGAACTCATGATCGCGCATATGCGACGTGTTAACCAGGAATCAGGCAGACATTGCAAGGTGCTGATGGATCTGGCGGGCCCAAAACTGCGCACCGGCCCCATCCATCGTGGACACCACGTTGTGCGATGGCGAGTGGACAAGGACGGGCGCGGTAATGTCGTCGCCCCAGCGCGTATCGGGCTCGTTGCCAAGCACGCAAGCCTCGAATCCCTACCATCCGCCGACGCCTGGCTTCCAGTACCGGAAATTCTGCTGCGCTCCGTCCGCGTCGGCGATTCCGTCCAGATCAGGGACAGCCAGAAGAAGAAGCGACGCCTGACGGTAATCCAGAAGGCCGATCACGCATGCATTTGCACCTGCGAACAAGGCGCCTACATCCTAAGCCGCGCTGAATTATTGCTACTGCGCGACGGTGAGAAAATCGCCGAGAGTCACGCCGGCGACGTCCCGTTCATTGAGGAACCCATTCGCCTGCACCCCGGTGATTCATTGGTCTTAACCAAGGAGGAGAACCAGCTTCTGGCGCAGCATCATAACATCCCGCACGTTGCCTGCACACTTCCTGAGGCCTTTTCCACCGCGCAGGCGGGCCAGCCGGTCTTCTTCGACGACGGCAAAATCGAAGGCGGCATTCGCGAGGTTCATCCCGACCATATGCTGATTGAGATCGTGCACACGGGCGCACGCGAGGCCAAGCTCGGTTCGGCCAAGGGCATTAATCTTCCGGAGACCGACCTTGGCGTCGCCGCGATGACGGAGAAAGACCGGCACGACCTCGATTTTGTCGCCGAACATGCCGACATCGTCGGCCTATCCTTCGTGCGCCGTCCTGAGGATGTAGTGGAGTTACAGAAGGAACTGGCGGCGCGCGGCAAAAGCGGGCTCGGGATTATCCTCAAGATCGAAAGCCGGCAAGCATTCGATCAGCTTCCGTTCATCCTGCTTGCGGCGCTGCGCCAGCAGCCGGTTGGAGTCATGGTGGCACGGGGTGATCTTGCCGTCGAGGTCGGCTTCGAACGTCTCGCCGAAGTCCAGGAGGAAGTCCTTTGGCTAAGCGAGGCGGCGCACCTTCCGGTGATCTGGGCTACGCAGGTGCTGGAAACGCTCGCCAAGACAGGCATTCCCACGCGCGCCGAAGTGACCGATGCCGCGATGGGCGTCCGCGCCGAGTGCGTCATGCTCAACAAGGGCGAGCACATCGTTGACGCCGTCCGCTTCCTGGATCACGTTCTGCACCACATGCAAGCTCATCACTTAAAGAAGCGCTCTATGCTCCGCCGCCTGGCCGTAGCGCAAGTCAACCACGCTGCGTCCCCCGGAGCTTGATTCCAGCTAAGCATGGCCCAGATCATAGCTCGGCGATTACTTGCTCGACCGGACGTCTCAAGGAGCGCGGCATCGGAGCCGCATAACCGAAGCGAACCAGAAGCTGTGGTCGAGCCTGCCCCAGGGCCAGAGCACTCTGGAACTGCTCCCGGAGATGAGCCACCTCGATCGGCTGGTTCAAGCAAGCCGATCTGATGTTCAAGCAAGTCATTGAGAGTGCCGCTCGCTGGTACACCCGTCCCGTGCGCACCCACGCCGTCTTATCGTCCGCTGCCGAAACAACGATCATCGCTCCCGCGGAACTCAGAAGTTTTTTGCCGTCCGCATCAGCTTCCTTGCGCGGCGTAGTGCCAGTCACAAACATCTGTCCCAGCCATCGGGGTACTTCGGGGTTCCCCGAACACCGCAAGGCCAGACCGTCGAACGATGTTAAAGCCTCTTTCTTGTTGAATCGCAGCCATTGAATTAGCTCTTTGACAAACGCTTTATCGGCGTACTGGCTCAGATCACCCTGAGCGACATAGTCCCTTACGGTATTCAGGCCTGAGGATCCTAAGACGAATTGTAATGACACACCCGGCTCCAGGGGTACCATCCGCAGCGTGTCCAGACCCGCTCCTTCGATAGCTTTTCCGCTGTATTCCGAACGGGTATTCTGCCGCATAGGAATTGCGTCGAAAAGTGGACCTCCGTGTGGAGTATCCGCCGTCACTTCGATGCGAATAAAATCGACAGTATCGGGATATGTTACGTTGCACCTGTATCCAGCCGCGCGCGCGGCAATGACAAAATTTTCGAGTGCGCACCCGAGGCTGATCCATAATTCACGATTATCGGGATCGACGATCGGCAGTCGCCGGCTGTAATCGGGATGGATTTCGATCGCGCGATCTCGAATGACAAACTTCCACGGCTGCGCGTTGTGGGCATTAGCGGCGAGTGTCGCGTAGCGAAGGATTTCACGCATCTGCGCGGGCACCTCAGGAACTCTCCGGAGCTTCGTTCGACTCCGATTAGCTTGCTCGGCGTAATTCAACCAAGGTGCATAGTCGACAACCAGGTATCCGCCAACTACGGCGATTGCGGCAGCAGGCAAAAATTTCAAGACAGTGCGACGGTTAAAGCTCCCCGTTTTAGTCATGGATTAGTTTGTTGCCTTCCCTCACAGCTTTTCGGGGTCCAAACCGCTCGATCCCTAGAGCAGATCCATGTTGACGCGTTCCGGCTCACTCTCTTCGAGCGATCTTGTCGAGACCGCTGGCGGTCAATTGACCGTATATCGTTACCAGGCTAGGCATCGCAGGCGCTGCTCCGGCATTTCTGTGCCTTTAAATTCCGGTAAGTGGCTGATACGGCCCGCCGACAGACCATGGTGCCGTAGATGCATCCTGGATTGCAGTGGAAAGATAAAATGCAATATAACAAGCTGCACATGGCGTTTTGTTTCGGCCTGATCGTGGCGGCCGCGGGATCGGCACAGGTTGCCGGCGTTAAGCATTCACCGGTTGCCCCCGAACCCGGTAACACGCACCTGATTCATTCCGTGGAAGGTAGTGCTCTGTTCAAGGCATATTGTGCCGCCTGCCATGGAACCGATGCGAAAGGAACCGGGCCAATGTCCGAATACCTCAAGGTGAAAACGCCCGACCTCACCCGAATCAGCGAGCGGGCGGGAGGCACCTTTCCACTGACTCGCGTTCAAAGAATCATTTCAGGGGAGGACAACATCAAGTCGGGCCATGGAACTCAAGCGATGCCTGTCTGGGGACCGATTTTCTCTCAGGTTTCAAGCGATCGGGACTGGGGACGAATGCGAGTGTATAATCTGGCGGAATTCATTGGAACACTGCAGCAGAAGAATTAGGCGAGCCTGCTGATCGTACAAGCCTGATTAGCTGAGATCAAAAGGACCGCATACATGACGACAAGTACGACCCCGCATCCGCCGAGCGCAAGAAACTGACCGAGCATTCTGACCGGGTGAACGCCGCGCGTCGCCACATTCCGATGGTGAAAATCGACAAGCCTTTGAGGACTCACCCGCCGGTTGGCCCCAACAGCCGACTTACGGATAAGCTGCGTTCGCGTTGATATACTGCGAACTTGTATATTCGGACTTTGCTCGCCAGTCTTGCGCTGCCACTTCTAGCGCAACTGCAAACTGCTCAGGAACCCGTTCGCTACGAGTTGCGGTTCCCTAATGCCACGCATCATGAAGCGGAGATCCGCGCGACTTTCTCTGGTGTCACCGCGCCGGTGTTGGAAGTAGTGATGAGCCGGTCGTCCCCCGGACGATATGCGCTGCATGAATTCGCCAAGAACGTTTATAACTTTCGGGCAACGGATGGAATGGGGCATGCGCTGCCAGTGACGCGGCCTTCGCCCTATCAATGGAACGTCGGCGAACACAAGGGAACGGTTGTAATCGATTACACGCTCTACGGCGACCGGGCCGACGGCACTTACAACGGCATCGACGCAACGCACGCACATTTGAATATTCCAGCGACGCTGATCTGGGCGCATCAGTTTTATCAGGCGCCGGCATCCATTCGATTTGAGGTTCCGGCGGGTTCTAACTGGAAAGTCGCCACGCAACTGTTGCCGGGCCGCGATGGCACTTATCTGGCTCCCAATGTCGATTGGATGATGGACAGTCCGGTGGAGTTGAGCGCCTTCACCATGCGCGAGTGGAAGGTCGGCGATGCTCAATTCCGCATGGCGCTCCATCATATGGGAATTGAAGAAGAGGCCAGCGCCTATGCTCGCATGTCTGAGGCGGTGGTGCTGGAAGAAGAAGGAATATTCGGATCTCTGGCGAAGTACGACAATGGCACATATACTTTTCTGCTGGATTATTTGCCGTACGCGTCGGGCGATGGCATGGAGCACCGCGACTCGACGATCATCGCAGGCACGCACGATCTGAAAGACGATGCGGCTTCGATGATCGGCACCGTTTCCCACGAATTCTTTCATTCCTGGAATGTCGAGCGGATTCGCCCCAAAGGGCTGGAGCCGTTTGATTTCGAACACGCCAATATGTCAGGCGAATTATGGTTTGCCGAGGGGATTACCAGCTATTACGGCCCTCTGACACTGAAACGATCGGGCTTGTGGAGTTCAAATCGCTTCCTGAAAGGTCTGGGTTACGCCGTCGGCGCGGTTCTGAACGCCCCCGGACGCCAGATATTCGATGTAATCGATATGAGCCGTCAAGCGCCGTTCGTCGACGCCGCAACCGCTAACGATCCGGTGAATTACGCCAACACGTTCATCTCGTATTACACCTATGGCGAGGCACTTGGCTTAGGAATCGATCTCTCCATCCGCAGCCGCTTTCCGGGCAAGACGCTGGACGATTGGATGCGCGCGATGTGGCGCGAACATCCCGACGTGCAGAAGCCGTATACACTGGCGGATCTGCAAGCCACGCTAGCCGGGATTACCAGCAAAGAGTTCGCCGATGAAATCTTTCGGCGTCACATTTATGGACTGGAGCCGCTGGACTATGCGTCGTTGCTGGCGCGGGCGGGTCTTCTGCTTGAAAAAGAAAAACCGGGAAAGGTGTGGCTGGGCGCGCACCCGCTGCATTTCTCTGAAAAGGGCGTGGAAGTAGGGATCACCCTCCGCAACTCCCCGCTGTATCTGGCGGGACTCGATCATGGGGATCTGGTCGTGGAGTGGGATGGCAAGATCCTCAAGAATGAGAAAGAACTCGACGCTTGGCTCGATACTCATAAACCTGGCGATAAGGTCAAGTTGAAGATGGAAAGCCGGAGCGGCAAGAAAGATGTCGAGGTAGAGTTGGCCGAGTCGCCCGCGCTGCATATTGTTGAATTTGAGCAGGCGGGGCGTCCGCTAACAGCGGAAATGGCTTCGTTTCGCGCAGAGTGGCTGGGTTCAAAGGCGATTCGTCCGCTGCCTAAGCTGGAAAAGTATTGCCACGAATGCAAGCGCGCGTTCCAGTTTGAATATGATAAGTGCCCGTATGACGGTACGGATTTGAAGATTACGAGATTTGTAGAGCCCGCGAAAACAAAGTAATCGATGACCGTTTTTCCCATCCTGCTATTCGCCGTGGCGCTTTGTTTCGCCCAGGAACAAAAGCCGGCTGATGCCCTACTGGATGCGGCACAACGCGGAGATTCGCAGCAGGTGGCTTCGCTATTACAGCGCGGCGTCGACCCCAACGTGAGAGATGGGCAGGGCGCTACTGCATTGATGCTGGCTGTCTCGCTTACGCCGCGATACAAGCCCGTATGGAGCGAGGATCCCCGGCCGGACTACGCCGGATTGCTGCGATTGTTGATCGATAAGGGCGCCGACCCGAATGCCCGGGACAGTGTTGGCGACACGCCGCTACTCTATGCGATGCAAGGGGCGGCGTCGGAATACAAGGTGATGGGCGCGAATGAATCGGCGGTTCACACTCTCCTTGGGCACGGGGCGAAAGCGAACCTGAGTAACGATGCCGGTGTCTCGCCGTTGATGAAGTTATTAGACCTCTGGGCCGATCAAGCGGATCTGTTGAAATTCCTTCTTGCCGCGGGAGCCGAAGTAGCGGCACGGGATAAGGAAGGCCGAACTCCGCTGATGATTGCGGCGCGCCGGGGCAAGGAGCAAGCGGTCCGGGCGCTGCTAGGAAAGGCTAGCGTCAATGTGCAAGACCAGCAGGGGCGCACGGCGCTGATGATTGCGATCGCAGGCCAGTGGGAGCAGCACGTGGCCATCGCCGCGCTTCTGATCGAGAACGGCGCGAACCTCGATTTGCGAGATTCGCTCGGTGATTCGGCTATCGATTATGCGGCACGGGCGGGCTATCCGGAACGGGTCAATTTTCTGATAAGCAGAGGAGCGCACACGGCGAACACGGGCGCTGTCCTGAGTGAAGCAAGGAACCGCGGTTTGATTCGTGTATTGGAAGCGCGTGACGGCAAAACGGTGAAGTCCCTTCTGGACGAGGGAGCTGACCCCAATACAGACAGCAAGGGTGAAACGGCGTTGACGATTGCTGTCGAACTGGAGCAGGCCGACGCTGTCGCTTTGCTTCTGGAGAAAGGCGCAAGAGTAAATACCGCCGGCCAAAACGGAAGCACCGCGCTGATGATTGCGGCCGACAAATATAACGGTGATATCGTGAAACTCTTGCTGGCCCATCACGCTGATGCGAACGCCATGGACAAGGACGGAAACACCGTACTCCTTCGTGCCGCGGCTTCCTCGCGCGATGAATTGGAAGACCGTAAGCCAGTGATCCAACCCATTCTGGATGCGGGCGCGGATTTCAAGAGTTCTAACCTGCTGGGCGTTACTCCGCTGATGCTTCTTTCACGCGGAAGCAACTCCATCATGCAGGTGCTACTGGAAAAAGGTGCACCAGTCGACGCTCGCGATAAAGCGGGAAACACCGCGCTGCTGTATGCCGCGAGCCGCTTTATTCGAGAAGAGGCTCGCTATGCAGCAGAAGCTTTGCTCGCCAAGGGCGCGGACGTCAATGTGGCCAATCAGGAGGGCGAAACGCCGCTACTGCGGGCGGCTACCCAATATAATGTCAAAGGCGTTGCGCTGCTGTTGGATCATGGTGCAAAGATCAATGCAAAAACCGCATCCGGCCGGTCTGCGCTACTGGCCGCTATCGACGGTCCGAAGGACCTTGATAATGAGCATCACGTCGTCTACTCCCCGGCGATCGCGCAGTTGCTGATCAATCGCGGAGCGGACGTGAATGCCCGGGATCGCAGTGGCAACAGTCCTCTGGCGGCCGCTATACGCCGGGATTATCGCGAAATGATCACGATCCTTTTGCAGCACGGCGCGAAAGAATAACACCCCCTTACTTAACCCGCAAGTTTCTTCGTAACGTAACCAACATGTAACCCCACTGAAGCGTTACCTCGCTAACTTGGACACTATGCTTCGATATCTGCTTCTAGCCATCGCTCTCGCTTCAACCGCATTTTGCCAATTCGAAACGGCAACAGTCTTGGGAACAATCAAAGATCCTTCGGGGTCGGCCGTCTCAAAAAGCAAAGTCACTCTTTCCAACCTGGGGACGGGGACGCAACAGGTCTCAACCACCGACGATAACGGAGAATTTCAATTCCTGAACGTACGCGCCAGCGATTACACATTGAAGGCGGAGGCCCCGGGCTTCAAAGCCTCAACCGCCGAACGCTTTACCGTGACGGTGAACGCTCACCAACGCGTAGACTTGTCGCTCCAGGTGGGCGCCACTTCGGAAAACATAGTTGTTACGGATGCAGTCAGCTTGCTCGAAACCGACTCCAGCGAACGGAGCCAGGTAATTCGCAGCCGGGAAATTCTGAACCTGCCGCTGAATGGCCGCTCCTATGCCGACCTGACGCTGCTTGTTCCGGGAGTGCGCAAATCGCTAATCGAGAATCAATCGACGTCCAGCCGCGAAGCTTCCTTCAACGTGAACGGACAGCGCGCCGAGTCGAATAATTTCATCCTCGATGGCGTGGACAATAACGCTTATGGCACCAGCAACCAGGGGTTTTCCAATCAGGTGGTGCAAATCTCACCCGACGCGGTGGCCGAGTACCGGGTGGAAACAAACAACTACAGCGCCGAGTATGGTCATGCGTCGGGTGCTGTAATCAACGCCACGACGCGCAGCGGATCGAACCGGTTGCATGGCGCGGCGTGGGAATTCCTACGAAACACGGAACTGAACGCGGTGGGATTCTTCAAGCCCAATGGCGGTGTGAAACCGGTTTATCAGCAGAACCAGTTTGGCGCGGCGATTGGCGGTCCGATTGTCAAGGATAAGCTATTCCTATTTGGCGATTATGAAGGTTTGCGGCGGGTGACGCGCATCCTGACGTTCGCTACCCTTCCAACCGCGGATCAACGCGCGGGGAATTTCGGAACGCCGGTGGTGAATCCGCTAACAGGGCAAGTCTATGCCGACGGCAAGATCCCGCAATCGCAGATTCTACCTTCTGCTGCCTCGGTACTCTCCACGCTTCCACTCCCCAATGCGGCTGGCTTCAGCAACAATTTTCAATCGCTACCACGTGGATCCATCACCGACAATAAGGGCGACTTTCGGATGGATTATTATTCGAGCGAGAAGCTGACGGCGTTCGCGCGATATAGCCATCGTGTTTCCGATATCTTCGATCCGCCAAACATTTCTGGTCCAGCGGGCGGCAATGCTAACGGCAACGTTCATATCTTTAACCAGCAATTAGACCCGGGTATCACCTATGCATTCAGTCCGAAATCGGTACTGGAAGCTCGTCTCGGCTTCACTTGGACAGAAGGCGGCAAGTCGCCCGTGGGTCTCGGTCTGCCCAGCTTGCTGACCGGAGTTCCGAACCTTCCAACCAATCCGCTGGTGGCGGGGGCGTTGTATAGCCAAAGTGTTTCCGGCTTTTCGCAGTTTGGCCGCCAAGGCAGCAATCCGCAATTTCAGAATCCCTTCGTGATCAATCCGAAGCTGAACTACTCGCGATTCCTGGGCCGCCACACGCTCAAGTTTGGCTACGAGTATCTACGCTTGGACACGGCAATTGACGATTTCAATCCGGCTTATGGATCGGAAAACTATACGGGTCAATTCTCAAAGCCCGGCACCTCCTCGGGCCTTACGCCCACTCCAGGATTTTCTGCCGCTCAGTTGACGGAAGCCTACGGACTTACCGATTATCTGTTGGGTCTGCGCAATCACTATGAGCTGAACAATCTTGCTGTGATCGATTTACGCCAGTACATGCATTTCCTCTACGCACAGGATGATTGGAAGGTAAATCAGCATCTGACCCTTAATCTCGGCCTGCGCTATGAGTTCGCTTCGCCACAATGGGTGGAAGGCAATAAGCTCGCCAACTTTGATCCCAAAACCAATTCACTGCTCCAGGCGAAGTCGGGTGGCCTGTCCGATCGCGCTCTGGTAAACCCGCAATATGGAAACTTCGCGCCACGTCTGGGCTTCGCCTGGCGCCCGATCGAAAAGACTGTACTCCGTGGTGGCTACGGCATCAGCTATCAGCAATTCAATCGCCTGGGTGGTGAAAATCTTCTGGCCTACAACGGTCCTAACATTATCGATGCCGCCGTCGACCAGACGCCAAGTCAAGGTCTTTGCGGTTTCACTTCGCCTCCCGCCACCTGCTTTCGGCCAACAAATTTAGGCTTCCCCGACAACTTCGCCGTGCCTGCGAATTTTAATACTCTGCTGGCCCAGGCCCGTTACATTCCCAAGGACAATCCCACGGGCTATGTGCAGAGCTATCACTTCGGTATCCAGCGCGAACTTACGAAGGACCTGGTGTTCGATATCGCCTACGTTGGTAATCATGGATCCAATTTGATGATCCTCGCCGATTACAACCAAGCCGTTCCGAATCAGCCCGGCCAGACTCTGGGGATCCAGGCGCGCCGGCCGATTCCAAACTTCAATTACATCGAGATCGCCTTTGCCGGTGGCTACTCCGATTACAACTCGCTGCAGATGAAAATCGAGAAGCGCTATTCCGGTGGGCTTTATCTGTTGAACTCGTTCACCTGGTCAAAGGGGACAGATGTTGCGTCGGGTCACCTTGAGACTGCCAACGGCGACAACTCGCGCGTAAACTTTCGAAACATCAATAACGACCACGGCTTGTCGAGCTACGATCAGCCGATAAATAACACGACTTCGATCGTGTGGGAACTTCCCTACGGCAGAGGCCGCCGATACGGCTCGGATACACCGCGAATCGTGCAGGGTGCACTCGGTGGATGGCAATTCAGCGCCATCAATACGGCCACCAGTGGACTGCCGATCAACCTGACCTATGATCCAACGCCGCAGCTTTCAGTGAGCACGGCGCCTACTTATCGTCCCAACATCAGCGGCAATCCGGTAACGCCGGAAGGGCAGCGCGGAACAACGAATTATCTGAATCGGGCCACCGTTTCTGTTCCGACCGACGTCAGCCAGCCGTGGGGTAACGCAGGACGCAATATCGCTCGCGGCTACGGCTTCTTCCAGCTCGATATCGGCCTCCACAAGCAGTTCGGTCTATGGTCGGAATCAAGCAAGCTGGAGTTTCGCGCCGAAGCATTCAATCTGCTGAATCAGACTAATTTCCAAGCGCCGAATGGTAATATCAGCAGTTCGGCCTTTGGCAGCATCACCACCACCTTCCCCGCCCGGCAGTTGCAATTTGCGCTGAAGGTTTTGTTCTAGGCTGAAATCAGCGATTCGCTTTCGCGTGATGAATGTGGCGAATCGCTCACTCACTTGTAAGCACTAGTGGAGGACCACGGTGCCATGCCGGGTATGCTCGGGCTCCCTATGCCGATCATGCCCGGCTTTTTCATGGCGCGAGCCTTTTCATGGTGTTGCTACAATACTTTTGCAAGTCGCCTCATGTTGTTCCACACTCACCGTCCACGACGGCCTCTCTCCGATTTTGTCGAGATCATCTGGCTGAACGAGTGTCCGGCCCCGGCTCACGCCATGGAGCGCATTTTGCCCAGCGGCGAAATGGGTTTGATCGTGAGTCTTCGCGAAGACACCCGGCGATATCCGGCGGCAATCCTGTGTGGAGCTTACTCCGAATCCATGGTGATGGAGACAGCCCAGCAGATCGCTACGCTGGGTGTGCAGTTCAAACCCGGTGGGGCGCTGCCGTTCCTGCGCATGCCTGCGGGGGAATTGCAATCGACCGAGGTTTCGCTTGAGGCGCTGTGGGGCAGCGAGGCGGGTTTCTTGCGGGAAAGAATACTAAGCGCCAGGACGCCACAGGCGCGAATGCTTGTCGCGGAAGCTGCTCTCTTAGAGAGATGCCGATCGTTCTCGCCGAACGCGGCGGTGGCCTTCGCGGTCCGTGAATTCGAGGCGCTGCGCAGCGTCTCGTCAGTCACCGGTGAGCTCGGGATTAGTTCGCGGCGCTCCATCGAAATATTTCGCCGGGAGGTTGGCCTGACGCCGAAATTGTTCTGCCGCGTACGGAGATTCCAACGTATACTACGGAGCGTTCATTCGCGAGCGCGAGTGGATTGGGTGGAGATAGCCTTGCGCCTCGGCTACTTCGATCAGGCCCACTTTATTCACGATTTTCGTACCTTCTCGGGCCTTAGCCCCACGACCTATCTGGCGCATAGCCGGCGGTACCAGAATCATGTCCCAATTCTGGATTAAGCTGGGCACTGTCATTTTTTTTACAATACGATCGCCTACGGTAAGGACCATAATGCCTGGGAGGAACTAACATGATCCAGACATCGTGGACCCGGCCTGAGATGAACAGCGTGATGCCCTACTTTCACGTCAAAGGAACGGCGCAGTTTATAGATTTTCTGAAATTGGCATTCGGCGCGAAAGAAGTGTTTCGCGCTCCCCGCGAGGACGGTACGATTCAGCACGCGGAGATTCTAATTGGCGACTCCGTTGTAGAGGCTGCCGATACAACCGAATATCCACCGATGCCAACCGCGATCCATCTTTATGTTCCGGATGCCGACGCGGTTTATCAAAAAGCGATAGCCGCCGGCGCTACTTCTATGATGGAACCGGCCGATATGGACTATGGAGACCGCGAAGGTGACGTAAAGGATCCGTTCGGGAACCAATGGTATATCGCGACGCACAAGAGCGGAAATTCTTATGCCCCGGACCGGTTGCGCACGATCACTCCCTGTCTACGCGTGGCGGGGGCGGCCAAACTGATTGATTTCATGAAAAAGGCGTTCGACGCTGAAGAACTTATGCGAGTTAACGCGCCCGACGGCACGTTGATCCACGCCAAGATTCTGGTTTCGGATTCAGTGATTGAACCGGGGGAGGCGCGTCCGGAATTGCCCGCGATGCTTAGCGCCATTCACGTATATCTGCCGGATACCGATGCCGCCTACCGGCGTGCAATTGAGGCCGGGGCGACGAGCCTTATTGCTCCGGGCGATACCAATTATGGAGACAGGGCCGCGGCGGTGACCGATCCGTTCGGAAACTTCTGGTACCTGGCCACCTACACGGGCAAGACAATTTCGTAACTTCTTCTAAGATTTCATCCTTGGAAGGCGATAAGGATTCTTGGGGGCGAATCGAAGTGGTTTCAATCGCTAGGACTATGCAGTCTATGGATGGGCTCGAGGCGTCGCTGACGGCCCTTACCGAGTCCTATCGTAAATTGATTCAGGACGATAGGGAATTTGCGATCCAAGTGGATGATCGCGTCACTTCACCATACCGGGATGCGCTGGCCGAAGTTATTGCCACCCTTAGCGAGCGGGCTTTCGCAGACCTGCCTTTGCAGAAAATCCGGTCCCTGGTAGGGAATGCGAAGCGCGATTATAAAGCTTCGGTGGAAAAGTATTTAGCCGCGCTTAGACGGGAGCGCGATGAAAGTGCCGCGGCTTTGCATGGCGTTCTGAACACCCTGGCTTCGGGTATTGGAGATCATGATCTGCGGGTAAGAACTGAGATTAAGGAACTTCGAGCGCTAGCGGTCACGGAAGACGCCGACGCGCTTCGCAAGGGCATCCATGCCACCGCGATCAGACTGGAAACGTGTATCGACGAATTGAAATCGGAGCACCAGCTACAGATGGCGGAGTTGGCCGCCGAGATCCAGGTACTGCATCAACGTATCGAAAGGGATAGGGCGGCGAAAGATCCACCGAAGGGCATGCAAGAAGCCCTAAAGGCGGCACTCGCCGGGGGCGCCCCGTTCTCTTTTGTAGTGGCATCGATCCGCAACTTAAACGCTTTACGGGTAGCCCACGGTGAGCGCGCGGTGGATAGTGCCGTGGCCGCAAGTATGCTCCGGCTTAGCAACGAAGTGCTGCGCGACGGTATTGCCGGAACATGGTTGCCTGGGGTCCTGGCGGCAATCGGCGATCTCAGTCCATTGAATACAATCCAGCTTAGCCGGCTGGCGGCTCACCGGTTGAGCGGCGCATACCTTTTCACGGACGCGTCCCAGACCTGCGAGATCGTTTTGCAGGTAGGGATCGGCGTCGTCCAACGGCAGGCGTCGGAAAAGCTCGAGCAGACCGAGAAAAGAATCGAGGAAGTCTTACGCCTCATCGGGGCTGGCTGAAACTTTTTTGGGTAAAACCGGCGGCAGGCCCGCGAGTAGGCGATCGGCGACGGCGGCGATATCCCGCACCGCATCGTCAAACACGAGTTGGTTGGCTTTCGAGGGCTTGTTAAAACCGCTGATTTTGCGAACGAACTGGAGCGCGGCCGCGGACGTTTCATCCCTGGTTACGGCGGGTGCTTCCCGGCGGAGCGTCTTGATACTGCGGCACATGCGGATATCTTAGCGGGAATTGTCCGCCTGCGGGGCGCGGCGAGTCGCGTCTTTCGGGCCAGCCCGCACATATTGAACGGGCCAACTGGTAGGCTGTGCAAGCTTCCGGCTGGCGCGCAAAACCCAATAAGGGTCGCGCAGCATCTCACGGGCAATCAGGACCAAATCGGCTTGCCCGGTCCTTATGATGTGGTCGGCCTGAACGGGCGACGTGATCATCCCAACCGCGCCAGTAGCGATTCCGGCTTCACGGCGAATGCGTTCGGCGAATGAAGTTTGGTAGCCCGGACCGATCGGCATGCGCGCCTGGGGGATTCCACCGCCGGAGGAACAATCGATCAGATCGACACCCAAGACCTTCAAATTCCGGGCCAGTTCGATGGACTCCTCGATATCCCATCCACCGCTCTCCGCCCATTCCGTGGCCGAAATCCGGACGAACAACGGCAGACGATCCGGCCAAACGGTGCGGACTCGCGAAACGACATCACGAAGAATGCGGGTGCGATTCTGAAACGATCCACCGTACTCATCGCTACGCAAGTTGCTTAGTGGCGAGAAGAATTCATGAAACAGATATCCGTGAGCTGCATGCAGTTCAATTAGCTTAAATCCGGCGTCATGACTGCGGCGCGCGGCATTGGCGAATGCTACAGTAACGGCTTCGATATCGGCCCTCGTCATCTCCGCGGGAAGCGGATAGTTCTCCGTGAACTTCACAGCAGTGGGAGCAAGCGGCGTCCATCCACCGTCCGATGCAACCACCGCGCCATCGCCGTCCCACGGGCGCTTCGTGCTGGCCTTGCGGCCGGCATGCGCAAGTTGCATACCGGCCACGCCGCCTTGCTCATGAATAAAAGTCGTGATCCGCGAAAGCTTCTCAACATGACCGTCGTCCCAGATTCCCAGATCCTGCGGACTGATTCGTCCTTCGGGCAAGACCGCCGCCGCCTCTGTGAAAACAATGGAAGCCCCACCCACCGCGCGGCTCCCCAAATGAACCAAATGCCAATCCGTGGCATAGCCCTCGATGCTGGAGTACTGGCACATCGGCGACACCGCTACCCGGTTCGGGAGGGTTAACTCCCGAAGTGCCAACTCGGAAAAAAGGTGCGACATTACTGACCTGTCTTTTCGATGTCGGGCCGGGCGTTTTGGGTGCTCCGGTGATAATCGGGAAAGGCAGGACGTTTCGGCGATGGCGGGGGATTCTTCTCTAACTGAGAAATCGCGATGGAAACCGCCCGCTCCAGTTGAGGATCATGCCCCTCATGCACATTCTTCGGATCCAGCTCGACTTCGACATCCGGTGAGACCCCGTGATTCTCGACATCCCACGATCCGGTTGGGCTAAAGAACGCAAAATTCGGCGAAGTCACGAAGCCGCCGTCCATGAGGGTGGGGTATTGGGAAATCCCCACAAGCCCGCCCCAGGTGCGTTTGCCGACGAGAGTACCAATCTTCGTCTCATGGAAGTAGTACGGCATCGCGTCGCCCCCGGAACCGGCGAATTCGTTGATGATCATAACCTTCGGACCTTGAATAGACCCCGCGGGCGTTTGGTACGTGGCGCCATAACGCGGCACCCAATAGCTGAGCAGCGGCCGGCGCAGGACATCGATGATATAGTCGGCGGCTTGGCCACCGCCGTTATACCGTTCATCCAATACCAGTCCGCGCTTGTCCGTCTGCGCGTAGAAATAGCGGTTAAAGCTGGTGAATCCGCCCGCGCCGGTATCGGGCATGTAGACATAGGCGAGTTTGCCGCCGCTGAGACGATCAACCGTTCGGCGGTTTTCCTCAATCCAGGCGAGATTGCGCAGCGGACGCTCATTTGGAACGGGCGTCACGGTGATCTCCCGGGAATTCGCCCCGGAGGGATCCGCCCCCACTTTCAGGACTACGCTCTTGCCGGATGTGCCTTCCAGAAGCCGCGAAACGTCGTCGGTGGCTGTGAGGTTCTCACCATTTACCGCCAACAGGTAATCGCCGGCATTCACCTTGACGCCGGGTTGAACCAGCGGCGCGCGCAAGTCGGGATTCCAGCTCTCGCCGCTATATATTTTCTTGAAGCGGTAACGGCCGTTAGCGATTTCGTAATCGGCGCCCAGCAATCCGCCGGGGACAGCTTTCGGAGTGGGCATGGTTCCGCCGCCGCCACGCAAATGGCCGACGGTGAATTCCCCAAGCATCTCCTGGAAGATATAGTTCAGATCGGCCCGCGAAGTCAGCGAATCGAGGTAAGGCTCATAGCGCTTCTCGGCGGCTACCGGATCCACCCCGTGAAAATTCGGATCGTAGAAGTAGCTCCGTTCGATGCGCCAAACTTCGTGATACATCTGCTTCCACTCGGCTAGTGGATCCACTTTCACATCCATCCCAGCCATTTTCAGAACACCCTCGCCTGGCTTGGCGAGCGCTGCAGCAGGCACGATGGCGAACTGCGGCTGACCGGGGGCGCCGGTCTGGATCATCATCTTCTCGCCGTTTGCCGAAAGGTCGAAAGCGCGAACATCCTCGGCTACCTTCTCCAGCTTGCGCGTTTTCAGATCGAATTTTTGAATGATGCTCCCAGTGGCGAAACGTCCGCGTGAAGGTCCCTCGACAACATAAATCACGCCCGGCTTTCCGGTCAGAAGACCGAAGTAATCTCGCGCTGGAATCGGCAACGAAACGATACGCCCGCCAATGTTATCCAGATCGACACGCGTCGGCTTGGGCGGCTTTACTTCCTTGACGGCATCTTTACTGGCGTCCTTCGCCGAGTCTTTGGGCGCATCTTTCGACACGTCCTTGGCCGAATCCTTGGCGGCATCTTTCGCGTCCGCTTTTTCCTCATCGCTTTGCGGCGCGACGGGCGAAGCGATGTCATTCGGCAAAACGGCGGCATACACGCTTCTGACGACATCGTGCAGATCGCTATTCATGTCCAGGCCGCTTGATGTCGCGCCGTAATTGGTGCTGGCTGCGAAATAAAGGTATTGTCCGTCCTTGTCAAATACTGGAAAACGGGCGTCGCTCATCCCGTCGGTTACTTGCGTCGATTTGCCGCTATCGAGCGAGTATAAATAAACCGCATGCAGGCGGTTTCCGAGAGAGTTCCCATAGGCAATCCATTTGGAATCGGGCGACCAATCGATATCCCCTAAAATCTCGTAAACCTCATCGGCCGCAATCTTTGTCATCTTGCCGGTTGCCAATTCCACCGACCAAAGATTTAGCTTGTTATCGCGGAAGGCGATCATCTTGTTATCGGGCGACCATACCGGATTGAAGTAATATGACGAACCGCCGGCCAGCGCGATCTTCTTCACTTCGCCGTTGCCACTTTGCGGACTCAAGTGTAAAGCGTATTCACCCGATTCATCGGAAAAGTAGGCGATTTTTTGGCCGTCGGGAGACCAGACGGGGTCGCGTTCCATCACCCCGGGCGTGTTCGTAAGATTGCGAACGTTGCCTTTCTCCGCGGGTACGGTGAAGATTTCGCCGTGTGCTTCAAAAAGCGCGCGAGCGCCCGTGGCGGAGATGCCGGCTTTCTGAATATCCTTGCTGGCGTCCTTAAAATAAGGGCGCACCTCCTGCATGTCGCCGTTGATTTGAATATCCAACTTGTTGGCTTTTGCGCTGGCTACATCGTAAATAAAGATGGATCCGAACTGCTCATAGACGATGCCGCCGGGTCCGGCACTAGCCGACTTGATGTCATAGCCGCTATTCTTCAGCACTTCGGAAATTGTCTTCTTCGCCGGATCGTAACGGAAAAGGGTTGCTGGCCCATTACGGTCGGAAAGGAAATAAATCTGTTCACCAATCCACATCGGATCGTAGTCGTTCGAGGCGTCGCGGGGGATCTTTACCGTCGTAAAATTTGTCATGTCGGCTACCCAGAGAAAACTCGCGAGTCCACCGCGATAACGTTTCCAGGCGACGTAAGAATTGAACGGATTGGCACGCTGGCCACCATCGACTGGCGCGTAGACAAGGTGCCGGGCATCAGGCGAGTACGCCCCGGCGTGGGCCATCGGTAATGGCAGCGCCACGGGCGGACCACCTTCCGGTGAGACGGTGAACAGTTTGGTGTAGCGCGAGAAGCTATCGCGGCCGGAGCGGAAAATTATATTGCGGCCATCGGGCGTCCAACCAACCACACGATCGGCATCGGGGTGATACGTTAAGCGCTTCGGGTTCCCGCCGGTGGAGGCCACTAGAAACACATCGACGTTGCCGTCGTATTCACCGCTGAAGGCTACCCAGTTTCCATCCGGAGAAAACGCCGGTTCGGTTTCCACGCCGATTCCGGAGGTTAGCCGGATGGCGGCCCCTCCCGACCGGGGTACAGTCCAAAGATCGCCGGCGTAGGAAAAGACAACTTGCGTTTTGCTGAGCGCGGGCTTTTGCAGAATCTGGAGCTTCGGCACAGCCCCTAAGGCGACACCCGCGGAAAGAAATAGAACGATTGCGGCACACTTCACGGAAAACCTCCAAAAATACAATGTACCGTGAAGTGTACCGCTGAATTCCGTTTACCTTTCCGCTGATGGATTGCTAACCTGCGACTTGACCGCCTGCTCAGGATTGATCGTGATCTTCAGAATTCGCTGCGATCCATCTTCGGTTCGCACCGCGATGTGGAAGTCACCTAACATTCCCACCGGCGGCTGCCAATAAAAAATCCCCGATTGGGAATCGAAACGCGAACCGATTGGCAGAGGCCGGCGTTCATCGCCCACCAGTTGATAAATGTCAGTCACGCGGCCGAAGTGAAGTTCGACCCGATCCATCTGCCCGATGGCGATCGCGCCGGAATGTATCGTCTCCATCTGGGCCGACGGATTCCAGCCGCGCCGGGCGAAGACTCCCGTGGTGGCCGGCGCCAAAGGATATTGGTTGATGCCCGAGAGGAAGGTTGCGCTGCGCCGGGCAAGAGTTGCCGTGGTGGCCGGCGCCAAAGGCGATTCGTTGCTGCCCGAGGAAGCCCCACCGTTGTTTTGCACATAGAACACCCGGCTACCGACACCTTGTAGATTGCCCACGTTGTCGCGCACCGTCCAACCGATGCTATGCAGCCCGTTCGTAAGTTGCGTTGTGTCGATGAAAGAGTAGCCCACCGCCTTACCTGTGTTCTTGTAATTGGGGAAAGCTGCGTCGATGTCGGAGCGCGGCTGCCCATAGGTGGGATGGCCAATGAAGGCGCCATCAATGGTCACCATTATGGTGGATCCGTCAAAGGGGATGGTATTCGGCTGCGGAGTTAAGGTCCATCCAAAGTTGACGTACCGGGTTCCAGAGACGACCTCTCCCATGTTCGGAGTATCGATGGTGCCGAAAGGAAGAACGGAACGAAGGTTGTCGATGGTGACACTATGCGAGCCCAGTTCCACAACGACTCCCGCTTTATTAGTGGCGATCGCGTGAAAGCGATACGTTCCATTACCGCCGATTCCCGGCGTGCCGTTGTTATTTAGCGAGACGTTGCTGAGATACTGCAAGCCCCAACCGGCGCGATAGTTCAAAGGCTGATTTGGATAAGCGGTCTCCACATCCGGCCGTGCGCCGGCAAGAAAGAAAGCTTTTCCGACATACACCAATCCATGCGACGGACCGGGACCGTATTGAATGGACGCGGGATTATCATTCGGCACCGCATTTCGGTAAATAGAGACGTCGCTGACTTCCACGTCATCGAGTGCCCAGCCGGTTATAGCCAGGGCACCGGCGAGTCCAGTGGCGCCCTCGGACGGGGTGTCAATAACGCCGAAGGGTCCGCCGGGGGTGGACGAAGCCACTACGGTAGCGGTAATCGTTTGCGAGGAAACTCCGGAGGCGGCGACAGTAATGGTGGCGACCTGCGTAGAGTTCGCCGGCGTCGCGGGTCCATTTACTGTAATAGTGAAGCCGCCATTGCCGGTTCCAGCAGCGGGCGAAATGGTGACGAAGGCTTTATCGGAAGTGGCGGTCCAGTTTATAGTTCCAGTTGCCGAAACCGCGATCACTTGAGGATCGGTGACCAGATTCCCATTTTGCGAAACGCCAAAACGAACCGTCGAGCGGCTTAACGAAAGCGTGGCGGCGATTCCCGCTTGCGTAATCGTGAACGTCTGGCCCGCGATAGTGACCGTACCCACACGCTGCGGTCCGGAATTTTGGGCGATCAAGATTGCAACCGAGCCTGGCCCTGAACCGGAAGATCCAGCGGTGACGTTAGCCCAAGTGGAATTGGAAACGGCGGTCCAAGCGCAACCGGCCGTAGTCTGAACGGCGACGCTGTCCGTGGTGGCCGCCGATCCATATGACTGGGCATTCGGCAAGATACCGTAAGCGCAACTTTGCGTGAGCAATCCAAAGACGGCGACGGTATTTGCAGTGCCGACGTAGACCTTGGCGTTGGCGATAGTCGGACTGCTGTACTTGACGTATCCGCTGATTCCGTCGCGAGCGTCATTCTGGCCGCTATTGTACAGTTCCGTGGCCAAATTCGAAGAATCGTAGGCGTGCAGCTTTGGTGTATTTTCAATCGCCCAAACGATTCCGTTGGACGTACCGTTGGCCGAGACCGTGGGCGTGGATCCAGGATAGGAATATTTGCCGAACGATTTAGAAGTCGGGGTGGACGTCACGGTTGCTCCCGAGATTCCGAATGCTTTTATATAATCTCCGGAGCCTGAAAAATACAGAGAGCCATTGAAATAAGCGGGGTTGCTGAAGAATGCTCCCACGGCGCCAATCAGCGGCTCAACGATTTGAGAATCGTTACCGGCATGGAATCCGCCAAGGTTATCGCGATCCAGCACATACACAGTGCCGGCTTTCCCGGCGGCAACAAGCAGATGCGGATGGGTGGTGCTGCCCACGCTATCGGGAAGCAGAATCGCTCCGCCCGAACCGAGGTCGGCGTCAGTATCGGAGAGACTTTGTTGATTGAACGGGGCAAAGTAACCGCTGACCGTCAGCTGATTCGCGGGATCCAATTTGATAACGCTATCTCCATAATCGCGCCCCCCCGTGTTGGCATCGAACGTCCCATTTCCCGACACAATGTATATTTTCCCGGCGGCATCGGCGGCGGGGCCGACTCCAGAATTCCAAAATGAAGCCTCCTTGCCATCGGGATTGGCGTTATAGACCGAGACCTTCGCCAAATCGTTGGCGCGATAGCCGATCAGCCAACCATGATATGTATTCGCATCGCAATGGGAAGACCAGGCCGTGTACACAACGCCGTTGAGCAGAAGCAAACCCGGGCGTTGCTTATAAGTCTGAGGAACGAACGTAACCGTTGTGCCATGATCGCCGGTGCCGGGTACCGCGGCCTGCACCACCACCGGAGTCAGTTTGTCGGCCCCGGTAGTGATGTCCAGTGCATGAACGCGATGCACAAACGATGTCGTGCTGCCACTAATTTCCTTGGTAGTTGCCACAAGGTACATCGTGTTGGTGGCGGGGTCGATCACGGGTGTGCTTGTGATGCCCAGCTCGGGCGTGATCTGTCCGCAGTTATAAGCATCGGCTTGTGACATTGGCACCACGTTCGGCGGGCTTATGAAGCTGCGCTGCCACAGAGGGTTGGCGTTCGCCCCGGCATTCGTATCCGCATCGAAGGCGTAAACTCCATCGTGCTCCGTTGCGATGAACACGACGTTATGAAGTCCTTTCCCGGCTATGTTCACGCTTGCCATGTAAAGCGGCTGAGCGTAAACCTGCCCGTCCACCGATTGGGAAAATAGTTTCCCAAACTGCGACGAATTGACGTTTTGATGGGTCAAGGTCGTCTCCGTCAGGTTCTGACCGGTACGGGCGTTATCGTTGTGATACGTCAACACGTTTTGAGCGAAAATGCTCTGCGCGAATAGCAAGGGTATGAGTTGCAGAAACGTTCTGAATGTATTGAGACGGGTAGACATGATTCACCTCTTAGGGGACGCGGGGAGACGATTACGGCTATTTGATGCAAATAACGCCCAGACTATTTCGCAGTAAGTACGTATTTCTCGGAAAGATAGGTAATCTCCTCAGCGAAGTCCCTTACCGAAGCGGCCAAAGGTAGAGCTCGCCATCTTTCGAAGTGCCTGCAAGAGTCTGGTCATCCGGCGAAAAAGCTAGTGAATTGATCCCGTCGCGGTCAATTGTGCGTTGCTGGGCGCCGGATGCGACATCCCAGATTCGCACTACGGTGGACGCCGTAGCTAAGGCTAACCCGGAGTGCGAAAAGGAAAGCGTGGTGATGGAATTTTGTTCGCCGTGCTTCAATGATTTCCGCAACGTTCTCGTGGAGACATCCCACAGACGAACCGTGGAATCATACCCGCCGCTGGCCGCGGTCAGCGCATCTGCGGTGATCGCGACCGCCAGAACACCCGCGGTATGGCCGATCAAAATCGCCGCCGGTGTCTCGCCGGTCAAATCCCAGAGCTTCACCTCATTCTCGTTAGACCCGGCGGTGATCATGATCCCTTCGGGCGACAAGGCACAAACCCCACTGACTCCCGCCACGATGCTCCTCTTCTCCGCGGCCGTCGCCAGATCCCACACGATCGCGTTGCCATCGATTTCGGTGAGAACCTCCTGCCCGTCGCCGGAGAATGCGATGGAATAAACCACATTTCCAGGAGCAGGCATGTCATGGAGAATGTCCTCAAACTTGCCACCGCGTTCTACCAGCACTCGGATCCGCGCGCCGCTTCCATCGTTCATGCCGATCGCAAGCCTTCGGTTATCTGGTGAAATCGCGATGCTGGTGACGGTGCAACAAGCGTCGGTTATTTGCTGTACAACTTTGCCCGACGCGGGGTGAAGCAGATAGATCGTTTTTTCATCTGCGATTGCGCCAACCAGCTTGCCATCAGGCGAAAACACGACCGAAGCCATCGAGGAATGACCGCCGGAGAGTACCCGGCCATCCTGCGACGAACTGTTTTGCAGCGGAGAATTCGACCCGGCAATATTGGCGCGATGCTTCGGGAAGAAATACCACGTGGCGAGTCCGGCGATGGCCACGACAAGGACGATGGCCGCCGTCACCGGCATGATCGAGCTACGATCGCTAGAGACTCTCAAGCGTCACCGCTCCCTGCGTTCATTGAATCATACAGCCGATTTAGAGCAGGGTCGGCTCTAGATGAAGCTCCGGCACGACAGCGCGTGGATGAAGCCGAGCCACAGAGAGCACCACCTCAGCCACATCTTCAGGCCGAAGCGCTTTGGCAAGTATTTCCCGGCTAGGCTTGATTGGTCGATGATCCAGAATTTCAGTGTCCACGAGGCCTGGACAAATCACGCAAGTTCTAATTCCATGTTGCTTTTCTTCATAGCGGATGGCGTGTGCCAGGGCGAGCATTCCTCGCTTGGAAGCTTGATAGGCCGCACCCGAGGCATCGGGCGTCAGACCGGAAACGGACGCAATGTAGATCAGGTGGCCGCTTCGCGCTTCCCGAATCTCCGGGAGCAAGGCTTGCGTGATGTAGTACGCGCCATTCAGGTTCACTTGAATCATCCGGTCCCATATTGGCGGAGTCAGGCGATTCAGCGCACGGTCGGGTGTATTCGTACCGGTAGCGAAAATCAGAATGTCGATGGAGCCGAGACGCGAACGAGTCTCCGCCGCGAGTTGCTGCATCGACGAGAGGCTGGCGGTATCGGCCACAAAAATCTCGATCCCCGGAAGTTCCGCCTGGAGAGCAAGCAGCCGTTCTTCGCGGCGGGCCGCCACCATTATCCGCGCTCCTTCACTAGCGAACAGAACTGCGGTCGCGCGTCCGATTCCGCTGGACCCGCCGACGATCAGAACCTTCTGCCCTGCAATCGAAACTGCCATTAATTTTCGATCAATCCTTCCGCCTGTAGATCTTTCAACAGATACCCCGAGGCATTCCTGGGATAACCGAAGTCCCAAAAAGGATCGCCTCCACCGCTCTCCCACACACGCCGGTCGCAGCCCGTCAGCATCGCTTGGAATCGTGCATCGGACTCGTGAACCTCACCTTCCAATCCGACCAGGGCAATGACGCCGCGCAAGTCCAGATCGTTGCGATAGTTCTCCAAGCCGCGCCGGTATCCCTGCTCGACTTCCACGACAAATTCCTTCCAACGGGAAATCAGACCGGGTCCACCGCTTTGCACAAAATATTCCGGATACCCGTTGTCATTGAGATAGTCGCGAATCTCTTCGTTTGTCATAGGCCATTACTTATCGTCACGAGGCGGCCGCCGTCGAGAATGGATTGGCGTCCTGCTTCGAGCACACGTTCATTGTGGCGGCTATTAGCGGGAGTTGCCATAATACCCGTGGCGTCGATTTCACTGAGCAGCGCGGCGCGGTTTTCCGGAAGTGCGCCGGCGACGCGGATGCACTGCCGCACAATGTGTTCGATGGAACGATAGCCATAGCCTACAGGCACGAGGCCGGGGCCTCCGAGGTCGATATATTGCAGGTAGTCGGGGCTGGGCTCGCTGTAGGTCTGATCGGCGTAGGAATATTTTAGTCCGCGAAATTGATCGGAATGTGAGATCAACGCGCCCCCGCCGCCACCGCTGCAATACATGGTTAGCCCTTGTGTGTTGCTGCCCGGCGCGGCATCGGGGAACCCCAGCGCGCATTGCACATTGAGGCACGCGCCGTTGTTCCATAGGATGCGGGCATCCGCCCAGAGATAACCCTCGTTGCCGTTGGGAAAACGGTCCAGCAAACCGTACACACTGACAGCCACCGGATGAAGTCCCGTGATAAATTGCACCAGATCGACATAATGACAGCCGATGTAAGCAAAGGCGTCGGAATTTTCTTTGGTGAACCAGTTCTGAAAATTCGAATGGCGGTAATACCATTTCTCCAGCAGGCACGCGGTGCCTAGGCGGAACTCGCCGAACTTACCTTCTCGATAGCCCCCACGAGCCATCAAGCTGCGGTCGTCAAAGCGCTTGTGATATTCGATGCCAACTACGAGTCCGCGCTCGCGAGCCTCGCGTTCAATCTCGATCGACTGGGCAACCTCAAGCACCAGGGGCTTGACGGCGCATACGTGCTGACCCGCGCGAAGAGCCGCGAGAATCACATCGTAATGCAGTTGATCGGGCACGGCCACGATCGCAATATTGCCCGCTGGCATCGATTCCAGAACTTGGCGATATAGCTCCGGCTGAGGGGCGTCGATCTTCGTGGGATAGGCGCGAAAACTATGGCCGGGGAAGGCTCGCGCGATCAATTCGGATTGTGCCAGCTTTTCAACGGTTGTGGCGTGCCGCGCGCAAACACTAATGTCGCCGACCATTCCCAGCCGCTGCAGTTGATACAACGAAGGGAGAATCTGATCGTGCGTGATCATGCCGCCACCGATGACGGCAACCGCTATGCTCATTTATGCGCGGCTTCTTTTAGAGATTCGCCAAGCACGGCGAGGCTTTCCTGCAAGGCTTCGGCGGTGATACAAAGAGGAGGACTGATCTTCACTGTCGCGCCGCCAAAACCTACAGGAGCGAACATCATAACGCCTCTTGTGATGCATCCCCAAACAACATCGAAGGCAAAATCGCCGTCGGGCTCTTTTGTTCCCGGCTTGACGCAGCTGAGTCCCGCCACCAGTCCTTTGCCGGCAACAGCGCCAATCTGGGGAAACTCACGCTTCAGTTCGTGCAGGCGGGTGTGCAGCTGTTCTCCCAGCAGCCGGGCATTCTGTACAAGGTTTTCTTTTAGGATAATTTCCAGCGAGGCGAGTGCGGCGGCAACGCAAACGGGATTGCCGGTATGCGTTGAGGTCATGCTGCCGGGCGCGTGCAGATCCATGATTTCGGCGCGGCCCGCGACCGCGGATAGCGGAAGTGAACTACTGATTCCTTTTCCGAAAGTGGCGACGTCGGGAACGATGCCATAATGTTCGAACCCCCACATCGTACCCGTGCGCCCGAAACCGGCTTGCACTTCGTCGCATACCAAGATAATTTTATGCGCCGTACACCACTGCCGCAGACTCTGCATGAACTCTACTGGCGCGAAGGCCGCGCTGCCTCCCTGATACGTTTCGAGAATCACCCCGGCTACGTTCGAGGCATGCGCGCCTTGTTCGTGAAGAGATTTTTGAAAGAAGTCGAACGAGAGATCGGGCGTCCGAAAACCGTCGGGAAAGGGAACCTGAACGAACCCTTGGTCCAGGTTGACGATCCACTCCTTGAGCGCTGGAATTCCACCGGCCTGTTGCGAACCCAAGGTGCGCCCGTGAAATGCTTTCTCAAAAGAAACGATCGCGTTCTTGCCGCGTCCGCCAGCTTTCAAACCATGAGTGCGGCACAATTTGATGGCGCATTCCACCGTTTCCGAACCAGTGGTGAGAAGAAAGATCTTCGACAACGGAGCAGGCAGCAGCGAGGTTAGCTTTTCGACAAACCGGGCACGAATCTCCGACGGAAAACAATAGTTGTGCAGCAGCGCGGACTGAGCCTGAGAGACAATCGCGTCAATAATTTCTTGCCGGCCGTGCCCCGCGTTGGCAACCAGAACACCGGAGGACCAATCAATAAAACGATTGCCGGCGTTATCGCGCACTGCAAAGCCCTCGGCCGATTGCCAGACAATTGGCGGCTGCCCACTCATCGCCACAGGCTCATATTTGGAGAGCCTCTCCACGACCGCGACGGACTCCGCCGAAGGAAGCTGCGTAGCGATACGGCGAAATTTAGTTTCAACACGGGGGACATCCCGCGGTGTCAGATCGAACTGTCGGGCCATGGTCTTTCTATTGTCGATGAAAACCGTGTAGATCTGAAAATCCGTCAAGGTTTTTGAACGGCGATCTCGCCGATGCTGTATTCCAGGTCGCGCACGTGGACGGTTCCAGTCACATGCGCGCCGACGGCCAGTTTGTCGAAATCAGTTTGCGTACGTACGGGAAATTCCATGGTCATCGGCTCCATCCAGTCGCCAATTTTGCCGTGCTTGATGGCGGCGATCTTCAGGGAAGGGTCGAGCCGAATTATTTCGCCTTCTAGCGCATACGTCTTTTCAACGGCAGCAGGCTTTGAGCAGGCAGCAAGCAAGCCCAATAAGACAACAGCGAATATTGAGCGCGGCATCTTATCCATTATCCGGCGTCTACGCCTTGGGATGAGCCTTGTCGTATACCTTCATTAAATCGGTTAACGACACCTGCGTGTATTTCTGGGTAGTGGACAATCGGGAATGCCCAAGCAGTTCCTGAATGGATCGTAAATCCGCGCCATCGCTAAGCAGGTGGGTGGCATAAGCGTGGCGAAGACTGTGCGGGTGAATGGAAGAATCGCCATTCACCATTCGGGCGTAGAACTTCACGATGTTGCGTGCGCCACGATCAGTCAGCCGGGAGCCGCGGAAGTTTAGAAATAGTGGTTTCGCGGCACTCTCGATGACTGGCGGGCGCTTTGCCAAATAGCGTTCAAGAGCAATTCCAGCCTTCGATGTGTAGGGCACCTGGCGCTCTTTGCGGCCTTTACCTCGCACCCGGATCCATCGCTCGGTGAAATCGAAATCGTCCAGGTTCAGCCCGACAAGCTCACTAACCCGCAGCCCGCAGCCATATAAAAATTCCAGGATAGCGACATCACGCTCGGGGAAAGGGCGCTCCAGTTTCCCGTCGCCCACGCCATCGACAAGGTGATTCGCCTGTTCCTCAGTCATGACTTTGGGCAATTTCTGCGGAGTCTTTGGAGTTCGAATTAACTTTGCGAAATTGACAGTTACCAAACCATCGCGGCGCAGAGCCTGGAACAGCGAGCGAACGGCCGCAAGTTTTCGCCGGATGGACAATACATCCAACTCTTTCTCATAAAGATGGGCCAGCCATTCGCGAAGCGTCAGCACATCAAACTCCGAGGGGGTTGGCGGAGTGTTGCCGGGTGGCGAAAAATAGTCGTGAAATTGTCCCAGATCCGATCGATAATTTCTGATCGTGTGCGCCGACAAATTCATCCGCTCCAGTTCCTGCATATGGCGGACGATGCAGTCGCCTAATTCAGACATTCACAGGCACTCCGCAATAGTCGTCCATCTTGGCGAGGGCGCGGCGGCAGACTTCGGCATGACGAGCGGAACGATCGCGACGCAGCTTTTCACGGGTAGCATCATCCAGCGCCGGAAGCAGATCGAACGTGATGTTGGCCGGCTGATAATTTTTTGGATCCGCGCCGGAAACATAGGCACACAGAGATCCTAAGGCTGTCTGGCGCGGAAAAGGTTCGATACGGTTGCCGGTAGCCAGCGCTACCGCATGACGACCAGCGATTAATCCCGTGGCGATCGATTCCACGTACCCTTCGACACCGCAAATCTGGCCAGCGAAGAAAATCCGCGGATCGGATCGAAGTTGCAACGAAGCGTTTAGCAGTGCCGGGCCATTGATATATGTATTGCGATGTATTTGGCCGTAGCGCACGAACTCCGCTTTCTCCAGGCCTGGAATCATGCGCAGAACACGCGCTTGTTCGCCGAACCGCATATGATTTTGAAAGCCGACCAGGTTATAACTATCGGCGCGCAGATTTTCCTGGCGGAGCTGAACCACGGCGTAGGGACGGCGTCCCGTGCGCGGGTCGGTTAAGCCCATCGGCTTCATCGGACCGAAACGAAGGGTATCGCGGCCTCGCCGGGCGATCTCTTCTATTGGCAGACAAGCTTCGAAGAATCGTGTACTGTCTTCGGGGATGTGCGCTGGTACACTCTGTCCGCCAAGCAAAGCGTCCAGGAAGCGATCGTACTGATCTTTATTGAACGGACAATTTACGTAATCGTCCGACCCGTCTATCGACTTACCGTAGCGCGACTCACGGAACGCTATCGACATGTCGATGGAGTCGGCCTCGACGATGGGGCTGATGCTGTCGTAAAAATAGAGTCGTTCCGATCCAGTGAGCCGCCCAACCTCCTGCGCGAGACCGTCGCTGGTAAGCGGACCACTGGCGACAATCCAAATCCCCTTGCCTAACGTAGTGACTTCTTCGCGTCGAAGTTCAATCAGAGGGTTACTCTCCAACGCTCGTTCGATTTCCATGGCGAACGTATCGCGATCCACCGTGAGGGCTTGGCCGCCCGGAACACGGGCAATCGCCGCAGCTTGCAGCAAGAGAGAATCCAACCGGCGCAGCTCCGTTTTCAGCAGCCACGGCGCGGAATGTTCCTGCTCGCTCTTCAGCGAATTACTACAGACGAGTTCGGCGAAGCGATCGGTTTTGTGGGCGGGTGTCTGGCGTACGGGACGCATCTCGTACAGGACAACAGGAAGGCCAGCCCGGGCGACTTGCCAGGCAGCCTCGCAGCCGGCGAGTCCGGCGCCAATAATCTGAATCGGGCCCACGGTTTCAGTGTAAGGGTTCTTCAAACTTCAGCGTAGCGGGCGAATCAATTGAGAGGGTGATCCCGTTCCAACGCCAGTTTAAATTGTCGCCGTTGTCCACTAATAGAGTCAGTTTGTTCGGCCCGGCTTTCAAGGGCATCTCGACGGGCGATGTGCCGAACCCGATTCGCTCCGGAAGCTGGGCAACCGGCAATCCATTCAGCCGGACCGTGACAGCGTCATCATGGCCAAGAAGCACATGAACCTTCTGCGCGGCGGGTGACGTAACGATTGTCGAAAGCCGAAGCCTACTCTCTCCAGGTAGCCCTTTCGCGAGTGGAACCCATTTTCTCCACTGCTGCGTAAGATCCAGAAATCCGCCGCTCATCATAGCGGTATCCCATTTTAAACGAAATTTTTCGAGCTTATCAAAGAGAACCTCGACACCATAAAAGCGCTCGTCCACCAGTTCCGGAGGAGTGGCCGTCTTCTTCATTGGGCCGAGAACTTTCCATGAGATATCGGGCGCGATGGCGGCGGGCGGACCAGAAACCCCGGCACGTTGATACCAGAAAGCCACTGATTTGACGACCTGCTGCGGGGGCACCGCAAGATAGAGCCGCAACGACGATTGAAACGGGATGGGGTTATCGGCAAGGTGTCGAAATCTGCGATCAAGCGCGGACGCCCCAGCGAACAATTGGAAGCGTCCCGCCTTGTGTCCCGTGAACCCGAAGAACTCTTCGCCACCAGTGCCATGCAGGATGCGCGGACGATTGGAATCGGCGTCGACAACAATTGTTTCGGCCATCGCCAGGCTCGCGCCAAAAAGGTTGAGGCCGACTAGGTGGCCCTCGCCAATAGCGGTTGCAGTAACGACATCGGTATACGCCGAGGTCTTCTTCTCTTCGCGAAAACTTGCGTGAAAGTAATGCGCGTCCCCGGGAATTGAAGTCTTGCGGTCAAGGCTGTAACGCACGATCAGATGAACGGGAATAGCCCCCGGATTGTGGAATCGAAAGAATGCGGTGCGCCAGAACGGCATAGGGAAATAGAGTGTCTGGCTACCAGGACGCGAGTCCGCCGCGACACTGCGAAAGCCGCCAAACAAATAGCGCAGCGGAGCCTGCATGGCCGCTTGCGGATTGCCGTCCCAATGCGCCGTCAGTTCGACATCGGCCAGGTCGCGCGCTTCCAAGGTGAGTTGGCGCAGGGTTGCGGGGCCATCGAGGGAGAACTGCGCGTCACCTCCGGGCGCTACGTCGAACTCCTTCGAGTCTGGTGACGGCGCTTGCATCTTGCCGCAAGCCTTCGAGAAATCCGGCGCTCCAGATCCGGCGTAACGCATCAGCAAGCCGCTGGGATCGTTGATCGCCACCAGCCGGGATTTACTCTCCGGTTGCCGGCACAGATGGTAATCGATCTGGATGGCGAACTCCGGCAGATCCTGCTCAGACTCAATTTCTATTCGAATGCCGCTAGAGAAATAAATCGGCAGGTAAAGGTTATAACTACCTTCGAAATTGAATGAGGGCTGCGGAATATAGCGGGTGCCAGTGCGCGCGGCAGATTCAAACACTTCACTGAGGACGCCTTCCACTGCGGGTGTTTCGTCATCATCCGCGTAGATAAAAATGCGCGGGTTACCCCTGCCGGACCAGGCAGCCCAGATGTGTCTGACCGATCCCGCGCCGGAGCGTTCCAACACAGTGCGGCGATCGCCCTTCTTGAAATCGCGCCAGCGATAACTGTTTTTTCCAGGGACGTAAGATTGCGAGTGGACTAAAGGATCCAGATAATAACAACGCGCCGGATTCGCGGGCGCGGCGCGGAGCGGCATGGCGAGCGAGTTAAGCCCGGAACAAGCAAGCGTGAGTAGGGCGGCGTAGCGCAACGTTCTATTGTAGAGACAAACGTATATCCGCTTAATTTCAGGTCATCAATCCGGTATTCTGTGGGGTATTCTGTGTAAGATAAGTCGCCTTTCATGACTCCTGGTGATCTGAGTACGGTTGAACCGCGGGAACGGGAGGATGAACTCCTGGAGGCGCAGCAGCGGGAAGCCAACCTGCTCACGCTACTGCGCAGCTATGAGCGGCAGCTGCTGGAAATCAAAAATCGCGATCCGGGCTTGGCCGATGCGCAACAGCAAATACTTGCGTTAACGGCACAAATCTCTGAGGTGTCTGAAAGGCTGCACGCACTTTTGCGAAAGGGCGAGGCGCCCACGTGGCTTCAACGGCTTCTTACTTACGGCGGCAAGCGCATTGATTGGTTAGCCGAAAATTATGTGAATCGGCAGCAAAAAATCCTCGCTCGCCCGCTTCCTAAAATCAGCATGCTGACACCCGTGCTGAATGGGGAAGCTTACATTGCTGGGGCGATCGAATCGATTTTGAATCAGGGTTACCCCGCGCTCGATTACTGGATCGTCGATGGTGGATCCACGGACAATACCATGGAGATCGTAACGCGCTACAAGGATCGATTGGCGGGCGTAATCTCCGAGCCCGATCGCGGCTTATACGATGCAGTGCGAAAGGGCTTTCTGCAGGCCTCTGGGGAAATTCTGGGTTACCTGCCGTGCGATGATCTCTTGGAGCCAGGGGCGCTGCTTCGCGTCGGCGATTACTTTGCGCGGCATGACAATGCCCAAGCGATTTATCACGAAGACATCGTCGATATTAATGGCTGGCGCTATCCAAACATCGCCCAGCCGAACGTGGGTTTCAGCAAATTATTACAAGGCCACATTCTTTTCCAGGCTGGCGTTTTCTTTCGCCGTGAACCATACTTCGATGCCGGCGGCGTGAATCCAGACCTCGCGCTTGCCGGCGATTGGGACTTGTTTACCCGCATGGCGCGCCGTGTGCGATTCATTCGCCGGCCCGGGCATGCGAGCGTGTTCACTGTCAGGCCCGGCCAGTTGAGTGCACGATTGGAAGAGTATCGCTCGGAGATGCACCACCGAGCGAAGATTATCGAGGCGGATCTCTCACCGTGGGAGCGGCTCCGATTCGGCGCGGAACGCATCGCCGGTAAGCTTCGCGGGACACAATCCCATCCCCTGTTTTTTCCGATCGACTATCCGACGAAATCGCCGCCCTGGGGCACTCCGCCGGCGCCCCACGCAGGAGATCTTCGCTGCCCGTTCACTGGCGATTATCCGGACTGGTTTCTGCTGACGTCTCCCGACAATCGGTATGGCTACGCGATGAACAGCTTCCTCTACTATTTCAAGAGGTCGCATTTAGTTCTGGCCTATCCAGGTTTGGGCGAGGCGGAGCTGCTCGATTTGCAAGAACGCCAAGCGCAAGCGCGCGAAGGGCGGATCGTCCCACCCGATCCCGAGTATGCTTCTCCCTATAGCTATTACAAACCGGTAAGCCGGTTGGCGAAATGGATCGACGACCGAGGGCCGCACGAGAAAGATGTCACCGTCGAAGCCGAAGCGGATCGCATTCTCCGGCTGTTGTGTCTTGACGGAATGTCTACGTCCGATTCATCGTTACGCTTCCTCCACATCGGTTGCGCAAACGGAACGTTGCTGGCTTCACTGCGAGAGCGTACGCGATGGTCGCTGCATGGCCTTGATCCCGTTCCCCCGCTTTCTTCGGACGACTGCCGGATGACAGCGGGCACCGCGGTGGAGGCGCCCTACCTGTTTCCGGCGCATACACAATTCGACATCGTCTTCCTTGATAGTTTGATTGAGCATTGCAACGATCCCCAAGCGACGGTGGCGCGATTGGCAAGTATTCTGCGTGCCGGTGGGCGTCTGCTGCTATCAACACCAAATCTGGATTCAGGCCAGATCGAGATATTCGGCCCGACATGGTGTCATTGGAGTCCGCCTTACCATCGCTTTTTATTCAGCTGGAATTCGTTGCGATTGCTTATGCAGCGCTGCGGACTCGAAGCGGCCGTCTGCGAGAGTTGGTCCGATCCTTGCTGGACTTCTCGCAGTCTCATGCTCCGGGAACTAGGTCTGGGCGCGGCTGTGCCGCCTGAAGCGCCGGTTCCGCCAACGATCCTGGCAAAGGCCGGCAGTATCGTGCGATCATCCAAACTCGCCTGGGATTGGCGCGGGCGCGGCGATTATCTCATGGGACTTTTTACGAAGGAGCAATGCGATTGAAGCTGCCCAAAATATCAATCGTGACGCCATCGTTCAATCAGGCTCAATTCGTCGAGCAGACCGTTCGGAGCATAATCCTGCAGCGCTATCCGCGATTGGAATACATCTTCATGGATGGTGGTTCGACCGACGGAACGCAGGCGATCGTGGAGCGCTATCGCCCGTTCCTCAGCCATTACGAGTCGGCGCCAGACAAAGGGCAAGCCGATGCGCTACGGCGTGGGTTCACGATCTCTACCGGCGAGATCATGGCGTATTTAAACACTGACGATTTACTGGCGCCCGGAGCATTGTTTGAGGTCGCGCGTTTCTTCGCGCAGAACCCGGAGATCGACGCCGTTTATAGTCATCGCTGCACCATCGACGCGAGCAACAAAGTGCTGTGGTACTGGCTTCTGCCGCCGCATAGCGATTACCTGATGCGACGCTGGGATCTGGTGCCACAAGAAACGCTTTTCTGGCGTCGAGGTCTGTTTGAAAAAGCGGGTGGTATCGATACTTCCTATCAATTCGCGATTGATTTCGACATGCTGGTACGCTTCATGAAGATCGGGCGTCTGCATCGGCTGGATCGATTTCTGGGCGCATTTCGCAATCATGGCGATTCCAAGACCAATCAACTGATGAGTACAGTAGGAGTGAAAGAGATGGGCCGCATCTGGTATGAACACCGCACCAAGCCTCACGCTTGGGACAAGTTTCTATTTCCGGTTTTCAAATCGTATACGGAATTGCGTGGGGACGTGTTTCGTCGAACGTATCGCACAAAAGCTGGAATCCTGCCAGGAAGCGGTTACAACTACGACAAGTTGTGGGGATATCAGTTGGCTGATAGCGCGATCCCAATCCTCTAACTGGCGCGCTACATTCTTTTTATGCCCCGTGTAAATACCCTCGACATGCCGCCCGAAGAATTTCGAAAGGCTGCGCATGAAGTAGTGGATTGGATCGCCGACTATCTTTCGGATGTTGGTACGCTGCCGGTGTTGCCGGCTGTCGAACCAGGAGAGTTGATCGACCTTCTGCCCTCGTCGGCGCCCGAACAGGGTGAACCGATGGAAACGATTTTCCGCGACTTCCAGAAGCTAATCGTCCCGGGCCTCACGCACTGGAACCACCCGCGATTCATGGGTTATTTCTCAATATCGGGATCAGGTCCAGGAATACTTGGAGAGATGCTGGCCGCCGCGTTGAACGTAAACGGAATGCTCTGGAAAACCTCTCCCGCCGTGACGGAGTTGGAACAAGTAACGCTTAGTTGGCTGCGGCAGTGGATGGGCTTGCCAGCGGAATTCTTCGGAATCATTTATGATACAGCGTCAGTCAGTACGCTCCATGCAATCGTAGCGGCACGTGAATTTCACTTTCCCGAGGCACGGCAGATCGGCGACTCTCGCGGGCTTACGGTGTATTGTTCGGAGCGTGCGCATTCGTCTGTCGAGAAAGGCGCGATGACAGCCGGAATCGGGCAGGAGAACGTTCGCAAAATTGCGGTGGATGACGCGTACCGGATGAAGCCCGACCTGCTGGAGCGGCAGATTGAGCAAGACATTCGTCAGGGGTACAAGCCGTTCTGTATCGTAGCCACGGTGGGGACCACATCCACCACCAGCATCGATCCAGTGCCCGAAATTGCAGCTGTCGCGGAACGGTTCAAATTGTGGTTGCATATCGATGCCGCATACGGTGGAGTGGCGGCCGTGGCCCCGGAGCTTCGTCATGTGTTGAATGGCGCCCAAGCCGCGCAGTCGCTAGTCGTGAATCCGCACAAGTGGCTGTTCACGCCGGTGGATATTAGCGTTCTGTACACCAGCAAGCCGGAAATGCTGCGTAAGGCGTTCGCGTTAACGCCCGCTTATCTGGAAACACAGGGTCACCCCCGGGCGCTGAACTATTCCGAGTACGGCTTGCAGCTGGGCCGGCGATTCCGCGCCCTGAAACTTTGGTTTGTGATGCGCTACTTCGGTCATGAGGGCATAGCCGAGCGGATCCGCATCCACGTTCGCATGGCTCAGGAGCTCGCCCAGAAAATTAGCGAACATCCA